>ALYD01000001.1 GCA_000513555.1 Lachnospiraceae bacterium JC7
CATTTGCACCAACTTATGTAACACCGGGAACAGATGCCACTGTTTCATGGCCGGGACCTGATTACAAGTTCGTGAACAATTCCGATCATGCCATCGGAATCAGAGCGTGGTATGCCGATCAGACCATGAATGCCCAGATCTACGGAATCAGGATACTTCCCGAGGGAGTTTCATGGGAACTTGTATCCGAGAAGGCTGTAGATCTTCCTGTACCTGAGCCACAGCTCATTACAGAGGGAGAGCAGTCTGAAGGAACTCCGGGTTCCGAGTGGCAGGCATATAAGATCATTCACAATGCCGACGGCACGACCGAGAAGGTAAAAGATCACTATACTCACTACAGCGGACATACTCCGAAGCAGTATACTCCGGAAATTGCGGCATCACTTGCTGCTGAATCCGCGGCGGCCGCTGCAACGGACGAGAATGGAGAGCCTGTTTCTACCGAGGCTGACGGATCCCAGTCTTCCGAGAGCAGCACCGAAGAACGCGAGCCTGAGAGGGATTCCGATCCGGATGATGAACCGGAGCCTACAACTACACAGGCCCAGACTCATAGTGAAGCCAATGCCGAGACCAACAGAGATACACCTGAACTTCCTGTTGTGAAACCGGGAGACAGTGAGCTCAGTGACGGACTCATAGGAGAAGGCCCTGTTGTGGGCGACTGATAATTACGACAATGTTAAACTGCCGTATCTGATTTTTTGTCAGATACGGCAGTTTTTTCTTATATTCTGATTCGCGAGCGCCGATGTATAAAGTTGCGGGGCGCCATTTTATGACATTGTTTCTGCTTTGTACATTATATACTGCATAAAATCTTTTTATGTTTTCCGGTTTGTGCATTTTCGTTGTATTTTTTTGGGTACGAAAGGCGATTTCTTTGCATTTCATGGCGGAAATGCTATAATTTTACACAGTATGATATCCTTTTTATAAGGTTCATATTATATATCGCATTCATGTATGATATTCATTTTTTAGGAGGAATTCTTATGGCAAGAAAAATGAAAACCATGGATGGTAATCAGGCTGCTGCACATGCATCTTATGCATTTACAGAAGTAGCCGCCATCTTCCCAATTACCCCTTCATCAGTTATGCCGGAGCATGTTGATGAGTGGGCAACAGAAGGCAGAAAGAACCTTCTCGGCGAGACAGTACAGGTAACCGAGATGCAGTCTGAGGCCGGTGCTGCAGGTGCAGTTCACGGTTCACTCGCTGCCGGCGCTCTTACAACTACCTTCACAGCTTCTCAGGGTCTCTTACTCATGATCCCTGATATCTACAAGGTTGCTGGTGAGCAGCTTCCAGGCGTATTTGATGTATCTGCACGTGCACTTGCATCACACGCTCTTTCCATCTTTGGTGATCATTCAGACGTTATGGCATGCCGTCAGACCGGTGCTGCTATGCTCTGCGAGTCTTCAGTTCAGGAAGTTATGGACCTTACCCCTGTAGCACATCTTGCTGCACTTAAGGGTCGCATTCCATTCATCAATTTCTTTGACGGATTCAGAACATCTCACGAGATTCAGAAGATCGAGGAGTGGGATTATGAGGATATCCGTGACATGGTTGATTGGGAGTATGTTGATGAGTTCAGAGCTCGCGCATTAAATCCTAACCACCCTGTTGAGAGAGGTTCAGCTCAGAACCCTGACATCTTCTTCCAGGCACGTGAGGCATCTAACCCTTACTACGATGCACTTCCTGCAATCGTTCAGGAGTACATGGACAAGGTAAATGCCAAGATCGGTACAGACTATAAGCTCTTCAACTATTACGGTGCAGCTGACGCTGAGCACGTAATCGTTGCTATGGGTTCAGTTAACGATACAATCGAAGAGACAATCGACTACCTTGCAGCTCAGGGTGAGAAGGTCGGCGTAGTAAAGGTTAGACTTTACAGACCTTTCGCAGCAGATGCACTTGTTGCAGCTATTCCTGAGACAGTTAAGCAGATCACTGTTCTTGACAGAACAAAGGAGCCAGGTTCTATCGGTGAGCCTCTTTACCTTGACGTTGTTGCAGCTCTTCAGGGCACAAAGTTCCAGGGTGTTAAGGTATTCTCAGGACGTTATGGTCTTGGTTCAAAGGATACAACTCCTGCTCAGATCGTTGCAGTTTACAAGAACGCAGATAAGAAGAGATTTACAATCGGTATCAACGATGATGTAACATATCTTTCACTTCCTATCGGACCGGCTCTTACAACAACTCCTGAGGGAACAATCAACTGTAAGTTCTGGGGTCTCGGTGCTGACGGTACTGTAGGTGCTAACAAGAACTCTATCAAGATCATCGGTGACAACACAGACATGTACGCTCAGGCTTACTTTGATTATGATTCAAAGAAGTCCGGCGGTGTTACTATGTCACACCTCAGATTCGGTAAGAAGCCAATCAAGTCAACTTACCTTATCAAGAGAGCTAACTTCGTAGCTTGCCACAACCCTGCATACATGACAAAGTTCAACATGGTACAGGAGCTTGTTGACGGTGGTACATTCCTCCTTAACTGCGTATGGAGCAAGGATGAGATCGCTGAGCACATCCCTGGCCAGGTTAAGAAGTATATGTATGATCACAAGATCAACTTCTACATCATCAACGGTGTAAAGATCGGTATCGAGACAGGTATGGGTCCTACTCGTATCAATACTATCCTTCAGTCAGCATTCTTCACACTTGCTGATATCATTCCTGCCGACATGGCAAACAAGCTCATGAAGGATGCAGCTCAGAAGACATACGGCCGTAAGGGTGAGGATGTCGTTAAGAAGAACTGGGCAGCTATTGATGCCGGTGCTAACGCATTCGAGAAGATCGAGATTCCTGCAGACTGGGCTAACGCACAGGATGAGGGACTTGAGTTCAAGGATAAGACAGAAGGTAAGAAGGAAGTTCTTGACTTCGTTAACAACATCCAGAACGCTGTTTCTGCACAGGAAGGTAACGGTCTCCCTGTATCAGCATTCAAGGCTTATGTAGATGGTACAACACCTTCAGGTACAGCTGCATATGAGAAGAGAGGTATCGCAGTTAACGTTCCTAACTGGAATCCTGATAACTGTATCCAGTGTAACTTCTGTTCATATGTATGTCCTCACGCAGCTATTCGTCCATTCGCTTACACAGCAGACGAGGCAGCAGCAGCTCCAGCAGGAGATGTATGCAAGGATATGACAGGTATGCCTGGTTACAAGTTCGGTATCAAGGTATCTGTTCTTGACTGTACAGGTTGCGGATCTTGTGCAAACGTATGTCCTGGTATGAAGGGCAACAAGGCTCTCGAGATGAAGCCTATCGCACAGGAGCTCGACAGACAGAAGTACTTCGATTATGCTGAGAAGCTTCCTGAGAAGGACGAGGTTATCGCTAAGTTCAAGGAGACAACAGTTAAGGGCTCACAGTTCAAGAAGCCATTACTTGAGTACTCAGGTGCATGTCCTGGATGTGGTGAGACACCATATGCTAAGCTCATCACTCAGCTCTTCGGTGACAGAATGTACATCGCAAACGCTACAGGATGTTCATCAATTTGGGGTAACTCATCACCTTCTACACCTTACACAGTAAATGCTAAGGGCCAGGGTCCTGCATGGGATAACTCACTCTTCGAGGACAACGCTGAGTTCGGTTACGGTATGTTACTTGCTCAGAACGCTATCCGTACAAGACTTAAGAAGGAAGTTGAGCAGCTCGCTGAGAAGGATGCATCTGTTAAGGATGTATGCCAGGAGTGGCTTGATACTTTCTCTGTAGGCGCTACAAACGGTGCAGCTACAGATAAGCTTGTTGCAGCTCTTGCAGACAAGACTGATGATCTTTCAAAGGATCTCGTAAAGAATAAGGACTTCCTGTCAAAGAAGAGCCAGTGGATCTTCGGTGGTGACGGTTGGGCTTACGATATCGGATTCGGCGGACTTGATCATGTACTTGCTTCAGGCAAGGATATCAACGTTATGGTATTCGATACTGAGGTTTACTCAAATACAGGTGGACAGTCTTCTAAGTCAACACCTACCGGTGCTGTAGCTCAGTTCGCTGCAGGCGGTAAGGAGACAGGTAAGAAGGATCTTCCAGGTATCGCAATGTCTTACGGCTATGTATACGTTGCACATATCAACATGGGTGGCGATATGGCTCAGACAGTTAAGGCTATTACAGAGGCTGAGGCATACCCAGGTCCATCACTCATCATCGCTTATGCTCCATGTATCAACCATGGTATCAAGAAGGGCATGGCTAAGGCTATGGATGAGGAGAAGCTTGCTCTTACAACAGGTTACTGGAACAACTTCAGATTCAACCCTAACGGCGGAGACAAGAAGTTCACTCTTGACTCTAAGGAGCCAAACTTCGAAGGATATCAGGACTTCCTTAAGGGAGAGGTTCGTTACCTTTCACTTGGTCTCAAGAACCCAGAGAGAGCTAAGGCACTCGATGAGAAGAACCAGGCTGAGTCAGAGGCTAGATATGAGCATCTTAAGAAGCTGAACGATCTTTACAACAACTAATTAAGATAAAATATCTTCTATAGAAGAAGCCGGCGTGAGCCGGCTTCTTTTTTGCGTCCGGTTACAGGATGGATCCGGTCTTTTCGAAAAAACATCACCTGTGTTGCCGTTTCGAAACTATCGTGTTAAGATATATAAGTTAAAGTATGTCTATTTGCCAGGATAGGTGATTATAATGAGAAAAGTGATTGTGGCGGTAGTTGGCCGTCCGAATGTAGGTAAGTCTACATTGTTTAATTTGATAGCGGGAAAGCAGATTTCTATCGTTAAAGATACACCGGGTGTTACCAGAGATAGAATTTATGCAGACGCAGAGTGGCTTAATTATAAGTTTACTTTAGTTGATACCGGTGGAATCGAGCCGGATACAAAGGATATTATTCTTTCACAGATGCGTTCACAGGCACAGCTTGCCATCGATACTGCAGATGTTATCCTTTTTGTTACAGATGTAAGAACAGGCCTTGTTGATGCGGATTATGAAGTTGCAGATATGCTCCGTAAGTCCGGTAAACCTATCGTGCTTTGCGTAAACAAGGTGGACAGTTTCAAGAAGTTCGGCGATGATATTTATGAGTTCTATAATCTGGGACTCGGAGATCCTTTCGGAGTATCATCCACAAACCAGATGGGTGTAGGAGATCTTCTGGATGAAGTGGTTAAGCATTTCCCTACAGATTCTCTGGACGACACTGACGATGATTCCATAAAGGTAGCTCTTATAGGTAAGCCTAATGTCGGAAAGAGCTCAGTTGTAAACAAGCTTCTCGGACAGAATAGAGTTATCGTTTCCAACATTGCCGGAACCACAAGAGATGCCATCGACTCAAAGATCGTTCATGACGGCAAGGAGTACACATTTATAGATACAGCGGGACTCAGACGTAAGGGTAAGGTCACCGACGATATCGAGAGATATTCAGTTATCCGTACTGTTGCGGCAGTTGACAGAGCAGATATCTGTCTGGTGCTTATCGATGCGACTCAGGGCGTTACTGACGGAGATGCCAATATCGCAGGTATAGCTCACGAGTCAGGAAAGGGCGTCATCATCTGTGTAAATAAGTGGGATGCTATTCAGGACAAGACTGATAAGACTATGAACGAGTTCCTTGCAAAGCTGAAGGAGAAGTTCGCTTATATGCCGTATGCAGAGTATCTCTTTATTTCTGCAGAGACAGGCCAGAGACTTAACAAGATCTTTGATCTTGTAGATAAGGTAAGAGAGAGTCAGACTCTTCGTATCCGTACCGGCGTACTCAATGATATCATGACCAGAGCAACTGCCATGAAGCAGCCGCCTAGTGATAAGGGTAAGAGACTGAAGCTGTTCTACATGACTCAGACAGCTGTAGAACCGCCAACATTTGTTATTTTCGTAAACGATGTTCAGCTTATGCATTTCTCATATACAAGATATATCGAGAATCAGATAAGAGATGCATTTGGATTTATGGGAACACCGCTTAAATTCCTTATTCGTGAAAGAAAAGGCGGTGAAGAGGAATAATGGATATTCAGCATATTGTCATAGCTCTTCTGGTTGGATATGTATTCGGCATGATCCCCAACGGCTACCTTTACGGAAAGTCTCAGGGAGTGGATATTTATAAGGTTGGTTCGGGCAATCCCGGAAGTACAAATATCTCACGTACCCTCGGAAAAAGAGCGGGAGCGACAGTGCTTCTTCTTGATATGGCAAAAACCATAGTTCCTATTCTTATTCTTTGCATGCTTTGGAAACCTGCCACTGTGGATGAGACTACTCTGATCATTTTATGGGGCGGCATGGGAGCTGTACTTGGACATGACTTCCCTGTACTTCCTAAGCTTAAGGGCGGTAAGGGAATAGCCTGTTCGGGGGCGCTGGTAATAGCCTTTGAGTGGAAGCTTGCGCTGATACTGGTACTGGTATTCGTTGTTGTGGTGAAGACTACAGGTTATGTCAGCGTTGGCTCTATAACAGCGGCTGTTATGCTTTTTGTTTTCACGGTGATTTTCGGATATTTCGGTATGCTTCCTATGTCCATGGGTATTTATCCTATGGTGTGTGCATTGATATTCTTTCTTTCTGTACTTGCCATATGGCAGCATCGCAGTAACATTGACAGATTGAGAAAAGGAACTGAAAGCAAGTTCCATTTCAAAAAATAAAAAACGAAGGACAGCACGCTGAAGATGAGCGTGCTGTTTGTGAATTTAGCTAATGTTTTATAGGAGAGTTTATGAAGACAGCGGTTGTAGGAGCAGGAACATGGGGAACGGCACTGGCGATCCTTTTGGCTCACAACGGGCATGAGGTCACACTGTGGACCAGATCCGTGAGCAGTGCAGAGGAAATGGCAAAGACCAGAAGACAGAAAAATCTTCCTGAGGCTGTTATACAGGATGACATGGTCATTACCTCCGATATCCATGAAGCCCTCATGGACAAGGATATGATAGTGCTTGCGGTCCCGTCTATTTATGTGAGGGAGACTGCGAGACGTATGTCCGAGTTCGTTCGTCACGGGCAGGTGATCGTATCTGTTTCAAAGGGAATCGAGGGAGATTCTCTGAAGACTATGTCCGATATCATAGAGGATGAGATCCCTCAGGCGGATGTGGCGGTTCTTTCCGGACCGAGCCACGCTGAAGAGGTTTCCAGATTCATTCCCACTACCATAGTTACAGGAGCACACTCTGAGAAAACAGCCAGATTCATTCAGGACACCTTTATGAGTGACTGTTTCAGAGTATACATCAATCCTGATATCAAGGGTATCGAGATAGGCGGAGCTCTGAAGAACGTTGTGGCTCTTGCGGCAGGTATGGCAGACGGTCTCGGATACGGAGACAACAGTAAGGCTGCCCTCATTACGAGAGGCATCGCCGAGATCACCAGACTCGGGGTGAAGATGGGCTGCGATATCGAGACATTCCAGGGCCTGAGCGGTATAGGAGACCTGATAGTTACCTGTGCTTCCATGCATTCCAGAAACAGAAGGGCCGGTATTCTTATAGGAAAAGGAAAGACCTACCATGAGGCCATGGAAGAGGTTGGACAGGTCGTTGAAGGAGTCTACGCGGCAAAGGCTGCAAAGCAGCTGGCTGAAAAGTATTCTGTAACCATGCCTATAGTTGAAGAGATAAATAAGATACTCTTCGAAGATAAATCACCTGAGGAAGCCGTAAAGGATCTGATGCTGAGAGACAGAAGGCTGGAGAACTCGGGACTTAAATTTGATAAATGATCTGTGATTTATAATTAATAACGCGGTTCTAAGGAAGGCCTCAATATTTGAGTCTTCTGAGGTACAGTTTGATATGATCGATAGTGCAGTCGCCGGAGAGTTTTCTCCGGCGGCTTTTTTTATGGATCCCGGGCTGAAATTACACGTATACAAATTCTTAAAAAGACATATGGAACTTGTTTTTGCTTATAGTGAATATAACTATAGGTTATCAAAATAAAAAATAATGTTAATTTGCGTTATAAAAGCGATTGACTTTCAATTACCCCTTTTTTATAATCGGTTTAAGAGCTTAAGTGTGGGATGTGGCTTAAAAAACCTAGGAAATAAGCCGATTTTACGCTTTCCAAAGATGTGGTTGGGACGTTAGGGAAGTCCCGTTATATAGTCACAGGAGGAGAATAATATGAAAAAAATATTAAGCGTATTACTTGCCGGAACCATGGCAGCGACACTTGCAGCATGTGGTTCTTCATCAACAGGTTCAACATCAGCAGCAACAACTGCAGCAGCAGGAGAGACATCAGCAAACAGCGGTTCAGCTTCTTCGGATCTTACATGGAAGATCGGTTCCCAGGGACCACTTACAGGCGGCGCTGCATTATATGGTGAAGCAGTTGTTAACGGTGCCAAGGTAGCTGTCGATGAGATCAATGAGGCAGGCGGCATCAACGGATACAAGATCGAGTTCAAGACTGCCGATGATGAGCATGATCAGGAGAAAGCTGTCAATGCTTACAACTCACTTAAGGACTGGGGCATGCAGGTACTTGTCGGACCTACAACATCTTCACCGACCATGGCAGTTGCTTCCGAGGCAGTAAATGACAACATGTTCATGATCACACCTTCAGGTTCTGCAGTTGACTGTACAGCTACTGCCAATGCTTACAGAGTATGCTTCTCAGATCCTGCACAGGGAACAAAGTCTGCACAGTATATCGGACAGCACAAGCTGGCTACAAAGGTTGCAGTTCTTTACGATTCATCAGACGTATACTCAAGCGGTATCTATGAAGCATTTGCAAAAGAGGCGGCAAATCAGGGAATCGAGATCGTAGACACAGAGCAGTTCACTGCTGATTCAAAGACTGACTTCTCAACACAGCTTCAGAAGATGCAGGCAGCAGGAGCAGAGCTCGCATTCCTTCCTTTCTACTACACAGAGGCAGCTCTCGTTCTTACTCAGGCAAACACTATGGGATTCAAGCCTATATTCTTCGGAGTAGACGGTATGGACGGAATCCTCGGACTTGATAATTTTGATACATCACTTGCAGAAGGACTTATGCTTCTTACACCGTTTGCGGCAGATGCAACAGACGATGCAACTGTAAACTTCGTTACAAGATATAAGGATGCTTTCGGAAGCACACCTATCCAGTTTGCAGCAGACGCTTATGATGCGGTATATATCGTGAAGAAGGCTGCAGAGGCAGCAAATCTCACACCTGACAAGTCTGTTGACGAGATCGGAACAGCTCTTGAAGAGCAGCTCAAGACCCTTTCATACGACGGTATCACAGGTGCCGGTATGACATGGAACGAGGGCGGCGACGTTGATAAGGAGCCAAAGGCTGTAGTTATCAAGGATGGCGCATACGTATCTGCAGAGTGATCGCAGATTTGAGGGAAGATTCCTCAGTTATTCATTAGAATAGGTTTTAAGCATGAGGGGTTGCTTTTTCCAAAGCGCCCCTTTTATTGCATATCCCATATTCTGAAGGAATACTTGGATTTTTTATTATAAACAGGAAACGAAGAGGTAGCAAAGATGATGAGTTTTATTTCATATCTGCTCAATGGATTGAGTCTTGGATCGGTATATGCGATCATAGCTCTTGGATATACCATGGTTTACGGTATCGCCAAGATGCTGAATTTTGCACATGGAGACATCCTTATGGTGGGAGGCTATGCGGCGTTTATTGCCCTTAACAGCTTAGGACTTCCAGTCCCTGTCTCAGTGCTGGTCAGCATGGTCGTGTGTACTCTACTGGGAATCACCATTGAGAAGGTTGCATACAAGCCCCTTCGTAAAGCCAATTCACTGTCCGTTCTTATTACGGCCATCGGTGTTTCTTATTTACTTCAGAATCTGGCACAGCTTATATTCACAGCAAATCCAAAGAGCTTCAGCTCTTTTGTAGGCATTGAACCTATAAAGCTTGCTGGAGGACAGCTCACGGTTTCAGGCGAAACAGTTGTCACCATCTTTACCTGCGTGATCATAGTTGCGGGACTCGTTACATTTATCAATAAGACAAAGGCAGGACAGGCTATGCTGGCGGTTTCCGAGGATAAGGGCGCGGCAACTCTTATGGGCGTTGACGTGAACGGAACCATTTCTCTTACCTTCGCCATCGGTTCAGCTCTTGCAGCCATCGGCGGTATCCTCCTTTGCTCGGCATATCCTACATTGACACCTACCACAGGTGCCATGCCGGGCATCAAGGCCTTTGTTGCGGCGGTACTTGGAGGAATCGGCTCTATTCCCGGTGCTTTTATCGGCGGTATCATCCTCGGAGTGCTTGAGAATCTCGCAAAGGCTTATATTTCATCAAAGCTTTCAGATGCGATCGTATTCTCTGTGCTTATTATAGTTCTTTTGGTCAAGCCAACAGGAATACTCGGAAAGAAGATTATGGAGAAAGTGTGACATCAGATGGATAAAGTTATTGCTGAAAAGAAGAAAATCACTCGTAGTAATCTGATCACTTTCGCTATGGTGATCATTGCCTACATTGTTGTTGAGATAATGATAAATACGGGAAACGTAAGCTCCCTTTTCAAGGGACTTCTGGTTCCTCTCTGCATTTATTCCATACTTGCTGTGAGCCTGAATCTCGTGGTAGGTATCTCCGGAGAGCTTTCTCTCGGACATGCCGGGTTCATGTGTATAGGAGCATTTGCAAGTTCCACATGGTCAATGATCATGAAGTCAACATCCATGCCTGAGGGACTCAGATTTTTCATCGCCATAGTAATCGGCGCGGTGACTGCTGCCTTTTTCGGATTCCTCATCGGTATCCCGGTTCTTAGACTGAAGGGCGATTACCTTGCCATCGTAACCCTTGCCTTTGGTGAGATCATCAAGAATCTGGTCAATGCCTTGTACTTCGGTATCGATGCGAACGGTCCTCATTTTTCACTGGAAGACAGTATGCACCTGAATATGGACGGCGGTACCATCATCATAAAGGGTGCTCAGGGAATCACCGGAACACCGAAGAACTCAAACTTCACCATAGGTGTGGTGCTTCTCCTTATCGTACTTTTCATAGTGCTTAACCTTATCAATTCAAGGACAGGCCGTGCTGTCATGGCTATAAGAGATAACAGGATCGCCGCAGAGTCGGTTGGTCTCAATGCCACAAAGTTCAAGCTCCTCGCCTTTACAATTTCTGCTGCCATAGCGGGAGTTGGCGGAGTTCTTTATGCCCATAACCTTAGCTCGCTTCAGGCACTTCCGAAGAACTTCGGATACAACCAGTCCATCATGATTCTTGTATTCGTTGTAATGGGCGGTATCGGAAATATCAGAGGTTCGGTTGTGGCTGCGGTAGTGCTTACAGTGCTTCCTGAGCTTTTAAGAGGTCTCAGCGATTACCGTATGCTGATCTACGCAGTGGTTCTCATCCTCATGATGCTCTGTACATCAGCACCATCATGGATACAGTACCGCGAGAGGATCATGATGAGCCTCGGAAAGAACAAGAAAGTAAACGGAAAGGAGAGTAATTGATATGGCTGCAATGCTTAAGGTAGACAGTCTCGGTATCTCCTTTGGTGGATTAAAGGCAGTAGACAACTTTAACGTCGAGATTGAAAAAAATGAATTATACGGTCTCATCGGCCCTAACGGTGCGGGCAAGACCACAGTGTTTAACCTGCTGACAGGAGTTTATCAGCCGACCAGCGGACAGATAGTTCTCGGAGAGGACAACATCACAGGCCTTGACTGTGAGGCCATCAGTAAGAAGGGTATCGCCAGAACCTTCCAGAACATCAGACTGTTTTCTCAGCTCTCCGTTCTGGATAATGTCAAGGTTGGACTTCACAACAGGCACGAGTATTCAACATTGGACGGAATCTTCCGTACACCTAAGTTCCGTAAGGTGGAGAAGGAAATGGATGAGAAGGCCATGGAGCTTCTCAAGGTCTTTGATCTCGACGGATCCTGTGATTTCAAGGCATCGAATCTTCCCTACGGACAGCAGAGAAAGCTGGAGATCGCAAGAGCCCTTGCCACGGATCCGAAGCTTCTCCTTCTGGATGAGCCGGCAGCGGGCATGAACCCCAATGAGACAGAAGAGCTTATGAACACCATAAGACTCGTTCGTGATAAATTCGATATGACCATACTCCTTATCGAGCATGATATGAAGCTTGTATCAGGTATCTGCGACAGACTTACTGTTCTTAATTTCGGTCAGGTCCTGAAGCAGGGGCAGACTCAGGATGTATTGCATGATCCTGAGGTAGTAAAGGCATATCTTGGTGATTAAGGGGGAAATGAAATGAGTATCATGTTGGATGTAAAGGATCTTAACGTATATTATGGTGTGATCCATGCACTTAAGGGCATTTCCTTCCATGTAAACAAGGGCGAGATAGTAACATTGATCGGCGCAAACGGCGCAGGAAAGACAACTACACTTCAGACCATTACCGGACTTATTCCGGCAAGATCGGGAAGCGTAATGTACAACGGCAGGGAGATCATTCATACTCCGGGACATCAGCTGGTGGCCAACGGACTTGCCCATGTTCCTGAGGGAAGAAGAGTTTTCGCGACATTGTCCGTATATCAGAATCTAATGCTTGGGGCATATACCCGTAAGGATAAGGACGGCATCGAGGCTACACTCAGAACCGTATATGAGCATTTTCCGAGACTTCTGGAACGTAAGAATCAGATGGCCGGAACACTTTCCGGCGGTGAGCAGCAGATGCTCGCCATGGGCAGAGCCCTCATGAGCAATCCCGAGATGGTGGTTCTGGATGAGCCTTCCATGGGACTTTCTCCGATCTACGTAAATGAGATCTTCAATATCATTGAAAAGATCCATGATTCGGGAGTTACTGTACTTCTGGTTGAGCAGAATGCCAACAAGGCACTGTCCATAGCTGACCGTGCATATGTTCTGGAGACCGGAAATATCACCATTGAGGGAGCAGCTCAGGATCTTGCCAACGATCCGAAGGTCAAGGCGGCATATCTTTCCGAGTGATGCAAATGTTTTGTCTGCTTTTCAGCTTTCTTAGGGACTGATGCGCTGAAGGAGAGGCCGGAAAAGACGGTTGTGCAA
The DNA here is from genome assembly GCA_000513555.1 of Lachnospiraceae bacterium JC7. Lineage (GTDB taxonomy): Bacteria > Bacillota > Clostridia > Lachnospirales > Lachnospiraceae > Oribacterium. Next base: position 13,072 of record ALYD01000001.1, read on the forward strand.
AATATTTTCAAAAAGAATTTAAATTAGAAAAAACATTCTAAAATTAAAACCCGAAAAGTGGAATTCAAAAAACTCTGTTGATATAATTATTATATCAACAGAGTTTTTTTTGAATACTCGGAGGTGACAACATGAAGCTATATTTTATCGGAGCGGATCATGAAGTAACCGGTTCACTGCATTATCTTCATGCGGCAGGACTCAAGATACTTATAGATTGCGGTATGCAGCAGGGAACGAAGCATTATGAGAATGCACCCCTGCCTATAAAGTATTCTGACGTGGATTATATCCTTTTGACTCATGCCCATATCGATCATTCCGGTATGATTCCGTATGCATACAAGAACGGATTTCATGGAACGGTGATCACCACAAAAGCCACAGAGGATCTGGCCAACATCATGCTCAGAGACTCAGCACATATCCAGATGCAGGAGGTAGAGTACAAGAACAGAAAGGGCCGCAGAGCGGGATTTGAAGATGTGGTTCCCATGTACGATCTCAATGATGTAAACGGCGTTCTGGATCATTTTCAGGGTGTTGACTACAACAAGGTGGTGGAGCTTAGTGATGCGGTAAAGATCCGGTTTACGGATGCGGGACATCTTTTGGGCTCTGCATCCATAGAGGTCATGATCAGAGAAAACGGAGTATCAAAGAAGATAGTATTCTCCGGAGACCTCGGAAATTCAGACAAACCTCTCATAAGAGATCCGCAGTACATAAGGGATGCGGATTATGTGGTCATGGAGTCCACCTACGGCGACAGATTACACGACAGGACCGTGGACCATGTGGCTGACCTTGTGAATATCACCCAGAGGACGCTGGACAGAGGCGGTAATGTTGTCATTCCGGCATTTGCGGTAGGAAGAACACAGGAACTTCTGTACCTCTTCAGACAGATAAAGGCTCAGAAGCTCGTAAAGGGTCACGGGGATTTCCCTGTTTACGTGGACAGTCCTCTTGCCGTTGAAGCGACTCACGTTTTTACCAGAAATCTTGCGGACTGCTACGATGATGAGACCAGGGAGCTGGTACTTAGCGGAATCAACCCCATAGCATTTAAGGGACTTAATCTTTCCATTACGTCGGAAGAATCGAAAATCATAAATTTTGATGAGACTCCCAAGGTCATCATTTCCGCTTCAGGTATGTGTGATGCCGGACGTATACGTCATCACATAAAGTACAACCTGTGGAAGCCTGCATCAACTATAGTATTTGCAGGTTATCAGGCGGAGGGAACCCTCGGAAGGATACTTCTGGATGGCGCGGACAGTGTGAAGATGTTCGGTGATGATATAGCTGTAAGGGCAGAGATCGCAAGAATGCCGGCCATGTCTTCACATGCTGATCAGGAGAGCCTCCTCAAGTGGATATCCGCCTACGATCTGAACAAGCCTGACAGAGTATTTCTGGTGCATGGTGATGACGGCTCCATGAAGGTGCTGTCGGATCTTATTCATGAAAAGCTGGGATATACGGTGGACTGCCCGTATTCAGGTTCTGTATTCAATCTCGCCACCAATCAATGGGAGATCGTCGGAGCTCCTGTGGAGGTGGTGAAGGCAGTGGAGTATTCTTCCAGCGGCATACCGGGAAGAAGAAAGTCTTCGGATGCGGCTTTCGACAGACTCATGTCTGCATACAACAAGCTGCTTGTGGCTATCAAGGCGAACTATGGAGGTGCCAACAAGGACCTCGCCAAGTTCACGGATCAGATACTGAACCTCTACGACAAGTGGATAAGGTGACAGCTGTGTCATATGATAATGTTTCGGCTCCTGCGCTATGCGCAGGGGCTTTTAAAATTCATGTAAATGTAATAATATGATATCCGTGAAATTCGATATCCGAACTCGTTTTTCGCGTCACAAACGGAAGGTTTAATATATGTTTAACAGAATATCAAAAAGGACCCTTTGGGGGATAATGGTACTTTGTCTTGTATGTACCATCATCACACTGGGGATAAAAATAGTGCTTAAGAACAAGCTTGCTTCCTATGAGGCCGGGGCGGCTTCGACTGTTGTTCAGGCGGAGACAGCAGAACAGTTCATAGTTGCGACGGTCGGGGAAGAAACTGACGAAAGCGATGAAGATCTCATCAGAAAATATGATATGCATTTTAAGGAAATAGACGCTCTCTACGGACGCATGACGGAAAGGGGTCAGGATGAGGGGATGAAGGATGACTACCGGAAGATTTCCGAGCTCTGGGACAGAGAGCTGAAGGCTCTTTCCGATGATATCTCGTCCCGGATGAACGAAGATGAGAAGAAGGCGTTCTTTGATGCGGAGAATAACTTTCTTGTTTCCAGAAACCATGAGTGCATGAAGGCTGTAGGGCATAATAAGGTCAGTTTTATGGAAGAGATAGACTATCTGGACAGGTACACGAGGCTCACAAGGGAGCATTGTAATGACCTTGTTAAAGATTATTCATCCTATCTTGCAAGTTAAAAATCACTGTGGTATATTTTACAAGTTAATGTCTATTATGCCATAAATGGCTTAATTACTTAGAAAACACGAGGAGATTATAATAATGCAGTACAGAGGCGTAAATGAATTACGTGAACTGTTCCTTAGCTTCTTTGAGGAGAAGGGATGCTTACGCTTAAACAGTTTCTCACTGGTTCCGCATAATGACAATTCATTGCTCATTATCAATTCAGGTATGGCACCGATGAAGCCATGGTTCACCGGTCAGGAGATTCCGCCAAGACGCAGAGTCACAACCTGCCAGAAGTGTATCCGTACAGGAGATCTTGAGAACGTAGGTAAGACAGCTCGTCACGGCACATATTTTGAGATGCTTGGAAACTTCTCATTCGGTGATTATTTCAAGAAAGAAGCTATTCCATGGGCATGGGAGTTCCTCACAGAGAGAGTCGGACTCGATCCTGAGAGACTTTATCCGTCAGTTTATGTTGATGACGAAGAGGCATACAACATCTGGCTTAATGATATGCATATTCCTGCTGAGCGTATTTACAAGTTCGGCAAGGAGGACAACTTCTGGGAGCATGGTTCAGGTCCTTGCGGTCCATGTTCCGAGATCTATTATGATCGTGGAGAGAAGTACGGAAACGGCCCTGAGGATGTAATGGGCGGAGAAGGCGATCGTTTCATGGAAGTATGGAACATCGTATTTACCCAGTTCAACAACGACGGCGAGAATCATTATACAGATCTTGACCAGAAGAACATCGATACAGGTATGGGTCTTGAGAGACTTGCGGTTGCTGTTCAGGATGTTGGATCTATCTTCGATGTAGACACACTGAAGAGCCTGAGAGATCTTATCTGTGAGATCTCAGGAGGAATCGAGTATGACAAGCCTGAGACACACGAGTCTGATATTTCAGTACGTATCATCACAGATCACTCACGTTCAATGACATTTATGATCTCTGACGGTATCATGCCTTCAAACAACGGACGCGGTTATGTACTCCGTCGTATCATCCGTCGTGCAGTACGTCACGGAAGAAAGCTCGGTATCAAGGGTTCATTCCTTCCTACACTTGTAGAGAGAGTTATCGAGACATCAAAGGACGGTTATCCTGAGCTTGATGAGAAGAGAGATTTCATTCTCAGCGTAGTTAAGGCTGAGGAAGAGAAGTTCGAAAAGACTTATGAGCAGGGTATGGAGATCCTCGAGGAGATGGAGGCAGAGCTTGCCAAGTCAGGCAAGAAGGTGCTTTCAGGTGAGGATGCTTTCAAGCTTTATGATACATACGGCTTCCCTGTAGACAATACAAAGGAGATCCTCGAGGAGAAGGGCTTCACTGTTGACGAAGAGGGCTTCAAGGCAGCTATGGAGCAGCAGAAGAAGCAGGGACGTAAGGACAGACTCGAGTCAGGTAAGATGTCAGAGTACAGCGGCCATGCGGCAACTGTTTATGACGAGCTTGATCCTGAGCTTTCATGTTCTTTCGACGGCTACGATAAGCTCGAGAAGGACAGCAAGGTCATCTCCATGATCGCTCTCGGCGATGAGGAAGCTGTAGTAGAGGCACTTTCCGATGGTGAGGAAGGCGCTATCATTACTGAGGAGACTCCTTTCTACGGAACCATGGGCGGACAGGTAGGAGATACCGGTCTCATCGTTCTCGGTTCCGAGGATAAGGATGCTTCAGCACTCGGTAATGGAGCTGCAGTTTTCGAGGTTAAGAAGACAGAGCACGTTGGCGGAAACAAGATCGCTCACATCGGTGTTATGAAGAGCGGTATGATCAAGCTTAACGACGTGGTTACTCTCAAGGTGGATGCAGAGAACCGTATGGATACCTGCAGAAACCACTCAGCTACACACCTTCTTCAGAAGGCACTTCGTGAAGTTCTGGGAACTCACGTAGAGCAGGCAGGTTCATTCCAGGATGCCGGAAGAACAAGATTTGATTTCTCACACTTCCAGGCTATGACAAAGGAAGAGCTTCAGAAGGTTGAGGATATCGTTAATCAGAAGATCCGTGAGGGTCTCAGCGTAAGAACAGAGGTCATGACTCTTGAAGAGGCAAAGAAGACAGGCGCTATGGCTCTGTTCGGAGAGAAGTATGGCTCAGAAGTAAGAGTCGTACGTATGGGAGACTTCTCTACTGAGCTTTGCGGCGGTACTCACGTTGAGAATACACTTCAGATCGGTCAGTTCAAGATCGTAAGTGAGGCGGGAGTCGCAGCAGGCGTAAGACGTATCGAAGCTCTTACAGGTGAGAATGTTCGCAAGTACTATGAGAACCTTGAAAAGGAAATCAATGCAGCTGCCGAGCTCGTTAAGGCAACACCTGCAACACTTGCAGAGCACATCAAGTCACTTCAGAAGGAGTTAAAGGAGCTTAAGAGCGAGAATGAGGCTCTTAAGAGCAAGGAAGCAAAGAACGCTCTCGGCAATGTAATGGATAACGTTACAGAAGTAAACGGCGTCAAGTTCCTTGCGGCCAATGTTTCCGGCGTAGACATGAACGAGCTTCGTAATCTCGGCGACGATCTCAAGGCAAAGCTCGGAGAGGGCGTAGTTCTTCTTATCTCAGATAAGGATGGCAAGGTTTCCATGGTTGCCATGGCAACTGACGCGGCTGTAAAGGCCGGTGCCCACGCAGGTAACCTCATCAAGGCAGTTGCACCTGTCCTTGGCGGTGGCGGCGGCGGACGTCCTAACATGGCTCAGGCCGGTGGTAAGGATGCTTCCAAGATCGGTGAGGCGATCACAAAGGCCGGTGAAGTTATCAGAGAGCAGATCAAGTAAGACAGTTTTAATTTCGCTGCGTTCGTTTCTACGGGCGCAGCCTCATACTTATTTAAAAAATCGCTTGACGCACGCAAATTGTGTGTTATAATAAATCAGAGTTTGTACCCGAAGGGAGGTTTGGGTTTCAGCATGTCAAATGTTATCGTAAAAGAGAACGAGTCTCTGGACAGCGCATTACGTAGATTCAAGAGAAACTGCGCTAAGGCCGGCATTCAGCAGGAGATTCGCAAGAGAGAACATTACGAGAAGCCATCTGTAAGACGTAAGAAGAAGTCTGAAGCAGCTAGAAAGCGTAAGTTCAACTAATCGTAAATAGATGATTAATGTAGCCCTGATTCAGAAATGATTCAGGGCTTTCTTCGTTATAAAGAATCAAGACCGATGGAGGAGATATTTCTTGGCAACAGTAGAAGCAATCATGGACATTCCCATGGAGCATGAGCAGAACGTGCTCGGCCAGTTAGACAGCAACATAAAAAAGATAGAAAGATCGTTCAATGTAACGATCATCGATCGTAACGGAGTTCTTAAGATCATAGGAGAAGAATCCGATGCCGAGAAAGCAAAGGAAGTAATAAAGAAGCTCCTTCAGCTCAGCCAGCGTGGCAATACCATCACTGAGCAGAACGTGGATTATGCCATTTCTCTCAGCTTTTCCGAAAAGATCAGAGGGAATGACATTATCGAGATCGACAAGGACATACTGGCAAGAACTTCCCTCGGTAAGCCGGTAAAGCCGAAAACTCTCGGTCAGAAGGAGTATGTTGATGCCATCAGAAACAACATGATCACCTTCGGAATCGGACCTGCGGGTACAGGAAAGACATATCTCGGAATGGCCATGGCCATAACCGCCTTCCGTCAGCAGGAAGTACAGCGCATCATCCTTACTAGACCTGCCATAGAGGCCGGAGAAAAGCTCGGATTTCTGCCGGGAGACCTCCAGTCAAAGGTAGATCCCTATATGAGACCGGTTTATGACGCCCTTTATTCCATCATGGGTGCCGAGCAGTATCAGTCAAATTCCGAAAAGGGACTTATAGAGGTAGCTCCTCTTGCCTACATGAGAGGCCGTACTCTTGATAATTCCTACATCATCCTTGATGAGGCCCAGAATACGACTCCCGCACAGATGAAGATGTTCCTCACCCGTATAGGTTTTGGCTCCAAGGTCATCATCACCGGAGACCTCACCCAGAAGGACCTTGAGGAAGGCAAGAAGTCAGGCCTTGAAGATGCCATGAGAGTCCTTAAGGATGTCGAAGGCATAGAATTTGTCCAGCTCACAAGTGCTGACGTAGTGAGACATCCGCTGGTTCAGCGCATCGTCAATGCCTATGAAAGAGATGAGGAGAAGCGCGCACGAAGAGCTAAACAGCGCGAATTGGCCTCCCGAAAGTGAACCGGCATTTAAAAAGCCGGATCTTCCGGATGTAAAGAGCTCCGCCTGTCCTGCAATGAATGGAGACGGAACTGATTTTTGAAAGGTTTGCAAGCAATGACTGTTAATATAGATTTTGAAGTGGAAAAGCGACTTGACCTTCAGTTTGAAGATATCATTAAAGAGATCATAGAAGCTTCCATAGACTATGAAAAGTGTCCGTATGAGTGTGAGATCAGTGTTGTTATCACGGACAACGACGGCATTCATGAATTGAACAGAGAGGCAAGGGGAATCGATTCTCCTACAGATGTACTTTCTTTCCCTATGGTGGATTGGGAAATGCCTTCGGATTATGACGGGATAGACGAGGATAATTCGGATATCTTCAATCCTGATTCCGGAGAGCTTCTTCTCGGAGACATCGTCCTTAATCAGGATCGTATAGAGTCTCAGGCAAAGGAATATGGACATCCGGAAAGAAGAGAGCTGGCATTTCTTGTGGCGCACAGCATGCTCCACCTTTTTGGCTATGACCATATGGCGGATGAAGAGCGAGTAGAGATGGAACGTCGTCAAAAGGAAATTCTGGAGGGGAAGGGCTATTTTAGATGAGTGATCAGAGAAGAGTAAGACCTGCTATGGAGACCTCATCGAACCGGCCTTCAAGATCACGAAGTGTCAGAGTTCAAAGAACCTTTAGTGAAGATGCAGAGAGGGACAGAAAGAACAACTTTATCGTCCAGGGGTCCCTCCTTGCAGTGGCAAGTATAGTAGTCAGGATCATCGGTATGGTGTACCGTGTGCCCCTCACTGCCATCATCGGAGACGAGGGTAACGGTTACTACACCAGCGCCTACAGTATCTATACATTGCTCCTTATCTTATCGAGCTTTTCCATGCCTACAGCGGTATCAAGGATCGTTTCGGCGAACATCGCGAACGGGCATTACAAAAACACCCACAGAGTCTTAAAGGCGGCCTGCTTTTATGCAACTGTTGTGGGTTTCGTCATGTTCTGTGCCCTCTGGTTCGGTTCGGATGTCATATCGGAGGCATTCCTGAAGAAGCCGTACTGCAGATATGCCCTGAGAGCTCTGGCTCCTACGGTATGGATCATGGCATATCTCGGGATCCTCAGGGGATATTTTCAGGGCAGCGGAAACATGGTGCCTACAGCGGTATCCCAGATACTGGAGCAGATACTAAACGCCATAGTTTCCATTCTGGCAGCCACGATCCTCTTTAAGAGAGGTGAGGTTTCCAATCTGGTCTATCAGAGCGAGAACTACACAACAGCCTTTGGCGCCGCAGGAGGTGCTATCGGTACGGGAGCAGGTGCACTGACGGCCCTTCTTTTCTTTATGATCCTTTACGCTTCCCAGAGGCGTGAAATGAAGAGAAGGATGAGGCGTGATAACAGTGAGGTAGAGAGCTACGGCAGGATAGGATTCCTTCTTGCCGGAACCATGCTGCCTATCCTTATTTCATCGACGGTCTACAACATCTCTTCGGTCATCGATGATGCCATATTCGGAAACATTATGACCTACCTCGGAAATGCTGAAAAGATCGTTTCCCAGTGGGGAGTTTTCGGAGAGTATCACATACTCTTTAACATTCCGGTGGCTCTTGCCAATGCTCTGTCATCGTCACTCATCCCGAGTCTTACGAGGGCGGTAGCTGCCCATGACAGGAAGAACACTGTGATGAGGGTTAGATACAGTATCAGATTCACCATGCTGGTGGCGATTCCGTCAACCATCGGGCTCTGTGCACTGGCTGATCCTATCTGCCGTATGCTTTTCCCGGGAAAGAATGTAGCGCTTCTTATCATGCTCACAAGGATAGGAGCCGTTGCGGTGGTATTTTATTCACTGTCCACCATCACCAACGCCATACTTCAGGGACTGGGACATCTCAGTATCCCGCTGAAGCATGCGATGGTTTCCCTTATATTCCATATCATATGCCTCGTGGGACTTATGTTCACAGGTATGGGAATCTATGCAGTGGTACTGTCCAATATTCTTTTTGCTTTTATGATGTGTGTTCTCAACAATCATGCTATAAAGAGACATGTGAGACTCCGTCATGGAATCAGGGAGACCTATATACTTCCTACCGTTTCCGGTATCGTCATGGGACTTGTGGCCTTCGGAACATCAATAGGTATTCGTATGGTGCTGCCTGAAGCCATGAGATATACCAGAATCGGTTCGGCTGTAGAGGTGGGACCTTCAGTATTTATCGCTGTACTTGTATATTTCGGACTGCTTATAAAGATGCATGCCTTTACGGAGGAAGACCTGGACAACATGCCTTTGGGCGGAAGATTGAAGAGGTTCATTTGACGATCAGGTGTTGATTTACTGACTTTTTTGCCTGTCCCACATGGGGCGGGCATTTTTTGAAACATTTAGAAATATGAGAAAAAACGAGAAAAGCAACAAAAAATTCAACGATAGGAATAATAGAAGTAACAGCAGAGACTTCAATCGGAATAAAATTGAAAATCAAGGTGTCGCTGACAACAGTAAAAGTTCGGTTTCCGTAAAGGGAATAGTTGATGTGGCGGTAATAGGCGGCGGTGCGTCCGGTATGATGGCTGCCATAGAAGCGGCAAGGACAGGAGCCAGGGTTCTTCTTATAGAGAGAAATCCCGGGCCCGGTAAGAAACTCGCCACCACAGGAAACGGAAGATGTAACTATACGAATCTCGACATGGTGAATCTTTCGGGTGGAAAGTACAGAGGTGAGAACCCCGATTTTGCGAAGCCTGCCCTTGAAAGCTTCACGCCTGAAAAGACTATAGAGTGGTTCAGAGAAATAGGCATTGAGCCAAAATACAGAGGGACCTATGTATATCCTAATTCCGATCAGGCTCTATCTGTTGTCACGGCACTTTTTGACGAAGTGAAGAATTCCGGGGCAGAAGTGATTTTTGATACCCTTATCAGAAAGGTAAGGAAGGATGAGGGCGGTTTTCTGCTGGATATCGAGGGAAGTGACTCTGTTGTAAGGGCGAAAAAGTTGATAATCGCCACAGGTTCAAGAGCTGTACCGAAGACCGGCTCCACAGGGGACGGATATGTCTTCGCAAAGGCAATGGGACACACTCTGGTTCCGCAGGTTCCGGCACTTACAGGGGTCAAATGTAAGGGAAACTGTTATAAGAACATGGCAGGAGTTAGAACAGATGCGAAGCTAACGGTGAAGATAGACGGAGTAATGGTCACTGAGGAGGAAGGGGAGCTTCAGCTTACGGATTACGGCATTTCCGGAATTCCTGTATTCCAGATTTCGAGATTTGTGTCTTACGGTCTTTGGGATGGAAAGGAAGTATCGGTTTATATCAATTTCCTCCCCAATATTTCTGATAAAAAAGAAGAAATATATGAGTTTTTTAAGAGGCGTGCCGAGAGGCTTCAGCATAAAGAGATGGGAAGCTTCTTCACGGGGCTTCTCAATGAAAAGCTTGGCAACGTGCTTTTGGAGCTTTCTAATATAGAAAGAAAGCTGCCTGTTTCGGCTGTTTCTGAAAAGCAGTTGAAGGCACTTGGTTCCCTTAGCTGCTGCTTCAAGGCAGAGTGTGAGGAAGTGAATCCTTTTCAGAATGCCCAGTGTGCAGCAGGCGGCATAAACACATCGGAGGTGAATCCCGATACCATGGAGTCAAAGCTCGTTAAGGGACTTTACTTTGCTGGAGAAATTCTGGATATAGATGGAATCTGCGGAGGCTATAACCTTCAGTGGGCATGGAGCTCGGGGTATATGGCCGGAAGAGCTGCAGGTGAGAAAAGTATATAGACTGTCTCAAAAAACATAGATAAATACTATCGGCAGGACCTGTTTATGCAGGACTGCCGATTTTCGATGAAAGATTTTTTATGTTAGTTGAGCTTCTACCGGTTCTCCTGATTCTGCTTGAATTACATTCAAAATGTATTCCCGGTCTTTACCTTTTATGCCCATAGCATTAAGAGTTTGTTCGATTGTCCAGTTTGCATTGTTCATCAAATTTTTAATATCCTGAATTTTGCTATCCAAGGCATATTGTCTGGCATATTTTTGAACTTTTTCACACACGATATCACGTCCCTTCTTTGTTTCTTTGAAATGTCTAAGACCTCTTGCCAACTCACTGAAATGCATCTCAGAGGATGATTTGGCGTGAAAATCTTTGATCAACATACCGATTTTATCTTTTCCTTTGTATCTGCCATTCACATATATGATATTTGAACCATCATTGAATTTTTTATCTGTCTCAAGAACTTTTCGTTCTATTCGATACAAAGGAAGTCCTTCTTTAAATTTATCATATTTGTATATGAAAATCACATAAGAATCATTTAATGCTTTGAATGGTTCACCCTCTTTAAGCATTCTTGAGTCTATGGCTGCACTGTGAAAGCGGGCTCGTCTGACGTTAGCCCCTTTGGAATTACCCTGAACTTCAATATCTATTTCAGCTCCGTCAGCATCTATAGCATGAACATCCAAGGTGATATCCCTGCCATCAAGCGTATGGTTTCGTAACTCCTCCTGAGTGACCACGTTAATGACTTTTATCTGTCTGCCCAAAATGACACTGAGAACAAGTTCAACGGCAGGAATATTGTCTGTAAATACAAGGGTCATTAGATCATCATCAAATAAATCCAGTCCGTCAACGATTTTGTTGACATCAGTTTTTTCTTTTATAGTTTCATTTTCGTTCAATAGTTTTACTCCTTTTGGAAATTGGGGATATTGATAGAACTGTTCTATGAGAAATATGGCTTTTGCCTTAGATTAAAAGATAAATTTATCTATGAAAGAATAATATCAAAGAATGAAAAGATTTCATATCGTCTAAAAACAGACTATATGGGCGATGGTGGTGGGTTAATTTTTGATTTATAAATTCTTCTTAAAATGTCGACATCAATCTATAGTCGGATGTCTGCTGAGAAGCTCAGCGGATAGTAGTTGAATCTTGTTATGGATTGAAAAGGACTTGACACTATGCAGTTAGGATCAATGCTTATTGAGCACAGCACAGCACAGCACAGCACAGCACAGCACAGCACAGCACAGCACAGCACAGCACAGCACAGCACAGTAAGGTAAACTGCGCCCTTTCTTGTGTAAAAACTGAAAATTACATTAGTGATGGATGACCGTCGGATTTGATGGAGTATAGTACCCTGTCATGTTCGACGATTTTTTGCGCGTTGGAAGCGAGAAGTGCTGAGGATAAGATGGAAGCTTCGGAAGAAGTAAATGTTTATTATGGTGATACGTCAACCATAACAGTTGTGAATCAAATGCAAAAGGAGAGAATGTTTATGGAAAAGAAGACAAAGCAAATTTTAGGCATCTTGTTCAGCCTGGTGTTGATGCTGGGGTTGTTGCCCGGTATGAGTTTGACGTCGTATGCAGATGATCCCTATGAAGACCTTAAAAAGAACGCAACAGAAATAACTTTTGACGGGAAGCCGTGGTATCTTATCGATTACGATACCGGTACTGTAACCTTGCTTGCAAAAGAATGTGTTGGTGCATCAGTGTATAATTCAAATAATAGTTATGTTGAATACAGCAATTCTATAGTGAAAACAGCAGTAGATACATATTATTCGGATAATATTTCAGCTGATGCCAAAGCGGCAGTGAGCGGCAGCGGAATGTTTCTTCTGACAAGGGATCAGGCAACGACACTCCGGAGTGATGGCTGTGCAGCTGTTTTGAAGTGTAGCCAGTATGCTGAAACTACTGCAAATTTTTGGTGGCTCTGCTCGCCTGGCGGTTATAGTGAGGTAAAAGTGTCGTGTGTGAGAGGAGATACCGGCGATGTCACTGAAGATGGCGTCGATGCGAATGATTACACGTTTGGTGTCCGCCCCGCTTTGCAGCTTGATTTGAGTAATGTGATATATAATTCAAAATCAAAAAAATTTATTCTTAAACAGGATGGTTATACCGTGACATACAAAGTGGTCAACGGCACATGGTCTGATGGCAGCACGACGGACCAGACGGAGGTCGTTGCCAGCGGATCGGAGCCTGTCAGTGTGCCTACAGGTATGAAAGCGTCTGATGGTTATACGGGCGGAGCCTGGGATACAAACCCGGCTAATGCGACCATCACGGAAGCAACGACGTTCACCTATACATTTGATGCAAAAGCAGCAGCACATACCCATGAGTTAAAGCATGTAGACGCAAAGGAACCGACATGTGAAGAGGATGGATATGAAGCGCATTATGAGTGTACAGTAGAAGGCTGTGGTGAGTGGTTCGAGGATGATACGAGAAGTGTTCCGATTGATAAAGAAACATTCATAAAAAAAGCCACAGGACATAAGTGGGATAAGGGTGTAGTCACACAGGAAGCCACATATGATGAGACCGGAATAAAGACATATACATGTACGAAGTGTAATGCGACAAAGGAGGAGACCATACCTAAAAAGACCAGAAGCTATTCCGACAGCAGCGACAGCTCAAGTGACAGTGATAGCGGCAGTTCAGGAAATAAGACAGGAAGCATCAGTACAAAGAGTGTAGATCTGAATGGAAATATAATTCAGACTCAGATGGATTCCGGAGCTCCTGTAAGCGACACAGGCGGAAACTGGGGGAATGAAAATCTCAGTTGGACATATACAAAGTCTGACGGAAATCTAGCCAAAAGTGAGTGGCTGAACCTTGAGTATAACGGACACACCTACTGGTATTACTTTGATGACAGTACCATCATGCAGACTGACTGGTTCAACTATAACGGCGCGACCTACTATTTCGTGCCTGAAATGGACGGATGGCGCGGAAGAATGGCAACAGGCTGGCAGCAGATAGGGGATAAGTGGTATTACTTTGAGACTACACTCGGAGCAAGTCAGGGCCAGATGTATCGCGGAGCCATGACACCGGACGGACACGTAGTAGGAGCAGACGGAGCCTGGGACGGAAACGGAACAGCACCTGTGGGGGCTATCCATACAGGAATAGCCGTGATAGGAAGCTGATGGAAGTCTTACTAAATGAAAATAAAAGGGCTTCAGTTTTACTTTGAAGTGTAAGTGTCAGTTTTGGACAGGATTGAAAATTTTTAGTTACAGGTTTTTCGATTGAAACATATAACGATAAATCCATGTTCTAAAAGAAAGGTCTAAAGATATGAAGAAAAAATTATTGAAGGGATTCGGAATACTGGTCATGGCAGGATGCCTCATAACAGCAGTGGGAAAGAATGTCGGAGCTGCTGAGAATACGGCAAATGATGTGGTGAACGAAGGTGGCTCTTCCACTTCGGGAGATAACATTGGCGGTTCATCGGATACAAGCGGTGGCTCAGGTACGGAAAATGGAGGTTCCGGAAATGCTGAAGGCGGTTCCTCGCAGGGAAACAGCGGTTCATCCGGCACTAAGTCCGGTGATGTTTCCGGAGGAAATTCCGGTTCTGGAAACTCCGGAGGCACAGGACAAGCTGAAGGCGGATCCGGCAGTGCCGGCGATGATACTGTCGGAAATGCCTCAGGAAGCGGAAGCAGTCAGGATACAGCAGGCGGCGGAAATGACGCCGGTGCAGCAGGAGATGCATCGGGAAACAGTGGAAACGCATCTGGAGATTCATCGGGAAATAACGAAGCCGGTGGTGCATCAGGAAACAATGGAAAATCAGAGGGGGAGAATGAGGATACCTCCGGTGACAAGGATGGCGCAGATTCCGAAAATGTAAATGGCGGTGCTGATGGAGATTCAGTCATAGGAGAAGGTCAGGTATCCGATGAATCTGAGAAGGAAGAGTCAGATGGTGAAGATAAAGTGACTGATGGCGATGAGACGGAAGGCGAGACTCCTGAAGGTGAACAGGAAAGCGAAGCAGCGACGGAAGAGACCCTTCCTGAGGAGACCCTGCCGGAGGAAACATTGGCGGAGACAACAGCTTCAGCTGCGGCTGCACAGAAGGTGAAGGAATCCGAGTATCTCACCATGGAGGACATAGCCGGAACCTGGACCATCGACGAGATCACCACTTACAGCTTCAAGGCTGACGGAACAGGTGCCCTGATACTTCCCAAGAACAAGTACAGCTTCAAGTACACCCTTGAGGAAAACGAGCTGAAGATAGATTTCGAAAACAAGAAGCTGAGAGACAGCACCTTCAAGGTGTCTCTTACGGATGGAGTTCTGACCCTTCAGTGCATCGACGAGTATTTCGAAAATGAATTTACTCTTGAAAAGATCGATGACTAGGCATTTTCCGGAAAGTTCATAGCGGGACAGTAATGATAATCAGGTAAAAATTTATATTTACACGCTAAAAAAGCCGTCGCTTTTAGGAATACTTTTAAATCTTTTCAAGTAACGGCTTTTTTTAAGTTTTTTGATTTATAAATTCTTCTTAAAATGCCGATACGAATATATAGTCGTACATCTGCTGAGAAGTTCAGTATAAGGAGATGAAAAAGACAATATGACTTATTCAAGCACAGCAATAGTGGCGTTGTTGGTTCATTGTATCATAAACAACGATGTTATAAGAAATCAGCATTACAGGAATACAACGCCTGCAGGAAAAACATATCGTCTGCTCGTATTGAGCGTAGCTGCATTTTATATTTCAGACATTTTTTGGGGAATCCTCTATGAGGAACATATGATTGCTGAGGTATTTGCAGATACCGTGATTTACTTTGCATTAATGGCTGCTACAGTTTTTTTGTGGACTCGTTATGTGGTCAACTATCTGCAGGAGAATTCCTGGTTAAACAAAGCGCTATATTATATTGGCTGGTTTTTTCTTGCTGCTATAACTGTTGTTTTGATACTGAATTTCTTTGTGCCTGTTATGTTCTGGTTTGATGAGGAAGGAGTATTTTGTTCAGGTCAACTGAGATATGATTTTCTGATAATACAAGTTATCATGTTTATGTTTTCTGCCGGTTATGTGTTATTTATATCTAAAGGCAAGAATAAAAGTGAAAAACGCCATCATCGGGCAATAGGATTATTTGGTTTTGCAATTGCAATACTGTTGGGCATTCAGGTTACTAACCCACTGCTTCCTCTGTATACCGTTGGCTGGCTGCTGGGAACCTGCATCCTTCATACCTTTGTTCTGGAGGATATGAAAGAGGACCGTATACTTGAACTGGAAGAAATGCTTCTGAGGGAAGAAAAGCAAAAGAAGGAACTTGGCTCGGCAAGACAGCTTGCCTTCAGAGATTCTCTCACCGGTGTAAAAAGTTATAATGCATATGTTGAGGCAGAGCAGCAGATAAATGAGCGTATCGCAAGCGGAGAGCTGCAGGAATTCGGCGTAGTCGTGTTCGATGTAAATGGCCTGAAACTTATGAATGATACCCACGGTCATGAAGCAGGAGACCGTCTTCTTAAGGATGCTTGCCACCTTATCTGTGCAATGTTTAAGCACAGTCCGGTTTTTAGAATCGGAGGGGATGAATTTGTTGTATTATTGGAGGGCGAAGATTATCAGCACAGAATGGCACTTCTGGCAGACTTTGAATGGCAGGCAGAGGTAAATCAGCGTAACGGGTCTACGGTTGTTGCCAGCGGCCTTTCCACATTCAGTCCCGGAGAAGATAATGCCTTCCGCAAGGTATTTGAAAGAGCAGATGCAAGAATGTATGACCGGAAAAGGTTTCTGAAAGCTAAAGAATAGCCGTCGCTTTAAGGATTATAAAATCCTTTAGAGCGGTGGCTTTTTTGTTTAGAGGTTGTTTCTCGGTGGCTTCGTTGTGTGAGTATGGTATTTATGCTAGTATAGGCAATGATATAGAAGCGAGTTCATGTGGTTGAATATAAAGAACCGCTTAGAAAAGAAAAAATACAGGTAAAAAAATGATCAGGATAAATCAGTTAAAATTAAAGGTCACAGACTCGGTGGTAAAACTGAAGCTTGCCGCAGCAAAGGTTCTCAGGATAGAGGCGAAGGATATTGCGACTCTTACGGTGGTGCGACGTTCCATCGATGCCCGGAAAAAGCCGGATATATATTTCAGCTATACTGTCATGATAGGGACAACATTTTCCGAAAAGCAGGAGGAAAAGCTGGTTCAAAGGCTTAAGAACAGAGATGTAAGCATTGACAGTATCACAGAGTACAGGGAGCCGAAGCTCAATGATGTTATAGCGGGTGTTGAAAGACGCGAGTTCTTTAAGGAAGAGAAAAACAGACCGGTAGTCGTGGGATTCGGCCCTGCCGGTATGTTTGCGGCCCTGCTTCTTGCGAGAGCCGGAATGCATCCTATAGTTTTTGAGCGTGGTGCCGATGTGGATCAGAGAGTCAGAGACGTGCAGGACCTCTGGGAGCAGGGAAAGCTTCACACAGAGTCCAATCCTCAGTTCGGTGAGGGCGGTGCCGGTACATTCTCCGACGGAAAGATCAACACTCTCGTTAAGGATAAGGACGGAAGAAGCAGCTTCGTTCTGAATCTTTTCGTAGGTTACGGAGCGGATTCTTCTATAATTATAGATGCAAAGCCCCATGTTGGAACTGACCGCCTGGTGGATATCGTAAAGAACATCCGTCGTGAGATCGAAGCCCTCGGAGGAGAGATCAGATTCAACACAAAGTTCACTTACGATAAGGAAAGAGACAAGGACAGAAAGATCGTCCTTGCCATAGGACATTCTGCGAGAGATACCTATGAGGAGCTTTATGATGCGGGACTTGAGATGCAGGCCAAGGATTTCGCCATGGGCTTCCGTGTTCAGCATGATCAGGCCATGATAAACCGTGATCTCTACGGAGAAGTTGATGAAGAGACATTGAAAGCCCTCGGTCAGGGCGCCTACAAGGTTACCCACACAGCAGGAAACGGCAGAGGAGTTTACAGCTTCTGCATGTGCCCGGGAGGTTATGTTGTGAACAGCTCTTCCGAGGAAGGAAAGCTCTGCGTGAACGGTATGAGCTACCATGCAAGAGACGGTAAGAATGCCAATGCCGCAATCATCGTGTCTGTCCGTAAGAGCGACTATGACGGAGAACATGATCCTCTTGGAGGAATCAAACTTCAGAGAGAGCTTGAAAAGAGAGCATACGGGCTTCTCGATGGCAAGGTTCCGGTTCAGACTTACGGGGATTTCAGGAAAAACAAGGCAAGCACAGAGGAGAGCCTCGGGGAGGTTAAGCCTGAGATAAAGGGACAGTACGGATTTTCGAAGCTTAACGACATCTTCCGCTTTGAAGATGGTTCAAAATACGCTTCTCTCAATGACTTCAACGAGACCTTTATCGAGGGAATGGAGAGCTTTGAACATAAGCTCCGCGGTTTCTCACGAGAGGATACTATTCTTTCCGGTATTGAGGCCAGAACCTCAAGCCCTGTAAGGATCCCGAGAAATGAGAAATTTGAGTCCAATATCTCCGGAATCTACCCTTGTGGCGAAGGCGCAGGCTACGCAGGAGGAATCATGAGCGCAGCCATGGACGGAATGAAAACCGCAGAGGCGCTTGTAAAACATTATAATTCATTGTAAAATTTCGCATAAGTCTGTGTCATGCACCTATTCGTTTTGCGTACTTGTACGCATAAATGAATAGGTAAATGACATTTTCAAGCTACGCGAATGGAGGCCTATATGACTAACGAAGAAATGCGCTCAGTTCTTAAAGATAAGAAACGTATCGTCATCAAGGTGGGTTCTGCCAGCATTACCCACAAGCAGACAGGTGGACTTTATCTTTCCAAGATAGAGAAGCTTGTAAGGGTCATTTCAGATCTTAATGGAGAGGGAAAGGATGTTATCCTCGTTTCTTCCGGTGCCATAGCTACAGGAAGACAGACCCTCGGCATCCACAGAAGACCCCGCAGCATGGAGGAGAAGCAGGCCTTTGCCGCCATCGGACAGGCCAGACTCATGATGACTTATCAGAAGATCTTTTCCGAGTACGGAGTTATCTCTGCGCAGGTTCTTCTCACCAGAAATGTCATGCTGATCCCGGAGTCCTGCAGGAACACAAAGAATACCATCGAAGAGCTTCTGAATCTGGGCACAGTACCTGTTGTCAATGAAAACGACACCATTTCCACCTCCGAGATCAATCAGGTGGAGACCTTCGGAGACAACGATCAGCTGGCAGCTATAGTAGGTGCCGTTGTCAATGCTGATCTCGTTATCCTTCTTTCTGATATAGACGGTCTTTTCACCGATGATCCTCATGAGAATCCGGATGCGGAGTTCCTTCCGTTCATTCCTGAGATAAATGAGAAGATCCTGGAGATGGGCAAGTCAAAGAGCGGGTCCAATGTGGGAACCGGAGGCATGTCCGCAAAGCTTGCGGCTGCCCGCATAGCAACAGATTCCGGCGCCGATATGGTCATCGCCAAGTTCACAGGAGCTGATGTCATAACCGATATCATAGAAGGTAAAAATGTGGGAACTCTGTTCGCCGCGCATAAAAACAAGAATTTTGATCTGATGGAATACATCGGGCAGAATGAATGATACAGGATTTCCGGAGTGCGTCAGCAGGTCGAAATCCGTATCATATAGAAGATAAAAGAAATAATAGTAAGGAATTAACATGATTACAGAGAAAGAAATAGCAAGAATAAACGAGCTTTATCATAAATCCAAGGAGGGCGGCGGACTCACTTCCGATGAGAAGAACGAGCAGGCCAAGTTAAGAAGAGCCTATATTGATTCCGTAAAGGCAAACCTTGGAGTATATCTCAAGGATATAAAGAACGCATCCAAGGAGGCAGGTTCAGATATGGATCCTGCGGAGGCAAAGAAGAACGCAAAGAAGGCCATGGAGGCGACTGACAAGGAAATGGCTGAGGAAAACATAGGATGATTGATTAGCTGTATGCTAAAGGGAGGTTTGTATGACGGATCTCATTACTATAGGAAAGAATGCGAAGCTGGCTTCCGCAAAGCTCATAGGACTTGGTTCCGAAGAGAAGAACGAGGTGCTCCTTAAAGTCGCGGATGCTCTGGAAGATACTCTGAATGTGTCGGAAATTCTCAGTGCAAACCGGAAAGACCTTGATAATGCCGAGAAAAACGGCATGAGCGAGGGGCTTAAGGACCGTCTCAGGCTTACGGAAACGAGACTTCATGACATGGCAGAAGCGGTGAGAGACATTACCGGACTCCCGGATCCTGTGGGAGAGACTCTCGAGACCATCGAGAGACCCAACGGGCTTAAGCTCGTAAAGACCGCGGTTCCCATCGGAGTTGTGGGCATCATTTATGAAGCGAGGCCAAATGTCACAAGTGATGCATGGTCCCTTTGCTTCAAGACCTCCAATGCGGTGATCCTTAAGGGTGGCTCGGATGCCATTAACTCAAATATGGCTATAGTTGCCGTTATCAGAAGAGCGCTTGAGGCCTCAGGTGTTGATCCCGACAGCCTCATTCTTATAGAGGCGACCGACCATGAGACAGCCAACCGCTTCATGCAGTTAAACGATTATGTGGATGTCATCATCCCCCGGGGTTCAAAGCGTCTCATAAAGGCTGTTGTTGACAATGCTTCCGTTCCGGTCATAGAGACCGGTGCCGGAAATTGTCATATTTATATAGAAAAGAGCGGAGAGGTAGAAAAAGCCGTTCCGATAGTGTATAATGCCAAGACCCAGAGAATCGGCGTGTGCAATGCCTGCGAATCTCTGGTGATCGACAGAGAAGCCCTTCCTAAGCTGGTCCCTGTTGTTGAAAAGCTTCAGGAAAAGGATGTTCTTGTCTATGCCGATGAGGAGGCTTACGAGACATTGGAAGAAGCTTCGAAAGACGGAAAGATACGTATGGAGCTTGTGGAAAGAGCCTCCGGGGAGGATTTCTCCACAGAGTATCTTGATTACAAGATTTCCGTGAAGACTGTTTCAGGTGTTCAGGAAGCTATAAAGCACGTAAACAGCAACAGCACACATCACAGTGAGGCTATCATTTCAGAGGACCCGGCTGCTGCCGAAAAGTTCCTTAACGAGATAGACAGTGCCTGTGTATACTGGAATGCGTCCACCCGTTTCACAGACGGAGGATGCTTCGGATTCGGAGCGGAGATAGGCATATCCACATCGAAGCTTCATGCAAGAGGACCTATGGGTCTCAGGGAACTCACCACCTATAAGTATCGTATCTACGGAAACGGTCAGGTGAGATAAGGTTCAGATATAGCCTTTTTCAGTCTTCACAGCAGTCAGGAGGTTCATATTATGATCATGGATTCCGGGCGAAGATCGAAACAATAAAGTTAATATACATTACATCATCCCAGGGGATTTTCTGTCCCCTGGGATTAACAATGAGGTTTTATGGAATATATCATCGATTACAAGGAAATTATTGAGCAGGCACCGGAAGAGGAGCCGGCAAGACAGTACTATTTTATGGACAGAGTGCGTGAGCTTGTGGAGATCCGCAAGCAGGAAGGCTACAAGGCTCACTGCATGGTAGAGGTCATGGGATGCCAGATGTCAGCAAAGGATGGCGAAAAGCTTCTGGGTATCCTCGAGAGATGCGGCTACACAGCCACAGAGGATGACTGGGATGCGGATATCGTTCTTTTCACTACATGTACCGTCAGAGAGAATGCCAACCAGAAGCTCTACGGAAGACTCGGAAGACTCAAGCATCAGTATGAGAAGAGAGACGGCATGATCATCGGTATCACAGGCTGTATGATGCAGGAGAAGGATGAGGTTGAAGGAATATGTAAGCATTATCCTTATGTAAAGCTCATCTTCGGTACTCACAATGTCTACAAGCTTGCTGAGCTTCTGTACAAGTCACTGGTTACAGGAAAGCGTACTGTCGAGGTTATCGATGATACAAAGCTCATCGTTGAGGATCTTCCTTCAGACAGAAAGTTCAAGTTCAAGGGCTCTGTAAATATCAGTTACGGCTGCAACAACTTCTGTACATACTGCATCGTGCCTTATGTCCGCGGAAGAGAGAAATCCCGTAATGCCACAGATATTCTCAGAGAATGTGAGAAGCTCATAGCTGACGGCTGTCTCGAGATCATGCTTCTCGGTCAGAATGTAAACTCATACGGAAACGACATTCCGGGCTCCACAACTTTCCCTGAGCTTCTTAAGGCTGTTGCAGAGCTCCCGGGTCTCAAGAGACTTCGTTACATGACATCAAATCCTAAGGATTTCTCGGATGAGCTTATCGAGGTAATGAGAACTCACCCCAATATCGAGAGACACATCCATCTGCCTCTTCAGTCAGGATCAAGTGCTATTCTTAAGCGCATGAACCGTCACTATACAAAGGAAAGCTATCTTGAGCTGGTTCACAAGATCAGAGAGGCTATCCCTGAGGCAACACTCACTACGGATATCATCGTCGGATTCCCGGGCGAGACCGAAGAGGACTTCCAGGATACCATGGATGTCGTAAGGGAGTGCAGATATGACGCTGCATATACCTTTATCTACAGCAAGCGTACAGGAACACCTGCTGCAAAGTTCGAGCAGGTTCCTGAAGATATAGTCAAGGAGCGTTTTGACAGACTGCTCAAAGTGGTTCAGGAAAGCTCCGCAGAGAATGAGAACAGGGATCTCGGAAAGGTCATGGAGGTCCTTGTTGAGGATGAGAACAAGAACCAGGAGGGCTACGTGACCGGAAGACTTTCAAACAGTGTTCTGGTCCACTTCCCTGGAGACAAGAGTCTCATCGGAACCATGCAGATGGTAAAACTCACAGAGAGTAAAGGGTTTTATTACTTTGGTGAAATATCCGCGTCACGTGAGTGATGCGGATGCCGCCCAGCCGGCGAGGCTGGTTTCGGCGAAAGCCGAAATCAAACGAAAATGCCCGGCGCTTTAGCGCCATCTAATGGCATTTTCTCTTTGGTGAGTTAGTTAAATAAGTTTTGTTAAGTCGAAAGCTTTAGGAGAAATCTAGACAGAGGAGAGAAACTGATTAATGGCTGAAAAGAAATTGTCACCAATGATGGCAGAGTATCTGGAGACGAAAAAGCAGTATCCGGACTGTATTCTTTTTTACCGTATAGGTGATTTTTACGAGATGTTCTTTGAGGATGCGAAGACAGCATCCTCAGTTCTGGATCTCGTACTCACCGGTAAGGACTGCGGCATGGAGGAGAGAGCTCCTATGTGCGGCATTCCTTTTCATGCGGCGGAAGGTTATGTGGCGCGACTTGCTTCAAACGGATACAAGGTAGCTATAGCCGAGCAGCTGGAGGATCCTAAGCTTTCAAAGGGACTTGTAAAAAGAGGGGTCATCCGTGTGATCACACCGGGAACCCTCACTTCCGAGCAGGCCCTTGATGAGTCAAAGAACAACTTCCTCATGAGTATCTTCTATGACTCCACAGGCTTCGGAATATCAAGCGTGGATATCACGACCGGAGAGTTCATGACCACCACATGCTTCAATGAAAAAGAGGTCATGGATGAACTTAGCCGTTTTTCGCCTGCAGAGATAGTCTGCAATCAGGCCTTCATGATCTCCGGCATAGATACTGATGATGTGAAGAACAGATTCAACCTCATCATCACCGAGCTTAATGACGAGGTCTACGATGATGAGAAGGCAAGTGCGCTTTTGCAGGAGCATTTTCATGCAAGTCTTTCCGGCATAGGTCTTCAGGATAAGGATCTTGCGAGACTCAGTGCTGCAGCAGCCCTCAGATATGTCTATGATACACAGATGAACACTGTGGCTCATATCGCGAACATCAGATATTATTCCAGCAATCAGTACATGATCATAGACACTGCTACTCAGCGTAATCTGGAGCTTACTGAGACCATGAGAGAGAAGAAAAAACGCGGTTCTCTCCTCTGGGTACTGGATAAGACAAAGACAGCCATGGGTGCGAGAATGCTCAGAAGATTCATTGAGCAGCCCCTTATCGACAGGTATGAGATACTTGCCCGTCAGGATGCGGTGGAGGATTTCTGCGCACATTTCATCGACAGAGAGGAAATTTCGGAGTACCTCAACACCATCTATGATTATGAGAGACTTCTGGGACGTATCTGCTATAAGTCAGCGAACCCCAGAGATCTCATAGCCTTCAAGCAGTCACTGAAAATGCTTCCGGATATCATTCAGGAGCTTTCCCAGTTCGATTCGAAGCTCGTTAAGGAGATACATGACGGAATCGACCCTATGACTGACCTCTACAAGCTGATAGATGATGCCATAGAGGAGGATCCGCCTATTTCCAGCAGGGACGGCGGAGTCATCAAGAGCGGATATCATGAGGAAGTCGACCGCTACAAGGAGTCAAGGATAAGCGGAAAGCAGTGGCTCGCAGACCTTGAAGCCGAAGAAAGAGAAAAAACAGGAATCAAGTCACTGAAGATAAAGTACAACCGTATTTTCGGCTACTGCTTCGAAGTTACCAATACCTTCAAGGATCTGGTGCCTGATTATTTCATCAGAAAGCAGACTCTCGCAGGCAGCGAGCGTTATACAACAGACAGACTTGAGGAGCTTCAGAACACCATACTCGGTGCCGAGGAGAAACTTAATCAGCTGGAGTATGAGCTTTTCTGCGATGTGAGAGATACCATCGGCGGAAACATTCAGAGAATACAGAAGACTTCACACTATGTGGCGCTCATTGACTGTATCATCTCACTTTCCAAGGTAGCTACAGACAACAATTACTGCCGTCCGAAGATCAATGAGGAGGGCGTTATAGATATAAAGGATGGAAGACATCCGGTCATCGAGAAGCTCATAAGAGACGGTATGTTCGTATCAAACAACACATATCTAAATGATGCTTCAGACCGTATAGCCATTATCACAGGTCCCAACATGGCGGGTAAGTCCACCTATATGAGACAGACAGCTCTGATAGTGCTTATGGCTTCCATAGGTTCCTTCGTTCCTGCTGCAAGTGCGGAGATCTCTATCTGCGACAGGATCTTTACGAGAGTTGGTGCCAGTGACGATCTTGCATCCGGACAGTCCACCTTCATGGTGGAAATGAACGAGGTGGCCAATATTCTCAGAAACGCCACCACAAAATCCCTTCTTATCCTTGATGAGATAGGAAGAGGAACCAGTACCTTTGACGGTCTCAGTATAGCCTGGGCTGTTGTGGAGTACATCGCAAAGGTAGTTAAGGCGAAGACTCTCTTTGCTACGCATTATCATGAGCTTACAGAGCTTGAAGGAAAGCTTGAGGGTGTTAATAACTACTGTATAGCCGTTACAAATCACGATCAGGATATCGTTTTTTTACGTAAGATCATTCCCGGTGGAGCCGATCAGTCCTACGGTATCGACGTTGCGAGCCTTGCGGGAGTTCCGAAGCCTGTTATCGACAGAGCGAAGGTCATCGCAGGTGAGCTCAGCGATGCGGACATCATCGCAAAGGCGAAGACCATTGAGGCCGGTGAGGGATTCACTCAGGAGGCATTTGACGAGGAAGGATTCCTTGCAGACAGGGAAAAGAAACAGGATGCTGATGCAGGAGCTTCCGGAAATAAGAGCGCGGGCTCTGCCTCAGAAAGAACTTCAGTAAGTCCTGAGCTTGAAGAGGCGATGCAGTATCTCAAGTCTCTTGATGTAGACCATATGACACCGCTTGACGCAATGAACACTTTGTACGAACTTAAGTCAAAATTCGGGGTATAAGTAAAGATAAAGGCCGCCTGCATTGGCGGTTTGAAATGAGAGGACCGTTTCAACAGCAATGAAGTCAGGAACGGTCCTGTTCTGTAATTTATGAATTGAGCTTGGTCAGGGGCTTATGGACAGGTGATAGAAATGAAGATCAAAGTTCTCAGTAATGAAACCATCAACCAGATAGCAGCAGGTGAGGTTATAGAGAGACCTCTCAGTGTTGTAAAGGAGCTTTTGGAAAATGCCATCGACGCGGGCTCTTCCTCCGTGACTGTAGAGGTGAGAGACGGCGGTATATCCATGATACGTATCACGGATAACGGTCAGGGTATCGATAAGGATGACATCCGTACAGCCTTCCTTCGCCATGCGACATCAAAGATAAAGGATGCGAGGGATCTCGAGAATATACAGACCCTCGGGTTCAGAGGAGAAGCTCTTGCCAGTATCGCAAGTATTTCAAGGGTCGAGCTCATAAGTAAGACTCCGGGAGCCATGATGGCCTCCCACTATGAGATAGACGGAGGAGTCGAGAAGGACTTTTCCGAGATCGGTGCTCCCGACGGAACCACATTTATAGTAAGGGACATCTTTAAAAATGTTCCTGCCAGAAGGAAATTCCTGAAGAGCCCCCAGACTGAGGCTGCAAGGATCCAGGATATCCTGGAGAAGGAGGCCCTGGCACACCCGGAGGTCGCCTTCAGATACATTCAGGATGGCCGTCAGAGGCTGGCAACTCTCGGAAACGGTTCCCTTATGGATGTTATCTATTCGATTTACGGAAGAGATGTGACGAACCAGCTCATCACCGTGAACCGCCAGTACCAGAGGTCGCAGCTTACGGGACTTCCGGCAGTGACTGTTCGCGGTTTCATCGGTAAGCCTGTCATCACGAGAGCCAACAGAAATTTCGAGATATATTTCGTTAATTCCAGATTCGTAAAGAATCCGATGATCACAAAGGCCATAGAGGACGCATATCATGCCTTCCTCATGCAGCACAAGTTCCCCTTTGCGGTGCTTATGATAGACGTAAATCCGGAGATAGTGGATGTCAATGTTCATCCCCAGAAGCTGGAGGTGCGTTTCTCCGACGGTATGCTCGTTTACAATTCCATTGTGGATGCGGTGCAGACCGGTCTCAGGGAAACGGAGCTTGTGGTAAATACAGATCTCGAGACCTTCGGAAGGGATGAGAATACAAGCCGTAAGGCGGATCTTGATCCCCACGTGGAGATCGAGGAGAAGGAAAAGAAGCTGCCTCATGTGGAGCCCTTTGAACAGAAGCGTGAAAGCATCACGAACCGCCAGTATGAGGAGGCTCTGAGACCGGAGCTTCATCCCGAGGCACGTCCGAAGTCGGACATCTACCTGGATGGCAGCAATGTCTCCGGCACCGAGCTTCGTGAGAAGTCTGTCGAGGTCTCTGCCGACACATCTTCATATGGAAATGAGATATCTGACAGTGCAGCAGAAACGGATTCACAGTCAGGTTCCTCTTTCGGCGGATATGGAGGATACGGTTCATCCGGAAACGGCGGTGGTTCAGGAAGCCGTTCCGGAGCAGGTTTCTCCGGCGGCTACAGTCAGTACAGAAGAGAGCATGCAGCAGGCAGTTCAGGATATCAGGACGTAAATGAAAAGAATTCAGGATTTGGTTTATCTGATTTCAAGGAAGCTCAGGAGGAGGTTGAGAGAACTTTCGAGAGAAGCCTTGGAAAATACGGTTCCAATCAGGATAACGAGACAGAGACCAATGGACAGAGTGATTACGATGACGTAGACAGGGGTTCTGCTGAAAATTCAGATAACCCGGAAAATCCGGAAGAGGAAATTAAGAAGGCAAAGCCTGTTCAGGAGACGCTGTTCTCAGAGAGATTTCTCAGTGAGAAGGCCAGAAACCAGCACAGGATAATCGGACAGGTATTTGAGACATACTGGCTTATAGAGTATGGCGACAAGCTCTACATAATCGACCAGCATGCGGCTCATGAAAAGGTGAATTTTGAGAGGATGATGAAGAGGCTCAAGGAGCGTAAGCCCGCAAGTCAGTATCTGAATCCTGCGATACTCATCACTCTGACTTCTGAAGAAACAGTTCTGATGGAGAAGTATGAGGAGTATTTCAGGAGCTTCGGCTTCGAAATAAGCTACCTCGGAGGAAGAGATTTCAGCATTTCCGCAGTGCCTACGGATCTTCCGGAGATCGGAAAGAAGGAGCTCCTTCTCGAGATGCTTGACGGATTGAGTGACGAGACCGGCATGACCACGCCGGACTCTATCTACTATAAGATTGCATCCATGTCCTGTAAGGCAGCAGTAAAGGGAAACAATAAGCTCAGCCTCATGGAGGCGGATGCTCTTATCGGAGAGCTTTTGTCCCTTGAGAATCCTTATGCCTGCCCTCATGGACGTCCAACCATCATTTCCATGTCGAAGTATGAGCTGGAAAAGAAATTTAAAAGGATAGTATGAACAATATCGATTTAAGCAAAAAGCCATTGATCATAATCGCAGGACCTACGGCGGTGGGAAAGACCGCCACATCCGTTTCTCTTGCCAAGGCCCTCGGCGGAGAGATAGTCTCTGCCGACTCTGTTCAGGTATACAGAGGACTTGATATAGGAAGTGCCAAGGTCACGAAGGAAGAGATGGATGGGGTTCCCCATCACCTCATAGATATCATCGATGTGGACAGGGACTATGATGTCAGCATGTTCCAGAGTATGGCGAGAGAAGCCATAGAAGGTATCTATGAGAGAGGTCATGTGCCTATCCTTGCAGGGGGCACAGGCTTTTATATTCAGGGGCTTCTGTACGGCATAGATTTTACGGATGAGGATGAGACGCTTCACAGTGACATCAGGCAGAGACTTGAGAAAGAGGCGGCAGAAGAAGGCGGGCCTGAAGCATTGTACCAAAGGCTTAAAGAGGTGGATCTGAGATCCACCGAGAAGATACATGAGCACAATATAAGAAGAGTAATACGGGCTCTTGAATTTTATGAGATACATGGATATCCCATTTCGCAGCACAATGCTGAGGAGCGGGAGAAAAAGGCTGTATACACTCCGGCCTTTTTTGTACTAAATGATGAACGAAGTGTCCTTTATGAAAGGATCAACAGGAGAGTTGATCTCATGGTTGAAGAGGGACTTATAGAGGAAGCAAGGTGGCTTTATCAGCAAAAACTCCCGAAAGACAGGACCTCCATGAAGGGCATCGGATACAGAGAACTCATAGAGGCCTTTGAATCGATGGAAGGAACCGGCCTTGCAGCATCGGAAAATCGTGCTATAATCGAGCGGGCTGTCGAGAAGATAAAGCAGGATTCCAGAAATTATGCGAAACGGCAGATCACATGGTTCAAAAGAGAACATGAAGTAAACTGGGTCAACATTCAGGAATTTGATTATAAGAAAGATAGGATCACAGAATGGATAACAGAGAAATGTTTGAGTCTCTTGGCATAAAGCCGGAGGTTTATGATTTTTGCGAGGTGCAGCTGAGAGCCCTCAAGGATAGATTTGAAGAAATAGATTCCATAGCCGAGTACAACCAGCTCAAGGTCATCAAGGCCATGCAGGACGCTCAGGTGTCAGAGGCACATCTTTACGGCACCACAGGTTACGGCTACGACGATATCGGCCGTGATACTCTTGAGAGAGTTTATGCCAATGTTTTCGGCACAGAGGATGCACTTGTCCGTTCACAGATCATCTGCGGAACACACGCACTTGCAACAGCCCTTTTCGCCAACACAAGACCGGGAGATGAGATACTCTGTCCTGTCGGCAAGCCATATGACACTCTTGAAGAGGTAATAGGAATAAGACCATCAGTGGGAAGCCTTGCTGAGTACGGCGTAACTTACCGTCAGGTGGATCTTCTTCCGGGCTCCGTATTTGATTATGACGGAATAAAGGCTGCCATAAACGAGAGAACAAAGCTCGTGGAGATCCAGAGATCAAAGGGCTATGCCACAAGAGATACATTTTCACCGGAGCAGATCGGAGAGCTCATCAGGTTTATAAAGGGCATCAAGCCGGATGTTATCTGCATGGTAGATAACTGCTACGGTGAGTTCGTTCAGAGAGAAGAGCCTACAGCCTTCGGAGCTGATATGGTCATCGGTTCTCTCATCAAGAATCCGGGCGGCGGACTTGCACCTATCGGCGGATATATCGCAGGAACAAAGGAGTGCATCGAGAGATGTGCTGCAAGACTTACTTCTCCGGGACTCGGAAAGGAAGTGGGACCTTCACTTGATACCAACAAGCTGTTCTATCAGGGACTTTTCATGGCTCCTACCATTACAGCAGGTGCCGAGAAGGGAGCTATCTTTGCGGCTAAGGTATTTGAGAAGCTTGGCTTCAGCTGTCATCCTGCAGCAGATGCCGAGAGATACGATATAATTCAGGCCATAACCCTCGGTTCAGAAGAGGCGGTAGTGGCATTTGCACAGGGAATACAGGCTGCTGCACCGGTAGACAGCTTCGTTACTCCTTATCCTGATGATATGCCGGGTTATGACAGCAAGGTCATCATGGCAGCAGGTGCATTCGTACAGGGAAGTTCCATCGAGCTTTCAGCAGACGGTCCTATCAAGGAACCTTACAATATTTACTTCCAGGGCGGCCTCACATGGTACCACGCGAAGCTCGGTATCATGATGGCTGTTGAGAAGATGTACGAGAAGGGTCTTATCAGGTTCTGATGACCCCGGCTCTCGGCTACGGCATTTACGCACGGAGATCTTTATGTTAAAATAAGTTTTCGTGGGCTCCTGATTCCATAGGGACAGGAGGTTTAAATGAATTCAAAACCAGATAATATGACTCATGATGATGAAATGCCTTATGAGAAATGTATGAAATACGGCCCGGAGGCTCTGAGTGATACAGAGCTTCTGGCTGTTTTGTTACGTACCGGAACCAGGACATCTTCGGTTATGGAAGTGTCCCGGAACGTACTGAATATAAATCCTCAGTACGACGGACTAGTGGGGATCATGCATTTCAGTACAGACGAGTACAGCCGGATAAGGGGTATCGGCAAGGTCAAGGCTGTACAGCTCAGCGCAGTGGGTGAAATCGCGCGGAGGATATGGAATCGACAGAAACGTGTAAGGAATATGCGCTTTACAGAGTCGAGGCAGGTGGCAGATTATTATATGGAAGATCTGAGATACCTTTGCCATGAAGTGGTCCGGGTCCTTTATCTTGATCATCATATGCAGCTTATAGATGAAAAGCTGCTTTCTGTAGGTACCGGAAGCCGTTCGGCAGTATCATCACGTGAGGTTTTTATTGAAGCGCTGAAGCTCAGTGCGTCCTGCTTTATCATGGTACATAATCATCCTACAGGTGATCCCGAACCATCGGAGGATGACATCAGGTTTACCATGGAGCTGGATCGGGCCGGGCAGATCATCGGCATTGGCCTCATCGATCATGTAGTGATCGGGGACAATGTCTATTTCAGTTTCAGAGAACAGGGAATAATCGGTGGATAATAAGAAAAGCAAGTATATTTTTATAGTTCTTTCAGTGTTGTGTATGATGATGATCGTAATTTCATCCGTAAAAGACGGCATCATGAACCCTATCCGCAATACCATAGGTTATGTACTGGTGCCTTTCCAGACCGGAGTAAACAGTGTGGGATTCGGTATCTATGAGAACCTGAAGGAGCATCGTACTCTTCAGGAAGTCGAGGAAGAGAACAAGAAATTAAGTGAGAAGATAGATCTTCTTACAGAGCAGAATAATCGACTGACACTGGACAGCGGAGAGCTTTCGAGACTTCGTGAGCTTTACGAACTTGATCAGGAGTACATGCAGTACGAGAAGATCGCAGCCAGAGTCATCGCCAAGGACTCTGAGAACTGGTTCCAGGTCTTCCGTATAGACAAGGGCTCTCAGGATGGTATCCGTGTAGACCAGAACGTTATGGCGAACGGAGGCCTCATAGGAATCGTTACGGATGTCGGACTGAATTACGCAACAGTACGTTCCATCATTGACGATGAATCCAGAGTTTCCGCAATGGGACTTCAGTCCAGCGACACCTGTATAGTTGCAGGAGACCTTACTCTTTATGAGCAGGGCAGACTCAGGATCACAGATATAAAGAAGGACACCTCCATTCAGGAAGGCGACCGTATCGTGACCTCCAACATCTCCGCGAAGTTCATGCCGGGCATACTTATAGGCTATGCCGTAGATGTAAAAGAGGACGACAAGCGTCTCATGAAGGACGGATACCTCATCCCTGCGGCGGATTTCAATGACCTTTCCGAGGTACTCGTACTTAAGCAGGTAAAGAGTGACAGCTTCCTTGACGAGAACAGCGGAGACGGACGCGTGGCTCCTAAGTCAAGCAATGCGGATGAAGCTCTGAAAAATGTTTCTGACAGCAACATCAAGGTGGCAGAGACATGGGCAGGAATGGAGGGCCTCACCCCTCTCGGTGAGATCGACAGTACTGCGGATCCTAACGGAGGCCTCGTTACTGCGAAGGATATAGTGGATACCGGTGACAATGTCTACAACGCGAAAAAGAGTGATGAGACCGATACTTCTTCCGAAAGACAGGAAGAGGAATCGGATGATTCGGAAAGAAGAACCGGCACCACAAAGAAGGAATCATCAAACAGGACCAGAGAGACAGAAGCGGAAGAGGGTCGCGAGACCGAAGTCCGTGAGACAGCGGCCAGAGAAACGGTTCAGGCTGAGACGGAAAGCTCTGCAGCTGAAAGTCCTGCTGAGACAGCGGCTCAGAACAACGAATCGGAAGAAGAGCTGATTGAGGAGAATCCTAACTAATTAAGCGGAATGAAATCTATATTCAAGAAAAAATCATTTAAAAAGACTACAAAGCGCAGACTCGGTGTACTGGTGTATGCTCTTTCACTGGTGCTGGCATTTCTGGTACAGACCAGTGTGATACCACTTTTACCGTTCCTTTCCATATCTCCGAATCTGCTGCTTATTCTCACCTTTTCAATAGGTTTTATACACGGCAACCTGCCCGGGATGATATATGGTCTCGCGGCAGGCCTGCTGCTTGACCTTTTCTATTCGGGCCCCTTCGGGTTCTATAGTCTTATTTTCGTTGTCATCGGGTATGTGAATGGCTTTTTCAGCAATGTATATTACGAAGAGTACATAACCTTACCTATGGTCATGTGCGTGATAAACGAGTTCATTTATCATGTTTATATTTATTTCTGTCGTTTTTTCCTGCGCGGTAAATTTGACGTACTGTATTACCTTCAGCATGTAGTGCTGCCGGCAGTGGTATTTTCACTGATGGTGACACTGATATTGTACAGGTTCGTTTTTACTGCCACTGAAAAAATAGACGAATAGGAGCATAGACTTTGATTAAAGAAATTTTCGAGACCATCAAGGAATTTACCGTTCGATTCGTAAGTTCAAGGTTGTTCTTCCTTGGGCTTATTTTTTCAACGTTTTATATAGTGATAGGTGTCAGACTTTTCGATCTTCAGATAGTCAATGGCCAGCAGTATCTTACGGATTATCAGGAACGTACGCTGGCTACCGTTACAACAGACGGAACCAGAGGCAATATCTATGACAGGGACGGAAAGCTTCTTGCGTATAACGAGCTTCAGTACAACATCACTATATCCGACAATGGTTCTTACGATACAACAAATGCCGGCATCAACAGCAGAAACTATATGCTCATGCGTCTTGCCGAGATAATCGAAAAGTATGGTTATCCTATAGACGGACAGTATAAGATAAAGCTGGATGCTGACCGTGAACCGTATTTCGCCACCTCTTCCGAGGATGACAGAAGAAGGCTCATCGCCAATATACGAGGCAGAAATACAGCGGATCTCAATGAAAAGGACTTCGACATAACGGCGAGAGAAGCCATGGAGTTTTCGAAGAAAAGATACAGGTTCGATAATATAAAGGATCCTGATGGAAACCCCATAGTGCTTTCCGATGAAACGGTCCTCGACATGATAAATATTTTCTTCACCCTTCGTCTCACCGCTTATCAGAGATACCAGAGCACTACCATAGTAAAGAATGTCTCTGAAGAGTGCGTTGCGGAGATACTTGAGGCAAAGGGAGAGCTGAAGGGCGTAGACATCGAAAATGTCTCTGTCCGCAGATACAATTATGCCCCTTATTTAAGCCATATCGTAGGTTATACGGGACAGGTGAGGGCTGATCAGCTTGAAGAGCTTAAGAAGAAGGATGACAGCTATGCACTGAATGATATCGTAGGTGTGTGGGGACTTGAGAAGAGCATGGAGTCCGAGCTTAAGGGCAAGAAGGGTTCGAGAGAGATGTATCTTAACTCTGTAGGTTCTGTGCTTGATGTGGTTTCTGAGACAGATGCCACAGCGGGCAATGACATCTACACGACCATCTCTGCCAACGACCAGATCGCCATCTACCATCTTCTGGAGCAGGAGCTTGCGGGTGTCCTTGCTTCGAAGATAACCGAGCAGGATCTCAGTGACAGAAATGCTCTGGTAGAGCAGTCTGAGATCACCATTCCTGTAAAGGACGCCTATTTCCAGCTCATCAACAACAATGTTCTGGATTCTGCACATTTCGGAATGTCAGAGGCGGGGGCTTCAGAACGCAGAATTGCGGATATTTTCACTTCAAATAAAAAGAGAAAGCTGGTTGAGATACAGTCAGAGCTCCTTAACCCGACAACTTCAGGTCTTAAGGAACTCCCTCAGGATATGCAGGCCTTCATAGTTTATATTTATGACTATCTGACTGCTAAGGATACAGGCATCATTGATGCGTCGAATCAGGTATACAGAGAATCCGAAGCATATACGGCATGGAAGAACGATACCATCAATCTTCGCGATCTTATCATGAAGGGCATAGATGAGGCATGGCTCGATACTTCGAAGCTTGAGCTCTCGGACGACTACTACGATACCGAGAATATCTACAAGCTTCTGGTACAGTACATCATCGAAAGGCTCAACAATGATCCTGAATTTGACAAGATACTTTACAAGTATGCCATTTCGGAAAAGACCATTCCGGGCTATATGCTTTTGATGGCACTGTTCGAGCAGGGAGTGCTGGCGCCGGATGAGCAGTCCTACAATCAGCTTGCTTCGGGAGATGAGCATTTTGCCTATACCTTCCTTATTTCGAAGATAAGAAAGATAGAGATAAGTCCTGCTCAGCTCGCGCTTGACCCGTGTAACGGATCTGTGGTGGTAACGGATGTAAAAACAGGAAAGGTAAGGGCTCTTGTCACTTATCCCGGTTTCGACAACAACCGTATCACCGAGTATGAGTATCTGAAGAAGTGCAATGCGGATCTTTCACTGCCGCTTCTTAACGGTGCGACCCAGACACAGCTTGCGCCTGGTTCTACCTTTAAGCCGCTGACATCCATTGCGGCGCTGCAGGAGGGTGCACTTAACCTATATACGGTCATCGACTGTACCGGTGTGTACGAGGAAGTTACTCCTCACATCAAGTGCTGGATCTATCCTCAGTATCATGGCAGAGAGAATATAATCGACGGAATAAAGAACTCCTGCAACTTCTTCTTTGCTGCGGTGGGACATCTTTTATCAACGGATGAGAACGGAAACTACAATCAGGCTTTAGGTATCGAAAAGATACAGAAATATGCGTCCCTTTTCGGACTTGATTCTCTTTCCGGTGTCGAGATCGACGAGACCATGCCACGTATTTCCGATTATGACCCTGAGCGTTCAGCCATGGGACAGGGTAACCATGCCTACAACGATGTACAGCTTGCGAGATACATCACGGCGGTTGCCAACAGCGGAACAGTGTTCGACCTCTCTATACTTGACAAGATCACAGCTCCGGACGGTTCTCTGGTAAAGACCATAGAGCCCAAGGTGGTGAGACAGCTGGATTTCAACGATCTCACATGGAGTGCGGTTCACAGAGGTCTTCGTGAGATGATCACGGAAGGTGTCGCCAAGAGAGTATTCCAGGGACAGGACATCCCTATAGCGGGAAAGACAGGTACTGCCCAGGAGCGAGAGGACCGTGGTAACCATGCGGTATTCGTATCCTACGCACCTTATGCAAACCCTGAGATATCCGTAACTGTAAACATTCCTTACGGATATTCCTCCGGTAATGCAGCCAACCTTGCCAACAATGTCTACAATTACTGTTACGGTAAGGACAGTCTCGATGCCATCCTTTCCAGAGATGCATCTTACATCTCTGCATTGAACGTATCCGACTGATAAGTAAGAGGAGATTATGAAATTCGATTATAATTTAAAAAATTATGACTTCAGACTGATCTTCTATATGGTGTCACTCAACATACTGGGCGTAGTTATCATGCGCTCAGCTGTGGGTGCTGATAATTTTCAGAACCCGCAGGTGTTCCGTCAGATCATAGGTTCCTTTGCGGGACTCGCGATCTGCATAGGACTATCCCTTATTGATTACCGCCGTATAGCGAGACAGTACAATCTGATATACCTGGCGTCGGTCCTTATGCTGGTGGGAGTTAAGGTCTACGGTACAGCCTCCGGACACGGTGCGGTGAGATGGATACAGATCCCGATGCTAGGTCAGGTCCAGCCTGCCGAGTTCGTTAAGATCGGTCTTATCATTTTTTACGCCTCATATTTCCATAAGGCCAAGGATCAGATAAATTCGGTCCATACAGTGCTTACTGCATTTGTACTTTACCTTATACCTATAGGACTGGTACTTATACAGCCGAACCTGAGTACGGCCATCATTATGACCGTAATAGTAGCGGCCATAGTATTTGCATCCAACATAGGATACAAGTGGATAATGGGCGTACTTCTGGCGGTCGTGCCCTTTGCGCTTGCTTTTGTTTATTTGTTCAAATCGGGTCTTTACGACCATATTCCTTTCCTGCAGGGCTATCAGGCGGCCAGAATCCTGACCTTCCTGAACCCTTCGGAAAACACCCAGACCTTCTATCAGCAGATGTATTCCATCATGGCTATAGGCTCAGGTCAGTTTGCGGGAAAGGGACTGAATAACAACTCTATTTTCTCCGTAAAGAACGGAAATTTCCTTGCGGAGGAGGACAATGACTTCATTTTTGCCGTTATCGGCGAAGAGCTTGGCTTTAGAGGATCATTAATTATTATTATATTTTTCTTGTTGATAATTATTGAATGCCTTATAATAGCTTCAAAGGCTAAAAAAATGAGCGGACGTCTTATCTGCGTTGGTATGATGGCGTGGATAGGTTTCCAGACCTATACCAACATCGCAGTTGCGACCGGTATATTACCGAATACGGGTGTTACACTTCCTTTCTTTTCGAGAGGCGTGAGCTCATTGGTATCAGTCTATATAGGAATGGGATTAGTATTAAATGTTGCACTTCAGCGTAAAGACGGTGTAGCTTGATCCGGTCCGGAAAGGTTAGAAAGAAATGAATGTTGGTTTGATCGCACATGATTCAAAGAAGAAATTAATGCAGAATTTCTGCATCGCATATCGTGGTATTTTAAGTAAACACGAACTGTATGCAACCGGAACTACAGGCTTGCTTGTTGAAGAGGTCACAAATCTTCGTATACACAAGTTCCTTCCGGGAGAGACCGGAGGTTCCAGACAGCTTGCTTCCCAGATCGAACAGGGAAACCTCGATATGGTTATTTTCCTTAGAGATCCGCTTCATGTTAAGGCACAGGAGCCGGAAGTCAATTCAGTAGTACAGCTTTGCGATACTTACAATATTCCGATCGCAACAAATCTTGCAACAGCAGAGCTTCTTATTAAGGCACTTGAGAGAGGTGATCTCGAGTGGAGAAACATCTGAGGATGAGGTTGATGAGAAAAACATTTCTTGATAAAAAGAAATTCAGATCCGGAGGGAGCCATCGTTTGATGGCGCTTCCGGTTCTTTTATGTCTTATGGCACTTTCGGGCTGCGGACAGAAAATAGAAAACAAATATGATATCGAGGTAGGGCTCATGCGTATGAA
Source organism: Lachnospiraceae bacterium JC7 (assembly GCA_000513555.1). Lineage (GTDB taxonomy): Bacteria > Bacillota > Clostridia > Lachnospirales > Lachnospiraceae > Oribacterium. The sequence continues at coordinate 50,293 of ALYD01000001.1, forward strand.
TTCCATGAATACGAGCCTTACCGAGACCAACTCTGCGAAGGGCTTTTCCGAAGGCCTCGCACTTCCCGGTGAGACCACCTTCAACGCTGACGACATTTCAGCCGAGGCTGCGCTTATGGTTGAGTTCGGCAAGGAGAATCCTGAGGCTGTGGCTTACAAGAATCCGTATGTCAGGACCTATCAGGCCAGCATCACCAAGGTGATGTCCGCACTTGTATGCCTGAGACATATTCAGGATCTCCAGCAGGAATTCACTGTTACCGAGAACTCCGACATCACCATAGAGGGTTCTTCGAAGGCGTGGATCTACCCGGGAGAGACATTGACCATAGAGGACCTCCTTTATGGAATGCTGCTTCCTTCCGGAAACGATGCGGCTGTGGCGGTTGCGGAGGCTACCTGCGGATCAGTCGATGCCTTCGTGGAAGAGATGAACCGGACGGCCATCGAGATAGGTGCTACGGGAACCCACTTTGTGAATCCTCACGGACTTCCCGACGAGAGACATTATACGACGCCTTATGATATATACCTCACCATGAACGAGGCTATGAAGTATGAGGAGTTCCGTAAGATCGTGGGCACTGTGAAGTACAGCCCTCACTATAAGGACAGGAACGGTGCACCCAAGACTCAGGACTGGAGCGTGACCAACAGGTACATGCTGGGAGAAACGGCTACTCCTGATGGGCTTGAGGTCCTGGGAGGAAAGACCGGAACCACCAACGCCGCCGGATATTGTCTCACCATGGATGCCCGGAAGACGGCCACAGGCGAGGAGTATATCGCCACAGTCATGAAGGCTCACACCAAGGATGAGCTTTACCAGAACATGACGAACATGATCTCGAAGATACGATAAAAGCAGGGATCCGTTGAGTATCGGGCGGAACAGATCCGCCTTTTACATGCATGCGTTTTTTAATGAAGATTGTACAAAAGAATGCCCTTTTTGATTGCTTTATTTGGGGATTCTTGCTTGAATTAGCCCGGTTAATGTACTATACTGAACTTACAAAAGTTTAGGAGGTACTTGACTATGGTACAGTTGATTGTAGGCAAGAGAGGCAAAGGAAAGACTAAGCAGCTTCTTGATAAGGCAAACGCAGTTGTTAAGGAAGCAAACGGAAATGTTGATTTCCTTGATAAATCCGCACAACACATGTATGAGCTTAACAATAAGATCCGTCTTATTAACGTAAACGAGTATCCTATCGATTCCGAGGACGCATTTATCGGTTTCATAAGCGGTATCATTTCTCAGGATCATGATTTAGAGTATATGTTCCTTGATAGTTTTCTTAAGCTTTCATCTCTCGAGGGTGCAGACATTTCTAACTGCATCAAGCGTCTTGAGGATCTTGGCGAGAAGTATAAGATCACATTCGTTCTCAGCGTATCCATGGATGCAGAAGAACTTCCGGATAGTGTGAAGAGAGATGTAGCTATTTCACTTTGATTTTTAAGCATGGCAGTAAAGAAGCAAGATACATCTAACATAGTAAAACCAAATATTCTGCCTAGATTCAATGTAGGGATGATAATCTTCATGATTATCTTTCTCTACATTGTTTTTAGTGTGTATTCATATATTACGAGAGATCAGGTAAGATATTACGAAGTGTCTGACGGAAGTATCGTGAGACAGGAACAGTACACCGGCATCGCCCTTCGCCAGGAAGAGACTGTTGACGCAGCATCTTCGGGATATATTCATTATTATATCCAGGATGGAAAAAGAGTGGCGGTAGGCACCGATGTATATATGGTGGACGAAACCGGAGCCCTGGAGGCTTACCTGAAGGATCATCCTGAACTTAACAAGGAGATGTCCAGCGAACAGATAGCGGATATAAGATACAGACTGTCCCAGTTCTCCCAGACTTTTAAGAACAGTGCCTTTTCATATCTTTATGACACAAAGTTCTCGCTGGATGCTACGGCTCTTGAGTATTCATCCATTTCCGACGCACAGGATCTCAATGCTGTTCTCAACCGGCTCGGAATAAATTATTCCCAGATCTCCGCAAAGACTGCCGGGGTCGTGTCCTATTCCATAGACGGATTTGAGAATCTTACTCCGGAGACCGTTACAACGGATATTTTCTCCATGAACGGATACAAGATGAACATCACGAAGCCCGGTAACCTTATAGAAGGCGGGGCACCGGTATATAAGGTGATCACCAGCTCCGAATGGAACATAGTTTTTCCTGTTGATGATGAAACCAAAGAGAAGTACCAGGATATCCATAAGGTACAGGTACACTTCATCGAAAAGGATATCACTACCAATGCTTCTCTCGATATTTATACCGCATCGGACGGTAATAACTACGGAAAGCTGTCTCTGAATGAGCTGGTTGAGCAGTTCTGTGACGAGAGATTCATACAGTTCGATATGGTTATCAACAACAAGAGAGGTCTGAAGATCCCGCTTACGGCAGTTACCGAAAAGGATTTCTTTATCATTCCGAGGGACTTCATGGTGACTGCGGAGGATGGAACCACAGGTTTCAACCGTCAGGCTGTTTCTGCGGAGGGAGCTACGGTCACGGAATTTGTACCCAGTGAGATATACCGTATAGACGAGCAGTATTGCTATGTCACCGTTCCTGAGGATGGCAGCGAGAGCGGAGTTAAGCTTAACGACTTCGTTATCAGGCCCGAGACGGGAGGTTCCGAGACTTCCAATACCTATCATGTGGGGCCGGTGAAATCCCTGCAGGGTGTCTACAACATAAACAGAGGCTACTGCATGTTCAGACAGATCGTTCCCATAGAGCAGAATAACGAATATGTAATAGTGGAAAAGAACACGGATTACGGTATTTCCGTGTATGATCACATAGTCATGAACGCCTCACTGGTGACAGACGGACAGCTTGTGTACCAGTAATGCGAAAAACTTACGATTTTATTACATTGCGAACTTTAGTATTGTCTAATGTATTACGTATCCCGCATTTTATTGACAAGGATAGAAAATTGTATAAAATAGACGGTAATTAGACGAGCTATGCCTATCGTGAATGACGGGAGAAAGTAAAATGAGTTTTATTGGCAATATAATGAAAAACATGAGAGTAAGTCAGGATGACGATTACGATTATGATGATGACTATGAGTTCGACGGCGACGATGATGATTATGAGCCTCAGAGAGGCGGATTCTTCAAGAAGTCAGTCGATGATGATATAGAAGAAGAGAGACATGCCAGACCGATGCTGTTCACCAAGAAGCAGCCACAGCCTCAGCAGAGAAGAAGCATGGAAGTGACTATGATCAAGCCTACATCCATGGATGATTCCAGAGACATTTGTGACTATCTGCTTGATGGAAAGACAGTTGTACTCAACATGGAAGGTCTTCATATGGAGATAGCACAGAGGATCATCGATTTCACTTCCGGTGCTGCATATTCTATGGAGGGTAATCTTCAGAAGATCTCAAATTACATTTTTATCGTTACACCTTCTATGGTAGAGCTGTCAGGAGATTTCCAGAACATCCTCGCAGGAAATTCCGATGTAAACATTAACGGACTCAATCTGAGAGTCTGATAGCAAGTGATGAAGAGGCTGCCGCATTGATGCGGCAGTCTTTTTTTCGCGGTAAGTCCGTCACGCGGGATCGGGCAGTGGGCTTTACTCTACTCGATTCTGCTATGTACTTCCACAGTAATATGCTATCATGATACGAGGGTTAAAAATAATGTTTAGCGGGAGGGTGTTATGGCTGGAATTTTGGATGTATATTACGAAAATGAATTTTCATATCATATTTATCTTGAGAAATCCTTCGATAATCTGAAGGATGCTGTTTCAGAGCTGGATGTATCGGACAGACGGGCGCTGATAGTTACGGATACCAATGTGGCACCGTTGTACCTCGATGCGGTCAAGACGGCACTGGAAGGTTGCTTCAGATCTGTATGTGAAATAGTGCTTACTCCCGGTGAGAAGTATAAGAATACAGATTCTATAGCGGATATTTATGAGAAGGCTATACAGGAGAACTTCGACAGAAACGATTATATGGTAGCTCTCGGCGGCGGTGTGATCGGTGATATGACAGGTTTTGCTGCGGCTACTTATATGAGAGGCATCAGGTTCATCCAGATTCCCACAACACTGCTTTCGCAGGTGGACAGCTCTATAGGCGGAAAGACCGGCGTTGATTTCAGAGCCTACAAGAACATGGTTGGAGCTTTCCATATGCCATCTCTTGTTTACAGTAATGTGAGCACACTGAAGTCCCTGGACGAAGTACAGTATGCATCCGGAATGGGTGAGGTGATCAAACATTCTCTTATTAAGAATAAAGAGTATTTTACCTACCTTTCAGAACATGTTTCGGAACTTAAGGATAGGGATCTCGAGGTGCTTCTCAAAACAGTTTATGAGAGCAATCTTATAAAGAAGGCTGTTGTTGAGGAAGACCCGAAGGAAAAGGGAGAGAGACAGCTTCTTAATTTCGGGCATACTCTCGGGCATGCCATCGAGAAATGTTCGGAATTCGGCTACAGTCACGGTCAGTGCGTTGCCTTCGGATGCCTTGCGGCCATGTTCATATCAAAGACTGTTTCCCGGGACGAGGAAGCTTCTGTCAGAGCGCTTATGAAGGCTGTGGGACTGGAGACAGTTCTTAAGAAGATGGATCATCAGGAGATCCTCGGCGCCACAAGAAAGGACAAGAAGATGGATAAGGGAAGAGTCAGATTTATCCTTCTTCACTGTTTAGGGGACGCATATATCGACCATAATGTGTCGGATGAAATGATGCTTGAGGCTCTTAAGTACATTTCAAAATAAATTTTAGTTTTTCGGAGAAATATAGTATATGAAATCAACTACAAAACGAATGCTGCTGTTTCTTTTGATGGCAGCTTTACTGATAGTGCCGGACCAGTTCACAAAACAGCTTGCAGTGGAACACTTAAAGGGAGCTGACAGCATTCCCATCATAAAGAATGTGCTCTACCTTCTTTATGTGGAGAATAAGGGAGCGGCTTTTGGAGTTTTTCAGGGAGCACAGTACATGTTCTATGTTATAACGGTTGTTGTACTTGCCGGAATACTCTATGTGGTTTATAAAACACCTGTAAAGAACAGATATTATTATCCGGTGCTTTTCGTGGCAGAGCTTGTTTTTGCGGGAGCCATCGGAAACTTCATTGACAGAGTGAAGGAGAAGTATGTAGTTGACTTTATTTATTTCAGTCCTATAGATTTCCCGGTCTTCAATGTTGCGGATATCTATGTTACCTGCGGATGCATAATCATGGTGCTTTTGTTCCTGTTCTATTATAAGGACGAGGATTTTGCGTACCTGAATCTCGGCAGATCAAGGAAAAAGGCAGAGAAGCAGGAATTACCAATGGAGGAGAAATGATAGAACTTAAGGTCCCGGAATCAGCAAGCAATTTAAGAGCAGACCAGTTTCTGGCCTCTCTTCCAGAACCTGAGATATCACGAAGCTATGCGGCCAGGCTCATCAAAGAGGAACGCATACAGATAAACGGAAAAAAGTGTAAAGCCAGTGCGAAGCTGCAGGCGGGAGACATTGTACTTATAGATATGCCTGAGCCTGTGAGCCTCGACGTTGTGGCTGAAGATATTCCTTTGGATATAGTCTATGAGGACAGCGATTTCCTCATTATAAATAAGCCTAAGGGTATGGTGGTGCATCCGGCGGCGGGGCACTATCAGGGTACCCTTGTCAATGCTGTAATGAATCACTGCGGCACGGAGCTCAGCACTATAAACGGCGTTATGCGCCCGGGGATCGTGCACCGTATAGACAAAAACACCACAGGGCTCCTTGTGGTATGTAAGAATGACAAGTCCCACAAGTCTCTGGCGGAGCAGCTGAAGGTCCACTCCATTACGAGAAAGTATGTGGCCATACTTTGCGGAAACATCAAACAGGATACGGGAGTTGTAGACGCGCCTCTCGGACGTTCGAAGAAGGACCGTAAGAAGCAGGCTATCGACGAGATAAACGGCCGTGATGCGGTTACACATTACAGAGTTCTCGAGAGATTCGGGGATTACACTCTGGTGGAATGTGTATTGGAGACAGGACGTACCCATCAGATCCGCGTACATATGTCCTCCATCGGTCATCCGGTCCTCGGGGATGATGTTTACGGGCCGAAGAAGTGTCCCTTTACTCTTGAAGGTCAATGTCTTCATGCGAAGACTCTGGGATTTATACATCCTACCGGCGGAGAGTATGTGGAATTTGATTCGGACTATCCTGAATATTTCAAGAAGCTTCTCGAAAAACTCAGAAATAAGAAATAGAAAACATACAGGAAGGGTGTCGCTTAGGCGGCATCCTTTTTTTGTGTACCGGAAAGCCCGAAAAATTGAAATGTTCGCAAAAATTAAAGTTTTCATTGCATACAGTATGCTAAACTATAAGGTATGATGAAGATATTAGACCGTTTCGTGAAAAAACAATTCAGTGAAAAACAAGTATATATGGCCTTGGTCTTCGCTATAGGTGCAGGTCTTATGGCGGCTGTTCTCAGCGGAACGCCGGAGGATGTCCCCGAGAATGTTGCTACCGGATCTATAACCACACCTTCTGAAACAGCTGTGATAGAAAGCAGTGAGCAGGAGGAAAAGGTCACGACTGAAGAGACTACAGAGGCGGAGAAGGAGTATGTTCCTTCCATAGATAAGCTGAACCTTGCCTATTACTATCCGGAGGGGGCGGATACAGAGGATCAGCTCAACAGTTATGCCGGTGAAGTTTACAAGGAACTCATGAAAAAGGACAATGAATATCTCGCAAGGATATTTGATACTTCAGGCATGTCTCCCAGAAGCATGGCTTCAAAGCTCGGAGTGAGTATTTCAAGAGTCATGGGTAAGTACAATCCTTCCGACGGGACGCAGGATCCGAATGATCCGTCTACCTGGTTCATTCCTAATTTCCGGAATGTTAATGTTGCCTTCTACAATGCCGACGGAAAGAGAATAAACGAGTGCTCCAATGTAAAGGACATCATGGCCATGGCATCTGTCTACTGTTATTCCCACGGCTCACTTGATGCGGATAAATTTAAAAAGTATTGTGAGGCACTTTACGGAAAATCCAGAAACTATTCTGTAAGCATAGGAAATGTCTACTATGATGACGGCTGTATCAATCGTTCTGCCAAGGAAGAGGCTGAAGGTGCCAAAAAGACAGAGAGTACCCTTGAGCTTCTGAAAAAGAGGCTCTCTTCGGAGGGAGAAACGACTATGCTGTATTCAGATGAGGCTGTTCCTATGGACATCGGTGTATCGGAGGATGGAGATAATGCTCTGCCTGAGACATTTGCACAGAACAGCAGCGTAATGGCGAAAGATGGAGTCGTTATGATGGATTCCGCTGCTGATTCTGCCATGAATACTGAAGGAGCTACGGTTGATTTTTCGATGAATTCAGCGGGGGCTATGGCTGATCCCATGGCGAATGCTGCAGGAGCTACGGATAATTCCGCAGCGTATTCTTCAGAGAATGCAGAGTCTGAAAGTGAATTCGGCCCCGGCTATCACAATCAGGATGTGGCGCCGGCAACAGAGCTTCATCCTTCAGTGGGTCCCACAGTCCCTGATACTGCTGCCGCAGATATTCATGATATTTATTTCGAAGGCCTGCAGCTTGAGACAGGAGGTCCTGAGGTAGCAGCAGGCTCCGGAGATCTGGAAAATACAGAAACCGCCGCAGATATTTATTATCAGAGTGGCGTGGCCCAAAATCAGGGCAGCGTGGCCGGAAATCAGAACGGAATGGCCCAAAATCAGGGTAACGTCGCCGGAAATCAGAACGCCGAGATCCAAGATCAGGGCGGCGCAGCTGAAAAGAAGGCAGAGGGCTCCGGTAAGAAGCGGGGGGCTTCAGCTGTACTTAATACCATATTGGGTTCATATTCCATGGAAGATCTTCAGAGGATGGACGATACCACCCTGACAGGAATCATCGATGAAGCCTATGAGGATATCGACAATAAGAGGAATACAAACACGGAAACCAATGTAAAGAGCAAGAATTACTGTCCGGGACACGTGGATCTCTATGTGAAGGTCACGATTTCAGGATTTGATGATGAAAACGGCCTCAGGAAAATAAAGATCTCTTCGGATATCTTTGAGGACGATGAGGAATGGACGGGCTGGACCGAAGAAAATATTGCTGCGGTGCAGGCACTTACTTCACTTGACTGGTACAAGAGCTACGGATTTTCCATTTCCACCATAGATCCGAAGAATCCTCTGACTGAAGAAGAGATATCAAGGTATCTGGACAGTCTGCCCAAAGACATCTCCGCAAAGAGAAAAAGAGTGATAAAGTTTGCTCTTGAGTCTGTGGGTAAGGTTCCTTATTATTATGGAGGAAAGGCAGGCGCCAAAGGATATGAGAAGAACTATTTCGGAAGTATCGTAAATCCTGATCACAGAGGAAGGATCCTGAGGGGGCTTGACTGTTCCGGCTGGATACAGTGGGTATACTGGTCCGCCATAGGGGACAGGCTGAACGGTTCCGCCAGCACCTCATCACTTGTGGGTGAGGGTGAGAAGATAAAACGTGCAGACCTTCAGCCCGGAGACATTATCATAAGAGAAGGTGCAGACTCTCATGTGGTCATGTTCCTTTCCTGGGGCTCCAACGGAAAAATGGTCGCTATACATGAGAATGGTTCCGCTAACAATGTCTCCGTAAATGAGGTAATGGCAAGCTATCCATATTATAGAAAGTTAATAAATTAATTTTGCGAAACCCATTGACTTTTTGAATGATAGCAATTAAAGTACTTGAGTATGCCGCGTGACGAGGTTAAAGTGTGATTTTTTCACCACCGAAGCCAGCGAGTAATGATAAAAAGGAGGACCCTCGTAATGTATGCAGTAATCCTTACAGGTGGAAAGCAGTACAAGGTAAGCGAAGGCGATATCATTAGAGTTGAGAAACTTGATGTAAAGGAAGGCGACAAGGTTACTTTCGATCAGGTGCTTGTTCTTAATGATGGCGCTATGAAGATCGGTACACCGGTCGTTGATGGTGCTAAGGTATCAGCCACTGTTACTAAGAATGGCAAGGCTAAGAAAGTCATCGTTTACAAGTACAAGAGAAAGTCTGGTTACCACAAGAAGAACGGTCACAGACAGCTCTTTACAGAAGTAAAGATCGATTCTATCGGCTAATTTTTTCAAAGTATTTAATGGAGGATAATCATGGCTCATCATAAGGGAATGGGATCTACCAAGAATGGTAGAGATTCGGAGTCCAAGAGACTTGGACAGAAGAGAGCAGATGGTCAGTTCGTAAAGGCTGGTAATGTACTTTACAAGCAGAACGGAACAAGAATTCACCCAGGTCTTAATGTAGGTCTTGGCAATGATTTCACACTTTTTGCAAAGGTTGACGGTATCGTTAAGTACAGCCACCTTGGAAGAGACAGAAAGCAGGTATCCGTACTGCCTAGAGACGCTGAGTAATTTTACTCACTGAATCTGTAGATTATGCCCTGTGCCGATTTATCGGCACAGGGTTTTATGTTGTCGTAATCAGAGAAAATACCCGGTCTTTTGATATGTATAAGGGTGTTTCCCTGATATTTTAGTTTTATTTTATTTGTCAGTATGCAGAGGCAGATGTATTCTGTATCTGATTTAATTGGCTCTCTGAGGGTTAGCGACGATTTCTCATATCGGCGCAGGGATACCCTTGGGAAAGGAGAAATAGTTCTATGTTTGCAGATATTGCAAAAATTTTCATTAAGAGTGGAAAAGGCGGAAACGGACATGTTTCCTTCAGACGTGAGCTGTTCGTACCATGCGGCGGACCTGATGGCGGCGACGGCGGTAAGGGCGGTGACATCATCGTCGAAGTGGACAAGGGTAAGAATACTCTTGAGGATTTCCGTAACCGTCAGAAATACGTGGCTACCCCGGGTGAAGAAGGCGGTGGAAAGCGTATGCACGGTAAAAACGGTAAGGATCTCGTGCTCAAGGTGCCTGAGGGAACCATCATTCGTGATTTTGAGACCAAAAAGGTCATTGCGGATATGTCAGGTGAGAACCAGAGGATCGTCCTTCTGAAGGGCGGAAAGGGAGGCCTCGGCAATATGCATTTTGCCACACCTTCCATGCAGGCTCCAAAGTTCGCACAGCCTGGTCAGGATGCAAGAGAGATATGGGTTCAGCTTGAGCTTCGCGTTATTGCGGATGTCGGACTGGTTGGACTTCCGAATGTAGGTAAGTCAACCATTCTTTCCATGTGTTCAAACGCAAGACCTGAGATCGCAAACTATCACTTCACAACACTTACTCCACATCTCGGAGTTGTAGGCCTCAAGGGTGACAGATCCTTCGTAATGGCTGATATCCCGGGACTTATCGAGGGTGCTTCTGAGGGTGTTGGTCTCGGTCATGAGTTCCTTCGCCATATCGAGCGTTGTAAGGTGCTTATCCATGTAGTGGATGCTTCCGGCTGTGAGGGAAGAGATCCGGTGGAAGACATCAAGACCATCAACGAAGAGATCGAAAAGTATGATCCGGATATCCTTAAGAAGCCGATGATCATCGCATGCAACAAGACAGATCTCATCATTGACGAGCAGGATTCGGACAGTGCCGTTACAAGGATCAAGGAGATCTACGAGCCACAGGGTGTGAAGGTTTTTGCAATTTCTGCAGCTACCAATACAGGACTTCGCGACCTTCTTGAGGCAGCATGGACTTACGTTGAGGAAGCCGGCGCCAAGGAAGTTGAAGTTTACGAGAGCGAAGTTGATTTAGAGACACTCGGACACAAGGAGCAGCTCGAAATCGAGTACAAGCGCCTTGATGCCAATACCTTCTCTGTTGAAGGTCCAAAGATCGAGAAAATGCTCGGATACACCAATCTTCAGGTTGAAAAGGGCTTTGAGTTCTTCCAGCGTTTCATGGATGAGCAGGGCGTTATCAAACAGCTTAAGAAGATGGGAATCCAGGAGGGTGATACCATCAAGATCTATGGACATACATTTGAGTACTATGATACTGATGCTTACGAAGAGGGCGATATGGAAAGTGCCATCGAACAGGCATTCCCTAAGCGTCATCAGGCAAAGAAGAACGGAGAAGAGGAAGAATGAAGAAGTATATAAGAGACAGCAAGATGCGCTCCCAGCTTAAGGGTGCCGCAATGAACATTGAGCCTGTATTTTCTATCGGAAAGAACAGCCTGACTCCTGAGTTTATCGAGGCTGTAAGAGAGAACATCACCAAGAACGAGCTCATCAAGATCAATGTATTAAAGAACTGTGATGATGATCCAAAGGCCATCGCCCACACACTGGCAGGCCGTACACAGTCAGAAGTTGTACAGGTTATCGGACGTAAGATCGTTCTTTACAAGCCGGATCCTGATTTCAAGAAGCGTAAGTACGAGATCTCAAAGGCCGAATTAAAGGAAGGCGGAAAGTCTGCAGGCAGAGGCGGAAAGAGCAAGAAGTTCAATGCTGAGATCGCCGGTGCCAAGAAGAAGGCCGCAAGAGGCGGTAAGAGTCTTCGATTCGTTGAAGAAGCGGATGAGGAATTTGACAACGACGTAGAGTGATCCTAAAAAACGGATCTACAGACGTACAGAGGTGTTTTTGATGTGTGGTGCTGAAATGGATGAGAGTCAGCGTTCGCAGGAGTCCGGTTCAGTCAGGAAAAAGGTAGGTATAATGGGTGGGACCTTCGATCCCATTCATAATGCCCATCTGGCTCTGGGGGAATGTGCCCGGATCCAGCTGAAACTTGATGAAGTGTGGTTCATGCCTGCAAAGGACCCGTACTTTAAGAAAAAGAAGAATGTTACCCCTGCCAGGTTCAGGGCGGAAATGACTTCCCTTGCGGTCTTTGGCCGTGAGGGTTTTGAGATGTCCGATTTTGAGCTTTTGAGGGATGGTGAAACCTATACGGCGGAGACTCTGGAAAAGTTAAATGAACTTTATCCTGACATTCATTTTTATTTTATTGTGGGCTCGGATTCCATGTATCAGATAGAGACATGGTGGCGTCCGGAGACTATCATGAAACTCGCTACCCTGGTGGTTGCCGAGCGTGAATATCCGGAAAGACAGAGAAGCTTCATGGATCAGGTCGCCTATCTCAGTGAAAAGTTCGGGGCGGATATCAGAGTCCTTGATTTCGAAGAATCGGATATTTCCAGCACCATGATAAGAGAAATGGCGGCAAGGGGAGAAGATATATCAGGTCTGGTTCCTGAGGCTGTTGCTCTTTACATAGGGAAACACGGGCTGTATAAATGAGATATATGACATTCGGAGGCTTATATGGCATCAGATAAGAACGGCAGGAAAAAAACGGATGAGGAGAAGCCTGATCTCTCGGAGATCTACGATTACAGAAAGAAGCTTAAGAAACTGTTGAAGCCTGACAGGTATGAACATTCTCTGAGCGTGAGCTTTACCTGTATATGTCTCGCCATGAAATATGGCGTGGATCTTTATAAGGCGGAGGTGGCAGGACTCTTACATGACTGTGCGAAGCAGTTCTCCAATCAGGACCTCATAAAGCTTTGCAGAAAAGAGGGTGTGGAGCTCACTGAGGATATGCTCAGGGCCCCTCAGGTCATTCATTCGGTTTACGGGGCCGAGTATGCCCGTAAAGCCTTCGGAATAGAGGATGAGGATATTCTGTCCGCGATATACTATCACACTCTGGGAAAGCCGGAAATGAGCGTTCTGGAGGAGATCGTTTTTGTTGCGGATTATATCGAGGCCAGAAGATATAAGGCTGAGAGGCTTCCGGAGATACGGAGACTTGCTTTTGAGGATCTGGACAGAGCGGTCTATGAGATAAACTACGATACCATAAGCTACCTGGAGGAGTCCGGCGGATTTATCTGCAAGGATTCTTATGATACATATCATTATTATAAAGAGCTTATGAAAAAGCAGGGTTTACCGATAAAGTAAGATAGAGGTAAATTCAAAGTTGGACATTAATTTAGCATGGCAGTAAAGGAGTAAACTTTTAATGGCTAGTGAAACATCAAGAGAAATGGTCAAAGCAGCATACAATGCTATTTCTGATAAGAAGGGATACGATATCACCGTGATCGATATTTCGGAAGTATCTGTTATCGCGGATTACTTCGTCATCGCAACAGCTGATAACATCAGACAGGTGGATGCTCTCAGTGATGCGGTCGAGGATAAGATGGCAGAGCTTAAGATCGATCTTCGCCGCAAGGAGGGTGTTCCTAACAGCGGCTGGATACTGCTCGATTACAACGACATCATCGTTCATGTATTTGATAAGGAGCAGCGTCTTTTCTATGATCTTGAGAGGATCTGGTCAGACGGAAAGAAGATCGTTGATATAAACGAGCTTTAAAATTATACAGGTGTCTTCCGGTGGCGGTGCCATCGGGAGGCACTTTTTTTATTTGGCTGGACAGGCTCAGGGATAAATATTATAATCATATCGGCAATATTTAAAAATTACCGAAAGAGAAGGCGGATACCATGTTGGAGAAGGCAAAAGATACATTTGGTTATGACATCATTTATCACAGATTTAAAATGGCTCCAAAGGACGGTGAGAGTCTCGAGGATCTGAAGAAGGATATGGCACAGCTTTCCGGTAAACTGAGTGCCTGCGGTATATACGTGCATTTTCTGGAAAGCAGTCTTGAGAAAAGGACAGGAAAGCATAAGGAGAATTTTATCAATGTTGAAGTGGGCATACATGAGCACCACAGAACAAGAGGCGCCGGATGGTTCAAAAAGAAGGAAACAAAGGTGACTGTAAGTGATGTATTTAAGTTCTCTGCCGGACACAACACGAAGGAGACTGCGGAGTTCGCGGGAGTTTCCGTGAGGACACTGTACAGCAGGAAGACAGCATTGAAAAAAGCGGACAAGTGGAATGAGAGCAATATGAATATGTTCTGAGCTGATAACTGAATCGTAAGAAAGAATATAATTAAATTGTTCGTTTTATCGCAATGGATAGTTATTGATTTTAATTTTTTTACGGATATAGAATATAAGCAAGAATAACCTGTGATGGAAAGGCTGATATTATATGGGCAATCATGAAATAGAATCCGATGGATCATTGATAAAAAACGCATTTCTGCTTTTCGATAAGATGTCTGAGCTGCACAAGACCCTTCCGGTTGCGTATGCGGTTTTTCAGGTGATCAGGAACAGTGCGGGAAACGGGGCTTCCGATGCCAAGTATCTGTATGCCAACGAGCGTTTTTGCAACGGTCTGGGGGCACCAAAGGAAGAGGTAGTCGGTCGTCTGGTGACAGAGACATTTGCAGAAGACAGTATGGAGCTCCTGGAATACGGCTACAGGGCTGCATATTTCGGAGAAGAGACTCATCATACAACATACAGTAAGGCTCTGGGACACTGGATGGAATTCACTATAGCCGCAACCAATATCGAGGGCTGCTGTATAGTTGTATGTACTTTCATCGATGACAGCCATCTGGAGAAGGAACTTCTCAGACGAAATTCCACCACTGACGACGCCATAGTACGCATCACGAGACTTCTAAGCGGAGAAGGCGAGTATGAGGATATCATGAATTCAGTCCTCCGGGAAATAAGCCATGTGGTCCATCCCAGCAGACTGGATATACTTATTACCGACAGGATCACTTTTGATTCCAAGTTTGAATGGTGTGCAGACGGGGAGGAGTCCCGGAAGGAAGTTTTGATGGGGCTCAGCTACGAAAAGTATCTTACGAACTGGAGAAAATATCTCAACAAGGACGATGTTATCCAGATCGATGATGTGGAGATACTGAAGGAAAGTGAACCTGAGGGATACAGGCTGTTGAGGGAGCTTGGCATCAACAGATTTGTCTGGGCGCCTTTCTACGACAACAAGCACAGGCTCCTCGGATTTCTCTGTGCCGACAATTACGAGCTCAGAGAAGAGATAGATACACTGAGACTGATACAGAGTATTTCTTATTTCATCGGATTCAGGATCAGGAACCATACCCTTGTGGAGTTCCTGGATTACAGAGGAAACCATGACGAGCTTACGGGACTTAAGAACCGCCGTGTGTTTGGAGAGACCCTGAAGGTCCTTTCCCAGATCAAGGAATATTACGGATTGTTCTATGTGGATCTGAACCTCTTTAAGCTTGCCAATGACAACTACGGGCATCATGTGGGTAATGAGGTACTTCGTGAGACCGCAAAAAGACTGTCCTCTGTATCCGACTTCGAGGTATACAGACTGGGTGGAGATGAATTCGCCATACTTGTGGACGAAGAGATCCCTGAGTCAGAGTATGAGCAGATACTTGATGATATTAATCGGGCTTTTGAGAAACCTATTCTGGAAACAAAGGAATACAGCATCACCATAAGTGCCAGTGCCGGGTTCGCCATAGCACCAAATGACAGCGACAATCCGAATGAGCTCAGGAAGATAGCTGACCAGCGCATGTATGAACGTAAGAAGATCATGCACGAAGAAATCGAAAACAGTGAAAACAGATAAAATAAAACCTCCCCTTTTTAAAAAGGGGAGGTTTCATTTTACGGATCAAGACCGTTTGAATATTATGCGGAATAATAAACTTCCTTTACAAGACCGTTTTCAACTACTATTGAAAGTACCGGACCTGCTGTCTGATCGAATTCAGCCTTGCTGATATAATAAGCCTGTTCCTCTACGATAAGATATTCGGTTCCGCTGGTGAGCTGGAAATAGTATGTTGCCGGTGCCATACGGGTCGTATACTGCCAGTTGTACTGATCTGGACTGTAATCCAGTGAACCTACAACAGTCAGGATGTTTCCGTCGATGGTCACGCTGTCCACATAGGCTGAGTCATAACCGCTGTAATAGGTAAGGGCAGTATATAAACCGGGTGAAGTAACAAAGGCGCTACTCTGATAGGAAGCACCGTATGATGTACCGTATGCTGTCTGACCGGTCCACTCACCATCGCTGCCTACGTAGTATCCGTCAGGGGTCCATGCATTGGTGAGCATGGTGCCGTCACTTCCGACATAATAGTTTCCTACCCACTGATCTGAAACGTAGTATCCTGTATAATCATCATAGTAATACCATTTGCCGTAATCATATTCCCATCCGGCATAGGCCGTTAAAGAAAAAAGTGATATCGACAGTGCCAGTGCCAAAACAAGTCTAAGGGGTCTAAAAAATCTTCTTTCCATATCCACCTCCGGAAAAAACTTCATCACAATATAATGTGTATATCGGCAATATCCTGAGATATGTTAAATGAAATTTTTTACATTTTAGAGATATACAGCAGGCTTTATGTTCAATCCTCTCTTAAACGTACCTTGTTTCTGGCACTTCTCCGGCGTTCATCCTCAAGGGCGGCGTAGTGCTTCTTTGTTGTATTTACATCATTGTGTCCGAGGACGTCGGCCACCAGGTAGATGTCACCGGTCTCTTTATAGAGATTCGTACCGTATGTACTTCTGAGCTTATGGGGAGTGATATGCTTAAGAGGAGTTACGGTCTTCGCATATTTCTTCACCATATATTCAACGGATCGGACTGAGATGCGCTGATTTCTGAGAGAAAGGAAAAGGGCGTCTTCGGAGCCTGCCGCTGGGATCTGGCGCTTTCTGTATTCCATATAGGCCATAAGTATGCTTTCCACCTCGTCTCCAAAATAGATGGTGACTTCCTTTCCGCCCTTTCTGTGGATGTGTATGCCATCGTTGTTGAAATCAATGTCGCTGATATTGAGTCCCACACATTCCGAAACTCTTATTCCGGTTCCGAGCATCAGTGTCATCATGGCGCTGTCCCTGAGTTCTGTCTTGTCATGGAAGACCTGCTGCCTCTTCGTGAGACCTTCTCCGGTCTCAACTTCATCAAGGAAATCCGCCACTTCGTTGCTGTCCATACGGATGATCTCTTTTTCCTTGAGTTTAGGCATCTGTATCATGGCTGCCGGATTGTTATTTATAAGCTGATTTTTATAGAAGTAATTGTAAAAGGTACGGAGAGATGCGATCTTTCGCTTTATGGCGGTACGGCTGTTTATGACATCCGAGCTTATCTCATTGCCTTTGGAATCTTTGGTGGTACGCTTTCTGTATTTCAGGTACTCCATATAATCCTCTAGATCCAGAACTGAAAGCCTGTCTATATCATCGAGAGAGAAGTCCTTTGTGCTGCGGCCCCGGAAGATCGGATTCTGATCTATCAGGAACTGAAAAAATACCTTGAGATCGTAAGCATAGGCGATGCGGGTACGGGAAGAGGTCCTTGGTTCAATGCCTCTGAAGAAAGTCGTGCAGCAGGACGGGAGCTCTGAAAGCAGCTCTCTGAGTTTTATCGTATTATCTCTGTCAACTTGTTCATGATATTTTAATGCCATAGGTTCTCCTGCGAATTGTTAATTTTTAGACATTCTCACAAAAAGGAGGGCCCATAAGCCCCCTTCAGAAAGGAGGTTTTGGACTATTTGCCTCATGGCTACTATTATAGCAGAAAGGTTTTGCGAAATAATGACGGATTTAGCGAAAAAATAAAGCCGATTATGGGCAAAATGTTATATGAAATGCCTATTAATTTCATATATTAAGCCTATGATTCGGTTGCGACCAAGAATTTGCAGTGTTATAATTGCACTTGGTCAAGTACAAAGAGAGACCGAGGAGATAATGTCACTTTTCTATAAAGGAATGGCATGTAACGGCAGTCCTTCGCTGGGCGAAATTCAAACGGACTGGCGTTTCAAACGAAAGAGGTAAATGACATGAATGATTTTCAGACAATTGTAAATGTTCACGCACGTGAAATCCTTGATTCAAGATCTAACCCGACAGTTGAGGCAGAGGTTACTCTTGCAGACGGTACTGTTGGAAGAGCAGCTGTACCAAGCGGTGCTTCTACAGGTCAGTTCGAGGCTCTTGAGCTTCGTGATGGCGACAAGGCACGTTATGTTGGTAAGGGTGTTCTTAAGGCTGTTGAGAATGTTAATACTCTGATCAATGATGCTTTACAGGGTGTTGATGCTACAGACGTTTATGCTGTAGACGAGGCTATGTTAAAGCTTGACGGCACAAAGGATAAGTCAAAGCTCGGTGCTAATGCTATCCTTGCTGTATCTCTTGCATCTGCTCATGCAGCTGCTGCATCTCTTGGTGTTTCTCTTCATCAGTTCCTTGGCGGAGCTGCAGGTGTAGAGCTTCCTGTTCCTATGATGAACATCGTAAACGGTGGTGCACATGCTGCCAACAACATCGATGCTCAGGAGTTCATGATCATGCCGGCAGGCGCTCCAAGCTTCAAGGAAGGTCTTCGTTGGTGTTCAGAAGTATTCCACGCACTTCAGTCAGAGCTCAAGGCTAACGGTCTTGCAACAGCTGTAGGTGATGAGGGTGGTTTCGCACCTAACCTTGCTTCTGATGAGGAAGCTCTTGATTACATCGTAGCTGCTATCAAGAAGGCAGGCTATGAGCCGGGTAAGGATTTCGTTCTTGCTATGGATGCTGCATCTTCTGAGTGGAAGAGCGACAAGCCGGGCGTATATCACCTTCCAAAGGCTGGTAAGGACTTCACAACTGACGAGCTTATCGAGCACTGGAAGAAACTTACAGAGAAGTATCCTATCATCTCTATCGAGGATGGTCTCGATGAGGAAGACTGGGAAGGCTGGCAGAAGATGACCAAGGTTCTCGGTGACAAGGTTCAGCTCGTAGGTGATGATCTTTTCGTTACAAACGTAGAGAGACTTCAGAAGGGTATCGACCTCGGTGTTGCTAACTCTATCCTTATCAAGCTTAATCAGATCGGTTCTCTTTCAGAGACAATGAACGCTATCAAGCTTGCTCACAAGCATCACTATACAGCAATCGTTTCTCACAGATCAGGTGAGACAGAGGATACAACAATTGCTGATCTTGCTGTAGCTCTTAACACATGCCAGATCAAGACAGGTGCTCCTTCAAGATCAGAGCGTGTTGCAAAGTACAACCAGCTCCTTCGTATCGAGGAGGCTCTCGGTGATGGCGCTGACTACCCACAGTTCAACGCATTCAATGTTGAGAGATAATATCTGAAAAGATAAATTCAACCCCGCAGCTGCTTATGCAGATGCGGGGTTTGTTTTTTTCACATGCCGGGCGGGTCACGGGTGAATACGTCTTGATCGTATAAACAGAAAGATTCCGGCGGCTATGAGTGCGCCGAAGAGAAGCCATCCAAAGGGTAATTTCACAAGCTCGTTGATGAACAGCACAGAAATGATCATGATAAAAAGAGAGGCGATACTCTGGGCATTACCAATATATTCGAACTTCTTTTGAAACCACGGAACTTCCGTTTCATGAATCAGTATCCCGTCATGGATATTTAAAGCGGTATCTGACAGAGCGGTCTTTATATCGCGGGGATACAGTCCGTGTTCATGCATATAGAAGCCCCCGGCTTCACACAGGGGGTATACGCTTTTATAAACGGCTTCTTCATCAAATGGCTCAGGAAGAGAAAGAGCCAGAAGCACATATACAGAGACATTGCCGTTTGATTCGATCTGCTCGATAAAGAAAAGAGGGATCAGAGGCAGCTCGCATTTCCTGAATACTGTAAAAAGCTGCTCCTTTAATTCCGTAAAGCTTCCTTCTTCAAGAAGCATCTGGTCAAGAATTTTACATTGGGCTGAATCTGCTCCCGAGAGTTTCGATACAAAGAATAAAGAATCCGGGTGGTTTTCATAGTGTGTCCTGAGCTGCTGTATCCACTCGGATTCCGCTTTCATGGAATCTGTCCCTGTCTTTATATCCGTATATGATCCTTTTTCCGTGAAATCGCGGATCTTTGCCGATGACGCACGAAGTCCTGAAAGAGACATGATCGTATGTATCGGGCGGGTATCAAGATCGAAATTCCAGGTATAATTATTCATAGACTAGCTCCGTGATCCGGAATCCTGTTAAAGGATCATAGCTGCCGGATAATGAAATGGGTGGTGGCAAGTGGCACAGCAAAAAGCATCACTAAAAGTTATGTCAGCATTTCTTAAATGTATAATTGACAAGACTTATAATTAATTATATATTTGCAGGCAATAAGGAGCAAGGGCGCTTTTCGGTACAGCCGGAAGCGCCCTTGTTTTATCATCATAATTGACACGAATTGTTGAAAAAGCCTATAACAATTATATTGTCGTACAAAATATATGTACATAATGTTGTACAAAGTATTTATACGCGTTATAATTTTATTGGTTTTTAATAATTTTGTGTCATGGACACATATAAGGAGGGGAATCCATGAAAAAGAGAGTATTAGCTATGTTCCTTGCAGCCGGAATGGCAGCAAGCCTTGTTGCCTGCGGAGGTTCTTCCGCTTCAACCGAGACAAAAGCAGAGGCAAAGACCGAGACAAAGGCCGAAGAAAAAAAGGAGTCTGAGGCTTCTGAAAAACCGGGAGACAGCAGTGAAAAATCAAAGATCCGTGTGTGCGTTGCCTATTCGGGAAATCTGGGAGACAAGTCCTACAACGATTCCTGTAACGAGGGATCACAGAAGGCTGTTGCTGATTTTGGTATAGAGCTTAAGAATCTGGAAGGAACTACACCGGACGAGTGGAAGGCAAATCTTCTTTCTGCCTGTGAAGACGGTTATGATCTGGTTATCTGTTCTTCTTCAAATTTCCAGGAGTATCTGGTTGAGTATGCACCGGAATATCCGGATGTAAAGTTCGCCATCATCGATACAACTGTTGATGCTCCAAATGTTCAGTCCATAAGCTTTGCTCAGAATCAGGGATCATTCCTTGCGGGAGCTGCAGCTGCATTGTTCACAGAGAAGACAGACATCGAGGGTGTAAACAGTGATGCCATCATCGGATGGGTAGGTGGAATGGATATCCCTGTACTTCATGACTTCTATGTAGGATATGAGCAGGGTGCAAAGTATATCAATCCTGATATCCAGATCCTTCAGGCTTTTGCAGGAACATGGAACGATCCGTTAAAGGGTAAGGAGCTTACACTTGCTCAGTACGAGCAGGGCGCTGATATCGTTATGAACGTTGCATCAGGTACAGGCTCAGGTATCCTTGAAGCTGCTACAGATGCAGGAAAGTACGCTATCGGTGTTGATCTTAACCAGGATAACGATCAGCCGGGCCATGTTCTCACTTCCATGGTGAAGAGAGTTGATACAGCATGCTACCTTACCATCAAGTCTGTTGTAGAGGGTACTTTCCAGGGCGGAAGCACATCTTATCTTACAGTTGCTGACGGCGGTGTAAGCCTTACAGATTTTGCTGTTATCAAGGAAGCTCTTGGCGACAAGTTCCCTCAGGATATAGTTGACAAGGTTGCAGAGCTTGAAAAGAAGATCGTTTCAGGCGAGATCGTTGTTGATAACTATGAAGGATTCGGACCTTCCGCAAAATAAATAACTGATTTAAACGCATTCCGGGGCTTTTCCGGTTAGATATGGGCTCTTCTACTGGAGTGTTGTGCTATTGCAAACGCTGCGGAGAGAAGGGCTCTTTCTATAGATTCATCATCACCTCATATGAGGAAGCTGAATGAAACTGTATCTATAAAGAAAGATCCTGAAAATGCAAAATATAAACATGAAAGAAAGCGGGTGAAAAATTGGACAGCGAATACATCGTAAGCATGGAAGGCATAAAAAAGGCTTTTGGAACCGTTCAGGCTGTCAGAAATGGTGAGTTCAATCTGAAAAAAGGAGAGATACATTCACTTATAGGAGAAAACGGTGCGGGAAAGTCCACCATGATGAAGCTTCTGTACGGAATGTACGCCATTGATGGTGGCTCTATAGTAATTGAAGGGAAAAAATATACCAGTATAACCCCCAAGATGGCTATCGAGGCTGGAATAGGAATGGTACATCAGGAGTTCATGCTGGTTAAGGAACTCACTGTACTTGAGAACATCATACTGGGATTTGAACCGACTAAGGGTCTGACAATCGATTTTGCAACCGCGAGAAAGACAGTTCAAAAATACATCGATCAGTACAACATGGATATCCAGCTGGACAAGAAGATAGGGCAGATATCGGTGGGTGAAGCACAGCGTGTAGAGATCATAAAGATCCTCACCAGAGGTGCAAACATCATTATACTGGATGAGCCTACAGCGGTTCTGACACCTCAGGAGGCACGAAGACTTTTCGAGATCCTGAATAACCTGAAGGCAGACGGAAAATCCATCGTATTCATATCCCATAAGCTGAATGAGATCATGGAGATCAGTGACAGAGTATCCGTTATGCGTCAGGGAACCTACATGGGTACCGTAAACAAGGCGGACACCAATGAAAACGAGCTTGCCAGAATGATGATCGGACGAGACGTTTTCCTGAACATAGAGAAAAAGAAGTCTACCGTCGGAGAAGCTGTTCTTCAGGTGGAGGACCTATGGACATCCGGCGAAAAGGAGATCAGTAAGATAAGAGGACTTTCCTTTGATGTAAAGGCCGGCGAGATAGTCGGAGTTGCCGGTATCGACGGAAACGGCCAGAGCGAGCTCATAGAAGCTATCACCGGACTCAGAAAAGTGGAAAAGGGAAAGGTAATACTGGACGGGAAAGACATTACCAATCTGTCCGTCAGGAAGATAAGAGAGGCCGGTCTCACCCATATCCCGGAGGACAGAAATACGAGAGGCCTGAACCGTAAATTCTCGATCGGCGACAATCTCATCGAAGTTTCTCTTGATAAAGAGCCGTTCTCCAGACACGGATTTCTGAAAAAGAACGCAGTCAAGAAGTTTTCAGAGGAGCTGATAGAGAAATTCGACATAAGACCGGCTAAAGCGGAACTGCCAACCTCATACCTCTCCGGAGGAAATGCCCAGAAGGTAGTCGTTGCCAGAGAAGTTACTCTGGGAGGAAAGCTTCTGGTTGCCTCCCAGCCCACAAGAGGAGTTGATATCGGTGCCATCGAGTCCATCCGAAGCATCCTTCAGGATGTAAAGGAGAAAGGACTTGGTGTTCTGCTGGTTTCTGCGGAGCTTGAAGAGATCATGTCTCTTTCCGACAGGATCATCGTAATGCATAACGGCAAAATAACAGGTCGTTTGAATGCGGAAGACGCCAATGAAGAGGAGCTCGGAATGCTTATGATGAGCGGAAAGGAAGGAGGAGAAGCATGAGTGAGAAGACAAAAGCTGCATTAAATATCCTCTTATCCATGATACTGGCCTTGGGTGCCGGAGCTGTGGTAGTCGCTCTCCAGGGAGAAAGTCCTGTGGAGGCATATGCAGCGCTCATAAGAGGTGCCTTTAACGGTAAGCTGAAATTCGGAACAACACTGGCAGGTGTTACACCGTTGCTGCTTACATCTCTGGCATTTATCGTAGCGGCCAAGGCGGGAGCCTTCCACTGCGGAATTGAAGGCTGTGTATTTCTGGGGGGCATAGTGGCTGCCTACATCGGCATCAACTGGACCTTCCTTCCGGGACCGCTTCAGCTGGTGGCCTGCTTCATCGGTGCCATCATTGTTGCAGCCCTCTGGTCCATGATCCCGGGGGTTCTCAGGATCTATTTCAATGTCTCCGAAGTGTGCTGTACGATCCTCATGAACTCAGTGGCTCTTTACATCACGAATTACCTGGTATCCGGAGTCATGAGTGCGGGAACATCCCTTCCTCAGTCTGCTGATGTCGTTCCGCAGGTGAAGCTCAGCCAGTTCATGAAGCCAAGCTCTGCCAATACGGGACTGTTCATAGCCATCATCGTTACAATACTTGTGATGATACTGGTGTACAGGACCACATTCGGATTTAAACTCAGACAGATAGGAACCAATCCTGCCAATGCTGAATTTGCGGGAACAGATCCAAAGAAAATGTTCATATCAGCAATGATGCTCGCGGGCTCCATAGGCGGAACCGCAGGAGCTATCGAGGTACTGGGTGTCCACGGATTCTTCCTGAACAACTTTGCAAGCGGTCTTGGTACAAACGGCATGCTTGCAGCTCTGATCTGTAAGAACAACATGTTCGTTGCCCCTGTTATTTCGTTCTTCATCGCCATCCTTAAATCAGGAGCCATGGGAATGCAGCAGGCAACCAATGTTCCGAAATCACTTGTTGATACCATCACTGCCGTATTTATCATTTTCGCATGTATGAATATCATCGGAGATGTTAAGAAAAAGCGTGAGATCAGAGAAGGGAGGGCCTAAGTATGACATTTTCAAAGATATTCAATGCATCTCTTATATATTCCACCTTCCGTACGGCAACACCTATCATTTATGCCGCTCTCTGTGCGGCTATAACGCAGCAGGCTGATATCCTGAACATCGGTACAGAAGGAATAATGCTTTTCGGTGCATTTATGGCTGTAGCGGTAAGTTATCTCACCGGAAGCTGGGCTCTGGGAGTTCTGGTCGCCATGTTTGGGGGCCTCTGCATCGCCATGGTCATGGCTGTCAGTCATCTGAAATTCAGATCGGACATCTGTGCCATCGGAATGGGTGTCAATATGTTCGCTGTTGCCATCACCAAGTTCCTTCTTAACGCATGGCTCAAGCAGAGCGGTACCTTTGCGGATCCGAAGATCATACCCATTCCCAAGGTGCATATAAAAGCGATAGAAAAGATCGGCTTCCTGAACGATACCTTTAACGACTGGACCATCACTGAATGGTTCGTCATCATCCTGATCATCGTTCTCTGGTTTGTTTTCTATAAGACCGTCTGGGGTCTTCGGATAAGAGCTGTGGGACGTATGGCACAGGCCGCACAGACTGCGGGAATCAATGTTGATTCCATGAAGTATCAGGCCATCGCCATATCAGGACTGGTAGGCGGACTTGCAGGTGCCCATCTGTCCCTCGGTTATTCGGCAATGTTCGTAGAGAATATGACCAATGCGAGAGGCTTCATGGGAGTTGCTGCCATGTATTTCGGAGGCGCACATCCTATTATTACGGCTCTCGGATGTTTCTTCTTCGGATTCGCAGATTCAGTAGGTGCGAGACTTCAGGCCTACGGCGTTCCGAGCCAGCTGGTTCTTCTCATGCCTTATGTTGCCACCATAGCGGTTCTGGCGATTTCCATGGCTACGAAGTCGGCGATGGAGAAGAAGAGAAAGAGCTCGCTTATTACCGCGGCGTGATGTTTTGAATAATTAAAGCAGATTAATGGGTCAAATATATAAGAATATTTGGCCCATAAGGGGATAAGATGAATAAACAGAAAGTATTTTTGGATTGTGATCCGGGACATGATGATGCCATCAACATAATGCTGGCCCATGCCTGTCCGGAGCTTGAACTGATGGGAATTTCCGTAGTGGCGGGAAACCAGACCATCGAGAAGACCACCATCAATGCGCTGAATGTGTGTCAGTATCTGGGGATCATGGATGTTCCGGTGGCAGCAGGCTGTGGCAATGCCATGGTCAAGCCCAGGGAGATATGTCCTGAGATCCACGGAAAAACAGGACTGGACGGTCCCACATTTGAACCCCTGGTCAAGAAGGCGGATCCAAGGCATGGAGTACAGCTTATGATAGATACTCTCATGGCTGCAGAGGATCATGAGATCATGGTGGTCCCCACAGGCCCCCTTACCAACGTGGCCATGGCCATCAGGATGGAGCCGAGGATCATTCAGAAGATCAAGCGTATCGTTCTTATGGGCGGCTCCTATCAGAACGGCAATGTCACTCCCGCGGCGGAATTCAACATCCACTGCGATCCTGAAGCCGCATATGTGGTATTCACTTCCGGCGTTCCCATCACCATGGTGGGACTGGATGTAACGAGAAAGGTACTTTGTTATCCTGAGATCGTTGACAGGATGGCAAAGATAGACAATAAGGCATCCCATCTCTTTGTGGAACTAATGAGATTCTTCAACAAGACCCAAAAGGAGGTCTTCGGCTGGGAGGGCGGTCCTACCCATGATCCCGTGACCTGCGCATCCATCATAGACCCGGAGCTTCTCACCACGAAGTTCTGTCACGTAAGTGTAGACATTAAATCTGAAGAGAGTTACGGCAGAACCAATGCGGATATATTCGAGTTCTTCCAGAGGGGCGAACCGAACTGTGATGTTGCTGTTGATATAAATGTAGAACGTTTCTGGGATATCATCGAGCAGGGGATCAGGTACTATGGAGATAAGTGAAAAACTGAAGAAGATACTGGAAGAGAACAGAGAGGAATACCTTAAGCCTCTTATGGAGCTGGTCAGTATCGATACACAGGATCTCGGACACGGGATCGCCGGAGGCAGAGAGAAGGAGGGACAGGAATATTTTGCCCGTCTTCTCGAGGAGATCGGTGCCGATGAGATCCTGAGGGATCCTATGACTGAAGAGGCCATACAGAAGTGCCTGAAAGAATATTCAGAGGGTAATCCCGGTCATAATTATACGGACAGGTACAATGTCTATGGCACCTTCACAGGTGCCGATCCGGAAAAGACCCTTATGTTCAACGGGCATATGGATACCATGCCTCCGGGGGATCTCTCTAAATGGGAAAATCCCCCCCATAAGCCGACTATCATTGACGGTAAGCTCTACGGACTTGGCTCCACAGATATGAAGTCGGGACTTCTCGGAGGAGCCATGGCTGTGAAGCTTCTGAAACAGGCCGGAATCGGGCTTCCCTGCAATGTAAAGATAACTTCAGTCTGTGACGAAGAAGGAGGCGGAAACGGCTCCATGCAGGCCATAATGAGCGGTCAGAAGGCGGATGCGGTGGTCGTATGCGAATGTTCGAACCGCGAGCTTATTGCGGCCCATATGGGCTTTGTTTTCTTCAAGGTAGAGGTAGAGGGAAGGGCCAACCATTCCGGAGAAAAGTGGGCCGGAGTCTCTGCCATAGAGAAGATACTGAAGATAATCCGTGCATTGGAGGAGCTGGAGCATGAATGGCTCTTACGCTATAAGCATCCTCTGCTTCCGGCACCGAATCTTAACATAGGCACCATACACGGAGGAACAGCGGGCTCTACAGTTGCGGGAGAATGTTATTTTGAGACCTGTATCCATTATCTTCCGGTCATCATGAGCTATCAGAAGATATATGACGCCTTCACGGAGACTGTGGAGGCGGTGGCTAAATCAGACCCGTGGCTACGGGAGCATATGCCGAAGATAACCATGTATCAGGCCGGCGGGGCATTTGAACAGGATACTTCGGATCCATTCGTTTCGGCTTTTCAGGAGGCTTACACACTGGTTGAAGGTCACGAGGCAAAGATCGTGGGGTCACCGGGAGGATGCGATTCCAGACTCTGGAAGAACATCGCAGGGGCAAAGGTCCTTCAATACGGCCCCGGAAAGCTTGCCCAGTGCCATGCAGTGAATGAATATGTGCCGGTTGAGGATTATTTCCAGGCGATACTGGTGTATGCGAATCTGATACTGACTTTTGGAAAAGGAGAATAAAACTATGGCGAAGAAAGTAATGCTGGCAGGTGAATCATGGATGAGTTTCACTACACATGTGAAGGGATTCGATACATTTCATACATCGGTTTACGAGACCGGAAAAGAGTGGCTGGAAAAGGCCATAAAGGCTGCGGGATATGAGTTCGTGTTCATTCCGAACCACGAGGCCATGGATGGTTTTCCGTTCACATTGGAGGAGCTCAAGGAGTATTCCTGCATCATTCTGTCGGATATCGGTGCCAATACACTTCTTTTACCGACGGAGACCTTTAACAGGAGCGTAAAGAAGCCTAACCGCTGCAATTTACTGCGTGATTATGTTCTTGATGGCGGAGCCCTTCTGATGGTGGGCGGATATATGACCTTCTCCGGTATAGACGGAAAGGGTAAGTGGCATGACACCGCAGTTCAGGAGGTACTTCCTGTTGAAGTAAGTACGTTGGATGACAGAATGGAGCACTGTGAGGGAGTAACGCCGGAGATATTGGCAAAGGATCACCCTGTGTTTAAGGGAGTTTCCGAGGCATGGCCGCAGGTTCTCGGCTACAATAAGACTGTAGCAAAGCCTGAAGCGGAAGTCCTTGCAACAGTATGCGGAGATCCCTTCATCGCCTTCGGAAAGTACGGAAAGGGGAGATCCGGTGTGTTCACAACAGACTGCGCTCCGCACTGGGCACCGCCTGAGTTCTGTAACTGGGAGTCCTACGATCAGTTGTTTGCCAACATAATCGCTTATCTTGAATCTTAGGGTGAATGCTTTGAATTATAAATGGGATGAAGCTGATAAGCTTCTTATGGATCTTTTAAACATAAAAAGTGTAAATGGCAGAGATGATGAGGGGCAGGTGGCACTGTTCCTCAAATCTTATTTTGAAAGCTTCGGTATTTCTTCGGAGATTCAGAAGATAGATGAAAAGCACAGTAATTTCGTGACTCACATTCCCGGGAGGGATCATTCGAGACATATCCTGATGAACGGGCATATGGATACTGTGCCCTATGGAGATCCCGAAAAATGGAATACGGATCCCGGAACTGCAGTTCTGGATCCTGAAGGCCGGGTCTTCGCAAGAGGCGCCAGCGATATGAAGAGCGGACTTGCGAGCCTTGCCTACGCCATAGCCCATGCAGCATCCGAAGGGGAGCCTGCCTTTGACCTGACCTTCGCCGCCACCTGTGACGAGGAAAAGGGAGGACTCGGTGCCAATGTCTTTTCGGAAAGTGAGCTCCTCCCGAAAGTGACCGAGATCCTTATCGGTGAGCCTACCTATCTTAATCTGGGAATCGCCCAAAAGGGATGTCTATGGCTTGAATTATCCTTCGAAGGAATCACAGGACACGGGGCTTATCCCGAAAAGGGATTAAATGCCATTGAAGAAGGAATGCGGGTGGCAGAGCTTTTGAAAGAGGCCGTTCAGAAGGAATCGAATCCTGTCCTTTCGCATGCCACCGCCCAGGTCACAAAAATAGAGGGAGGCGTCGCTCCCAATATGACACCTGACAGATGTGTGCTCCTAATGGATATAAGGATGGTTCCGGGACAGACAAAGGAAGACGTTTTACGTTGCTTATCGGAAATACTTGAGGATAAGAACAAAACCGATCCCAGGCTCATATGCCATGCCGAAGTTAAAAATGAGAGGGTTTCCGTGGAGATCGGAAGGGATGCGAGACTTACCGAAGATCTGAAACATATACTGGAAAGACAGGGAGAAGAACCTGAGTATACGGGAATC
The DNA here is from genome assembly GCA_000513555.1 of Lachnospiraceae bacterium JC7. Lineage (GTDB taxonomy): Bacteria > Bacillota > Clostridia > Lachnospirales > Lachnospiraceae > Oribacterium. The sequence continues at coordinate 79,450 of ALYD01000001.1, forward strand.
AATTATTTCACAGACGGTTCAGCTATTTTGAAGGCACTGCCGGATGCGGGAGTCCTGCTCTTTGGCCCCGGAGACCCGGAGCTTTGCCATCAGGCAAATGAGTGCGTAGAGCTTGAGAAGTATCATAAAGCCATCGAGGTTTTAATGGAGTTTATAGCAAATGGAAAGTAAGGTTTTGAATTTCGGATCCCTGAATCTGGATTATGTTTATTCAGTGGATCATTTCGTACAGGCGGGTGAGACCCTTTCATCACTTGAAAGAAATACCTTCTGCGGAGGCAAGGGACTGAATCAGTCAGTGGCTCTTGCAAAGGCAGGTTGCAGGGTATTTCACGCGGGAGCTGTGGGAAAGGATGACAGCGGAATACTTCTCGACATGCTGGACAGTGCCGGTGTGAACAGGGAGTATCTCAAATTTAAGGACGGTCCCACAGGCCACGCCATCATACAGAAGAATAAGGCAGGGAACAACTGCATACTTCTGTTCGGGGGTGCAAATCAGGAGATACTGAGATCGGATATCGATGAGACCTTTAAGTCTTTTGGAAAGGGTGATTTTCTTGTTCTACAGAATGAGATAAATGAGCTTTCATATATCATCGAAAAAGGGCATGAGAGGGGTATGGAGATAGTGCTTAATCCTTCTCCCATGAATGAGAAGATAACGGCATTACCGCTTGAATATGTGGATTATTTCATGCTTAATGAGGTGGAGGCAGCAACCATTACCGGAGTGGATGCAAAGGATTCCGATGGGCTTATTTCGGGCTTGAGAGAGAAATTCCCGAAGGCGCATGTTGTGCTGACTCTGGGTGAAAGGGGCTCGGTATATGCATACAGGGATACAGTCATAAAGCAGGGTATATTCAGTGTACCGGTAGTTGATACAACCGCAGCAGGAGATACCTTTACAGGATTCTTCATAGGATCACTGATCCGGGGAGAAGAACCCGAAAAGGCACTGGAAACAGCTGCCAAAGCATCGGCCATAGCGGTTTCAAGACCCGGAGCTGCGCCGTCTATTCCGGAGCTTTCGGAAGTGACTGACACAGCCGGTTCATAAGCCTGGGTCTGATATTTTGCGCAACAAAGAAAAACAAAAATTATTTTCTGAATTATTCGTATATAACCGCTTAAAAACAGAGAAATAAAAATAATTTTCGCGTTGACATTTTGTATGAAAATACGTACAATGAAGACAAGTTAAAGAGATGTGGCGAGTGCTTCACAGATCTTAAGCTAGTCGTGATAGAAGAACGGTAGATGAAATGGCGAGTGCTTCATGGATTCGAGGTTCTTTTTTTGTGTTTTCAGTTTGGATTCTGCCTAAGCTGCTATTAGCATTAACCCAACCATAAAAGAAATAAACCATGGGTAGCTTAAGAATTATAAGCTTACGTTCACCAGCGACGTCATCACTGAACACAGTGCTGTGATCCAAGGAAAGAAACATGTACTAATTTGAAAGGAGAATACTATGGATATGAAAAATTTTGATTTCAGTAAACTCGACCCTGAGCTAAAAGCAAAAGCAGAGAAATGTCAAAGCAAGGAAGAACTGATAGAACTTGCAAAATCTTCAGGAGTAGAACTAACGGATGAACAGCTGGATGCGATAGCAGGCGGAAATGGAGACTTTTGGGAGCCGTGCGGACCGCATGGTTGCAGTGAGTATTGGAGTTGCTCCAGCGAATAGAGCTAAAGCTATTATAAGACAAGGTAACGAAGTATCGGCAACATTTAAACGTCACTTGAAAAGATAAATGCTTAATTTCGGGGTATTATCAGTTTTGCAAAGGTAACTGCATAATACCTCGATTTTTTATGCCTGAAAAATGGCGTGATTCCGTCGCAATCCCGAAAAATGGGTTGTGGGCAATAATGATATCCTTACCTCTTTAACATTTTAAGAGAGTTATCAAAACAAGGGTTTGTGTCGAAATAACAATGAATATGAGCATGCTCATAGTGACCCATGAAATGAATTTCTCGAGAGATTATGGTGCTTCAGGACGGTATACAGAATTTTGGAGAGAAGGGAGGTGTCTTTATGATTAAAGATGGTTTTGTTTATTTTTCAGTTCTTATTCTTATCATGGGGATAATTGTGATGTTGCCCAAATTATGCAGGGGTAAAGGCGCACAGAAGTTTTTCGGTATTATCCCTCCTGTCGTCATCATCTACGTGGGCTTTATGCTTTTGTGTTCCGTGAAACTCTGGGATCTGGAAGCCACATCCGGACTTTACAGCAGCATGAAAAATCCGGTTCTCTACGCGATGGTATTTTTGATGCTGCTCCGATGCGACATGAAAAAGATCGTACGACTCGGACCAAGAATGCTGATCGCATTCTTCTGCGCAAGCATTTCCATCGGCATCGGTTTTGTTCTCAGCTATGCGGTGATGCATAGTTTCCTGGGGGAGGAAGCATGGAGACCGCTGGGCGCACTCTGCGGAAGCTGGATGGGTGGAACCGGCAATATGCTGGCAATTCAGGCGGCACTGCACGTCGACGAAGGCAACATGGTATATGCCCTGATCATGGATACTATCTGCTGTAACATCTACATCCCGTTCCTTCTGTGGGCTCTTACGAGAAATGAAGCTTTTAACCGTTGGACAAAATCCGATACTCATCTGATCGATGAAGTGGGTGAGTCTCTCCGCAAGGCGACGGAGGCAAATAATAAGCCGCTCTTATGGCAGAACCTTGCATTTCTCCTCGGTCTGGGATTTGCTGTGTCCGCACTGTCTCAGTATGTCGGCGTATATCTGAATTCGATTATTCCGTTTTTTGACAAAGCGACATGGACTGTTCTTTTTATCACTATTCTCGGAACTGTGCTTGCAGTGACTCCGCTCGGCAGCATGAATGGAATTGAAGAACTGTCCAATATTCTTCTTTATACGGTTATCGCGCTCATTGCATCCAGAGCGGATCTTGGAGGCATGAACAACGGACATCTTTGGATACTTGCCGGATTCATAATCATGGTGATTCATGTTGTGGTTATGATTGTGATGGCAAAACTGCTTCACCTGGATATCTTTACCTGTGCGGTTGCTTCGGTGGCAAATATCGGCGGAACGGCCACTACGCCGGTTATTGCGGGATCCTACAACGACGCGCTGGTTCCGGTGGGCATCGTCATGGCGCTTTTGGGATATGTCATCGGTACTGGAGGCGGACTGGTTGTTGCGAATTGTATGAGCATCTTTGGATAACGCGATCAGGCGCTGAATTCATGGAAATTGCAAGACATGCCAAAGCTTCCAACTACATTTGAAGATGCCAAATATTAAAATAACAGATAATTTTTACAATAGGATGTCGATAATTCTCATATGATACTCGATTAAATGTAGGTCTGCGGAATTATAATTGGTATCACGTGCAAAAATGAATCTTGCTGATGACCCGGAAACAGTCGCTTCATACCCCGATATCAATACAACATATTATTCACACCAGAATTATATAGCTCTGAATATAGGATCAATGATCCGTGAGGAATCTCCCGAAAAAGCTCTTTCTGTAGCTGCAAAAGCTTCAGGAATCGCAGTTTCCAGACCGGGGGCAGCACCATCCATTCCGGAGCTTTCGGAAGTTCTTGAAGGATAATATTAAATGAGGTCAAAAACAGCTGTCGAATCATTTCGCACCAGGCGGTATAACGATTCGATAGCTGTTTTTTGATTTCAGGGTTTATAAATATATAGGTTTTTGTCGATAAAATTTAGTAAATATCATTACGGCTTATCTATTGCAGATTAATATATTGCGTTTTTTTACATATGGGGAGAAAACTGATGGAACGAATCAAGTCTGAAAGAACTGCCGGAGATGCAGGGTGGAAGCTGTCCCGATATAATCTCAGTATGCAGGTATCGGAAGGCGGTTATCTTATAGCAAATCTCGTTACAGGAAGTTGTGCCGTATACAGTTCACTTGAGGCTTATCTACTTTCAGTTTTTGAACGTCTTTCCGAAGATCATCCTATGATCAAACGTTTTTCAGAAAGAGGTCTCATAGTTAATTATGATGAATTATCCGCTATCGAGTCCCGGAGTCGTCTGGCAATGGGGATAACAGATGCTGTAAATCTGACGATCTGTCCTACCCTGAGCTGCAATTTTAACTGTCCTTACTGTTTTGAGAATCACTTGCAGGGGAAAATGAGCGAAAAGGTTCAGGATGATGTTGTCGCGTTGACACGTAGGATGCTGGAGCGTAGCCGGGCAAAGAAACTAAGGGTGACATGGTTTGGCGGAGAGCCATTATTGGCACCTGAAATTATCGAGAGTCTTTCGAAACTGTTGATCTCATTAAGTGAAGAGTATGGTGCAGACTATAAAGCGAGTATCGTCACCAACGGATATTTTCTAAATAAAGAAAATGTTGATATGTTGAGCAGAGTTAAGGTTGGTCAGGCTCAGGTGACTTTGGATGGTGTGGGATCCGCACATGACAGAACAAGACACCTGACAAATGGTGGTGGAAGTTTCGATGTCATAACGGAAAATCTCCGAAATCCGCTACCTCTTTCTGTTACTGTAAGATATAACGTTAGCGCGGATAATGTTGAAGAACTTGAAGAACTAAAGGAATATGTTGAGAAACTTGCATCTGATAGTGGAAATAAGCTGACATTTATCCCGGACCTTGTTCATAAAAGCATAGCCGCTGATAAACGTGGAGAGGAAGTCAGACTACTGGAAGGAGATAAGGCCGCATACATCGAAGCCTGTGGCAAAAGAGTATCAAATCAAGGGAACTATTGCGGAGCCCAACGTTTCTGGAGTGTATGTATAGATGAAAAGGGAAGACTTTATAAATGCTGGGAATCTGTTGGTATGGAAGATATGAGCTTTGGAACTGCAGGAAAATGGGATCCGGCAAACTCTTTACAAACAGCAGATAATCATGATCTACTTACCGCTTTTATCAATACTGCGCCGCCATCAAACGACGATGAGTGTCGTGCCTGTATCTGGTTTCCGCACTGTCTGGGAGGAGACCCTAATCAAAGACTGTTTATAAAACGGAGATGTCCTGCATATAAAGAAAGACCCGGGATTTTTCTTGAAACGCTTTATGAGAAGATGAAAACAAAGAAAAAAATACAGTATGAATCTATATTATAAGCATAAGTTAAGTACATAATAACATTAGGGGCTGGTGAAATAGTTTATGCAAAGAAATGAATTGAACAATATTTTCAGGGCACTTCTCACCATTGTAACCGCAGAAGGAAGGGGAAAGGCCCTTTTTGGAGATAAACTGTCTCTGGCAGAAGAATCATTTGACCGAGCTATAAGCGGGCAAATCTTTCCTACGGTATATCTGGAATTTCCGCTTATCGGTAATCCCTGTTTTGATATGCTTGTAACATATGGAGAAACCCTTTTCAGGGATGGTATCGATCCTTCGGCTCAGGCCTTTGGCTATAGAAAGGCCCTTGATTGCTTTGCCACATTTTCAGGGCGTAATGCAGGTTTTGGTTATTCTATAGATCTTAGTCGCGGAGATACTGAACAGGCAGGTCTCTATCTTCAGCATCAAGGGGATCATTCTCTTATAGAGCCATTTCTCAGGGCCTGTGGGGAAGAAGCGAGGCTTCCGTATTATTTAGATATAAGTGAACGTCTGAAAAAGTACTGGCAAAGTGCTTATATTGCCTTTTTCCCGGGGCGCCCCGGAACACCGACACGTATCGGCGGCTACAAATTCGGAAGTTATGATCTTAGAACTTTATTTGATCTGGCCGGTTTTACTGCATGGGGACCTGACATGATCGAGCTCTGCGATGAACTTATTACAATTTGCAGACCTAGTGATTTTCAGTTTGACATCCTTTCGGATGGATCGGTTTCCGATGTCTTCGGCTTGGGATTCGCTTTCGGAGCCCAAAAGCGTCCGAAGATCGGAGAGGAGTCTCTCAGGTCAGATAAGGGTGCCCGGTTTATGAACCGGCTTCAGGAAATGAAGCTTATTGACGATCGCTGGAAAATGATTCCTGATGCAGTATTTGCCCGTGCATACCCCGTAGAAAGCGAGGATGGCAACAAGCGCCTTATAGCATTGGCGGTTCTTTTAAGTTATGTAAAGATAAAATTTAAGGCCGGAGTACCCCAGACAGTAAAATTTTATCTTGCACTAAAAGCGTCTGAACTATAAATCCACCTATAGAAAGGAGAATAAAATGGAAATTAAAAATTTTGATTTCAGCAAACTTGATCCCAAGATCAGAGAGAAAGCAGAAAAGTGTGAAAGTATGGAGGAATTGATGGACCTGGCAAAAACCTGTGGAATAGAACTGACAGATGATCAGTTGGATCAGTTATCTGGTGGAGGATTAATAGATAATGGTTGTTATGAATGCCCGGAGGTAGCAGCTGAGAGTTATGGTTAAAGGATAAGACGAAAATCGATTTAAAATATTCCGAGGAAGGCGATAAAAAATGGAAATTAAAAATTTTGATTTCAGTAAACATGATCCCGATCTCAGAGCGAAAGCAGAAAAATGTAAAAGCATAGAGGAAATAATGGAGCTGGCAAAATCAAATGGAATCGAACTGACAGATAATCAGTTGGATCGATTATCCGGAGGCGGGGAAGATTGCTATTATTGTCAGGATGGTTGTCCCTTCACAGGACTTTGATGAGGCGGTTTTTATTATGTAAACAATGAGGAATAAATATATGATGTGATTTTAAAAGCGCTATTGGATAACCCATAGCGCTTTTTATTGTGATTGTCAAGCTCCGTCATATCTTCCGGAGAGATTGAGATACCTTCTCTGGACTCTTTAAGCTTATCCTCATAGGCCTGCTGAGCCATCTTGGCATCGTAACTGAACTTCGGGAAATGGCAGGTCTGGGAAGTGACAGAAGGGCAGCCGTTACATACGAAAGGTGCACCTGAAACATGGATGCACATAGCCATCTCATAATCAGGACAGTCAGGCTTGTTACATACCTCATAGCAGCCCTTACAGGTTCTGGTACAGGATTCATCACCGCACATGTGCATCCTTTCGCAGGAGTTTCGGAAACGGCATGGATGAACCGTATATTTCCTGTCGGATACTCTGTGCCTGTTCCTGTTGATTTCCCTCCGTATAGAAGTGTCTACACGATCAAGTTCAACTGCGATCTTATGAATAGATTTTCCATCGCTATACCCTTTTAACAGCTTCAGAGAATTATCAAATACAGGTTTTTGTCGATACATCATAGTGAATAGCCATTGCGAACTATGTAATTATTGACTGGAAACATGATTCCAAACTGAGGAGGATCTTTATGAAAAGACTTATTTCAATGGCACTTGTGGCTGCAATGACTCTAACTTTCATAAGACATAATGTAAGTGATGATAATGCTGAGGAATAATAACAAGTTGTGGCAGTATTATGATTTATGAATATGTATACTGCTATTACGCAGACCGATAACTGTTCACAGAAAGATAGGGGCGGTATGGAAAGAAAAGAATTAAATAATATTTTCAGGATTCTTTTAACTCTTGTCTCCGGAGAAGGACGAGAAGAAAAGCTTTTTGGATCACAATTGTCTCTGGTTGAGGAAACATTTGACAGAGCGTTATGCGGAAAAGTTTTTCCTATGGTGTATCTGGAAATTCCGCTTATAGGTAAACCTTGCTGCGATTTGGAAGTGGGTTATGGAGAAAAGCTCTGCAGTTCAAATGTTTTCCCTGAAGCTAAGGCTTTTGGATATAGAAAAGCCCTTGATTACTTTGCTGCGAATAATAATGTAGGCTTTGGCTTTTCGATAGATCTTAGTCGAGGAGAAACTGAACGTGCAGGACTCTATCTGCAGCATCGTGGCAATTATAAGGTTATAGAGCCATTTCTCAGGGCATGTGGTGATGAAGAAAGATACCAAAACTATATGAATGTCAGTGACAGAATAAGAAAGTCGTGGCCAAGTTCGTATATTGGTTTCTTTCCGGAAAGACCCGGATCACCCACTCGCTTAGGAGGTTATATAACCGGAAATCCTGATCTTATGGATCTGTTTAAACTTTCGGGATTTACTTCATATGGATCAGACATGATGGATTTATGTAGGGAATTAACAGCAATATGCGAACCGGAGGATTATCAGTTTGACATACGCTCAGATGGTACTTTATCGGATGAATTCGGGCTTTCATTTTCTTTTGCACCACAAAGAAGTCCGAAGATGGGAGCAGAGTCATTAAGGTCAGGTAAAGGAGCACGTTTTATGACACGGCTTCAGGAACTTAAGCTTATAGATGATCGATGGAATATGATTCCGGATGCGCTATTTGCCCGTACTTTTCCTTTAGAAAGTGAGAATGGCAACAAGCAGTTTATAGCATTAACTGTGTCGATAAACATGGTAAAGATAAAATTCAAAGCAGGAATACCTCAAGGTGTAAAGTTTTATCTTGCTTTGGTGTCTTATATACACTAATATGCAGTAATTTGAAAGGATCATACTATGAACATGAAAGATTTTGATTTCAGTAAACTCGACCCTGAGATAAGAGCAAAAGCAGAGAAATGTCAAAGCAAGGAAGAACTGATAGAACTCGCAAAATCTTCAGGAGTAGAACTTACGGATGAACAGTTGGATGCGATAGCAAGCGGTGGAATTTTGGATGAGTGGAGGAATATGTGCGGAGTGCATGGTCCTTCTTGCGGACTGGAATAGAGCGAGCAAAGTCATTATAAAAATCTGTTAAATCAAAGGAATCTGACAGAAAGGATTGCCGATGGAAACTGATACAAAGAAAAGAACTGCGAAAGATAAAGGATGGAGGCATTCTCGATATAATCTCAGCATGCCAGATCCGGATGGTAATGGGTATATCATTGCGAATCTTTTCAGTGGAAGCTGTAAGGTATACAGTCTTTTTGAATGCTATCTGCTTTCTGTTTTTGAAGAACTTGATGAACATCATCCCATACTTCCGTATTTTGCCAAAGAAGGTCTGATAGTAAACTTTGATGAGCTTTCTGCCATTGAGGCGAGGAATCGTCTGTTCGCCGGATATTCGGAAATAGTGAGTCTGACGATATGTCCCACCATGGGATGTAATTTTGACTGTCCCTATTGTTTCGAGAAACATGGACAAGGAAAAATGGATGCTGAGACCCAGAATCAGGTTGTGCAGTTAGCCCGCAGTATGCTTAGTATAAGCCGTGCAAAAAGATTATCCGTTTCATGGTTCGGAGGAGAACCGCTACTATATCCCGAGATAATAGATAATCTTTCAAAAAAACTTATAACTTTGGCTGAGGAATTCAAGGTTGATTATGATTCAGCAATAACTACAAACGGTTATTTTCTTACGGAAGATAATATCAAGATGTTAGATCGTGCCAGGGTCAGTTGTGCTTCCATAACTCTAGATGGCATAGGTCATACTCACGATCGGACCAGACATTTGATAAATGGTGATGGAAGTTTCAGTGTCATAACCGGGAATCTTCGTAACCATATACCTTTTAAGGTTTGCATAAGACATAATGTAAGTGACGAAAATGCTGAGGAATATAAAAAGCTCAGGAAATATATAGATGATTTGGCTGCTGAGACGGGAAACCGACTTATATACAGTGCTGCACTTGTGAGGAATAATCCGGCTGCAACAGACAGAGGAGCGGATGTCAGATTACTTCATGGTGAGTTGGAAATAGAGATAGAAGCTCGCTGGCGTTTGAACAGAATTGCCAAAGTAATGTATTGCGGAGCCCAAAACTTATGGAATATAGGTATAGATGATAAAGGAAGGCTATACAAATGCTGGGAAATCATGAGCAGACCTGAATACAGCTTTGGTACAGCAGACCGTTGGAATCCGGCAAATCCCATTCAAAGCGCTGACAAGCCTGACAGGCTGACAGATTTTATAAACGCAGGACCACCTATTTACAAAGATGAGTGTCGGTCTTGTATATGGCTTCCTCATTGTATGGGTGGTTGTCCGTATTGTGCTTTATATACCGAAAGAAGTTGTCCATCCTACAAGGATAATCCGGAGGCTTTTCTTCTTGCCAAGTATAAAGAGTTATATAACAAGTTGTGACTGTATTGTGATTTATGTGTTTGGTGGATGGCTAATAAGATTATTCAAAAGTTTGTGGTAATACTTCAGCCTATGCGGTGCCATTAAAAAGTGCTATGAGTTCAAACATCATAGCACTTTTAGATTTGCTTGTATTTGCAAAGGTAAAGGCTAAATTAAGCATTAACTGTCGCAATTGAGCTTTTAGTATTGCAATTGACAGAGCTTAGAGGAGTAAAACTTAATATTGCGCTAAACTCCAGTTTAACGAAAAGTTAAACAAAGGGACCGGAATTGCGGTGAAATCTGATAAATCCGGGCCGGATTTCAGGGCTGTCCGGGTTTTATTGGCGAGTTTTCGCCATTTTCGGGCGCAAAAAATCGAGGTATTAAGCATCTACTTTTGAAAAACAACTGCTGATACCTCGAAATTAAGCATTTACTTTTGCAAGCATAATTTTTAAAACTAAACTGCTATGAGTTTATCATTCCTTCGATATTTTTTATTATTTTCGTGGTTTTTATTATATCGAAAATAAAATAAATTTCTAAACCGACTATTATTATCCATAACAGAGTCCGACCGAGGGTAAAGGCATTTTGGCTTTCTCCGGCTACGTCCGTTGATTTAAAATACTGGGCTGAATTTATTACTCCGTCTTTGCATTTAAGGAAAAATGTGCCCTCTACGGTTGAAGGAACGTATGAGAAATCTGTCTTTACCAGATTACTGTCCGGCCCTTCTGAACTTGTGTTTCCATATGATGGAAGATCATGAAATATTCTGTATGGTGCGATGACATCATCGATCGATATTTCATCACAGCTTAGACTATCATCCGAGATGGTACTTGTTTGCGTCTCGGTTTTATCTTTTTCGGTTATTTTTTCTATCCTTTCAACTGTTCTTCGAAGCTCTATATATTCACCGGATTCTTCTATTATACTGACAGGGTCAACGGCTTTGATGGTTCCGGTATATATCGCAGAGCCGTTCCAGTTCTTCTTTAGAAATTCTCCGATTGACATAGAATCAAGTACCGTTGCGGTAGCTAACTCATTTTGCCGTGTATCTCCAAGAAGTCCCAGAAAAAGCGTCAGTGCAACACCGATAATAGGCAAAGCTATCAAAGAAACAAATTTACTCTTCCTTTTATTGATCTGCTTCTGCCGGTTTTTACGATACATCTCATTTTTTTCTTCCTTAGTCATTTTCTGCCCCTTTCCATTCAGAATACGATTGCCATAGTCAAACCTGATATGAAATTATCGCCTAAAAATACTAATATTATTATATATTTGCCCATAAAAGTGTTCAACGAGACCTGTATACGGTAATAAAAAAAGGCTGTGGATCTAAGTCCACAGCCCGGATAATCGATATGTTTTTATATGTATCTGATAATACAGAAAAGTTTTACTTATATCACTTTACGCCCATACGGATAAGGCCGATAACCTTACCGAGTATCTGGCAATCAGGAACTATAATGGGATCCATAGAGTCGTTTTCAGGCTGGAGTCTGATATGACCGTTTTCCTTGTAAAAACGCTTCACAGTGGCGCTGTCCTCTACCAGTGCAACAACGATCTCGCCGTCACGGCAGGTGTTCTGCTGTTCTACGATGACCTTGTCTCCGTTCAGAATACCGCAGTTGATCATGGAATCGCCCTTTACTGTGAGCATGAAAACCTTCTGATTCGGAAGAATGTCTACAGGTATAGGGAAATACTCGGTTACATTCTCTTCTGCAAGCAAAGGAATACCGGCTGCAACTGTACCAACTAAAGGTATCTGTGCCACTTCACGGTCAGGCTCCTCTGAATGGAACTCGGATGTTGTTATCATAAGGGCTCTTGGATGTGCAGGATCCTTCTTGATGAGACCCATAACCTCAAGGTCGTTAATATATGTAAAGACACTTGATGTTGATTTAAGACCTACTGCAGCACATATATCTCTGACAGAAGGCGGATAATTACGCTCGATTACGCACTGCTTAATATAATCAAATACTGCCTGCTGTTTAGGGGTCATATGATTTGGATCCGGCTGCTTTTTGTGTCTGCCCATGATAAAACTCCTTTATTGTTTGATATAAAAATTTTATCACAAACATCCGTTCATTGCAAGAATCATATAAACATTTGTACGAAAAAAAGGAGACTGCGTTTGCAGTCACCTTCTTCAGCTTGCATCAAGTATCGGATGATCCGTTTGAAATATACGTAAATCAGCCTTCTGCTTCTATCTTATCCAGTGTATCCTTCAGTATTTCGTTTCGTAGCTCTGTGAGCCAGTCTGAAAAAGCCACGGTGTCAAAAGCATAGGTTTTATTGAGATCATATTCGTTTTCAGACCATGTATCGATGGGGGATTCATTGTGCTGTATAAGAGCTTCAAGTTTATCCAAAGACTTGTAAATCTTTGCTTCCCTGGTCTCCAGCGCGTCCATCTCCCTGTAGAGCTCGGACATTTCCTTTGATACCTCTTCCGGTAATGTCTTCACCCACTGCGAAAGTAACGAATCCTCGACATTTCTGTCATTGTCTGTCTTCACAAAGGTAGGGATATCACCGGTAAAGCACTCACCCAGGTCGTGGATAAGACACATATCAACAACTTTGTTGATATCTACATCCGGGAATTCATGCTTAAGAAGAAAAGCCATGAGGGATATTCTCCAGCTGTGTTCTGCAACACTCTCAGTACGCCTCTTTGTTGTGGTACAGTGACGTGGTGTGTCCTTCAGTCTTTCAGCTACATGTAAGATCTCCAAATAATCCCTTGCGTTCATGATTCTCTCCTTCTCTATATAGATGTTCGATTGCATTACCTAAGCAATTTTACTCGCACTGATTATATAACTTCACTTAATTTCAGATCATAAAATAATTAATCTGCCTATGGAAAAATCAAAACAGATATTGCTGACCTGAATAAACCAAAAGCTCATCGGCAATATTTAAATATCGCCGATGAGCTTCGCTGAATTCAATTTAATTATTCTTATGCCATGTCTTAGGCATGAAAATGAGCATAACAGGAAGTATCTCGAGACGTCCTGCAAGCATATCTATGGTTAAGATGATCTTGCTGATGTCTGAATACTCTGCATAGTTGCAGACAGGTCCCACTGCTCCGAGTCCCGGTCCGATGTTGTTGAAGGTCGCTGCCACTGCAGAGAAGTTTGTCACAAAATCGAACTTATCGAAGGAAATGCCGAAAACCGATACGAGGAAGATCAGAATATACATTATCAGGTAGCAGTTTACGGATGTGACAACAGACTGCTCTATGCGCTTTCCTTCCAGACGTATGTGTCTTATAGCTTCAGGATGGATGAGGACCAGAAGCTCCTTTCCTATTTCCTTGAAAAGGATGATGACTCTGGATACCTTGATGCCGCCGCCTGTGGAACCTGCGCAGGCACCGCAGTACATGAGGAACAGAAGTATCATTTTGCTGGCCTCGGGCCATGTATCAAAGTCAAGGGTCGAGAAACCTGTTGTGGTTATAAGTGATGCCACGGTGAAAAAGCTGTGATGCAATGTGTAAAGTATATCACCGCCGTACATCTTCACGATGTTGAAGGTGATAAATATGGCTGAAACAAAGACTATGCCGAGATAGACTCTTGCTTCTTCACAGTGCAGGGCATCCTTGAATTTACGCTTCTGGAACAGGTAGTAAACATTGAAATTCACACCGTACATCAGCATGGCGATGGTGATCAGCACCTGGCTGAACATACTGTAATCCGCCATACCGGAATTACGTACAGCAAATCCTCCGGTTCCTGCTGAACCAAAGGCGATACACAGTGAGTCGAACAGAGACATTCCACTTAAAAAGAAGATCACTACCCATGCCACTGTAAGCCAGAAATAGATCTTATACAGTGCCTTTGCGGTATCGGCAACTTTCGGAACCATCTTGCTGACATCAGGTCCAGGTGATTCGGCCTTCATTATCATCATGTTGTAGCCGCCGCCCAGAGGAAGTATGGTGAGTACCAGAACCAGTACTCCCATTCCGCCGACCCAGTGGCTGAAGGAACGCCAGAAAAGAAGTCCCTTTCCAAGATGCTCCACCTCTCCGAGTATGGAGGCTCCGGTGGTTGTGAAACCTGAAACGATCTCAAACACCGCGTCGATATAATGAGGTATGGTGCCGCTGATATAGAAGGGCAATGCTCCGATAAGAGACATTACCACCCAGCTCAGGGCACAGATAACGAAACCTTCACGCACATAATATGCGGTACGCTTCGGCTTCATGAGTGTTCCCAATGTACCGACGAGAAATGCAATGACGGCGCTTATGCCCAGAGCTGTAAACGCCCAGATCTCTTTATATATCAATGCACATCCCATGGGCAGCAGCATAAGCGCAGCTTCAAGCTGCAGGACCCATCCGAGTACATAGACGATCATATTAATGTTCATGTAACAAAAGCTCCCTTATGCAAGAATATCCTTCAGGTCTTTGAAGCCTGTATTCGTTGTGATAACTATGACACTGTCTCCCGGAAGCATGAAATCAGATCCGCCCGGGGTGATAAGCTTGTTTCCGCGAACGATGGCTGCGATAAGAACATTATTCTTGTACTTAAGCTCGGCAAAGGTGTGCTTGATGAGATCAGGATCATTTCCGACCTTGAACTCGAGAGCCTCCGCTCTTCCATCGGCGATCTTGTAAAGGGTCTCGACATTGGAACCCTGTGAGTTCTGAAGAGCTCGAACATACTGAACTATGTGATCGGCAACGATCTGCTTCGGGTAAATGATGGAACCGAGGCTTAAGTCATTGATCACGCTCTCAAAGGTTATTCTGTTTACCTTCGTGACAAGTCTTGCGTGGGACTGGCTTCTTGCGTAAAGAGAAAGCATGATGTTCTCTTCATCGAATCCGGTAAGTGAACAGAAGGCGTCGGTGTTCTCAAGGCCCTCACGGAGCAGGAGATCCTGATCAGTACCGTCTCCGTTGATGATAGTTGCCTCAGGGAACTCGTCTGCCAGGAAATTGCATCTCTCCTTGTCGATCTCTATGATCTTAAGTCTGCAGCGGAGTTTTGAGTCATGTATGTACTTTGCGATGTAGTAGGTCACACGGCCGCCGCCTACGATCATGACTTCCTTGATAGGTGAAAAGACTATTCCGAGCTGCTTGACGAAAGCATTGGCATGCTGGGCGTTGGCTATGAAGCTGATGACATCCCCTGCCTGAAGATCGTTCATACCTGACGGAATGATGACTTCTTCGCCTCTTTCAATGG
Organism: Lachnospiraceae bacterium JC7; assembly: GCA_000513555.1. Lineage (GTDB taxonomy): Bacteria > Bacillota > Clostridia > Lachnospirales > Lachnospiraceae > Oribacterium. Next base: position 94,791 of record ALYD01000001.1, read on the forward strand.
TGCAGATGAGGACGTTGATGTTCAGTGTACGGTGAAGATCCTGAAGCTTCATGCCGCAAAGAGGGCTGTTCTCAGGAACCTTTACACGGATAAGATCGGTCTTCCCTCTGGAGAAGTTGTCTATCTTTATGGCTGAAGGGAAACGAAGAAGTCTTTCCACTTCCTTTGCAGCAGCCATCTCAGGATTGATGACCATGGCTAGGTTAAGCTCGTCCCTGAGATATGGAATCTCGGTTGTGTACTCCGGATTTCTGATACGGGCTATGGTGCTGCAGTTACCTTCCTTCTTTGCTATAAGGCAGCAAAGCATATTGATCTCATCGGAATCCGTAGCGGCGATAAGTACGTCCGCATTCTTTACTCCGGCCTCCTGCTGTGTCTGAAGCATGGCGCCGTTTCCGATTATGCCCATTACGTCTAGAGAATCCACCGCGTGGCCAAGGGCCTTTTCGTTGTTGTCGATGATGGTGATATTGTGATTCTCTTTGCTAAGCTGGGCAGCAAGAGTCATTCCGACCTTGCCACAACCTACAACTATAATATTCATGTGAAATAATTACTCCTTTTGTTCCCGGAAAAGGTAAATGACCAGAAAACAGCTGATAATCGGCTTTTGACACATACGTCTCACATATCGGTCTTGTCTTCCGCTCCTGAACCTGCCCTGTCCCGTTCATCCAGATCCCTCTGCAAAGGTTCCAGATAATGGACGAACATATCCTTCACTGACCGGATCGCATAATTGTGATCCAGTTCATCGTAGTTGAAGGATTTCTTTCCGCCGTTTTTCATCCGCTCCCAGAAGAAGTTGATATCTCTGAAAGGGATGTAATAGGTCTCATTTCTTGCTGTAAATGAAAGTATGATAAAGCTAATGCCGCCCTGCTCTTCAAACTCCCTCATGAATTTTACCTGATGAGGATGAAGGTTCGCCAAAGGCCAAAGGTCCTTCGCGCATTCCTTGGCATCAAAGCAGACGGGTATACCCTGAACCACCCCGATATAATCCACGGTGGACTTCTGCTCGAAATATGCCAGTGTTATCTGAGTGTGGTCGGCATTCATATTTATGGGAGTGATGGGGGTTGGGATCTTCTGAACAACCGCCAGATGCTTCGCCTGATAGGCATCATTGGTGCGGTTGATCAGATCCTCAAGCTGTGAGCCTCGAAGCCCTCTTGACTTCCAGGTTCCCATTATACGTGACTTTCTTTAAGCCAGCTTTCCCAGTCTGAAACCATGACAGCCTTGTCATCGAAATAGTTGATGCGCATAGCCTCACGGCACTCTGAAAGAGTCTGGTTTGTTACCTTAACGGCATGGTCTGTACCGGCCTTTAAGATATCGTAAACATCGCCGATATTCTGCTCCCACTTGGCACGCTCTGTACGGATAGGATCCAGCATCTCCTCAACTACCTTGAGAAGGAACTTCTTGCACTTCATGTCGCCAAGGCCGCCCTTCTGATAGTGCTCCTTCATTTCCTGAAGGTTCTTGTAATCAGGAAGGTACTCGGCGAACTGACTGTCATCACGAAGGAAGGCATCGAGATATGTGAATACCATATTGCCCTCGATATGTCCCGGATCGTCAATGTTTATGTGGGTAGGATCTGTATACATGCTCATGATCTTCTGCTTTACAGACTTTGAGTCATCGGAAAGGTAAATGCAGTTTCCGAGAGACTTTGACATCTTTGCCTTTCCGTCGATTCCCGGAAGTCTGCGCTGTGCAGCAACATCAGGAATGAGGATGTCCGGTTCAACAAGTACGTCGCATTTGTAAAGAGTGTTGAAACGATGTGCGATCTCGCGGCACTGCTCCACCATAGGCATCTGATCTTCTCCGGCAGGAACTGTTGTTGCTTTGAATGCTGTGATATCAGCTGCCTGGGATACCGGGTATGTAAAGAAACCTGCAGGAAGACCTGCTTCGTTGTCATCACTGTCGTTTCCGCTGAAGCCGCGCATCTGCATCTCTGACTTTACAGTCGGGTTTCTGGAAAGTCTCTGTGTTGTAACGAGATTCATATAGTAGAAAGTAAGCGCATGCAGTGCAGGAATTGCGGACTGAATGGAAATGAATGCCTTATCCGGGTCGATGCCTACAGATAAGTAATCCAAAGTAACTTCGATTATATTGTCACGAACCTTCTTCGGGTTTGCCCAGTTATCGGTTAGTGCCTGATCATCGGCAACAAGAATATTGATTTCATCGAACTTGCCGGAATTCTGAAGTTCTACTCTTCTCTTGAGAGATCCGATATAGTGACCGAGATGGAGTTTTCCGGTTGGTCTGTCACCGGTAAGAATGATTTTCTTTTCACTGTCTTTAGCTAACATGTGTGCCTCCGATAAAACTTGTAGTAAAGGTGGGTGGTCATAATACTTATTACCAGATCTATACCATTCATGAGTGTGGTAATGAACTTATGACACTGACATAGAATTATATCATATCAAAATGCATTTTTAAACAGACTTATGGCGCCGCCGTCTATGGAAATCACGTCAAATCGGCAAGGTGTACCGGTTAAGCTATGACCCTTCGACACGAGATAGGCTTCTGCCACTTTTCTCAGGAGTTTCTGTTTTCTTATGTCCACTGCTTCGCAGCCGTAACCGTGCAGGGCACTTTTTCTGGCTTTAACTTCAACAAAAACGAGACAGCTACCATCCATTGCGATGATATCGATCTCGTTCCTATGGAAGCGCCAGTTACGCTCCAGTATTCTGTATCCGTTTTTTTCGAGATATCGAGCTGCCATATCTTCCGAATACCGGCCCTTTTCGTGATTCGCCTGTCTCCGGATGCCACGAAGGGCAGACTGCTTCTCTGATTCCGGGGATCTCGGTTTTTTGTCAGTAAAAACGGAAGGTATGGATTTACGCTCTTCTGATGAATTATTATTCATTTTTTCGGCTTTCAGGCTGTGATCCTGTTCAGACAAACTTCTTTATGAAGGAACGTCTGTGTATAGGACATGGCCCCAGTTCCTTCAGGGCCTGTATGTGTGCTGCAGTTCCGTAACCCTTGTGCTTCGCGAATCCGTAGCCCGGGTACATCTCATCGTATTTTTCCATAAGGTGATCCCTTGTTACCTTGGCGAGTACGCTGGCGGCAGCTATGGAAACTGACTTGGCATCACCCTTTATGATGGAGATCTGAGGGATGTCCACTCCGGGAATGGTCACCGCATCGTTCAGGAGCAGTTCAGGAGCCTTGCCGAGGCCCTTTTCTTCAAGCATCTTTGAAGCAAGACTTATAGCCACACGCATGGCCTCGTAATCCGCCTGAAGTATATTTATCTCGTCGATAGTCGCTTCATCGATTATTCCTACGCCGTATGCCAATGCCTTTTCCTTTACCTCTGGGAAAAGGGCTTCACGTCTCTTCTCGCTGAGCTTCTTTGAGTCGTTGAGATAAAGTATCTCGGCATCCTTCGGAAGAATACAGCAGGCCGCCACTACGGGACCTGCAAGGGGACCTCTTCCGGCTTCATCAACGCCTGCGATAAATGCATATTCAGCATGAGCGTTTTCATATTCATGCATCAGCTTAAGTCTCTCAAGTTCCTTTTCGAGACGTTCTCCTTTTAATTCACGCATATCTTATTCCGGATAAGCCGGATGTCCTTTCTTAAAATGTCGGAAGTCGGCAATATTTAAAAGCCGCCTAAAACTTATTTGAGCGCATCCGCAACAGATGCGACTACGTCGTCTGTAGAGCCCGGTGTATGCTCAAGGGTGATATTTCCGAGGCGTCCGTTTCTGAAATCATCCAGAACTATCTTGGCGGTCCTGGAGTAATCGATATCTCCGCCCTTCTTGATGCAGCCGCGCTTTCTGCCGATCTCATCGAAAACCTTGATGGCTTCCTCTATGCCGGCGAGGCTGTCACCGTATCTCTCGATAAGTGCGGAAGGATAATATCTGACCAGATACTTGAGAAGGTAAAATACCAGCTCGTCAATGTTTATGATCTGGTCGTTGATGGATCCGATGAGGGCGAGATTGAGACCTACGATCTCACGCTCGAACTTGGGCCATGTGATACCCGGAGTATCGAGAAGCTGAAGTCTCTTTCCCACATTGATCCACTGGTTGCCTCGGGTAACGCCCGGCTTGTTTCCGGTCTTGGCCATGGATCTTCCCACATAGGAGTTGATAAAGGTTGACTTTCCTACATTCGGGATACCCAGTACCATGGCTCTTATTGTAGGAGTCTTTATACCCTTTTTGAGATTCTTCTCGATGACAGGTTTGCAGGCTTCTTCTATAAGATTGGGAAGCTTCTTCAGGCTGCCTTTGTTTCTGGCATCGATCTCCATGGTGTAGAAGCCCTTTTTAGCGTAATAATCCGCGAATTTCTGGGTTATGCGCTTATCTGCAAGGTCTGCCTTGTTGAGAAGGAGTATACGTGATTTTTCCTTAGCAAAACTGTCTACATCGGGATTTCTGGAGGATTCCGGACAGCGGGCGTCAACGACCTCGATAACAAGGTCTACCAGTTTCAGGTCTTCTCTGATGTTTCTTTTGGCTTTCGCCATATGACCGGGATACCATTGTATATTCATAGGATTCTCCTTTAATTTACTAAACTCACTTTATCGATCGGCAGCAGCTTAAACCAGACCTTGCCGATTATCTGTGATTTGTGAACATTTCCCACGTTGATGAAGCGGCTGTCCTCGGATGAGTCAGCATTGTCACCTATCAGAAAATACTCGTCCTCCATAAGCTGGACGGGCTTTTCCGCTATACCCGCGAGGGAAATATTGGAAATCTTGTCGCTTTCGAGAAGCGTACCGTTTATATATATACGTCCGTTCTGGATGACAACGGTCTCGCCGGGAAGTCCGACTACACGTTTGATGTTTTCCGTTGAATTGTTTTTCTGGAATATGACTACATCCAGACGGTCGGGATTTAAAAATTTGTATTTCAGGGTGTCCACCATCACCAGATCTCCTGATGATAATCCGGGCTCCATGCTGTGTCCCGAGATCTCTACTGTCGTAAGAAAACTGTGGACTATGAACCATGCCAATGCTATCAGAACGAAGATATTGGTCAGTGTATGTACAACAATCTGAATGAAATTCTTTTCGCGCATAATGGTTCTCCTGTTTATGTCAATGTCTGAAATTCATGTCTTTCATGGATGCTGCAGATGCAGGCTGCAGGTAATAAGAAAGGGGCATCCCGTAAACGGAACACCCCCAAAGATCTTAATCAACAACAGATTAAAGTGCCTTAACCTTGGCAGCCTTACCTGTACGCTGTCTGAGATATGTAAGCTTAGCTCTTCTAACCTTACCAGCTCTAACAACCTCTACCTTCTCAACCATTGGGCTGTGAAGTGGCCATGTCTTCTCAACACCTACACCGTTAGAAGTCTTTCTAACTGTGAATGTGATTCTGTTTGAACCACCCTGGATCTTAAGAACTGTACCCTCGAAGATCTGTAATCTCTCACGGTTACCCTCTTTGATCTTGTTGTAAACCTTAACTGTGTCACCAGTGTTGAACTGAGGAACCTCAGCCTTAAGCTGGCCCTGCTCAATGCTCTTAATGATATCGCTGTTTGCCATTGTGCTACCTCCTAATACTATTTGACATTCATTCACGGATTTATCGTCCGGCCTTATCTATCCGGAATCCTCTATTCCAAGCAGATGGAACCGTCAGAGGAATATCTCTTTTAGTCACAACTCATGTAATTTAACATATATTGCCCTATATTGCAAGGGTGTTTTCACGGCATAATGCCACTCTTTTTATAAAATCTCTGTAAACTCCTGCGGATCAGCAGACTTTCTTTTACGCCTTTTCGGTTTTTTGGGCATAAACTCTTCAGGATGCTCTGCTACGTACTTCTCGTAGAGATCCGGACGTCGCTCCTTAGTGCGCTCAAGGCTCATCTGATGGCGCCATTCATCAACTTTTTTGTGGTCTCCTGACAGAAGTATCTTCGGAACTGTGCGGTCTTCGAAATTTTCCGGACGGGTATACTGGGGATATTCCAAAAGACCGTCGGAAAAGCTCTCTATTTCATGTGATTCATCTTTATTAAGAACACCATGTACGAGTCTGGAAATGGAATCTATCATGCTGAGAGCGGGAAGCTCGCCTCCTGTGAGGACATAATCCCCGATGGAGACATTTTCAACATCCAGGATCTCCAGAGCACGCTCATCAACACCTTCATAGTGACCGCAGAGGAAAAGGATATCTTCCTCCTCCGCAAGCTCCTCCGCCATCTTCTGGTCGAATCTACGGCCCTGAGGTGACATAAAGAGGACACGTGCGGGTCTGTGTCCGATCTTATCAACTATGTGTCTGTAGCAGTCTACTATGGGCTGTACCTGCATGAGCATACCTGCTCCTCCGCCATATGGATAATCATCCACGTGGTTGTGGGCATCTTTCGTATAATCACGAATGTTAAAGGCTTCAACATTCATGAGACCTGACTTTATGGCTCTTCCGGAAATGCTTTCCTTAACTACGTTATCGATAAGCTCCGGGAAAAGCGTCATTACGTAATAATTCTTCATAGATCTAAAAGACCCGGGATGAGGTGAACCCTGATGTATCCCTCTTCCGGTGCTTTCTCAAGAATAAAAGGATCGCAGTAAGGGATCATGAGATCCTTACCCTCTGTCTTAACAAGCATTACATCGTTGGCGCCGGTCTCGAGGAACTCCTTCACTGTACCGAGCTCTTTGCCCTCTTCATCCAGTACTTTGCAACCGATGATGTCGCCGATGAAATATTCGCCCTCAGCAAGAGGAATGGCGTCTGCTCTGTCAACATAGAGCTCACCCTTACGGAATGGGATAACATCGTCGATGTTGTCATAATCTTTGAATTTTACTATCGCAAGATTCTTGAAAAATCTTACGTTCTGAACCTCGAGCTGAAGCATATTTTCCATTGAACCGGAACGATCCAGCCAGACTTTCTCCAAATCGTAAAATCTGTCCGGATCATCAGTTGTAGGATAAACCTTTACTTCGCCTTTCAGACCATGGGTGGTAACTACAGTACCGACTCTAAGTTTTTCCTGCATATTTTTTCCTTACTATAAATAAATACTCAGCATAGTAGAAACTATACTGAGTAATTACTCTTACTTAATATCTACGGATACCTTGACCGATGCCTTGCTTGCGGCAGCAGACATAACAGAACGGATTGCCTTTGCGATACGACCTGAACGTCCGATGACTTTACCCATATCCTGCTCATTCACAGAAAGGGTCAGGACGATCTCGCCATCCCTGTTCTCCTCAACGACATTTACATCGTCAGGATTCTGAACAAGGGCCCTGGCAATAGTTTCGAGTAATTCCTTCATGAGGTCTCCTCTCGGCGGATTAGTTGATTCCGGCTCTCTTAAGAAGCTTTGCTACAGACTCAGTTGGCTGAGCACCGTTTGAAATCCACTGCTTTGCCTTCTCAGCATCGATCTTGATCTCTGATGGCTCAACACATGGGTTGTATGTACCGATCTCCTCGATGAACTTTCCGTTTCTTGGTGCTCTTGAATCAGCAACGATTACTCTGTAGTATGGTGCGTGAATCTGACCCATTCTTCTTAATCTGATCTTTAACATGGTGTTTTCTCCTATTTTCTAAAAATAATAATTATATATGATTAACAGTTTGATTACTGATTAATCCGGTGTGTGTTTAAAACGGGAATCTTCCGCCGCGGCCTAAACCGCCGAGATTACCAAGTCCGCCGAAGCCGCCCAGGCCTCCGAATGCGCCGCGGCCATGCTTGCTTCGCATAGCGCCGCCGAACTGCTTCATCATCTTGCGCATCTGTTCGAACTGCTTGACAAGACGGTTTACCTCAGCTATATCAACTCCGGCACCGTTAGCGATACGGCGTTTTCTGGATGGATTGATAAGATCCGGGTTGGCGCGCTCCTTTGCAGTCATGGACTGGATCATGGCGCGAACTTTCTTCAGCTGCTTTTCGGTGTCGTCCATATCGATGTCACCGAGACCTGAAAGACCCGGAAGCATCTTGAGGATTCCGCCTAAGCCGCCAAGCTTTGACATCTGATCCATCTGATCCATGAAGTCGTTGTAATCGAACTTTCCTCTGGTGAGCTTGCCCATGGATTCACGGCTCTTCTCCTGATCCATGTTCTTCTCGACCTTCTCGATAAGTGAAAGTACATCACCCATTCCGAGGATACGTCCTGCCATACGGTCCGGATAGAACTGCTCGAGATCATCCAGCTTCTCGCCCATACCTAAGTAAAGGATAGGCTTTCCTGTCATGGCCTTTATGGAAAGTGCGGCACCGCCTCGGGTATCACCGTCACACTTGGTGAGGATGACTCCGTCGATACCTACCTTGTCTGCAAATGTCTCTGCCACATTGACAGCTTCCTGACCTGTCATGGCGTCAACAGTAAGTACGGTCCACTGAACCGGAACTGTCTTCTTTATGTTTTCAAGCTCATCCATGAGCTTTTCATCTATCTGTAAGCGACCTGCAGTATCGAGGATAACAACATTGTAATGTTTCTCTTTAGCCTCTTCGATAGCTTTTCTTGCTATCTCTACAGGACTGATCTTGTCACCCAGTGAGAAGAAAGGGACTCCAACCTTCTCAGCATTGACTCTTAACTGGTCAATGGCTGCCGGTCTGTAAATGTCGCAGGCTACAAGGACAGGTGTACGGCCCTTTGACTTGAACTTTCCTGCAAGCTTTGCTGCGGTGGTTGTTTTACCTGCACCCTGAAGACCTACCATCATGATGATGCTGATCTCGCTCGCCGGCTTAAGTACGATCTCTGTAGTCTCTGAACCCATCATGGCGGTGAGTTCTTCGTTTACTATCTTTACAACGGTCTGAGCCGGAGTAAGACTGTTGAGGATCTCTTCTCCGATCGCCTTTTCCTTGACTCTGGCAATGAAGTCCTTCACGAGCTTGAAGTTTACATCGGCTTCAAGAAGTGCCATACGTACTTCACGGAGAGCCTGAGTTACATCATCCTCAGTAAGCTTTCCCTTATGTCCGAGATTGGAAAATATATTGGTTAATCTGTCTGTCAGATTTTCAAACGCCATCTATGATTTCTCCTGCCAGTTTCTGGATTACATTATCTTCTGTGTGCTCGAGAATCTTTACGGCTCTCTCGCGTATATTGATAAGCTTCGATTGAAGTCCAAGAGTGTCTTCTGTATCCTTGAGCTTTTTGTCAGCTCTTCGGAAAAGCTCCTGAGCAGCCTGTCTGGAGGTGCCCATCTCTTCGCCGATCTCAGTGAAACTCATGTCGTCTATTACGTGGTACTCATAAACTTTTCTTTGGTTTTCATTAAGCAATCCGCCGTAAAGCTCATAAAGATTGCCGCGTACTACAAAATCATCCATAGAGTTCTCCCTCAAACCTTTGCTAGTATAACACAAAAAACCGGACTGTCAACACTTTTTGTTGACAGTCCGGTGCCGCCTTGGCATTGTCTGTATTTTAGTGGTTTTATCAACTCTCGAAAATAGAATCTACATATTCCTTTGAGTCAAAGCGTCTGAGATCAGAAGCCTTTTCGCCGACTCCGATGTACTTTACGGGAAGTCCCAGCTCTGACTGAACTGCAAGTGCGATTCCGCCCTTTGCGGTTCCGTCCATCTTTGTGAGGATGATTCCGGTGACCTCGCAGGCATCCTTGAAGATCTGGGCCTGAGACATGGCGTTCTGACCGGTTGTGGCATCGAGGACCACAAGGGTCTCTCTGTAGCCCTCGGCAAATTCCTTGTCGATGATACGGTTTATCTTGCCGAGCTCGTTCATGAGATTCTTCTTATTATGAAGTCTTCCTGCTGTATCGATGATGAGAAGATCAGCGTTCTTTGACTTGAAGGACTGAAGGGCGTCAAATACTACAGCCGCAGGATCGGAACCCTCCTTCTGTGCGATGACATCCACGTCTATGCGGTTTCCCCATTCCTTAAGCTGCTCAATTGCACCGGCTCTGAAGGTGTCAGCTGCGGCAAGGATGACGCGCTTGCCCTGATCCTTGAAGTTCTTTGCCATCTTTCCGATGGAAGTTGTCTTTCCCACACCGTTTACACCGATGACGGAAATGATGCTTTTCTGCTTTTCGAATTCATAGTAGGAATCGTCCACGCGCATGAGCTCGTAAAGATAATCTCTCAGGATCTTCTTTATCTCCCTGGTGGTGTTGACTCCCTGACGGGCAGCTTCTGTTTTTACTGCATCGATGACCTTGAGGGTGGTGTTGACACCCACATCGGACATGATCATGGCATCCTCCAGATCCTCATAAAAGGCATCGTCTGCCACTTCGTTGGACTGGAAAATGTTGTTTATAAGTTTAGAAAAGAAATTTGCCATATAGGGCACTCCTTTATTTTGAGATATGAGTATCAAAAGTCTATATAGAATCGCTTTCGCGATTCGCCCCAATTCCGCATGCCCGGGCCGCTAAAGCGTCCTTATGCATCAAGCTGATCCTGAACGAGATCAACGGAAACGAGGGTAGATACACCCTTTTCCTGCATGGTGATACCGAACAGTCTGTCGGCATTCTCCATGGTACCTCTACGGTGAGTGATGACGATGAACTGTGTCTGTGTGAGAGTATGGAGATACTCTGCAAATCGGGTAACGTTCGAGTCATCAAGTGCCGCCTCGATCTCATCCAGAAGGCAGAATGGTGAAGGTTTCAGGTTCTGGATGGCAAAAAGCAGGGCTATGGCTGTAAGTGCCTTTTCTCCACCGGACAGCTGCATCATGTTCTGAAGCTTCTTTCCCGGCGGCTCTGCGATGATGGAAATGGATGTGGTAAGTACATCCGGATCCTCGGTATCCAGCTCAAGTCTACCCTGACCGCCTCCGAAAAGGATCTTGAAGGTCTTGTTGAACTGCTCCTGAATAAGCCTGAAGTTCTCGTTGAACTGCTTACGCATGCCCTGATCCAGCTCTTCGATGATCTCGTTAAGAGATTTCTCGGATTCTGTGAGGTCCAGATACTGGTTGTTCAGGAACTCGTATCTTTCGGATACTTCCTTGTACTGCTCGATGGCATCCAGATTTACAGGACCGAGGGCTTTCAACTGACTCTTCAGCTGATTAACCAGAGTACGCACTTCATTGGTGTTCTTATATTCATCAGAATAACGTTTTTTTGCTTCTTCATAGGTGAGACCGTACTCGTCGTACATGTAGGTGGTGAGCTTGTCGATCTTCTCATCAAGCTTTTCTCTCTTGTTCTGTACACGCATGGACTCTTTTTCCATATCAAGAAGTCGAACAGAGATCTCATCCTTCTTCTGGAAGAAAGACTTTCGTTCCTCAAGAAGCTTTGTCTTGCTCTCTTCGTCTCTCGCCATCTTTTCGTTGAGCTTCTGTGAGGCTTCATCGGCGTTCTGGATAAGAGCTTCAAGTTCTCTGATCTTGTCGGCCTTGCTCTGAAGAACGCTGTCGGAATTCTGCTGGGAATCCTCCATCTCGCCCTTTTCGGTGGTGATGGTCTCAAGCTCTGAATTCAGTCTGTGAAGATTCTCGGTAACGAAATCCGTACGGGTCGAAAGGGATGAATACTCCACATTGATCTGTGACGCGATGGCCATAGTCTGAGTGTTCTGCTCGAGGGTGAGCTTCTCTATCTCCTGACGATGTGATTCTACGGAAGCCTTTGCGATGGAACGCTTGCTTTCGGAATCGGATAACTTCTGCTTCAGGCCCTCGATGACCTTCTGTGAGGAAAGGATCTGTTCTTCGATCTCTTCCAGCTCACGCTTACGTCCCATGAGGTTCGAATTGTTCCTGAAGGAACCACCGGAGATGGATCCTCCCGGATTCAGGAGATCACCTTCCAGAGTTACTATACGGAGACTCTGGTGGTACTTTCTCTGGATATGCAGAGCGGTCTCAATGTTGTTGACCACCAGCACACGGCCGAGAAGGTACTCGGAAAGAGTCTTATACTTCGCATCGAATTTGATGAGGTCACAGCCGAGGCCGATGGCGCCCTTCTCGGAAACCGCACGTTCACAGTTTTCATCGCGCTTTCCGCGAATGTTTGTGAGGGGAAGGAAGGTGGCACGGCCGTAGCGGTGCTGCTTGAGGTACTGGACCATGTTCTTTGCAGTATTCTCATCCTCGGTTACAACGTTCTGAATGGATCCGCCGAGAGCTGTCTCGATGGCAGTCTCGTAATCCTTCGGTACTTCGATGAGGTCTGCAACTACGCCCAGGATACCATGCTCCTGATCGCGTCTGTCCATGACCATCTTTATGGCATTGCCATAACCTTCGTAACGCTCTGCGAGATTACGGAGGGTCTCGAGACGGTTCTTCTGATTGTCATGCTCACGGGTCTTGTGAGTGATCTGATCGCGGAGCTGCTGGTTGGCTTCTGAAAGCTTCGTTACAAGCTCTGAATCCGATGCAATAAGCTGCTTTACCTCTTCGAGACGGGAATTGATACGTTCCAGTTCCTTACGTTGTACCTCGATGTTTCCGAGGAAGTCGTCACTCTTTATGTTGGAGGCCTTTTCTGACTCCTTGACCGGTCGGTCTTCAAGCTGGAAATCAGGACCCATGCAGGAGGATACCGTAAGCTCGGTCTCATCCATGGTGGAGTTGATCATCTCGAGATCAAGCTCGATGTTCTCCATCATTTCATCGGTGCCGGCCTTGTTGTTCTTGATGAAGCTTATCTGCTCCTTGATCCACTTTAAGAGGCTTAAGTTATCCTCGATCTGTGATATACGGTCAAACATGTCCTTCTGCAAAGCATTGATACGCTGGGTATAATGAAGGGCATTGTTCTTTTCTGTGTTTATCTGCTCGTTCAATACGCCGATCTGACCCTGAAGGTTGGTCTTCAGAAGATCGGATCTGTTTATATCGTCCTTGGATCTGCTGAGTTCTGCATCAAGAGCACGGATCTTTTCCTCTATCTCGGTATACTTTCCGTTCAGCTCTTCAGATTCCTTTTTCACTGCGTCCAGTTCGTCATTTACGGTGCTGGCGTTCTCATTGACAGAATCGAGTCCCTTGAAGGTCTCTTCCATGTCGCGGATGAAGAGATTTGAGTCGGCATTGACAAGCTCATCACGAATGGTGAGATACTGTCTCGCTTCGTCTGACTGCTTTTTGAGAGGTCCCACCTGACGCTCCAGCTCGTTCAGGATATCGGTTACACGGGTAAGGTTTGCCTGCTCATCCGAGAGCTTCTTCTCGGCAAGAGCCTTACGGCGCTTGAACTTTACGATACCTACGGCTTCGTCGAAAAGGTCACGGCGCTCCTCCGGCTTTCCGGAAAGGATCTTTTCTACCTGACCCTGACCGATGATACTGTAGCCGTCTTTACCGATACCGGTATCATAGAAGAGCTCGTTTACGTCCTTGAGTCGACATTCTGTGCCGTTCAGCATGTACTCGGACTCTCCGGAGCGGTACAAACGTCTGGAGACCGTAACGGTGTCGTAGTCGATGTTCAGGAGTCTGTCCGAGTTATCGAGGGTTATGGCAACAAAGGCAGAGCTCTGGGGACGTCTCAGCTGTGTTCCTGCGAAGATTACGTCCTGCATGGAAGATCCACGAAGCTGCTTGACCTTCTGTTCACCGAGAACCCATCGAACCGCGTCGGAGATATTGGATTTTCCGGAGCCGTTAGGTCCTACTATACCTGTGACTCCCTTACTGAAATCGAGGACAGTCTTGTTGGCAAAGGACTTAAAGCCCTGAATTTCAATAGATTTTAAATACATATCCGGTTTCCGCCTTAATCTGCTTTAATGTCTGGTAAGCAGCACCCTGCTCACTCTTTTTCTTGCTGGAACCTTCACCGATACCGTACTCCTTGTCGTTAAGTATGGCCTGTACACGGTAGAATCTGTCGTGACAAGGGCCTGATTCCTCTATGACCCTGTACTCAAGTTCCATCTTGTTCTGTGAAACATATTCCTGAAGAACAGTCTTTGCATCTCTGTAAAGTCCTGTGTTCTCTATATCCGAGAGAACGAAGGTCTTTACGAACTTCTCTGCCGGCTCAAGTCCGCCGTCCAGATACATGGCGCCTATTACGGACTCAAATGCATCTGAAATTACAGAATCGCGATTGTTGATGCCTTCTCTTGCTTCACCCTTTCCCAAAATGATGTAATCACCAAGATTTACCTTGCGGGCAGCTTCTGCCAATGTTGGCTCACATACCAGCGCGGCGCGAACCTTGGTCATGACACCCTCCTGAAGTACAGGTGTGCGATTGAAAAGAAATACGCTAGAGATAAGCTCCAGAACCGCGTCTCCTAAAAACTCAAGTCTCTGGTTAGAAGCTTCCTTTGGTTCACCGTTTTCGTTGCTGAAGGATGGATGAGTGAGAGCATGTCTCAAAAGGCCCACATTGTTGAAGTGATAACCTAAAGCATCCTGCAGCTTGTCTAAATTTTCTTCCATTTGTCCTCCTGTAAAAGATAGTACAAGGGTCAAAATGTCTGAAAAGATCATTGATTCGGGTGTCGGATGACCGTCTCCCGCTGATGATGCATGATGAGTGATCTTTATGCATCAGGCTTTTCAATTGATTCAGACTTTTTGACCCAGTTGATCTGTTGATGTAATGATTAGTTTTTGACCTGATTTATGCTATAGCCTTCTTGATGGCGTCTACAGCATCCTGAACGGTTATGAGATGCTCTGCGGCATCATCAGGTACTTCGATTCCGAACTCGCTCTCGATAGCCATAACTACCTGAACAACGTCGAGGGAATCCATCTCAAGATCATCAACGAACTTTGCCTCCGGTGTGATCTTTGCTGCATCTACATGAGAAACCTCATTTGTGATGATCTGCTTTAACTTTTCAAATTCCATTGTATTTTCCTCTTTTCGCTATAGTGAATGATCATTCAGCGGCTTCTGCCGACTGTTCGGCCTCGATGCTCTCTGCGATCTTGTTTACCGCGTCAGCCTTTACGAAGTCGTAGCACTGCTGAACAGCATGTTTGATCTCACGTCCGTCGGTGTTTCCGTGAACCTTTACAACGAGACCCTTGAGACCGAGAACAGGTGCTCCGCCATACTGCTTTGCATCAAAGCGTCCGAGAGTCTTTTTGAGAGCTCCCTTCAAAAGAGCTCCGCCTATAAGAGTTAAAGGTCCGGACTTGATGGCTGCCTTCAGCTCACCCATGAACATCTTGCCTACGCCCTCATACATCTTGAGTACGCAGTTTCCTACGAAGGCATCGCAGATCGCAACATCGCATCCGCCCAGAGCGATGTCTCTCGCCTCACAGGAGCCCATAAAGTTTATATCCTTTACGGCTTTGAGAAGCGGCATGGTCTCCTTTACAAGCTGATTGCCCTTTTCTTCCTCGGCACCGACATTAACGAGACCTACCTTGGGATTCTTGATGCCTACAACTTCACGCATGTAAATAGTGCCCATCTTGGCGTACTGAACCAGCCAGTCCGGTTTTGAGTCTACATTGGCACCGCTGTCGAGAAGCAGGGTGACACCTGTACGTGTCGGTACGAGTGCTCCGAAAGGTGGACGTGGAACGCCCTTTGCGCGGCCTACGATAAGCTGTCCGCCTGCAAGTACCGCTCCGCTTGAGCCGGCAGAAATGAAGGCATCGGCATTACCATCCTTTATGAAGTGGAGCGCCTTTACTATGCTGGAATCCTTTTTACGGCGGATAGCCAGAACAGGAGCTTCATGAAGTGAGATGACTTCCTGTGCGTCTACTATCTCTACACGCTCTGAAAGCTCGGAATCCTCGATCCCCAACTCCTTTGCGGAAGACAGTTCCTGCTTTAGCTTCTCTTCAGGCCCAAATAAAAAAAGCTTTGTATCAGCTGTGGTTTTGAGTGACTCCAATGCACCCTTTACTATTGCGGAAGGCGCATTGTCTCCGCCCATACAATCTATAGCTATTCTAACCATTGTTCTCCATTCTGACAGACATAGTTCTGCCTTATACATACTTCGCTATTCTAATATGGCAAAAGTTTCGAGTCAAGTTCTTATGGGCATGCCGGGAAATGCGTCGGCAATATTTAAATGATACCGAAAATGTACGAATCGCAGGTCTTCTGTCAAGAATATCCCCCTGAGGGGACTGTACAGACACCTTCAGGGGGATATGAATTTTGTGTGATTATTTTAGAGAAGGCTTATATCTCAGAAAAGGATCACTTTTCTGCTTCCTGAGCGTTCTCTTCAACGATCTGCTTCTGTATATCGCCAGGAGCCTGCTCGTATCTTGCGAACTCGTACTCGAAATCTCCTGCGCCGCCGGTCATGGATCTAAGATCCGTGCTGTAGCCGTAGAGACTTGACATCGGAGCCTCAGCCTGAATTACCTGCTTGCCGTTTCCGATGGACTCCATGCCGAGAACTCTTCCGCGACGCTTGGTCATATCACCCATGATATCACCGGTGTTTGCATCGGGAACAGTGATCTTTACAGCTGCAATAGGCTCCAGGATAACAGGCTGACACTTCATGAAAGCATCCTTAAATGCCATGTTTGCAGCAGTCTTAAATGCCATATCGGAAGAATCTACAGGATGGTATGATCCATCAAGGAGTGTTGCCTTGATACCTACAACAGGATAGCCTGCGAGAGGTCCCTTCTCTGTTCCTTCCTGAACACCCTTTTCTACTGCAGGGAAGTAATTCTTCGGAACTGCTCCGCCGAATACCTTCTCTTCGAAGATGTATGGTGTTTCAAGATCGCCTGATGGCTCGAACTGCATGATAACGTCACCGAACTGACCGTGTCCGCCGGACTGCTTTTTGTATCTGCCCTGAACCTTGGCCACCTTCTTTATGGTCTCACGGTATGGGAATCTAGGCTTCTCAAGGATGATGGAAACATTGTAACGCTCCTTGATCATGGATGCCACGACCTCGAGTTCCTGATCGCCGATGCCGTAGATAAGTGACTGACGGTTTCCGGGATCTGCAACGGTCTTTATGGTTCTGTGCTCGTCCATCATACGTGCAAGAGCTGTTGAAAGCTTATCTTCATCAGCCTTGTTCTCTGTACGGTATGCCTTGTAGGTGTATGGCTTGGAGATCTGCGGTCCGTGATAAATGATAGGAGCATTTCTGTCAGCCATGGTGTCACCTGTCTCAGTGACTGTAAGCTTTGCTACTGCGCCGATGTCTCCGGCCTTAAGCTCTGTGACTTCGATATTCTCTTTTCCGCGGAGGATATAGATCTTTCCGATCTTCTCAACGGTTTCCTTGTTTACATTATAAACTTCGCTGTTAGGAGTTAATGTTCCTGTGCATACCTTCAGCATGGAATACTTGCCCATGAAAGGATCTGCTATGGTCTTCCATACCTTTGCGGTAAGGGTCGCATCTGAATTGTATTTTGCTGTGAAACGTTCGCCGTTTGAGGCATCCACACCGACTGTTTCAAACTCGTTTGGTGCAGGGAAGTACTTGTCGATTACCTGAAGAAGTACGTTGAAGCCCTGGATGTTAATGCCTGATCCCATGAGAACAGGTACCATCTCGCAGGTCCTTACACAGCTTTTGAGAGCTGCCTGAATCTCCTCGACTGTGAACTCTTCTCCGCCGAAATACTTCTCCATGAACTCGTCTGAAGTTTCCGCAACTGCTTCGAGAAGTGCGTTTCTTGCGATACCGAGGTTCTTCTGAACGTAATCAGGGATCTCTGCTGCTTCGTACTGGTTAAGATTTGTAAATTTACGGCCTTCCATCTTAACTACGTTTACGAAACCTACGAATTTTTCATTTTCACGGATAGGGATCTGGAATGGTGCGACAGATCTTCCGAAACGCTTCTCGAGATCGAGAACCAGCTGACGGAAGGATGCATGATCGTCATCCATGTTTGTCACAAAGAAAAGACGGGGGATGTGGAACTTCTCGCAAATTTCCCATGCCTTGACTGTGCCGGGCTCTATACCTGCCTTACAGTTCACAACGATGATCGCTGAGTCGGCAACTGAGATTGCCTCTTCTACTTCGCCCACGAAATCGAAGTATCCCGGAGTATCAAGTATATTGATCTTTAATTCTCCACTTTCGCCCTTGTACTCCAAAGGAATGGTAGATGTGGAAATGGAAAACTTTCTCTTGATTTCCTCTTTGTCGAAATCCGAAACTGTGTTGCCCTCAGGGATGCTGCCCATACGGCTTGTAGTGCCGGTTACGTAAGCAAGCGCCTCGGCTACAGTTGTTTTACCTGCGCCGCCATGTCCCAAGAGAACAACATTACGTATGTTGCCGGTGTCATATACCTTCATAAGTCTTACCTCCTGTCATACGAAGTATGTAATATGTAAGTATTTTACTAAAAATGGCATATGAATACAAGATTTATAAGAAAATATCACCAATGAATGTAAAATTTAAATAAAAATTATTCATATAAAATAAACTAATGTATGGGCTGAAAATTAAATTCAGAAGTGAGAATTGTACAAGTCGCGATTTTTGTACAAAAAGTTCGGTGAGATCATGCGCCAGCATGCCGGTCAACGCGCAATATCGCGAAAAAAACAGTCCTGTCGATCTCCCGACAGGACTGTTCGTATTTATCTTATATCGTACATGTAGCGCTTAAGGATAGTGAGGGCCTTCTCCTTTGCCTCCTCCTCGTAGAAGGAAATACGGAGGGCGCCTTCGCCGTGGTCTCTTGCGTTATTGATACCGATATTCTTTATAGAGATACCCTTTGATGCCAGGATCACCGAAATGGTGGATATGGCACCGACTTCGTCTGCGATGTCCACAGAGAAGCTGTAATCAGGTGTGAGGGCACCCTTGTTCTTGATATTGATGGAGTTTCTGTACTCTCTTGAGCTCTCAAACATATGGAGTATCTTCTTGTCGGAAACCTCCTTTTTAAGTGAGGTAGAGATATCCTTAAGAGACTCGATATAGCTGTCGAGAAGCTGTACCAGAGGTACGGAATTTGTGTCGCATATCTGCTCCCACATCTCAGGGCTTGAGCTGGCGATACGTGTAATGTCTCTGAATCCGCCTGCTGCCAGAGTCTTCATGAGCTTGTTCTCGTCGTCGGAATCCTTGACGATATTTACAAGTGAGCTTGCGATGATGTGAGGGAGGTGCGAAACCGCAGCAACCGCTCTGTCATGCTTCTCCGCATCCACGATGATGGGGATGGCCCCAAGATCTGTTGCCACTTCACGAAGAGTATCAACGAGTCTTGGATTCTGATCTGAAACAGGTGTGATTATATAATAGGCGTTAGAGAAAAGATAATCTGTAGCTGCTTTGTATCCCGTCTGCTCGGAACCTGCCATGGGGTGACCGCCGATGAACTTATCTTCAAGATGAAGTTCCTTTGCCTTTTCACAGACTGCGGTCTTGGTGGAGCCAACGTCTGTAAGGACTGCTCCCTCTTTTACCAGCTTTCCGATCTGCTCCATGTAGGAAATGTTTGTTTCCACAGGTGCGCAGAGAAAGATAATGTCTGCCTCTGAAAGACGTTCGCTGTCCGGGGTGTCCAGAACAACATTTATTATTCCGTCTTCCTGAGCCACTTCAAGATTGGATTTGTTTCTGGCGTATGCCATGATACGCATGGATGGATCCTTTTTCTTGAGTCCTTTTGCTATCGATCCTCCGATGAGGCCAAAGCCTAAAAATGCTGCTGTCTTCATAGTATGTTTCCTCTTTTCTATAAGTCCTATTTCACCTAAAGACTTTAGCGCTTTTAAGTGCGAAAGTCAACCGTCACATACTCATTAAGTCGAAAATACTCATCTGGTTCGATTCCGGTATATCTCCAAGGAGTCCGAGCTCGCTGAATTTATCAACGAAGGCCTTTGGACAGTGGGTACGGTTGATGAAATCGTCCTTACTCAGGTATTTGACGCCGCTCTTTCCGCCGTCTTCTATGCCCTGGGCAACGGCTTCACCGAGACCTGCCATGGATGTGAAGCTCGGCATGATCTTCTTATCCGGCGTGATGGTGAAATCCTTTGCCTTTGCCTTATAGACATCAAGAGGTGCAAATTCAATGCCTCTCGCATACATCTCCTCGCAGATACGCATGTCACGAAGGCACACAGCTTCGGTGTTGGTGGGCTTCGGAATGTTCAGGTACTGATCTATGTAGTAACGAAGCTTATCCAGACCTCCGCACATCTTGTCATAGTCGAAGCCGTCGGCACGGATACTGTAGTAGGCGGTGTAGTACTCGATAGGATGGAACACCTTACACCAGGCAACACGCCATGCCATCATTACGTAGGCTGCGGCATGAGCCTTTGGGAACATGTACTTGATCTTTTTACATGCGTCTATGTACCACTGAGGAACGTCGTGATCCAGCATGTCCTGGCACCAGCTGTCCTTCAGAGGCTTGTGCTTTCTGGTGGCCTCCATTATGCTGAAGGACTCTCCCGGATCCATACCCTTGTGCATCAGGTATACCATGATATCGTCTCGACAGCAGATGGCCTGCTGAAGAGTGGTTATGCCATCCTTGATGAGGTCCTGAGCGTTGTTGAGGTAAACGTCCGTACCATGTGAAAGACCTGAGATCCTGATAAGGTCGGAGAAATACTTCGGCTTCGTATCCTCAACCATCTGCATGGCGAAGGATGTACCGAACTCGGGGATTCCGAGGCAACCGAGCTTTACGCCGTGGATGTCCTCAGGCTTGATTCCGAGGACATTGGTTGACTGGAAGAGGCTCATGACCTCCTTACAGTCGAGAGGGATATCCTTTACAGGGTCGATGCCGATGAGGTCCTGAAGACGACGTATCATGGTAGGATCGTCGTGCCCGAGGATATCGAGCTTCAAAAGGTTATGGTCGATCTTATGGTAATCGAAATGAGTGGTTATGATAGGGCTCTGCATATCGTTTGCAGGGTGCTGTACCGGAGTGAAGGTGTTGATCTCCTCTCCGTGAGGCAGAACGACGATTCCGCCGGGGTGCTGTCCAGTGGTTCGGCGAATGCCTACACAGCCCTGAACCAGTCTGTCTATCTCTGCGGCACGCTTCTCTATGCCTCGCTCCTCATAGTATTTCTTAACCATTCCGTAGGCGGTCTTGTCGGCAAGGGTACCTATGGTTCCCGCCTTGAAGGTATGTCCTTCTCCGAAGATAACGCCGGTATAGGCATGGGCCTTGGCCTGATATTCTCCCGAGAAGTTAAGGTCGATATCCGGCTCCTTGTCACCCTTGAAGCCAAGGAAGGTCTCGAATGGGATATCATATCCCCAGCGGTTAAGCTCGGCTCCGCACTTCGGACACTTTTTCGGAGGCATATCGCAACCCGCCATACCTGAGTACTGCTTTACCTCAGGCGAGTCAAAATCGTACCAGAAGCAGTCAGGACAAACGTAGTGAGGGCTCAGAGGATTAACCTCTGTGATATGTGACATGGTGGCTGCGAAGGAGGAACCTACGGAACCACGGGAACCAACCAGATAGCCGTCCTCGTTTGACTTGTCAACCAGCTTCTGAGCGATGATGTACATAACGGAGTATCCGTTTGAAATGATGGAGTTAAGCTCCTTTTCCAGTCTGTCGGAAACTATCTTCGGGAGCTCCGGTCCGTACATTCTGTGGGCTGTTTCGTAGCAGATCTCACGAAGTGTCTCATCTGAGTTTTCGATGACAGGAGGACACTTGTCGGGACGCACCGGCTTAATGGGGTCACACATGTCCGCTATCATGTTAGGGTTGTCAATGACTACCTCTTTTGCTCTCTGGGGCTCCAGATAATCAAATTCACGGAGCATTTCCTCAGTGGAACGGAAATAGAGCTTTGCGTCGCTCTCTTCCTCATCAAATCCGCGGCCTGCCTGGATTATCTTACGGTAAATGTCATCATCCTCGTTAAGATAATGTGAATCGCAGGTAGCGCAAACAGGCTTACCGAGCTGGTCAGCCAGAGAAATGATCTTTAAGTTGTAATCTATAAGGTCCTGCCTGGTAGAGGCTGTTGAATCCTCCTTTGAAAGCAGGAAGCTGTTGTTTCCGAGAGGCTGTATCTCAAGGTAATCATAGAAGGAGGCAGTGTTCAGGAGCTGGGTCTCATCCATACCTCTAAGCATGCCCTGGAATACCTCGCCCTGTATGCAGGCGCTTCCGATGATTAGGCCTTCTCTGTACTCTCTGAGCAGAGACTTCGGTATACGAGGTCTTGACTTGAAGTAGTGAAGGTGGCTCTCGGAAATAAGGCGGTACAGGTTTATACGGCCTATGTCGTTCTTTGCCAGAAGGATAATGTGGTAGGTTGGCAGCTTCATGACATTTGCGGCATGATCGAACTCCAGAGTATCGATCTCTGAAAGCTTTGTGCAGCCGCGCTGTCTAACCATCTCGATCTCCTTGATGTAGATCTCCGCTGTGCAGCCTGCGTCATCCACAGCTCTGTGATGATGCTCCAGGGAAACATTGAGCTCCTTGGCAACTGTATCCAGCTTGAAACGGTTGAGCTTCGGAAGCAGCAGTCGGCTCAGGCTCACGGTGTCTATGATGGTAGGATCATAGTGGAGGCCGAGGCGCTTTGCGTTCTTCGCGATGAAGCCTGTATCGAAGGAGGCGTTGTGGGCAACTATCACCGCATCACCGCACCACTCGAGGAATTTCGGGAGTACCACTTCAATAGGATCTGCGCCCATGACCATGGAATCATCGATGGAGGTAAGCTGGGTGATACGGAAAGGAATGGGCACCTTTGGGTTCACGAAAACGTCCATGCGGTCCACTATTTCGTTGTTCACGAGCTTCACTGCACCGATCTCTATGATATGGTCTGTTTCTGCACTGAAGCCGGTTGTCTCTATATCGAAAACAACGGTCTCGGCATTGAGATCCTGGCCCTTTTCGTTCTGGACTATGGTCTCCAGATCATCGACCAGATAGCCTTCGCAGCCGTAGATAAGCTTGAAATCCTTGTCGTGGCCTATCTTTTGAAGATGGAGGTTCGCATCCGGGAAGGCCTGAACCACTCCGTGATCAGTGATGGCCATGGCCTTCATGCCGAAGGAAATGGCTGTGTTTATGTAATCCGTAACGTCGGAGACAGCGTCCATATCGGACATCTTTGTATGAAGATGAAGCTCCACACGCTTTTCCGGAGAGTTGTCTGTTCGCTTTGCACGCTTCATATCGTGCTTAAGGATACCGTCGATGAAGCTCATCTCCACCTGCTTGTCGAAGGTGTCGAAGGAAACGGAGCCCTTTATCATGAGGCCTGTTCCGGCCTTGATGAACTCGTTGGCCTGCTCCATGTCATCGTCTTCCACGAAGATCTTGCAGGTGATGGAATCTGTATAGTCTGTGATATCGAACTTTACGATATTCTTTCCTGTCTTTGTATGAACAGGGTCGTGTACGAGGAAAATGTTTCCGGCGATGATGATATTGCCGGAGCCCGCATCGATATCCTTGAGAGGAACTGTGTCACCTTCGAAGTATTTGCCGTAGAGGACTTCTGCGTTTTCAGACATCTTGAAGGCTCTCTTCTTACGCTGGTACTGGCCGGTCTCCCCGCCGAAACGGCTGCCTGTCTTAGGCGGCTGGGAAGCTCCTGAATTCTGTGAGGCATCCCTGTTCTGGGAGTTTGCACTGATGCCTGCGAGGTCTGCCGCCATACGGGCATTCTGTTCCTCAAGGGCAGCGCGCTCTGCGTCACTGTTGTTTCCGCCTGCCATATCCATACTGTCAATGTCTCTGCCGGAGGCCTTCATGAAGCCTTCTGTTTTTCTAAGTTCGTCTCTTCTTCGTCTTGATTCGTCTGTATCCCCTCTGAACTCTGGAGGAATATAGTTTCTGTCAAGCTCGGGAACAGCTTCACGCTTCTTCTCCTCATAGAGCATGTTAAGGTTGAACTCTATGGAGCAGCGGTCCTCGAAAAGACGCTTCATTACATGGAGAAGCTCCTTGCTCGCCTCCTGATAGAGATGGGAATTAGGTACAGTAAGCTCAAGGGTATCATCGTCATGCCATGAGATCCTGCCCTTTGTCATCATGTTATAGAGTATGATATTGTAGTTCTTCAGCTCTATAAGGATGCTGTCCTTATACATGTCATAAAGAGTTCTTGCGTTGTACTGGGAACTTAAGTGGAAGCGCTCGGAGATCTTTACAGTGATCTGCTTCTTGCCGAAGATCTTTGTTTTGATGATCTGTTCAAGGCGGAATATAGCGCTTTTATCGATGAGATGAGGACTGAGAATATAGATATGGATGAGCTTTCGGTCCTTTGTAAGAGTGACACGGGTCACAAATGTGTCACGAAAGAGACCCTCGAGCTCTGAGTCGAGCTCAAGGGAGTCAAATACTTCGAAAAATTTCTTCATTGTTTTGGCGCACCGCCCTCGCATTCCGCGGTCTCTGCGGTACATCCCCTCTCTGAAAATTGAATGAAAAATAAATATATATATTCTTTAATTACGGATCGCTCCGCGCTTCGCGCTCACGCGATCCTCCCTGCATTCGCAATCCATAGGGGCTCTGCCCCACTACTTGCTCATGCAGGGGCGCGTAATCAATATCTGTTATGTTTTTCGTGCAAGCACGAAATCATAACAGATATTGTTACGCTGTAATTACATCTTTGCGATCTCTTCTCTGAGTGTGCTGAGAAGCTCTGCCTCAGGGACTTTTCGGATGATCTCGCCCTTCTTTATGAGGAGACCCTCGCCCTTTCCTCCGGCTATTCCGATGTCGGCTTCCTTTGCCTCTCCCGGTCCGTTTACCACGCAGCCCATAACGGCTACTTTAAGATTCTTCTTGTCATCGTACTCTTCCACAAGGGTCTGGACCTCGTTGGCAAGAGAGATAAGGTCAATGTTGGTTCTTCCGCAGGTCGGGCAGGATACCACTTCTATGCCGCCCTTTCGGAGTCCGAGGGTGCGGAGGATAAGCTTTGCAGACTTGATCTCTTCTACAGGATCGGCACTCAATGAAACTCTGATGGTGTTTCCGATTCCCTGACCGAGAATGATGCCGAGACCTATGGAGGACTTGATGTTTCCTGACCATGCGGTACCGGATTCTGTGATTCCTACATGAAGAGGATGGCGGGTCTTAGGAGCTATGAGCTCATGAGCTCTCGCGCACATAAGAACATCTGATGACTTGATGGAGATGACCAGATTGTCATAGCCCATGCTTTCTATGAGGGCTACCTTATCAAGTGCGGAATCAACGATGCCCTCTGCTGTAACATGTCCGCCGTATTTCTCGATGAGATCCTTCTCGAGAGAACCTGAGTTTACACCCACGCGGATAGGGATATTGTGTTCCTTTGCGCAGTCAACAACCGCCTGTATCTTTTCGTTTGAGCCGATGTTTCCCGGATTGATACGGATCTTGTCGGCACCGTTCTCGATGGCTGCGATGGCCATGCGGTAGTCGAAATGGATATCCGCAACAAGAGGGATATGGATCTGGGATTTGATCTCCTTAAAAGCCTTTGCGGCTTCTGCTGTAGGAACCGTGCAGCGGATGATCTGGCAGCCTGCCTTTTCAAGTCGCAGGATCTGCTCCACTGTAGCCTTTACATCTTCGGTCTTTGTATTACACATAGACTGGATGGCGATGGGATTTTCACCGCCGATCTTAACGTTTCCGATGGAAACGACCTTTGTATTTTCTCTAGCTGACAATTTTTAACCTCCAAGTACAGACGCGTAGGCGCCTGAGAGTATATTCCATATGTCGTTTGACATGATAAGTGCCATAAGCACAAGAAGTGCCATCATTCCGGCCTGATTTATGCGGTCTTCGATGGAAGGGTCCAGCTTCCTTCTGGAAAGCATCTCGACGGAAATGAATATAAGCCTTCCACCGTCCAGTGCAGGTATGGGCAGCAGGTTCATGATGCCGAGGTTTGATGAGATCATGACGAGAAGCTCCAGAAGCACGAGGAAAGCATTGAACAGACCATACTTCGTTGAGCGCTCCACTGTGTTGCCCATGACAGTGACGGTACCGACGGGGCCCATGACCTCATGACGCTGTACCCTGCCTCTAGCGATAAGCCCGAGGCTCTGGATGACAATGTTTACATTATATCTTACTTCGTAAAATGTATCTGTTAAAAACTCATAAAGATTCCCGGCAGCGAATCTTCCGCCGTAGAAGCTTATTCCCAGCCTGTACTTTTGTGTGGCTTCATCAAAATGAGGCTTAAAGCTGACGGTCTTTCTCTCTCCGTTTCGGATAACGACTGCATCGAGGACTGTGGAGTCATCGAAATCCTCGGAATTTACATAGCTCCATATGAAAAGGTCTCTGTAACCGGGGGTAAAGGACTGGCCTTTACCGTGGAAACCTACGGATCTGAAGACATCTCCGTTCTCAAAGCCCTTTTCCGATGAGATGTTTCCTTCGGCAGGAACGTATACGTACAGATTGTCATAGCCGCAGAAAAAAACGATGATTCCCGCAAGAATGGCGGCCAGGATAAAGTTATTAAGAACACCTGCTATACAGATAAAGAATCTCTGTGGAGCGGGTTTGTTCTGGAAATTGTATTTTTCGATCTCTGACTTACGGAATCTGACCCCCTCATAGTCTATGACGGGATCTCCCTCGAGTTCGGAAAGCTCCTTTCCTTCTGCAGTTGAGAAATCTCCGGAGCCGGCGGCATCTTCGCCAAGCATGGCACAGCTTCCGCCTATGGGAAGGAGCTTCAGGGAATAGCGGGTGTTTCTCCATACGCGGCTCACTAATCTCGGCCCCATTCCGATCGAAAACTCAAGGACACCGACATGGCAGATCTTTGCTGCCAGAAAGTGTCCAAGCTCATGAAAGAATATTAAAAAACTTAATCCAAGTATGGCTACGATTATACTCAAATCATATCTCCTGTTTTTATCTAACGATCTTTGAGTTGGTCTTTACAAAGTTTCTTGCCCACTGCTCTATAGAAAGGATCTCCTCAAGGGTAGGTGCCGGTATAATGTCTTTTTCGTGGGCGTCCATGGCTTCCTCTATAACATCTGCGATCTCAAGGAAATCTATGCGGTCCTCAAGGAACATGGCAACGGCTTCTTCATTTGCCGCATTGTAGACAGTAGGCATGGAACCGCCGGTCCTTCCTGCACGATAACCAAGGGCGAGACCCTTGAAGGTATCCATGTCAGGATCCTCAAATGTCAGTTTGGCAAGCTCTGCAAGATCAAGTCTTCTGTCCTCGGGAAGTGGATGACGGTCAGGCGCATAGAGGGCGTACTCGATAGGGATACGCATGTCAGGAAGACCGAGCTGAGCCTTTACGGACCCGTCAACATACTGAACTGCTGAATGAACGATGGACTGAGGCTGAACAACCACCTTTATCATGTCCACAGGAACATCGAAAAGCCAGTGAGCCTCAAGGACTTCGAGACCCTTGTTGACCATGGTGGAGGAATCGATGGTTATCTTTCTTCCCATAGCCCAGTTAGGATGTTTCAATGCATCTTCCTTGGTCTTTCCGCGAAGCTCTTCTCTTTTCTTTCCTCTGAAGGGACCGCCTGATGCAGTGAGAAGGATCTGCTCTATACGGTTGTGAGGCTCTCCTGTAAGGGACTGCCAGATGGCGCTGTGCTCAGAGTCAATGGGCTTTATCTCGATACCGCACTCAGAAGCCAAAGGCATGATGATATGGCCTGCACATACGAGAGTTTCCTTGTTGGCAAGAGCGATACGCTTACCTGCCTTAAGGGCTGCGATGGTAGGTCTGATACCGATCATTCCCACAACAGAAACAACAACTTCATCACAGTTCTCCATGGTGGCGATCTCTATGAGACCATCCATGCCTGAAAGGACCTTTACCGGAAGACCAAGGGCTCTGAATGCCTCTGCCTTTTCCTCATCGTAGATACAAACGGCTTCGGGGTGCAGAATCTCCACCTGCTCCCTGAGCTTGTCCACAGAGCCGTAAACTGCAAGACCTGTGACTTTTATTTCAGGATCATCCTTTATTACATCGATGGTCTGTGTACCGATGGAACCTGTTGATCCAAGAATGACTAAATTTCTCATTATAAGTGAATCTCCAATTTTTAAGCTGATATGTTAAAGAAGGACAGGGCAAAGAACACTGCCGGGGCTGTGAAGATCAGGGAATCGAATCTGTCCATGATTCCTCCGTGACCCGGAATGAGGGTTCCGTAGTCCTTTACTGAATAATCTCTTTTGATTCCTGAAGCTGTCAGGTCACCCACCATGGAGATCAGGGCTCCGATGCTGCAGGCTATGGCGCAGGTGGCTCCCGGGTTCATGATAAAGGTGAAACGGTTTCTGAATATGGTTGCATATACAAAACCGAGAAGTGCGGTTCCCAGAACTCCTCCGATGGCACCTTCAATGGTCTTTTTGGGGCTCAGGATAGGAGTCATTTTGTGCTTTCCGAAGAGCATGCCGGCACAGTACGCGCAGGTATCGGAACCCCAGCTGGCAAGGAAAATAAGCCATACAAGGTAAGCTCCGTCGGGCATGACTCTGGTCTGATAGAGGTAGCTCATCATGATACCGGCGTAGCATACAGACATGAAGGCCTTTGCAACTGTCGATATCTTGTAGGTGGGATATGTTATTACATAGAACGCCATAAGCGCCATAAGGCTCAGGACCACCATAAGAGTGAAGTACTCGTTTCTGTTGAACCAGACTATAACATAGTAGGATATGGTGGTGAGATAGCCCACAAAACCGAGGGAACGTTTTTCTATACCGAATACTCTGTAGAGCTCAAAAAGCCCTATCATGGAAATCATAAATGTGAGAAGAAAAAGAGGAAGTCCTCCCAGTGGAACTATGACCACAGCGCACAGTACCAGGATGATCCCGCTGATAAGACGTGTGATGAAGGAACTCATCTTTTTTTCGTTTTGATCTTTTTTCAAATTTTCAGTCATGGTATTTCTAAACTTTCATCTGCAGCGATGCTTCATGAACTACACAGTGGTGAGGATCATACATCGCTTTCTATCATAATTTTTTATATTAAAGACAGGCTTCTTTCATATGTAAAAGAAGCCTGTGTCAATGATTATTTTTTTAATCTTCCGCCGAAACGACGTTCACGACCGTTGAACTCGTCGATGGCCTTAAGTAATTCTTCCTTGTTGAAATCAGGCCAGAGCACAGGA
The DNA here is from genome assembly GCA_000513555.1 of Lachnospiraceae bacterium JC7. Taxonomy (GTDB): domain Bacteria; phylum Bacillota; class Clostridia; order Lachnospirales; family Lachnospiraceae; genus Oribacterium. The sequence goes on from ALYD01000001.1 coordinate 123,912, forward strand.
GTAATATAGTACTCTGTATATGCGCTCTGCCAGAGCAGATAGTTGGATAAGCGGAATTCGCCGGAAGTTCTTATAACGAGATCGGGGTCAGGCATACCTGCGGTATCGAGATAAGCCGAAAAGTCCTGCTCGGTAAGAGCTTCTATCTCTTCCACGGTCTTTCCGGATCTGAGAGCTTCTATAGTATATTTTCTGATGGCTCTTACTATCTCGTCTCTGGAACCGTAATTTACAGCAAAGACGAAGGTCATTCCTGTATTGTCTTTTGTTTTTTCTTCGAGAGTATCGATGCCTTCCTGAATATCAGAGTCAAATCTGCTGCGTTCACCTATCATGCGAAGACGAACATTGTGCTCATTGGCTACCTTAAGAAGCTTCGTTATATAAAAACGGAAAAGCTTCATAAGGGCTCCGACCTCTTCTGAAGACCTCTTCCAGTTTTCGGTGGAAAAACCGTAGACTGTAAGGTACTTTACTCCGAGCTTTGCGCAGTCACCGATTATAGACTCAAGAGTCTCACAGCCCTGTTTGTGCCCCAGGGCTCTCGGGAGTCCTCTGCGCTCAGCCCATCTGCCGTTGCCATCAAGGATCATGGCAATGTGGGCGGGAATATTACGGCCTTCGTTATCTATAATATCGTTAATATTTTCCATATCAGACGGTCATGAGTTCCTTGTTCTTTGCTTCAACAGACTTGTCGATCTTCTCACACATATGATCTGTGAGCTCCTGGATATCCTTGGTTGCACGTGTAAGGTCATCCTCTGTCATCTCTGAAGACTTCTCGAGCTTCTTTGCAAGATCCATGGCATCACGACGGATATTACGGATGGCGATCTTTGCTTCCTCACCCTTCTTCTTAACGTCCTTTGTAAGCTCCTTACGTCTTTCCTCTGTAAGCTCAGGGAATACAAGGCGGATCACAGTTCCGTCGTTTGTAGGATTGATACCGAGCTCAGACATATTGATAGCCTTCTCGATCTCCTTCAGTAATGTCTTGTCCCATGGCTGGATCTGGATAAGACGTGCCTCAGGAACAGATACGTTTCCTACCTGCTGGATAGGTGTAGGTGTTCCGTAGTAATCTACCATGATACGGTCAAGAACGTGCGGATTCGCACGGCCTGCACGAATGGTAGCGAGCTCTGACATGAGATTGTCGTGAGTCTTGTGCATCTTTTCGATGTAGATAGTAAATTGATCATCCATAATATAGTCCTCCGTTATATATGTTGAAAAGTTTTTGTATTTTACGGCCGGGCTCATATGACTGAAACCCGGAATGACGGGCAAAAAACTGTCCGTACTTAAAATCCATCTTAAGCTGTAACTCTTGTTCCTGTGATCCTGCCCTTAAGAGCATTGGCGATGCCGTGCTTCTCGTTAAGTGAGAAAATAGCAAGCGGCATGTGGTTCTCCATGCAGATAACAGAAGCAGCAAGGTCGATAACTCCGAGACGCTTGTCCACAACTTCCTGAATGGAAAGTTCATCGAACTTTTTCGCATCGGGATTGATCTTTGGATCTGAATCGTAAACACCGTCGATAGCCTTTGCAAGAAGGATCTCTGCACACTCAAGCTCAACAGCACGAAGTACAACGCCTGTATCGGTTGAGAAGTAAGGATGTCCTGTTCCGCCTGCGCAGAACACGACAGTTCCCTCTGACATAGCCTTTAATGCCTTATCTTTATTGAAAAGTTCTGCCATATCTCCGATCTGGATGGATGACATGACCATGGTCTTCATTCCCTGGGTACGGAATATCTCTGATACATAGATACAGTTCATAACTGTAGCGAGTATACCTACCTGATCGGCCTTATATCTGTCTACAGCCTCAGACTGACGGCCTCTCCAGAAATTACCTCCACCGATAACGATGGCGATCTCAACACCTTCGTCGACTGCGGACTTAACTTCCTGAGCTACCTCTCTTATGGTGTCATCGTCAAAACCGAAGTGCTTTTCACCGGCAAGAGCCTCGCCGGATAACTTCAGCATAACTCTACGTTTTTCTGACATATAAATCTCCATTCCGCCGCCTGAATTCATAAATGCGGCTTAATTCATTTTAACATAAGTAAAAGTCGTGGGCAATGTATAGGATTTAAGCTGCTTTTTATCAGTTATGGAAAAGCTTTGAGGTCTGGTACTGCGGCTCGCAGGTAACATTGACGCCCAGTTTCTTGAAGGTACGGGCATCTACCTCTGAAATGATAACGGAGCTGTGTACTTCGCAGCCCTTAAGCTTTTCAAGCTGCTGCATGGCCTTTTCTGCATTGTCATCTGTTGTTGCGCAGATGGTAAGAGCGATAAGTATCTCATCGGTGTGAAGACGGGGGTTGTGGTTTCCGAGATGCTCTGTCTTCAGGTGCTGAATAGGCTCGATGATCTCTCTGGAAATAAGGTTTACAGAATCCTCGATCCCTCCGAGAACCTTCAGGGCATTTAAAAGCATTGCGGAGCAGGCACCGAGAAGTGTTGAGGTCTTTCCTGTGACTACTGTTCCGTCTGAAAGCTCGATGGCTGCAGCAGGCTCTCCTGTAAGTTCAGCCTTCTGCTTTGCTGCGGCGATGACAGGTCTGTCATCCGGTGTGATATTGGCCTGCTCCATAAGAAGCTGGATCTTATCGATGACCTGCTGTGAACCGTCACCCTTTCTGTGATCACAAAGGGCTGTGTAATAGCGGCGGATGATCTCCTGGCGTGATGCGTAGCAGCAGTTCTCGTCATCCACGATGCCGTAGCCTGCCATGTTTACGCCCATGTCTGTTGGTGACTTGTAAGGTGACTCTCCGTAGATGCGCTGGAACATGGCGTTTAATACAGGGAATACCTCCACATCACGGTTGTAGTTTACAGTTGTCTTGCCGTAAGCCTCGAGGTGGTAAGGGTCGATCATGTTTACATCGTTAAGGTCAGCGGTTGCGGCCTCGTACGCAAGGTTTACAGGGTGCTTGAGAGGGATATTCCAGATTGGGAATGTCTCGAACTTTGCATATCCTGCCTTTACGCCATGCTTGTTCTCCTGATAGAGCTGGGAAAGACATACTGCCATCTTTCCTGATCCAGGACCCGGTGCGGTAACTACAACAAGGGAATGAGTGGTCTGGATATATTCGTTCTTTCCGAAGCCCTCGTCACTGATGATGAGAGGAAGGTTTCCGGGATAACCCTGAATAGGATAATGACGGTATACCTTTACGCCCAGGCTCTCAAGCTTCTTCTGGTAGGCGATGGCACTTTCCTGACCGTCAAATCTTGTAAGAACAACAGAACCTACGAAAAGGCCGTAGCTTCTGAAGGCGTCGATGAGACGAAGAACATCCATATCATATGTGATGCCGAGATCTCCTCTTACCTTGTTTTTCTCTATATCGCCGGCATTGATAACGACAACGATCTCAACATCCTCTTTTAACTGGGTGAGCATGCGGATCTTACTGTCAGGCTGGAAACCGGGCAGAACTCTGGAAGCATGATAATCGTCGAAGAGCTTGCCTCCGAATTCGAGATAGAGCTTGCCTCCGAATTTTGAAATACGCTCTCTGATGTGCTCAGATTGCATCTTCAGATACTTGTCATTGTCAAAACCTTTTTTAAACATAGATTGTGTACTCCCTTATATAATGATGGAATCCTGACGGATCCCGGTGAACCGCTGAAAGTCCGGTGTTCCCCCGCTTAAAGATCGTGGGATCTCCTTGTATCATAATCCTAGAAAGTATAGTTTTACTTATATTAGATGTCAACTTTAGATTAAGCTCTCTCACATATATCACTTTATGTGTCGTTTGTTTATGTACCAGAAATAATAGATCATGAACATTATGGATGTGGTTATCCATGTGAGGGGATAGCTTGCTTCTATGGTCTCTATTCTGTGCCAGATGGGAACCGCGATCATTATCCAGGAGATACGAAGGACGCAGATCCCGAGCACTGATATAAGCATTGGTCTGAGACTGTCTCCCATTCCGCGGAGTGATCCGGAGAAAAGTTCTATGGCGGTGTAGGTTATATAGAAAGGTGAGAGGTAATGGAGCATCACTTCTCCTACTTTCATGACGTTCTGGTCTGTGGTGAACAGATGGAAGGCAAGGGCTCCCCATCTGTAAAATATGATCGTAAATGCGATGGTGATGACTCCCATGATGACTGCGCTCTGGCGGACACATTCACGGACGCGTTTGTAAATGCGGGCGCCGTAGTTCTGTCCGACGAAGGTAGTGACACCTATTCCGAAGGAGCTTATGACCATCCAGTAGAGGGCGTCGATCTTTGCGTAGGCTGCCCATGCCGCCACCGCATCCGTGCCGAATTCGTTGATGGCTGTCTGGATGAAGACATTGGACAGGGAGTACATAAGAGACTGCACACCTGCCGGGACGCCTATGGATAGTATGCGGATGAGCTGGCGCTTTTTGAAGCTGATCTTCGAGGGAATGAGTCTGTAGCTCTTATCCACCTTTGTCAGGGTCATGATAACGAGTATGGCACTTATGATCTGGCAGAGAACTGTGGCTATGGCCACACCCACGACTCCGAGTTCGAGCTTCAGCACGAAGAGTATATCCAGAATGATGTTGGTGACGCAGGATACTATAAGGAAGTAAAGGGGGCGTCTCGAATCTCCCACCGCTCTAAGTATGCCTGAACCCATGTTGTAGATGAGGTTCGGGATCATGCCGAGGGCGTAGATGCGTAAATAGGTGATGGTGAGGTCAAGTACATCTTCAGGGGTCTTCATCCATACGGTGAAGACAGGCATCATGAAGAAGCCGATGAAGGTAAGGATCGCTCCGCTCACTATGGAAAGCATGATGGCTGTATGTACAGAGCGATGCACATCCTCGTCGTCCTTGGCTCCGAAATACTGGGCAACCACTACTCCGGCACCGGAGGAGACGCCTACGAAAAAGCCCACGAAGACATTCACAAGGATGGCTGCGGTACCGCCTACTGCGGACAGAGCCTCCTTGCCGACAAATCTTCCCACCACCACAGCATCTACAGTGTTATAGAGCTGCTGGAAAAAGGTGCCCATAATTAAAGGCATGACATAAAAGATAAGAGACTTCCACATCACACCCTGGGTTATAGCATTGTAAGCAGGTGCTGTTTCAGAAACAGCGTTTTTCTTGTCATTGATATCGGGTCTATTGTTTTTCATGTAACGCACCTAAACGACATAAGGACCATCCCGGCGAGAAGCTCTGAAGGTCCCATGTCAGTAAAAAATATGTTAATCAGGCTTTTATGGCCCAGCGAAGTTTCGTAGAGTGGGCACGCGGATTGATGAAGCACTCTTCCTTTCCGGGACGGATGACATCACGTGAACAGTCACTGTAAATGCCTGCCCGCTTCATTTCCTTGAAGAACTGCTTGACCAGACGGTCCTCTCCGCTATGGAAGGTGAGGACTGCTATTCTGCCGCCCGGATTCATGCAGTCAGGCACTTTATTTAAGAAGTCATACAGAACCTCAAATTCGCTGTTCACCTCTATACGAAGAGCCTGGAAAACTCTCATGCAGGATTTCTTCTGTGCCTCCTGCTGTTCCTTTTCAGGGAGGAAGGAAAGAGCTTTCTTGATGATCTCACGAAGCTCTCCCGTGGTCTCGATCTTTTCGCCTTTATGATATGCACGGACTATCTCTTTTGCGATCTTCTCTGCGTAAGGCTCGTCAGAGTTCTCGATAAAGATATTAACCATGGAATCATAGTCCAGCTCCCTGAGACGCTCTGCCGCACTCTTTCCGCTTTCCGGATTCAGGCGAAGATCCAGAGGCCCCTCGGTCTTATAGCTGAAGCCGCGGGAAGGATCGTCTATCTGCATGGAGGATACACCGAGGTCTGCCAGAACGAAGTCAAACTTTTCACCATTATCTGATACAGTGTCCACGTTCCGGAAGTTGGTATGCTTTATGGTGAAAATGTCTTCGCCGTAGCCCTTGTCTCTGAGACGCTTCTCTGTCTTTACTGATTCTATAGGGTCCACGTCCGTTGCGTAAAGATGTCCTCTGCCTTCAAGCTTCTCCAGCATTTTCTCGCTGTGACCGCCATATCCGAGGGTCGCGTCCATACCGGTTTCCCCGGGCTGTATCCTGAGAACATCCAGGATCTCCTTGACCATAATGGGAATGTGCATTCCCGCAGGGGTCTTTCCCTTCATGATGATCTTCTCGATATCATCCTTGTACTTTTCGGGCTGATGCTCTTTATACTTTTCTTCAAACTTACGGGGATACTTTCCGCTGTAACGTTTTCTTCGTTTATGTACAGCCGGAGCTTCGGCTGAGTCTTTGGCTCCGGCTTCTGAAGCTGTATCAGGGGATACGGCTCCGATCTTATCTTTATTTAAATCTTTATCTGTCATGGTATATTACTTTACTGTCTTAATCAGTGAATTTAATGTGTCTTCATCGATTCCGCTCTGAGAGTATACGGAGTAGGTATTGCCGGCATTTTTCCAGATGGCATCTATTATCTTGTCCTGATCGACCACGATGGTAACGTCTTTACCGCCGATATTCTGGGTGATCTTTGTTTTGGAATCCATGTCATCCTCGGAAAGAGGTTTGCTGTCCTTGCTCTTTCTTATGATAATGTCATTGCCGTCAGGTGTCTTGTAGGAGGCCTGAAGGATGGAATCTGCCACCGCGCTGAAATAAGGTTCCGCTCCCGAAAGGGACTCCGGGAAGGTGGCATCAAAACCGGCCCTTTCCGCAGCCTGCTTCAGTGACAGCATGGTGGATTCGGGATTTTCCAAAGCGTAATCTATGAGATTTGATATGATTTTTTTTTCTCTGGTGGTCACATCGATCTCTCCGCTTTTGAAGCCATCCGCTAGACCTGTGATTATCTGCTGGGAAAGCTCCTCGGATGAGACCGTCTCATGAGGCTTCTTGCGTTCTCCGCAGGAGCTCAACATGATAAGGATCAAGGATGAAAATATAATAATATATGTGTTTTTCTTAATTGATCTGAACATACAGTGCCTCCCGAAAATCGTAGAGTTATGACATTCACGGCTTATGTATGAAGTCTAACACAGGTTTTTGATTTTAGCTACGTTGCTGTCATCATGCTCCACCTGCTTTGAGTAGAGGTGAGAGACGTAGATCATGTCAGAGACATTGACACTTCCCTTAATCAGCCATTCGGCAAAAAGCATGAAGAAAATCAGCTTGAGGCTTCGGTGAATGAGGCAGAGCTCGGTTTCTATATCGCCATCTATACAGGTGTCGATGAAATATCTGAAAATGAAGTAAACCGCGGTCCTGGACATCCAGAGGTCGAGGTTCTTACTGTTTTCAGATCTGAAGCTGTCTATTTTGGAAAGCTCGGCTTCAGATCCTGCGATCTTTTTATAAAAGCTCAGCTTTTCAGACCATTCTTCACTTATGGAATCCATGGAATCAAGAATTTCGGTAAGTGCTTTGTAGTCTTCATTAAGAAATGTACGGGAGCGGTCCTTTTCGGAAGGCTCCTCTCCCTGGGCTTCTGCCACAAGGGACCTGACAGTTTCCATCTTCTTCGTAAAGCTGTCGGAGCTGTCCTGCATCTCTGATATGCACCGGTTACGAAGGGCCAGAACCTCAATGAGAGTTCCCTGCTCATCAGGAGAAAGGGGATCTCCCTCCACATCATTTTCGGAACGGATATACTCTATACGGTCTGTTTCCGTATAGAAGATCCTGCCGAGCTCCATACAGCTCAGACTCATGTCCGTCTGCTCGTAGCTGCCGATATCCATGAAATAGCGGGGATATTCGGTGCAGGTCTGACAGAGACTTTCTTCACCTATGTTGGAGTATATATCGCAAAGGTTCTTTTCATTAAGGAAGGGACATCTGTGTTTTTCCGTAAGAGGAAAATAGCACTCTCCGTCTTCTTCACAAATATGTGCACGCAGTCTGTCTCCGAACTCACCTTCGACGGATCTATAGTACTCTGCAGAGTCGGGATCTACGTCTACCTCCCAGCCGGCGCAGCAGGTGTCTGGGCAGGCTCCGCCTATACAGCGGAAACGTTCATAATATTCAGGGTATTCTACTATCATTTATCTCTCCAAATCATGCACGGTTATACAGGTTCGCAGTTTGCCATGAGGTTACGTACTGCGGCTCTGTATTCCGCAAGGCTGTGAGCCTTTCTTATATCCTTCATATATCTTTCGGAACCTGAAAAGGACTTGCTGAGCCAGTTCCAGTATTCCTTTACCTTAAATAGAAGGTTCTTGTCGCTGCCCATTTCAGGGATGTAGTTATCCACCAGTGTTTCATGGAAATGCTTGATCTCCTGAAGAGTGGCCTTTTCACCGCCCTTTATCTCCCTGACAAGTGACGGGTTCATCAAAAGTCCGCGGCCTATCATGACGGTATCTATCTCAGGGAACAGCTCCACTATCTTTTCGTAATCAGCCTTGGTGCATATGTCTCCGTTATACACCAGAGGATGTCGGCATTCTTCTATAAATTGTCTGAACACATCATAATGTATCTCGCCTTTATAGAATTCCTTCTGTACTCTTCCGTGTACGATGACTTCACTCAGGGGATAACGGTTATATACAGGTATGATGTCTCCGGCCTCGGAGGCGTTATGAATTCCGATCCTTGTTTTAACGGAGATCCTTACGGAAGGGGAAGTGACTGTTTCCTGAAGAGAAGCATTGTCATGGCATCCTATGCCGCGCTTTTGAAGAAGCTCGAAACTCTCTTCGAAAAACTCATCCAGCCGGTCCAGGGATTTCAGCATGCCGGAGCCCTTCCCTTTTGCGACTACTGTGCCGGAAGGGCAGCCGATGTTCAAGTTCACTTCTCTGTATCCGAGCTTAACCATCTCTTCTATGGCCCAGACGAACATTTCTGCGTTGTTGGTGATTATCTGGGGAACCAGATCCGGGACCCGGTTGTTTTCGGGATCAGTATCCCTTATCTCCCTTGTCGTGAAGGAAAAAGTATCATTGGCAGACAAAAAAGGGGTATAGAAACGGTCTACCCCCGGAAAACATTGTTGGAAGGCATTACGGAACGGATATCCGGTAATGCCTTCCATAGGTGCAAAACTAAATTTCATTTTTATATATAAATTCCTTTAATTCGGAAAGAAGGGAAAGGGCTGTGGATCTTCCGAGCTTGTACACACGCTCAAGCTCCTTTCGGTCATGCTCCACTCTCTTTATGCCGAGGGGCTCGGGAGGACGGATAACGAAGACCTCACCCGCTGCTTCTTTCTTTCTGATATAGTCAATTTGAGCATTGTACATTATATGACGCTTAGTCATGGCTGTATAGATGGCCGGTTGTTTTTTTAATAAAAGTTTTGTTAAAAAACCGGTAGGAATCGGAGTTTTTACGTAATTGATATCCTGGGTAAGAATGACTACATTCCTCTTATATCCGATATGCTCAAAAAACTCGAGAGGTACGGAGTTGGAAATGCCTCCGTCCAGAAGCTCGTAACCATCAACAGAAACAGGCTTGGAAACAAGCGGCATGGAGGCGCTGGCTCTCAGCCATTCAAGTTCCGTATCTCCCCGGGACTTCATTTCATGGTATACGGGTTTTCCTGTTCTTACGTCTGTTGCAACGACATAAAACTTCATGGGGTTACTTAGGAAGGTATCCCAGTCAAAGGGAAAGAGCTCATTGGGCAGAGTGTGATAACAGAACTCCGTATCGTAGAGGTCTCCGGTCTTTATGAGGGACTCGAAGCTTCCGTAGCGCTTGTCATCGGCATATTTCAGATTGTAGCGTACTGTACGTCCTATCTGCTTTGACTTGAAATTGCAGCCGAAGGTGGCACCGGCGGAAACTCCCACCATTCCATCAAAGGTCACATCATTTTCCAAAAGTATATCGAGGACGCCGGCAGTAAAAAGTCCCCGCATGGCGCCTCCTTCACATATTAATCCTGTCTTTGTTTCAGTAGTTGTTTCCATCGAACTCCTTTAAATATTTGAGAAATTCAGATTCAGGTAAAGGTCTGGAGAAATAGAAGCCCTGCAGATAGTCAACTCCCATTTCGGTGAGGGTATCTGCCATCTCCTTTGTCTCTATACCTTCGCATAGTATTTTGTAATTCTGTTCCTGGAACATCCTGACGATGTTTTTCAGCATGAGGTTGGAGCCGTCAAAATAAGCCCAGACCAGACTCTTGTCGATCTTTATGATCTCAAGGGGCAGCTGAAGTATGAGGGTAAGATTCGAGAATCCGGTTCCGTAATCGTCCAGTGAAAAACGGACCCCCATGTTGTGCAGTATCTTCATCTGCTTTTTCAGTATGGATATGTCGGAGGTTGCAGTCTCCGTTATCTCAAGGTTGATAAGACTGAGATCCACTCTGTGCTCAAAGGCGAGATCCACGAACTGCTCCGCAAAGTTCAGATTCGTGAACTGTACAGGTGAAAGATTGATCTCGAGATATTTGATATCCCGGAATTCAAACCTGTGATCATGCATGAAGGTCAGAGTCTTTACAAAGATCTGATTTCCGAGTTTTATGATGGAACCGTCCTGTTCTGCCGTGACGATGAAATCATCCGGTGAAATGCTCCCCAGCTTGTCATCGAAAAGTCTGGCCAGCGCTTCGGCCGAAACGATCTTACGGGTATGGGTGTCATAGATCGGCTGATAGTAGATCTGTATGCTGTTTTGCTCTACAGCCTTTTGCAAAGCCTGATGTATCTCATTATCCTTTTTCTGCTTATCGAACATCTTTGCTTCGATGACCAGATAACGGGTCTCATTGCGCATGGAGGCGGCTATAAGAGAACTTCTGATGATGGATATGAGATTCTGGGACTTATGATAGTCAAGTTCTTTAGGAAGATAGGAAAAATAAGCATTGATCCTGAGATCGCCTATGGAGGTTGACCAGGCATGTTCGAACCGCTCCTCCAGAAAATCCGCAAGTTCGTCAGGTGTTGTATCATCCTGTATCATCAGTGAAAAGCAGCCGTCTTCGATATAAAAAAGCTGACATTCCTTGTAGTTTGTATTTACCAGAAGCGTCACCTGATGAAGGATGTCATTCATAGTCTCTTCGCCATAGGCATTGAGCAGAATGGGATAATGATCAAGACAGAAACTGAAGACCGCGAATGGATGGTTGGTCTCCGAATAGTCTCTCGTGAGGTCTCTGAAGGCTTTTGAATTGAAGCAGGAAGCCTTGACACTTAGATAATATTCCGGGTTCTGTAAGGACAGATATACGATGAGAAGTCCGAATGCCGAGAAGCATCCTATCAGGAGGTAATTCGGAAAAACAGAGGCCTGAAGGAAGGCTCCCAGGATGAAAAGCGCATAAGAACTAAGCACAGCCAGCATCTGTGCACGGATGATCTCTTTGTGGAAATATGAAAGGTACACAACAGAGAGGACCATATAAAAATACAGATATGGAATAAGAAGGTAATAATATGCCCATCGCCTTGAGTACCCTGTTGATCTGTCGATGTAGAACAGCGCGTTGGTCAGGGGTGTTGATACGATAAGAAGGCTAATGAACAGGAAAGGTATGGAAATGACTATCTTTCGAAAGGTGGTGCTCAGTAAAGAGTGTTTGGAAATGGAAATGGTGTAGTTAAAGAAAAGATAATATTCCAGAGACAGAAGAACAAAATAAAGGATATTTTCGCCATAAAGGAACCACAGCGGATAATCCACATAATTACCCGTTGTGATGGAAGCTATTATATCGAATACGATAACCGAGACTTCACAGGCTATCGTGAGATAAAAATAGCGGTTCCTTCTCAGAGGAAGGTATTTCTCCGGGCGGTATGACAGAAACAGGATGACTGTCAGAGCCAGAGATGCGATTTCATATTCGAGGTTCCAAGTCATAGGCGAAAATACCCCATCAACTGATAAAGTATCAGAAGTTTGAAATATAGTCCTCGTTCGGGACTATCATGATATAGCATCCGTCATGGCATTTTTTGAGAAGTGTGAGCATATTGTCTTCTGTTACAGATACGCAGCCGGCTGATCCCCATTCAGCAGGATTCTTGCAGTGAAGGAAGATGGCTGAACCGCGCTTATATACTGTAGGGTTAATGTTAAAACCTATAGCCATTGCGTATTTATAGCAGATTGTGTACTCGCTTAAATGCTCTCCTCCCACAGGTGTCGAACTCTCCACCCATGTGTTGTAAGTGGCCTTTTCACCTGACCAGTAGGAATTTTCGGTTATCTCTCTCCATGTCATAGCGGTTCCCGGATTTGAACCGAAACCGAAGGAATGAAGTATGGGGAAGGAACCGATAGGTGTTGTCTGGTCTCCCTCTTTCCTTTCGTTATAGGGCTTTAAGCCGTTTCTTCCGTAGCCGCAGTAAACATCCATGTCCTTTTCCCAGCTTCCGTCTGACTGTCTGTTCCAGAGAGTCAGGTTATGGTCGTTCACGAGGATGATCTGGTCTGTGAGTTGTGAAGTCATGGTCTTCCCGAGCTTCTCTGCTATAGGATCCGAGATCCTGTCAGCCTTTACTTCGGTATAGATGACCGTGTCTTCGGTTACTGCTCCCGGTCCGAACTCTGCCAATGCTGAGAATGCAGTGCAGAGAGCCATGGTCATGGCCATAATTATAATATGTACTGATGATTTAAACTGTTTCATAGCGATCCTTTCGTGTAATAGATTCACTTATATCTTAACATATATCCGGGATCAATTTTTAAATGATTGAATATCGTCATATTTTGGTAAGACAATTTAGTAATAAACGATAACAGGAAGGCCTGCCTCCACGAGACCGTAAAGCTCCTTCGCCTTAGGGATAGGCATGTTTACACAGCCATGGGAACCGCTGTATTTGTATATGTTTCCGCCGAAGGAACCTCTCCATGATGCATCATGGAAACCGCAGCCGTTGTAGAAAGGCATCCAGTATGTAACAGGTGAAGCATAGTTGGCTCCTCTGAGCACTACATTCTTCGCCTTGTACATGATACTGAAGATACCTGTAGGAGTTCCTCTTCCGAGACTGGTGTTTCCGGTTACGCAGTCAGAGGTGAAGACCACCTGCCCGTCCTGAATGAAGTAAACAGTCTGGTTGGTCATATCCACTTCGAGATAAGTGTCACCGTACTCCTGACCTGTACGTGAGTGTCCTGTGGTGGTGTAGACAGGCTCACGCTCTACCTTCTGTCCTGAAAGTATATCCTCAGTGATCTGCTCTGCTTCCTTTTTCTTGGAAATGTTGAATCCGTATGGGCCCTTTACTGTTATGGAACGGCCTGACACAGTGGTGAAACCTCTGGTGGTATAGGCTGTATCGGTGGATTCCTTAAGCTTCGCGACATAGTCATTGACCATGTTTTCATCCAGAGTCACTGTTCCGTCCTCTGCTGTAACGAGCCATGGGAAGTAGGTGTCTGCGTTCAATGTTATCTTCTGGTTTCCCAGATCATAGGTTATGGATGCCGCAAGTGCGTCATTCAGACTGGTGGCTTCTCTGTTGAGAGAATCGTTGTCGGAACGAACCGAAGCCTTCAGGTAGCAGTCATTGGAGGCAAGATCGGTGAAAACAGATCTGTCGTAGATGGCATCCTGTATGAGCTTCGTTACTGTGGAAGGATCCGGTGTATCTCCGTCCACCTCAGAAGCTATGGTATAACCGGCTCCCGGTACGTATGCTGTAAGGTATGCGTCTGAAGGCTTTACTGTAGAACCCTGAGCAGGCAGTATGGTGTTGTCTATGATGGACTGAAGCTTTTCTTCATCAAAGGAAACAGAGTCCGGAAGGATGAAATAGTTTCCCGGCCTAAGGATATAGTATGGATAGATGAGCGGATTCTGGACACGTATGTCAGAAACCGAAAACTCGGCCTTCAGATCTATATCGGAACCGCTTATGACTGTCTCGTTTCCGTGGATATCTCTTACAGTAAGGGCGTATGCGTCCCTTTCCATGTCGGATAATCTCTGATTTAACTCGCTTCTCGGAACCATGGAAAAATCAGCTCCGTTTATCATGGTCCCGGGCATCATCTTGCCCCTCATAAATGTGGTGCTGGCAAGATAGCCTGCAGTGACTCCTATAGTAATGCCTAAAAGTATGGCGATACCTTTGCTTCTCATAATTACTATTCCCCTCTTAATCGTAATCAACCTTCATGAGACAAAGTCCCTGAGGCTCTGCCGTATATCCGGCATTCTGTCTGTTCTTACTCTCAATGGTCTCCTTCAGTGATTCGGGAGTACGCTTTCCATAGCCCACTTCGAGAAGTGTTCCTGTCATGATGCGGACCTGATTCTGCAGGAAGCCTGTTCCGTGATAGTAGAACCTTATATATGGACCGTTCTCTGTTATTTCTATATTGTCAATGTTTCGAACGGTGGATTTCTTCATGTGTGAATTACCGCAGAAGCATTTGAAATCATGCTCTCCGATAATATACTGTGCTGCCCTTCGCATGGCCTCTATATCGGGATGGCGATCCAGGACAGTCACGTACTTTCTTTCAAATACAGGCTTCTGGTCTCCATACCAGCAGCTGTATCTGTAGGTCTTGCCGCTTGCCTTGAAGCGACTGTGGAATTTGTCTCCGCAGAGCTTCAGTTCGTTGATACTTATATCGTCAGGAAGATATCTGTTCATATATTCCCTGATCTCATCCTCTGATTTATCCGTATCGAGGATGACATTGGCAGTCATGGCTCTTGCGTGGACCCCTGCGTCGGTTCTTCCGGCGCCGATGACCGTAACGGGAAAGGATGAGAAATCCTGAACCTTATAAGAATCACCATACACCATGCGGGTAAGTACCTGCTCGAGCTTTCCCTGTATGGTCAGCTCGGTGTTTGGCTGATGTTCCCAGCCGTAATAGCGGGAGCCATCATAGCTTAATATCATTTTGTAGTTGTGTTTCATTTAAACCTTTCATTAACCGGAATTACATATGAAGTAATGCAGGACTTCGTGGGAAGGATAATGCTTACTTAATATGTGATTCGAAAACTTTTTTCATCGGAGATCACATCCATAGTCTCGGATTCCATATCCATGATACGTATCCATCGCTGATTGTTGAGCCTCTGCAAAAACTCGTCAATAACGAAGGGCGGCCCCTGAACCTCACAGCTCACCGAGCCGTCGTATTCGTTCTGAACCCATCCTGTGAGACCAAGGGAGTCTGCAAGATGATGGGCGGTATATCTGAAGCCCACTCCCTGTACGGAACCATGAAAAATCAGATGCCGACGGATCATTCTGTCTGCATCTTTCCCTGTGGAAGTATGTGAGTGATTTCTCTCTGCCTCTGAAGGCGACGATGAAGAGACGTCAGTTCTGGCGTCATTATGCGATGCCCCATCAAATTGCTCCGAATATTTTTTCAAAAAATCAAATATCATGGGGATACCTCATATTTTTTAATAAACTTAATTGTATCATAAAATCAGAGGATAAAAAATATTGAATCTAAAGCTTTGAGGGGCGAAACTTTTACGATATTTTGAAATTATTGTGATCCGGTGCGGCTGATCCCGGGCGTAAAAAAAGACAGGTTCGATAACGAACCTGTCTTTTGGATATCATGCTTTAAAGAATTAAGCCTTCTTAGCAGCAGCCTGCTGTGCAGCAACCTCTGCAGCGAAATCCTCGTTCTTCTTCTCAAGGCCTTCACCTGTCTCGAAACGGATGAATGTAACAACCTCGATAGTAGCGTTCTGAGCCTTTGCAACAGAATCAACATACTGCTGAACAGTCTGCTTTCCGTCCTCAGCCTTAACATATGTCTGGTCAAGAAGACAAATCTCCTTGAGCTCCTTGTTAAGACGACCCTGAACCATACCTGCAAGAACCTTCTCAGGAGCGTTTGGCTTCTCGTTTCTTGCAGCAGCTGTAAGGATCTCAGTCTCGCTTGCGAGGTAATCCTGATCAACTTCCTTACGTGATGTGTACTTTGGCTTAAGAGCAGCTACCTGCATAGCGATGTTCTTTGCCATCTCTGTAACAGCCTCGTTAACAACTGTTGACTTAACCTGAAGAAGAACACCGATACGTCCGCCGCCGTGTACGTAATCCTGTACGAAACCATCGTTCTCTGTAAGCTTCTGGAAACGACGGATGTGCATGTTCTCGCCGATGATTGAAATCTCCTCTGAAAGCTGCTCTGCAACTGTTCTTGAGTTGTCAAGATCCCACTTCTCAGCAAGGAAAGCGTCGATATCAGCTGCCTCTGACTTAAGAGCCTGAGCTGCTACCTCTGAAACGTATGTCTGGAACTTCTCGTTCTTTGCAACGAAGTCAGTCTCAGCATTAACCTCAACAACAACACCTGTGTGCATGTCGTCAGCAAGCTTTGTGAAAGATACACCCTCAGCTGCGATTCTGCCGGCCTTCTTCTCTGCGCCTGCAAGACCCTGCTCTCTGAGGAACTCTACTGCCTTATCCATATCTCCATCTGTTGCAGCAAGAGCCTTCTTACAAGCCATCATTCCTGCACCAGTCATATCACGTAATTCTTTAACCTGAGCTGCTGTAATTGCCATTGTTATATCCTCCTAGATATATGTTTCTTTATCTGAAAAAAACCAGCATTGAGCAATCTATGAAATTGTCTAATGCCGGTTTTACGTTTACTTTATTAAGCCTCTGTAGCGAAGTCCTCACCAGCTGTAGCAGCTGCTGCCTCTTCCTCAGTCATCTCGCCCTGCTTAGCCTCGATAACAGCATCAGCCATCTTGCCTACGATAAGCTTGATAGCACGGATAGCGTCATCGTTACCTGGGATAACATAATCAAGCTCCTCAGGATCAGCGTTTGTATCAGCGATACCGAAAAGTGTGATTCCAAGTGCGCGAGCTTCCTTAACGCAGATCTTCTCCTTCTTAGGATCAACAACGAAGATTGCATCAGGGATCTGCTTCATATCCTTGATACCACCGATGTTAGCCTCGAGCTTGTCCCACTCCTTCTTGATAAGAGCAACTTCCTTCTTAGGAAGAACATCGAAAGTTCCGTCCTCAGCCATCTTCTCGATCTCCTTAAGACGATCGATACGTGTCTGGATTGTCTTGAAGTTTGTAAGCATACCGCCGAGCCATCTCTCGTTTACATAGAACTCGCCGCAACGAAGAGCCTCTGACTTAACAGCGTCCTGAGCCTGCTTCTTTGTACCAACGAAAAGAACAGTACCACCGTCCTGTACAAGCTTAACCATAGCATTGTAAGCATCGTCAACCATCTTTACTGTCTGCTGAAGATCGATGATGTGGATACCGTTACGCTCTGTGTAGATGTATGGAGCCATCTTAGGGTTCCATCTTCTTGTCTGATGACCAAAATGTACGCCAGCCTCAAGGAGCTGCTTCATTCCAATTGCACTCATTTCAAATACCTCCTGGTTAAAATCTTCCATCCGATCGTGTGTGCTCACCGGCGTCGCCTCTTAAAAGGTACCATTCCGGTTTTCGGTCAGATGTGCTTTTTAAGTTACACTTTTGCATGAACACAAAAGTCGCGCCCTTTGGACGCGACTTGTAATATAACATAGTATTTTAATTGCTGTCAACGGTTTTTGTTGCATAATTTGTGTGAAATCATGCCATGATCTCGCCGTCCTTTTTCTCTCCTGTTGCAGGCTCCTTCGGCTTGTTCCATGTCATGTAATTACAATCAGGATATCTGGAACAGCTGTAGAAGATACGGCCCTTCTTGGAACGGCGCTTTACGCACTCCGCTCCGCAGTCAGGACATACAAAACCGGCATACTCTACGTAAGGCTTTGTGTTTCTGCAGTCAGGGAAGCCCGGGCATGCCAGGAACTTTCCGTGAGGTCCGTACTTGATGACCATCTTTCGTCCGCACTTGTCGCACTCGATGTCTGTCTCTTCGTCTCTTATGGTGATCTTTTCGACCTCGAGCTGAGCCTTCTCTACCGCTTCTGAAAGATCAGGGTAGAAATTCTCGACTATGGTCTTCCAGTTAATGTCTCCGTTTGCCACAGTATCAAGAAGTGACTCCATGTTGGCGGTAAATGCCGTATCCACGATGGTAGGGAAATTCTTCTGCATCATGTCATCGACTGCCTGACCGAGCTCGGTGACGAAAATATTTCTCTTCTCCTTGGTGATGTATCTTCTTGCAAGAAGAGTTCCTATGGTCGGTGCGTATGTTGAAGGTCTTCCTATACCGTCCTCTTCCAGTGCCTTTACCAGAGATGCTTCTGTATAGTGTGCAGGCGGCTGGGTGAAGTGCTGCTCTTTATCGAACTTTGAGAGATTGAGCTTTTCGTCTATCTTCATGTCAGGAAGGGAAACATCTTTTTCTTCCTTGTCCTCTTCCGACATATAAACTGAAAGGAAACCGTCGAAGCGAAGCTTGGAACCGCTGAGGGTGAATGTATATCCACCGGAAGTGAGCTTTACGGATTCTGTATCGTAAATAGCTGCTGTCATGCGGCTTGCAAGGAAACGCTTGTAAATAAGTGTGTAGAGACGGGATTCGTCACGCTGAAGCTTTGCCTTTGCCTCATCAGGTGTCATTTCGAGATCTGTAGGTCTGATGGCTTCATGTGCGTCCTGGATCTTGACCTCTGTTTCCTGAGGCTTGCGGGCATCCTTGGATCCGCCGTTTACATATTCCTCTCCGAACTTGTCTGAGATATAGATCTTCGCTGCGGCATCTGCCTCAACGGAAATACGTGTACTGTCAGTACGGAGATAAGTGATGTAACCGTCTTCGTAAAGTGTCTGGGCAAGCTTCATGGTCTTGCTGGTTGCGAAACCGAGAGACTTTGCCGCTTCCTGCTGCATGGTACTGGTGGTGAAAGGAAGCGGTGCCTTTTTGCGGCGCTCGGACTTCTTCACATCAGTTATGGTGAAAGCATCGTTACCGATGGCCTTGATGACCTCATCAACGGAAGCTTCATTCGGAAGAGGCATCTTCTTGTCTTTTCCGTAGAAGGAAGCGGTGAGCTTCTTCTTTCCGTAAAGAAGGTGGGCATCCAGTGACCAGTACTCTTCAGGTGTAAATGCAGCGATATCTGCTTCTCTGTCGCATATCATGCGGAGAGCTACGGACTGAACTCGTCCGGCTGAGAGTCCCTTACGGATTTTCTTCCATAATAATGGGCTTATGGTGTAACCAACCAGTCTGTCGATGACACGGCGGGCCTGCTGGGCATTGACGAGATCCATATCGATATCGCGCGGATTCTTGATGGCGTTCTTTACGGCATTCTTTGTGATCTCATTGAAGGTGATACGGGATATCTTCTCGCGATTGGAAGCATCCTTATCAAGCTCGTTCTTGAGATGCCAGCTTATAGCCTCTCCCTCACGATCAGGGTCGGTTGCGAGATAGATCTTGTCGGCCTTCTTGGCTTCCTTCTTGAGCTTTGAAAGAAGCTCGCCCTTGCCGCGGATGGTTATATATTTCGGATCATAGTCATTGTCAACATCAACACCAAGAGAGCTCTTCGGCATGTCGATGAGGTGACCCATGGTCGCATCAACAGTGTATGTTTTTCCTAAAAATTTCTTGATGGTCTTAACCTTTGCAGGAGACTCAACGATAATTAAGCTGTTTGCCATTTATACTCTTACCTTTTTGATCGGAAGAATACGGTCTTTCGGGCGCATATTCTTCTGTTTAGTGTTCGAAATAAAGAATCAGGCGCAGAAAATTCTGTACCCGCTGATGTATGGAGACCTCACGCTCCCGTGGGACGATGCCTACATCAGAATCATGATCACGCTGAGCGTAAATCGAGGTCAATATACAACACTCTTTTTTATTTTGCAAGGGACAGTTATGAAAACAATATTCCGATACTGAGGGGTGATACCTGTTTTCTATCTCAATGTCGACACTTTTTTGAATTTAAAAAGCGCAGGAAGAACCTGCGCTTTCCATAACCTTCCACGACCTTCCGACCGCATTTTACGATGCAGGCGGAACGACTGTCCGGAAGGAATAAAGTTTTTATGATCTAAGCATTAGGATCAGTCAAAATCCTCAGGAAGCTCGAGTGTGTGCTCCTTGTTGAGCTTCTTACAGATCTCGACGAACTTCTCGAGAGGAACGTTCTGAACCTGCTTGTTTGTTCCGCGGATGTTGATGGAAACAGTGTTCTCCTCAGCCTCCTTGTCACCAAGTACCAGGATATACGGATCCTTGAAGTTCTTGAAGCCCTTGATCTTTGTCTTCATGTTGTTGTCTGAGTAGTCAGCCTCAACACGAACACCGTTCTCTGTGAGAAGTGCCTCAACCTTCTTTGCGTACTCGTTGTGGCTCTCACGGATAGGAACGATACCTACCTGATATGGATTGAGCCAGAATGGGAACATTCCCTTGAAGTTCTCGATAACGATACCGATGAAACGCTCGAGTGAACCGTAAATTGCGCGGTGGATAACTACAGGCATTACAGACTCACCCTGGTCATTGATATATGTAAGTCCGAAGTTGTGAGGAAGCTGGAAGTCAAGCTGGATGGTTCCGCACTGCCATTCTCTTCCGAGGGCATCCTTGATCTGAAGGTCGATCTTAGGACCGTAGAACGCACCGTCGCCTTCGTTGATCTCGAAGCCGTTCTCGCCGTACTGCTCTGTAAGGATCTCCTTGAGGTCGGCCTCTGCCTGGTTCCATACCTCGATGTCTCCCATGTAGTCATCAGGACGTGTTGAGAGCTCTGCACGGTATGTTACACCGAAGGTTGTGTAGATCTCGTCTGCGATGGAAATGATATCCTTGATCTCATCCTTGATCTGAGACTCCATTACGAATGTATGGTCATCATCCTGACGGAACTCCTGTACACGGAAAAGACCGTTCATCTGACCTGACTTCTCCTTACGGTGAAGAACATCGTACTCGCTGTAACGGATAGGAAGTTCCTTGTAGGAACGGTTCTTACGCTTGAAGGTCATCATAGCGTTAGGACAGTTCATAGGCTTTGCTGCCATGGTGTCGAGGTTCTCACGGTTATATACAACAGAACCTGCCATGATCTTTACAGCCTTTGCCTCTGCTGCTGTATCCTTAGGATTCTCGATAACTCCTGAGATGTCAGCATCTGCTGTAAGGTGTCCCTCGATTCCCGGAACGATGAACATGTTGTTAAGGTAGTGTGCCCAGTGTCCGCTGATGAGCCAGAGCTTTTTGTTGTTGATGAGCGGTGCAGAGATCTCTGTATATCCGTGTGCCTTCTGAAGCTCGCGGCTGTACTTGAGGAGAGTCTGATACATTACCCATCCACGTGGGAGCCAGTATGGCATACCAGGAGCTGTCTCGTCGAACATGAAGAGCTCGAGCTGTGCACCGATCTTCTTGTGATCGCGTTCTCTTGCTTCTTCTATCATCTTGATGTGCTGCTTTAACTCATCCTTGCTTGGGAAAGCATAGAAGTATACACGCTGAAGCTTGTCTCTCTTCTCGTCACCTCTCCAGTAAGCCATGGAAGCTGCGTGAAGCTCGAATGCTGCACTCATAAGCTCCTGTGAATTGTCTACGTGAGGTCCGCGGCAAAGATCCACATAGTCTTCACCTGTGTAGTAGATAGTGATGATCTCATCCTCCGGAAGATCGTTGATGAGCTCGGTCTTGAACTTCTGATCCTTAAAGATCTCGAGTGCCTCTGCCTTTGAAACTTCCTTACGGGTCCAGTCTTCTCTTCTCTTGATGATCTCACGCATCTTGTTCTCAATCTGCTTGAAATCCTTGTCTGTTATGGTCTTGCCCTCAGGTAATGCAAAATCATAGTAAGCTCCGTCATCGATCTCAGGTCCGATGGCATACTGAACTTCCTTACCGTAGATCTCGATAACAGCCTTTGCAAGGATGTGAGCAAGAGAATGACGATAAACCTTTAAAATCTCTTCTTTTTCCATTTTGGTTCTCCCTTTGTAAAATGTAAAAAGCCCTTTGGGGAAGCTTTTTTAAAAAATAAAAGTCCCAACCTATAACCAAAGTTATAGATTGGGACGATATCTCGCGGTTCCACCCAAATTGCTGCTGCACAGGTGCAGCAACCACTTTTGATGATTGTAACGTGATCAACGGGTCCGATTAAGGACCTCTCGGAGGTGGTTTTCACTTTTACCATCACAAAGCCTCGCACCCGCCGGCTTCTCTCTGAAGTGAAATCAAAAAGCTACTGTCCTCTTCAACGATTTACAGCTGTCTTAAACAAAGACATAAATTTTTAGACGGCACTATTCTATTTCCTTACGTGAGTTTTGTCAATACGTTTTGACATATGCAATAGCTGAATATGAGAAACCGGAATAGTGTAAACAGCAGGTACATGTAGGCTGATAAAGCAAAGTTCAGTAACTTTTTCTCCGGTAGAATCCGGTCTTTGTACATTCTGCAAAACCAAGTATCTCAAGCTCTAGAAGCATGGCACTCAGCTCCTGGACGGGGATGCCTGTTTTCTCGGTAAGGATGTCAAGATGGATCGCTTCGCTTTCGAGGGCCAGCAGTATTTTTTTCTGTGTCTCTGTCAGCATGGAGGTATCCTTCTCCAGCATAAGCTGTTCACCGCTTTCTTTCAGATGAAGAAACTCCAGTATATCTTCAGGAGATGTAAGGATCTCGGCACCATCCTTTATGAGCTGAAGACAGCCCCTGGACAGTGGATCGTTCAGTCGCCCGGGTACTGCAAAGACCTGCTTTCCCTGATCAAGAGCTGCATTTACCGTTATGAAGGTTCCCGACCGCTCTCTCGCCTCTATTACTATAACAGCGTCAGAAAGAGCCGAAATGATCCTGTTCCTTGCGGCGAACTGTCTGGCAAGAGGCGGGGAATCCAAAGGTACTTCGGAGATAAGACCGCCGTTATGTTTAAGTATCTCATCATAAAGCCGGTAGTTTCTTGCGGGATAACAGATATTTAGCCCGCAGCCGAGAACAGCATAGGTCTTGCCGCCCCCTTCTATGGCGCCCCATTGTCCTGCGCTGTCAGCTCCCGCAGCCATGCCGCTTATGATGCCGATGCCCTTTGATGCAAGCATTCTTCCGAAGGTCTCAGCCACCTCTGCACCGTAGGGAGTGGCCTCCCGTGAACCTATTATGGATACTGTGGGGACATCATCAGGAGGGAGTTGCCCTCTTACATAAAGTGTGGAAGGAGGATTCGGTATATTTCTGAGCCTTTCGGGATAATCCCTGTGAAGAGGTGTGAGCTCCCGTATTTCCTTTCTGAGACTTATATCCTGAATGGTCATAGGGCAAGACCCTCCCCTGATTCGTACAGCCGGTTCTCAGGAACAATGCATCTCCCGTGATATCCTTCCGGTATGGAATTTTCCCTGTTTCCGTACAGCTGATCCTCGAGACCTCTGTAGCTCACGGCTTCGCTGAGATGGACTATTTCTATTTCCGGCGAATCCTCCAGATCCGCTATGGTGCGGGAGACTTTAAGGACCTTGTGGAAGGTCCTCATGGACATGGATTTCAGTTCGAAGATCTTTTCGATGAAGTTTCTGCTTCTGTTGCTCAAAGGACAGAAATGTTCGATGTCTTTGGCGCTCATATCTGCATTTACCAGAAGATGTCCGCAGTCTTTAAAACGCATCCGCTGAACCTCCCTTGCTTTATGGACCTTTTTTCTCAGCTCGGCCGAGCTTGTGCCCGTATCTCTGCTGGTGGCTTCCCTGAAGCTGATGGGGGATGCCTCTACACATAGGTCTATACGTTCGAGTATGGGCTTTGAGATACCCCTCTGATAGTGACGTATCTGACTTTCCGTGCAGTGACATTTGCTCCTGTCAGGATAATATCCGCAGGGACAGGGGTTCATGGCCGCAACAAGCATACAGTTCGCAGGATATCTGAAACTTCCGTTCAGTCTGTTTATGGTGACCTGTTTTTCTTCCAGAGGCTGACGCAGTGCTTCTATGGAGGCCTTTGAAAAAAGGGGTAATTCATCGAGAAAAAGCACTCCCCGGGATGCCAATGCTATCTCCCCGGGGATCACAGCGGACCCGGAGGAACCGCCTACGAGAGCCGGTGTGGTGATGGTATGATGAGGCGTCCTGAAGGGGCGCCGGTTTATGAGGGCTGAGCCTTCAGGAAGAAGTCCTGCTATAGAATATATTTTCGTGATCTCGATGTTCTCTTCTCTGGAGAGCTCGGGAAGTATGGTGGGGATACGTCTTGCGATCATGGTCTTTCCGGAGCCGGCAACTCCGGATAAAAGAAGGTTGTGTCCGCCGGCGGCTGCGATAAGAGCTGCCCGGACTGAAAAGGACTGGCCATGTATGTCTGAGAAGTCAACATTGTAAGACTCTTTATGGGTTGATACCACAGGCTGTTCCCGCGGGAAATCCATGAAAGTCTCCTCCTTCGCTATGATCCTGCAAAGGTCAGGGAGATCTTTCACACCTATGATATCCATCCCGTTTACCACCAGAGCCTCCTGGATATCTGCTTCAGGTACCACGGCACCCTTTAGGCCGGCGCGTTTCATTTCGGTCACCATGGGAAGGATCCCGTTCACATGCCGGACTCTTCCGTCGAGACCAAGCTCTCCCACGAAGCCATAATCGTCGATGAAGGAGGCATTGTCCAGAAATATGGATCTGAGTATGCCTGTCACGATGGCAAGATCATAATGGGTCCCGTCCTTGCGACGGTCCGCGGGAGCCAGGTTTATGGTGAGTCTTTTCGGTGGGATGATAATGTTTACATTGCGGAGCGCCACCTGACAGCGCTCAAGAGATTCCCGCACAGATGCGGAGACATTGCCGACTATGACGGATCTGGGCAGTCCGTCGCTCTCGTCCACTTCCACAGTGACGAGAAAGCCGTCCATGCCGGACAGACCGGCACTATGAATTTTTGATAACATATTACCTCTCATGGAGGAATGTTTATAACCCTTTAGAACATATCATATAGAAAGAAAAAATGGTATGGTCTGAAAAACGACCATAAAAATACCGCTGTCAGAGATGATCTGAGAAGGATCAGATATTATGTCTGGCAGCGGCTGTTGATTTGTCTATATCGGCTGAATACGAAAAACTGTATGGCCTGTTGAATAATGCGGCAATAAAAGATCAATTCAGGAAAAAACCGAATTCTTTCGGCGGCTCTGCAGAAATGGTCTTTCCGGCAAGGTGACTGAGTACCCCGCTGAGATCCTCCGGGAAGGTGAGCTGCCATGAATGAAGGAGCTGATGTGTTACACCGGCAGATTTATAGCGTTTGTTGTCCTTCATGGATCCGTACTTCGGGTCGCCGATGATCGGATGACCGATGGATGCAAGATGCGCACGTATCTGATGGGTCTTTCCTGTGATGAGATGGACCTTAAGCACTGTAAAACCGTCACCGTTCTTTATAGGAGTGTAGGCAGTGTGGATCTCCGATGCATCATCGGACTTCTCTTTTTTGATGACTACCTTGTTCTGCTTTGAATCCTTTGAAAGATAGCCCTTTATGGTTTTCGGCTCACGGATATTTCCGCTGACAACAGCCATATAATATTTCTCTACGGTTCGGTTTCTGAGCAGCTCTGCGAGGCTTTGAAGTGCCGGCAGAGTCTTTCCGAAAAGAAGAAGTCCGGAGGTGTTTCTGTCCAGACGGTTTGCTATCCCGGGTTTAAAGGTACGAAGCTGTTCTTCTGTAAGCTCCCCCTTTTCCATGAGATACATGAGACAGAGTTCATTCGCGGAAATACTACCGGGCTCGTCCTGCTGGCTGAGCCATCCCGCCGGTTTATCGATGACCATAAGGTGATCATCCTCATGAATGATATGCTTTTTCAGATCCGGAAGGGGCTTTTCACTCTTTCCCTGAGCAGCAGCTCCGCCGGTCATTTTTTCCAGAGTCTCATCGGAAAAGTAGATCTTTACGACGTCGCCGTCCTTCAGAAGTTCCTTTCCTTCGGCCTTTTTATCATTTAAAACTATGTTTTTCTTACGAAGCATTTTATAAATGAAGCTGGTATTGGCATTGGAAAGATACTTATGCAGGAGCTTATCAAGACGCTGACCTGCTTCATTCATGGAAATGTTTAATTCTTTCAAGATCTGATCTCGCTTTCAGAGTGAGTTGAAGTTACTTAAATGTTCTTGGGGCTGCTGAAAAAGTTAAGGCAACGCATCATCAGGAAAATGAGCCTTGTGGGCATCAGCTTCGCAAAGATCATAAAGACCTTCATACCGGCGCCGTATACGGACATATCGCTTTTTGTGATGCTGTCAACCAGAGCTTTGTGACAGACCTTCTCGGGGTCTGCCATGAAAAGATACTTGTAGAATGGTATCTTTCCGGTGGTCTCTGCTATGTCAAAGAATTCTGTCTTTACAGGACCGGGACATACAGCTGTCGCATGGCAGCCGGTGCCGTGAAGCTCTTCGTTAAGGCTTCTTGAAAAACTCAGGACATAGCTTTTGCTTGCTGCATAAACGGCAAAAGAAGGCTGAGCCAGAAATGCCGCTGCAGAAGCAAAATTGATGATCCTTGAGTGAGCTGCCATATACGGAAGACTCAATCTGCAGATACCGGTGAGGGCTCTTACATTGAGATCCACCATGCCTAGCTGGTCAGAAAGACTTAATTCGTGAATCTTTCCGATCTTTCCGAAGCCTGCGGCATTTACCAGAAATACTATCTCAGGCTTTTCTTTCGACAATGTTTTTTCATAGTCAGGAAGGAATTCGTCAGAAAGAAGATCCTCCGCAAATAATCTGCAGGGCTTTGAGAGCATACGCTCCAATTCCCAAAGCCTCTCCATACGGCGTCCGAAAAGCCAGAACTCCTGAATATTTGGAATCTGATCATTCAGTTCCATAGCCATGCGGCGTCCCATGCCTGAAGTGGCTCCTGTAATTATAGCTACCTTCATACTTTGCCTCCATGGGTCAATTGTGTATTTTTATAAGATCCTTCACTACTTCTCCGGCTATGATAAGACCTGCTACAGATGGTACAAAAGCTACGCTTCCGGGAGTTGCCCTGCGCTTTGCGGATCCTGGTTCTGCCTCCGGAGCGCATAGGTTGTCAGCTCCGCTATTAAAAGACTTCTCTTCCATTGGCTTCATAGCCTGCTCTTCAGAGTATACAACCTTCAGTTTCCTGACACCACGTTTTTTGAGTTCATGCCTCATAACCTTTGCCAGGGGACACACATTTGTCTTATAAATATCCGCCACCTTGAAAGCGCTGGGATCCAGCTTGTTACCGGCACCCATTGAACTGATGATGGGTACGCCCTTCTCTTTGCATTTCATAACAAGCTCTATTTTTGCAGTGACCGTGTCAACGGCATCCACTACATAATCATACTCTTCAAAGGGGAATTTATCTGCGTTTTCAGGCAGGAAAAAACAATTATGTATATTTACTTCCACATCGGGGTTGATGTCCAACATTCGTTCCTTCATAACTTCAGTCTTGTATCTTCCCAATGTCTTTCTTGTTGCTATTATCTGCCGGTTAAGATTCGAAAGACATACTTTGTCATCGTCGATCAGATCAAAATGTCCCACACCGCTTCTGACAAGCGCCTCGCAGACGAAGCCGCCTACTCCGCCTATGCCAAATACGGCAACTCTTGAATTCTTTAATTTTTCCATCGAATCAGCACCCAATAACAGTCGGGTCCTGGTAAATTGATCTGACATGATTTGCCTCTTCCTTGTTGTATGTATCTGTTTTTATTAAACAAAAAACCCTCGAAAACTCAATGTTTTCAAGGGTTATTTATGCGGAGGATGGGACTTGAACCCACACGTCCTACCGGACACAAGATCCTTAGTCTTGCCTGTCTGCCAATTTCAGCACCTCCGCGCGACATGAAGTATATTAGCACGATGAAAATGTTTTGGCAAGCATAAATTTATTTTTTTATAAAAAAGCTGAATGCGATACCTTTACAGGTAAAGCATCCAGCCCGTTAAATCATTCGCTTACTGCTTTTTCAGCCGCCTTTTCAGCTGCTTTTCTCTTTTTTATCTCTTCCTGAACTGTCTTTTTGCTGGCATCATATACGGCACGACCCTCTTCTTTTCCGTAAGCCTTCACGAGGCGTACATAGTAAGTGTGAAGGGTGTTGGCTGTAAGACCGTACTTTTCTACAGCTTCCTGAGGAGCTACTGCTGGTGCCTTGGGCTGTTCAGTCGCATCACCTGATTCTGTACCGGCGTTCTCTGAAGCCTTGGACTTTCTGCCTGTACGGGACTTTTTAGGTTTCTCCTCTGCTGATTCATCTGCAGAAGTCTTTTTCGTTCTTGACTGTCTTTTAGACTTCTTTTCAGCTGACTGTTTTTCGTCCGCATCGGCAGCTTTCTTTGCACCTTTTCTTCCGGCCTTTCCGGCAGTCTTCTTTGTGCTTTCATCAGCCTCAGTTGTTTCTTCGGCAGCTGTCAATGCTTCTGCATCCTGAGCTGTGGCTTCGCCTGATGTTTCTTCAACGGCAGCTTCTTTGACTGCTTTCTTTCTTGCAGTTCTTCTCTTTGAAGCACTCTTTCTGGCACCTGACTTTCTTGCAGTTTTCTTCCTGCCTGATGCAGTCTCATCATCAGTGCCGGAAGTTGTATCCTCAGAAAGGATATTTTCTGCTCCGGAAGATTCGGAATCAGCTGTTTCTGTTTCGACCTTTTCTGTTATTTCTGCAGTGGCATTAACGTCTGATGCCACAGTCTCAGTGAGATCATCAGATGCCTGACCGGCTGAAACTGCAGAAGTTTCTGATGCTTCGTTAAGTTCCTGAACCGGAGCTGTGTTATCCTCGCCCACCTTCTTCATGGATCGTGAAACAGGGTCATATACGAACTGAACGCGGTTCGGATCGTATTTAGGCTCAGACTTCGCAACTGCAGTCTTCTGTTCAGGTCTTATGATGATGGCTGTCTTCTCAGGCTCAGACTTTATGATAGGATTCTTTGATTCGGCCTGTTCCTCTTTGATTCGGCCTTCCTGATCCGGTTTCACTGAGCGGGAATCCTCAGGCTTTGCAGTTTCCTGACGTGGATTTTCTGAACGGTCATTCTCTGCCTTCGAAATATCCTGACGGGAATTTCCTGAAGAAGCATCCTCGAAATCCCTTCTCTGTCTGTTCCTGTTTCTGTCTCTCTGATTTCTGGAACCATCTCTTCGGCGGTCATCGCGTCGGCTTCTGTTCTGTGATTCAGACTCTTCCGATGAATCGGAAAAACCGTTGATATCCGCTGTCTGCTCCTTTTTATGATCCCTTCTGTCTTCTCTGAAAGGCTCTGTTTTTGCAGCTTCCTTATCATGTGAGAATCGGGATTCTGAGTAATTGGCCTCGGGAACTCTTCCGAAAGGCATCTCCTTCATCTGCTTCACGAGCTGATCGGCAGGTGTCTCAAACATCAGAGGATTCGGTATAAGAGAAGCCGGCTCTGAAACCTCGGTAAAGTGAATGTTTCTGTTTCTTCTTCTCTGGTTGGCCTTACTGAGTGTAGGTCTCGTAGGGATAGTGTTCATAGTGGCGAAGGACTCCACCAGTGTTGCCTTCTGGGCACGTTCCTTACATAAGCTTATACGCTCATCATCATTCTTTTCTGAGCTGAGGAAGCATTCCTTTATGGTCTCGCCGAGCAGTATCTCAGCACCTCTCAGGCTGTGCCAGAAATCACGAACTGCGGCATAGCCCTTGTCTTTGGAAACTATACATATCTTCTCACCGGATTCGAGGAACATACCGGTGGTGGAGGCAATGTACATATCGAGAGCATTGCTATGCTGCTTGAGAAGCTTTACGAGGCTTACATGTACATTTCTCTTTTTAAGGTCTGTGACCATGCCCTTGGTAACTGCGCTGTTCTCGTCGCTGTAATACATCACCAGGGTGTCACTGTCGTTAAGGTACTCGTATCCATCAAGACCGGATACATGGGTGTTTTCAAAATCAACTAAAATAATCACGAGATTTCTCCTGTAAATCCGGGCATTTATGCCCTCTAACTAGTATATCTGTGAAAGCGCGATATCTTCGTACTTTCGGAGTGGTTAGAAATCATCGTCATCCATATCGTCATAGGGATCGTATTCATCGTCTTCGTAGTTTGATCCAAAGGAATCACGCGGACGGTATCTGCCAACGATAAAGCCGGTCTCATCAAGAGGCTTCGGAACATTATCCGCTGTGCAATA
Source organism: Lachnospiraceae bacterium JC7 (assembly GCA_000513555.1). GTDB lineage: Bacteria > Bacillota > Clostridia > Lachnospirales > Lachnospiraceae > Oribacterium. The sequence goes on from ALYD01000001.1 coordinate 154,000, forward strand.
TACGATTTCGGAAATCATGGCGATCTTTTTTCTGGAAACATTACGGTCCGGAATGATGACCAGGTCTCCTACATTGAGAGTGTCATCAAGGGTGCGGAAGTAATGGCTTCTGCCTCTTGTGTCTGATACGAAAAGGTATATGAACTCGCCGTTTTTTACACCATGCTTATACAGGTTCTCGTCAAAAAGAGGTCCGTAGAGACCAAAGAACGCCATGGTGTCGTGGAGGTCATCCAGAAGCTCACGCCAGTCATCGGGTATACCGGAACGGTCATAGGTTCTTTTGAAGCTCACATTTCGTCCGTTGCGATAGAACAATCGCACTGAAATGGAAGCCTGATGATGATCTGCGTGTTCAAAAGGCCGCTTTCCGAAATCAAGGAAATATCTCTCACAGTTACCCAACAGATAATCGATGATTTCAGGTACACTGTACTCATGCTTTACTGAAGTGTGATCGTTCGGAAACTGTACGTAACGGAGCATGCCCTCTTTTCTGTCAAGAGAAAGGGTCTCCTTGTAAGGTACGGCTCTTTTTACAGGCTTACGGCTTATGGCATCATATCCCTCTAAAATGTGTGTGTCATGGAAATCAATGTCCATGTGCGAGAGACCGTTGAGATGCACTGACTGGGACTCATTCACCAGATTGTTGATGAGGTCCATAAAGGTCTTCCAGTTTTTCGGATAAGCATCATTGCCGCTGAAGGAAAGGGTTTCGCCACCCACTTCCTTATAGATGAGGCCCCAATGAGCTTTCATATGAGAAAAATGTTTACCTGTATCCGCCTGCGCCTTTTCGTAATGATCCTTCCAGCGATATACATGAATATCCTGAAGTTTGGAAAGAAAGTCATCTGCTATGCTTTTGGGAACCTTTACGATGATACTCGGATCAGTATCCAGTGGAGAACGGTCATATGAGTAGCGTAACTTGCCATTCTGAGTCCATATGTTGATGGAACTCTCACCTACACCGAATCCATCCATACGGAGTTTAAGAAGCTCGAGCATAACGTAACCTCCTTTCTTCAAATTCTATTTAATTATAACAAAAAAACCGGTTCATTTGAACCGGTTTCTAGAGCGACGAGGATGAGACTCGAACTCACAACCCGTAAAACGGGCACCAACTTTCCAGGCTGGCCGACTACCAATTATCACACCTCGTCATAAAGCCTCATAATAATATCAAATGGAGTGATGCTCGTCAAGAGGTTTTTCGTATTCGACTTTTTACTTTCCCTGAGCCTGTATCCTCTCGTTAAGATCTGAGAGGTACTCCCAGCGGTCCATTTTCTCTGCAAGGAAGGTTTCCAGTTCTTCCTTCTCCTTCGTAAGCTCGTTAAGCTTTATGAAATCATTGGAGTACTTGAGTATCGCCGAATCTATCTCGGCGATCTTGTTTTCTGCCGTCTCGATATCTGACTCAATGGTCTCCCATTCTCTTGCTTCCTTGTAGCTCATGCGGAGGCTCTTTCGACTGTGGTCACGTCGTGTGAGCTCTGAGCTTTTGACAACAGTTCCTGTTTCTGCATCCTCCGGATCACCTGAAGAAACAGAACTTCCGGAAGAGGGTGCCGCTTTTCCGACTCCGGAGATGGAGCCTGCACTCTGAAAGACACTGTCCATATCAGGATGTCGGCGAAGATACTCGACCTGATAGTCTGTGTAACCGCCCTCGTATTGTGAAATAATACCGTTACCCTCAAATGAGAAGATGCGGTTCACCACACGGTCAAGGAAATATCTGTCATGGGAAACCGCGATGACGATTCCGTCAAAATGATCCAGATAATTCTCGAGTATGGTCATGGTGCGAATGTCTAAATCGTTGGTGGGCTCATCCAGAATGAGCACATTGGGGGCTGACATGAGTACACGAAGAAGATAGAGTCTTCGCTTCTCTCCTCCGCTCAGCTTTTCCACCTTCATGAACTGCTGTGAAGGCGGGAAAAGGAACTTGTCCAGCATGTTGCTGGCGCTGACCAGACCATCGGTGGTGTGGACATATTCCGCTATGGATGTCATGGCATCGATCACACGCTGATTACCGTCCAGCTCCTCGTTCTCCTGAGAGAAATATCCTATACGGACAGTCTGACCGATGCGGATCTCACCGCTGTCAGGCTGCTCCCATCCGGTTATCATCTTGATAAGTGTGGACTTTCCTGCGCCGTTCTGACCGATGATTCCCACTCGGTCGTTACGAAGGAAATTGTAGCTGAAATTCTGTATCAGAGTTTTTTCATCATAGGCCTTGCTTACATCATCGATCTCTATGGTGGATTTACCGAGTCTTGTCTTTATGGAACTTAACTTAAGCTCCTCTTCCTCTGTGGGACCGTGCATCTGTGACAGCTTTTCGTATCTCTGGAGACGTCCCTTCTGCTTGGTGGTACGGGCCTTGGCGCCGCGCATTACCCACTTGAGCTCATTACGGAGGATGTTCTGTCTGGTGCGCTCCTGTGCTCTCGCGATATCCATGCGCTCAGCCTTCAGCTCCAGATATCCCGCATAATTTGCCTTATAACTGTAAAGCTTACCCTGATCAAGCTCCACTATACGGTCGCAGACAGAATCAAGGAAATATCTGTCATGGGTAACCATGAGAAGTGAACCGCGGAAGTTCTTGAGATATCCCTCCAGCCACTCGGACATTTCTCCGTCAAGATGGTTCGTAGGCTCATCCAGTATGAGAAGATCTGCAGTGGAAAGCAGGGTGCTGGCAAGAGCCACTCGCTTTTTCTGACCGCCGGAAAGATTCTTTATCTTCTGTGTGAAATCCTCTTCTCCAAGCTTCGACAGGAACTTTTTAGCCTCCGCTTCCAGATCCCATACATGCTGCTGTCCCTCGTTGTCATGGATGATAGCTTCGATGATGGTATCCTCAGGATCAAATTCAGGAGTCTGGGAAAGGAAACGTACCGCCAGATTTCTTCGTCTGGCGATGCTTCCCTCGTCGGGCTCCTCCAGCCCCGCAACGATTCTGAGAAGTGTGGATTTACCTGTTCCGTTAATGCCTATGAGTGCTACCTTCTCGCCCTCCAGCATGGAAAAATCCGTATCCTCAAAAATCTTTCTTTCGGTGTAGACCTTGGATAAATGTTCTATAGTGATGATATTGTTCTGTGCCATAAATCAGTTAGTGTAACTCCAATAGAATGTCCCTTCTCTCTCTTCTCTTGTGACAAAACCGAGATCATAGAGATACTCGAGAAGGCTGTAGGTTTTTGTCATAAACATCTTGTAGATGAAAAATTCAGCTTCGTTTTCAGGCATATGTCTGACATGATAAATGATCTCAGCCACTTCCTGAATGGTCATTTCAGAGGTGGCGTCAGGATCGTAGGATTCAGTCTCTTTTTTTCTTATGGACTTCGCCTTCAGAAGGTCTCTTACCACCGTCGCTTTATTGAGATAGCTGAAGACAGTCTTGTCAACATCCTTAGGGACATCGGACAGTATCTCCCCATGGGAAGGTATGACTGTCCATGCTGAACAGTGCTCCTTTACATAACGAAGCGAATCAAAGAAGCTGAGCAGCAGGCCCTCGTCAGGATAGGTGGTGGCAATTATAGGTGAAATGTCATGAATTATCTGGTCGGCAGTAAAGAAGATCTGCTTTTCATGATCCATCAGTCCCATCTGGCCATAGGTGTGGCCCTTCAGTGGTGTGGCTTCAAACTCATAATCGCCGTAGCAGAATCTGTCACCTTCATACACCTCTGTATAAGGAAATCCCCAGATGGCAAGGACCCATTCACCGTGGTGCTGAACCCTGTCGGAAATTTCCATAAAGGTCTTCCAGACCTGAGGAGTACGTTCAGGGGTGATACCTACTGAATGAAGTACCTTCTTCTGCGCATCAAGTGACTCCTGACTTACTCTGTAGGCAAGGCAGTCATAGGGATGGCGTTCCTCGGTAGGATTCATGAAAAGACGGGCACCTTTTTCTGCAAATGTCCCGGCGAGACCGCAGTGGTCATGATGCCTGTGAGTGAGAAAAATGTCAAGGGTATCGATTGAAATACCGAGTTCTTCAAGGGCAGACAAAAGCTTATGAAGGCAGTCCTCGTTCCTGAAGCCGGTGTCTATCATGAGGCTTCTTCCTGAATTTATATCAGCCCGCCCCTTGATGATAAATATGTGAATACTGCTTACGCCCTGTTCTACGGTCGTGTCGGATAGATCAACTTTGTAGATCCCGGGCAGAATTTCCTCTGTAATATGTGTATTTTCCATTTCGATATAAATAAACATGCCGTATCGGCATCACAAGAATCTTAAGTCTGCATAGTCTATGACAACAGACTTATACAGTAATAAAACCGCTGGTATCTACCAACGGTGTAAAATTCAACTAGAGTATACAATGAAGGGTGACGGTATTCAATTAAATAACTATGAAAGTTCTATAGTCATTAAAAAACGGTGGAGCCAAGGCTCCACCGTATCATATTAAAGTACTGAAAAATATTTAGATCTTTCTTGCAGCGATGTTTCCTGCAGCGATGGCTTCAGCGATATTGAAAGGCTTGTTGCAGTCGCCGACAGCTATGCAAGGTATGTCGAGTCCATCGATGAGTGAAGTGTTAGGAAGCATATCGCGGGCATCGATAACTGTGTTACAGTCGATGACTACGTCACATCCTGTCTCACCGTCGATAACTACCTTGCCGTCCTGAACCTCCTTGATGGAAGCATTTGGCCATAAGCGCATACCGTTTGCATAGAGCATAGGGATGGTGAACTGCTTTACCCACTCGGACTGACCCTTGTCGAGACGCTCCTTGCCTTCAGGTGAAACCATGGTTACATGCTTTCCGAGAGCGATGAGGTACTGAGCAGCATCAACAGCCTGTGCATTGCCGCCGATGATAGTTACCTTGTCACCGATGTCTGCGGAAGCGATATCGTCGATGGATATAACATTGGTAGCACCTGCAGAGCTAAGCTCAAGCTCAGGTCTTGCTCCTCCTGCTGCGAGAACAACATAGTCAGGAGCCTCGGACTTGATGAGGTCGGCTGTAACTTCAGTTCCGGTCTTTACAGTAACACCCTTGAGCTCCTGCTGGCGGATAAGGTATTTTCTGAGATCGCCGAGATTCTCATGAGGTCCCTTGATGGCTTCTGCAAATATGAGAAGTCCGCCGAGGAAGCCGTTCTTTTCATAAAGTGTTACATCATGACCGCGCTCTGCTACGATACGTGCAGCTTCAAGTCCTGCAGGACCTCCTCCGATGACCATGACCTTCTTCTTTTCTGTTGCAGGTACAGGGATGGCGCCCTCAGGCATATCCTCGTGCCAAGCTCTCTGGGTGGCAGCATTTACACGGCAATGCTCATACATCTTGCCTTCTTCATCATAATCGAAGTGACAATGCATACAGCGTGTACATGGTGCGATCTCGTCAAGCTTCTTCTCACGGAGCTTGTTTACATACTCTGTATCAACAGTAAGCGGACGGTTCATGATGAAGAAGTCGCACATGCCGTCTTTGATGGCGTCGTTGAAGAACTTAGGAGCATAAGCCGGGTTCATACATGTAACTGTTCCTACAGGGATGGATACAGCCTGCTTGATCTCCTTTGCAACATTAAGCATCATGCCGTAAGCGTCATGGTTCGCAAGAAGCTTTCCTTCGAAATGACGTGAGAAATCAAAACGTGTACCGTTTGCAGTGGTACCGATGATTCCGTTTCCTGTGAAGTAAAGGTCAGATGCGAACTGACATACATGCATACGGAATACTCCGAGTCTTACATGGAGAGCATCTGCTCCGAAATCTTCAAGGGCCTTACAGATCTTGCAGTTCTCTTCAACAGTTGTGGAAAGATCAGACTCACCTATGTTGATATCGTTCTCTTCGATTCCGTTAAACAGTACCTGTACAGGGAAATCCTTTCCGCAAAGTTCCTTGATTCCTGTGATTATCTCACCTACGAAACGTGCGCGGTTCTCGAAGCTCTGAGGACCGTACTCGTCGTCACGATGGTTTCTCTGACGTGAGAAGAATGCCTGACCGATGTTGTTTCCGGCTGCATTGATCTCAACTGCATCAAAACCGAGATCCTGCATCTTCTTGGCACCCTTGATGAAATCCTCCTGAACCTTCTTTACTTCTTCAAGAGTAAGATGCTCTGCAAATGCTGATGCATACTGAGGAGCTGTGGCAGCATCGAATCCGCTGAAGGATCTGCCCATACAGCTGAGCTGATAGCCGATGTAGCCTCCTGCATCATGAACACCTTTGACAACTTCCTTTACATGGGAATCCTCGATCTTTGTAGCTCTGCCGCTTGGGAAATTCTCACCGAAGGCAAGGAAATCCTCGACCCATACCATCTCAACTCCGCCCTTGGCAAATGCTGAATAGTACTCAACAGCTTCTTCTACGCTTCCCCTCTGTGTATCGGAACCTGCTGCCGACTTCACCATACGGTGTGTAAGGTTGAGACCTCCGAACTTCCATGGACTGAATACTGCAGAGAGGTCGGAATCTGTACTTCTGAAATCATAGTCCTGAGGATTGAGATCTGATACGATGGCCTTTACAGTCTCGACAGCCTTTGGTGCCTCCTCAACCTTTGCAGCTTCTGTTGCCGCCTCAGTCACTGCGGCTGTGGTCTCTTCCACTGCCTTTTCAGTTGCGGCAGCCGTAGTTGCAGGAGGTGGTGTCTCTCCGCTGGCATTGGCACATGCCGCTAAATCTAAGATTGCGGTGGTGGCTGCAAGAGCGGCACCGCCCTTCAAAAACTCTCGTCTTGAAATTCGCTTTTCGTTACTCATTCTATAACTACTCCTTTCCATCATGTCTCAAACAAAACCCATTGTGTAAATTTTAACATAAACCCAGAACTTTATACATGAGAAATGAATAAAATATCACTAATTAAGGCAAAAATGGTTAAAGGCTGTAGTCTATCGCAAAGGTGTAGTATGTATTGCCGTATATGTCGTTAAGCCGGAAATTCACATATACATGAATATCCCTGCTGCCATCCCTGTCAAATGGCTCGTAGCTTACTTCGAGGCCGCCGTTGTAGATGATCGGGTCTCCGTTGTAGACAAGGGAGTCAAAGGTGCTTGTGCCTATGCCCTCCTTATGGATGTATCTTGCATAATAAGTCCTGATCTCATCTCCGTCCTTAAACTGATGAAGTCCCTTTGAGCTGATCTTTGGATCTTCGTTGAATCTTGAATCTGCATCCTCGTAATTGTATTTATAGCCAACATAGCGTCCATATGGGGTTTCGGCATCATTAACTATCTGTATCAGTATGGGTTTGTCGTTCAGCATCGCAGGAACATAGCCAAAGCTGTAGTCCTCTGCAAATGTCTCGCCGTACACGACTCCGGTCAGATAATAGGGGACGATCTCGCCGTTCAATGCCATCCACTTGCCATCGTAATCAACCGTAAGGTCGTCGTCCCAGTCCCATTTGTAAAACTTGTCGGTCCCGCAGTCTATCAGCCATCCGTTATTCAGATCCAGCCAGTAATCAACCCATATATCTGATATCAGCTCCCATTGCTCATCCGGAAGATGCAGTCCGAATTTGCCGAAATTGTCTTTTTTTATCATCTGGAACACGTTGACATCCGGTATAAGAAGATTTTCGGGAAGCAGGGTGCCGGGGTCGTACCAGCTGGTTTTCAAAAGCTCCTCCTCGCTGATTCCGGTGTCAACTGTAACGTCCCGGACCTCCTTTACCTTAGATACGGAGTTTTCCTCTCCACCCTCTGACGCCGATGTATTGAGCCTGGTTTTTACGAGGACATTCAGAAAATGCCTGTAAAAATCAAAATAGCTTTCATCGTAATCAAGAGCGTAAAGCATTTCCATAACAGCATCAAAGTGCTCGGGATATAAATAAGGATAATATATGGCTATGCCGTTTGAGCCGGACACAGTTCCCCGGTAATAGCAGACCGTCTCCGTTGCTTTTTCAAGCACCTTCTGCGCCCTGCCGCTTTGTGTTTCTTCTTCGGCAGCATTCAGGTAGTCAAAGAGGTCTATCTGCTCGTAACCATCGTTTCCGAAGCTTTTTGTACGTTTTCTCGCTACTACGGTATTTTGGAATTGCTCGTTGAGGACTGCCTCCTCTTCCTTAAAGTATTCGCTTAACGCAAGGTAAAGCTCGTCGATTTTTTTCAGATCCACAAGAGACAGGGTGTAAAAATCATATTTGTTGTAATCAGGACCGGAAACAAAGCTGTCAATTATGGTTCTCGAAAGCTCAGGGATGGACAGCCCCGGATCTTCGGAAAGCTGCTTTATCCATTCCGTATAATACCATCCTGTTGCAGGCTCCGTTTCCTCAGATGCTATCATATAATCGGCGTGCCCTGAGAGTGCCTCTGCCGTTTCAACCGTACACATAAGACATGCATCGAAGCCGATAAAATCAAAATGCAGATTACTCTTTGTAAGGGCCTCGTGAATCTGGTCTATGGACATCGTTTCATCGGGATAGTATTCATCAAGACCGTAACCCAGTAAAGTGCCTCCGCCGTGATCCCAAAGCACCAGTCCGTACCTATCAGCCGAATGATTTTTTTCGGCCCAGGAAATAAAGTCCGAAAGTGTTTCGGGCTCTGACATTCTCACATTGTCTATGAGTTCAATCGTCTCTAACTTGCCGTTACTTATCCTGTACCTGCCGATTCTGTCATTTACTATCTCCTTGAGATGCCAGTTTTTTGAGCCGCCGGTCTGTATTATGATGTTTAGCCTGTCACCGGATGCCGCTCCAAGCATTTCCTGTATATCCTTGCTTGCGGCGGAATCGAAGCTTTCCAGGTCGGAGCCGATCATATAAACAAGCAGACTGAAGCTGCCCCCTGTATCTTCTGCATTGCCATTTCTGTCAGCTGTCATTCCGGCAGCCGTTTCTGTTCCTGTTTCGTTTGTTCCGGCCGGCTTTTCACTGCAGGATGTACACGATAAAACGGCACTCAAAACGATTGCCGTTATTATCATGGTTAATATTTTGTTTTTTATCTTAGTAGTATCCAAATTCCTGTACCCAGTACCACTTTCCGCCGCTTTCGTATATGCCTATTCCACACGATACAAAGCCGGCGTTTAGTATGTTTTCGCGATGCATGGTGGAGTTCATCCAACCGTTTACCGCACCGTCCGCCGAGTTGTAGCCCTGCGCGAGATTTTCACCATACATTATATTCGGGCAGATGGTGAACCAGTCGCTGCCATCGGGCCTTGTATGCGAAAAGAAGGACGGAAGCTCCAATGCTCTTACCATCGCGCAGGCGGCAAGGCTGTCGTCCCATTGGAGTGGGGTAAGTCCGTTGTTGGTTCTTTGCTGGTTGACCAGATTAAGCGCGCTTTTTGCGGTATTTATATAATTCTGGCCTTGCCATGCAGTTGTTCCCTTTTGGATTATATTTGGATCCACCATACCCTGGGGTGCGGTTTTGGGTCTGTTTCGGAAAGCCGCTTCATCTCCCACACTGCCTGACGTCTGTCTGTTGACCAGTACCAGTGCTGTCACCAGACATATGATCAGCAGCACGCCTGCAATGATCAGCTTACGGTTCCCGGTTATCCTGCCTTTCATCATCACGATGCCTCCCTGTTATTGAATTAGTTTTTAATTGTAATTTTACTCTTACTCTTAATTGTCCCATAACGCTCTTTAAACTCTGTTATGAAAGCAATCAGATTTGTAACACGCCCAATACTTATATGTGTATGATACCACATTTTTGATTACATTCGGTCAATGTTTCTGCAAATACCTGTACCTGAGGGAGCTCGAAATAATCCGGTCTGTATAGAAGGTGTGTGCGTCTTAGGAATGGTGAACCGTTTCGGAAAGAAAGAGGCTCTTTGATGCCTTTGAAGTCTGAAAGACATATTTCCGGAAGTATAGACCATCCAATGTTTCGTTCTATCATCTGAATGATGGTGTCCACATCGTTTATCTGTAGTCCGGAGCGTCTTCGTATTTTATTCTCATTCATCCATCTGCTGAGGTCCGTATCATAGCTTACATCTGAAGTACGTTCGATAAAAGGCATGGTACTGAGGTCCTTCTCTTTCGTTCCATAACCCTTAGCAAGGCAGACGCCTTCTTCAAAGAGCATCAGGTCTCCTTCGTTCCATGGGTAATCACCCCTGATTATGACGAGGTTCATTTCGCCGGAAATAAGATCCTTGTACAGGTCAGGGCTTCTTTTTACTATGACCTGAAGGTCTACCTTTGGATACCTCGCGATAAAGGTTTCAAGCAGATCTGTAAGTTTATATTTTGCGTGGTTTACAGCTACACCTACCTTCAGGGTTCCTCCCAGTTCACCGTCAGAACAGGCTGCAATGTTTCTGATCTGTTCCAGATTCTGGCCGATATTCTGTACAAAAGGCAGTATGGATTCTGCAACCGGTGTCAGCAGAACCCCCTTTTTGGATCTGATAAAAAGCTGACAGCCAAGCTCCTCTTCTATGCTCTGAACACGTTTAGTCAGGGCGGACTGGGTTGTATATAATCTTTGAGCAGATCGTGTGATGTTGTGGGTCTCTGAAAGATCTGTCAACAGTTCTATATCTTTTTCGGTCATGATGGGGCCTCCTCTTATTTGATTATACATTCTTACGAGGAATGAATAAACAGGAAAAACAAGAATTTTACGCATGAATACACCTGTGTTATCATTTGAACTGTAAGAAAGAGATGCGAAACAAATCGCAGATGCAAAGAATAAAATCAGGAGGTATGATCATGACAACAATCATTTCTATAGCAATAATCGCAGTGGTTCTTTCAGCCTACGAGCACTCTAATTTACGCAAATCATCTCATATAACTCATGATGAGGTAAACGGCAGCAATGAACAGATTACTATCATGGTTCAGCCTCACTGATGAGTTCTTAACTCTCTTGTCCCCCCAAATAATATGACAAAAAAATTCCCGTACCTGATATGAATCATGGTACGGGGGATTTTTGTTGTCTCATTCTTTGTACTTGATATATATTTCAAAATGCATATACTAGCATTATATAAATTGTAAACAATTCTTTTGAAAGGGGCTAAACATGATAAAGATATATGGAAGAAAAGACTGCATTGACTGCGTTCATTGCAAGAAAAGTTTCGATGAAAGCGGTCTTGAATATGATTTCAGAGACATCGGAGAATCTCTCAAGGAGCTTGCTGTTTTTATGAAGATCCGTGATCTCAATGAAGTTTTCAATGAAATAAAGGGAACAGGTAAGATAGGAATTCCGGCGTTAGTTACTGAGGACAGGGAGGTTATCCTTGACTGGGAAAAATATGTTGTAGACAATGGCGGAAAAGTCGTTGAAAATGCAGGCGCCTGCGGAATAGATGGTAAAGGCTGCTGAGGTCAGCATTATAATGTTGAGGTGTATTGATTTATATGGGGCTGTCGCATGTGTAGCGGCTCCCTTTTTTGTGTTCGTCCTGAGGGCGTGAATATTAATAAAAGAGGAATGAATTCTTTCAGAACTCATTCCCCTTTAACATGAAAAATCTTTTTATGCTTTTCTTATCTCTCCTGCGATGCTCATGGAGTAGTAATCCCTTATCTCCGAAGGATTCTCAGTTATGCCGAGTATCCACATGAGCTTTGTCAATGCTGCCTCTGCGGTCATATCATGGGCCTGAAGCGCACCTATCTCCAGAGTCTTTCTTCCTGTCTCGTATACGTCCATCTTTGAGCCCTCATATCTGCACTGGGTTCCAACGACAACAGTCATACCGCCCTGTATAAGCTTATCAAGGGTACTGATGAAGTCGTGCTTCAGAAACGGCATGCCGCCGATTCCATATGCCTCTATGAAAAGCCCTTTGTAGCCCTGTTCCGCTATGGACTCAAGCAGGCTTCTGTGCAGTCCCGGGAACATCTTTATCATGGCCACTTTATCCGAATACTTGTTGGAAAGCTGGAATATACCGCTTCTTTCAGGAACAGCGAAATTATCTATTTTCATGCCAAGAGAGCTGATGGTGGCGATGTTCGGATAATTAATGCTTTCGAAAGCATCAAAGCTAAGGGAACGAACCTTTGATACTCTGCATCCAAGCATAACCTTTCTGTTGAAGGCAACAAAGACTCCCGGAATTCCGCTTGCAGCCATATGGATAGCGCAGCGGCAGTTCTCCATGGCATCAGCCACAGGATTCGTGATTGAAAGCTGGGAACCGGTTATGACAACAGGGATGTTAATGTTTCTGAGCATGAAGGAAAGCATGGAAGAAGTGTATGCCATGGTATCTGTTCCGTGTATCACAACGATGCCGTCATAGTCATTTCTTCTGTCACTTATATGCTGTGCAAGAATACTCCAGTCCTCAGGGAAAATATTGGCACTGTCCAGAGAACAGAAATCTTCTATTTCTATTTCGGTATCGCCGGAAACCACGTGGAGTTCCTTTTGCATATCATGAATGGATAAGCCGGGAACAAGCCCGCTTTCTTTCATAACTGATGATAAGGTTCCGCCTGTATTTATTATCAGGATTTTCTTGTTCATGACTGCCTCCGAAGGACGAATTAGTTTTGTTAAATGTAAATACTCACATCATTATATTAAAATATAGAGCATGGTCAAATAGGATTACGTTATATCTGAAAAAACAAGGTTCCCTAAAACATTTGCTCTTGGTTTATGATTCAAATAGGAGCAGCTTTTTTAAAAGCTTTGGAACCACAAAAAAAGGAATTGGCTCAGTGACCAATTCCTTTTTGAATTTGATTTAAATAATGGATATATCAGTTAATATTTCTCAAATCAGTTCTCTCATTATTTACCAAGCATCTCTCCGAGATACTGTCCGCAGGTATAGCCTGATGTTACTGCCCATGCAGCCATGGAGCCCGGGATAGCCTCAGTTCCGTTGCAGCCGGCAGTTACCTCACCTATAGCATAGAGACCCGGGATAACTGTGCCGTCTTCCTTCTGAGCCTCGAAGTTCTTTGTGATGTCAAAACCGCCAAGTGTAGTTGCGAAACGGAGTCTCTGCTCGATGATGTAAACTGTGCTGTTCTCATCGAACTTTGTAAGAGCCTTACGGCCGAATTCTGCATCCTTTCCTGATTCAACAGTCTCGTTCCACTTCTTAAGCTCTGCCTCGAGTGCCTCAGGATCGAGACCTGCCTTCTCGGCAGCCTCCTTAAGGGTTCCTCTTGCAAATGTAGGATGGTCTGAATCAGAGTTGAAGAACTCCTCCTGCTGCTCCATAGAGATATTACCAACTGCTGAAGTGTTGGTTGAAACCATCTCCGACCATGTGTCATAGCCGGTCTGATCCATAACGATGTACATGATCTCGTCAGGCTGCTTTGTTGTTGCATTCTTGATGTCAGCGAAAGCAAGTGTCTCATCAACGAAACGCTTTGAATCCTTGTTTACGAAGAAAGCGCCTGTTGTATTTACAGTTGTAAGTGTAGGCATCGGAGTAGCGTAACCGTCGATGGTGTCCTCGCCCTTTGAGATACCGTTAGGGTACATCTTTGCATAGCCCATGTTGAGCATCTTTGCGCCGACCTTTTCACCCATCTTCTGTCCGTCACCCATTGAGGACTTAACACCGTAGAATACCGCGTACTGAAGGTCACCCTTCTTCTCTGAGATCATCTCGGCATTGGCACCGTAACCGCCTGTAGCGATAACAACAGCATCTGCCTTCCAGTTAATGGTGTTACCGTCAGCGTCTGTGGCAACAACACCGATGACCTTGCCTTCATCGTCAGTGATGAGCTCCTCGGCCTTTGTCTCAAGCTCCAGATCACCGCCCTTTTTGGTGAAGTTGTCAGTGAGGATCTCCATGGCATTTGACATACCGCCGTCACATACGAAGAATCTCTGAACTGTATGCTCAGGGAAGTCACTTCCGTAACGGTCGTTGAACGGAACCTTCTCTGTATCTCTTAACCAGTCAAGGGTCTTGCCCTGATTTTCAGCCATGATCCATACAAGGTCCTCGTTGTGACCTTCGCCTGAAGCCATGATGTCATCGTGGATAAGCTGTACGCTGTCCCCTGTAAGACCAACTTCCTCCTGAAGCTTTGAGAGACCTGCGTCAATGCCTCCGGCGTTGGATGTGGCACCGCCTGTATAGCTCATCTTTTCAAGGATAGTGACATTCTTGAGACCTGAATTAAGAGCTGCGTTACCGCAGGTAAGACCTGCTCCGCCTCCGCCGATGATAAGAAGATCGGTTTCCTTCTCTATGGTTTTTGCTTCAGCCTTCTCGATCTCAGGGAAGTCACTCTTTGACATTCCGGCAGCTGCAAGTGCTGCTGCGAGAGCTTCCTCTATACCCTTGCTTGTGTAGGTAGCACCTGATACAGAGTCAACATTGACTGTGTGGTGCTCATTCATTTCAGCCATGATCTTTTCGATGGCCTTACCACCCACGTTAGGAGTTTCCTTGTCTCCTACGATCTCTGCAGATTCAAGTACGCTGTCCTTTAAGTTCAGAGTAACTGTGACATCACCCTCAAAGCCCTTTCCTGTTCCGCTGAATTCTCCTGTGATTCCTGCATTTTCTGCTGTTTCAGTTGCGGCAGCTGTTGTTGCAGCAGCTGTTGTTGCAGCAGCGGTGGTTGCTTCAGGTGTTGCAGTACTTCCGCAGCCTGCCAGAGTTGCCGCCATAAGAAGTGCGGCAGATGTTCTGAAAACTTTTTTCATTTCTTCTCTCCCCTCTTTGATGTAGACATGAATGTTGTAACTCGCGCAACACATCTATGTTACCGCGGTCACATATAACAAAAATTTAACAAAGTAGTCTTTTGTGGTCAATCGCAATAAATCACAAATGAATACACTATGCTTTGTGCAAAATGCCGAAGGCAATATTGGATGTATCCCGTTGAAATCTCTGATGCAGATGGGTACACTATGGAGGAACCTGAAAATAAAGGAAAAAAACATATGACACCAAACATGACATCAACCAGGGATCTGATTCGTGATACTGCTCTCGATCTGTTTAAGGAACAGGGCTATGAAAATGTGACTATCATGGACATTTGCAGAAAATGCGAGATCACGAAGAGAACCTTTTACTATCATTATGAATCCAAAGCAGAACTTCTGGGCGGAGTTGTAAAGTACTGGGGCATCCAGGCTGAGCGCCTGCTCCATACCTTTGCTTCGGAAGAAAAGAATATAAGTATTTTGTGGCAGCTTATGAAGGTCTACTGTGATAATGCAGTGAAATATGGTCCGAACATAGTGAAGCAGGTCTATATACTGACTATTCAGAACAGTCAGGGAGTTCATTTCCCGCAGCAGATGTATCTTTTTGATCTGGCAGTTCAGCTTCTGAAAAAGGCTCAGTCAGCCGGGGAGATCCTGAACCCGAAAGATCCTGAAGAAATAGTATTTATACTTTATCATGCTCTCAGAAGCCTCACTATTTCATGGGCTTCAGAGGACGGAAGCTATGACCTCATAGATGAATATAAAAAATTGTTTGATATCATCGTCGGTAACCCATAGTGAAATATAAAAGTCCCTGTACCACACTTTTCTAAGGCATGGTGCAGGGACTTGATTTCGCTCTCAAAAAAAATATGGGTTTACGGTCTCATCGGCAGGAATCCATATGATCTTAAAGCGATTATTCCTTATCCTTCTTTATGTGCTCGGAAATCGTGATCGGGAAGCCTGAAGGAGAAATAAGCATAGTTGCTCTTGAGGAGCTTGTGTCTGTTACCTTATCTCCGCGAGGATTAACGTAGCCCTTGGAAATAAGGAAATCATAAGCCTCCTGGAAATTATCCACATTCATACTCATGGAAGTAAGGTCTCTTTCTGTTTTTTCCGATGCAGCTATATTGATGCGGAATCCATTGGCATCCTTCATGGAAAAATTGGTGACGGTGCCGCCTTCGATATCCGTCTTCGTGTGACGTCTTTCGAAGCCGAGTTCTTCAAAAACCTTCATTACCGCTTCCGGGTCCTTTGTTACGATCAATGGGCAAAAACCTGTGATTTTCATAGTCAAATACTCCTTCCATATATTAATTTGATTCTAAAAAAAACTTTCGGCGGGCTTACGGTAAGGAATAAGTGAATAACACATTTTTTTTGTCATTAAACATAAGGATATCTGAGCTTATGCCGGTATGCAAATAGACATTTAAACAGATTCTGAAATGTAGATCCTCTGTTTCCTGAGCCAGTTGATCATATCGTCTTCAGTGGAATCAGTGGAAAGACCGCTGAACTTTGCAAAGGCATCTTCGGAAATGATCTTAACCATGATGACTGGATCCTTAGGAAGGGCCTCTTCCATATTTTCACATAACTCATCCTCTATCAGAGCTCTTCTCAGATACTCCTCGTCCTCTCTAAGGTAAATGTCATAATTTGAGACAACATCGTCGAAGTCCGGGATCCGCTCAGGTGTGAATTTTGAAACATTGTGAAACCCGAAGGGTGTATAGATGGACTCCTCCACAGGGATGAGAAAACAAAAGGGGACAGCTTTATCCTTCAGGATCTCAAAACATTTATTTAAAACGGAAGTCATGTATCCTTTGTTCCGCTCTTC
This sequence comes from Lachnospiraceae bacterium JC7, assembly GCA_000513555.1. Lineage (GTDB taxonomy): Bacteria > Bacillota > Clostridia > Lachnospirales > Lachnospiraceae > Oribacterium. The sequence goes on from ALYD01000001.1 coordinate 170,556, forward strand.
TTTTTTCGTAGCAACGGCATAGATATAGTATATTTCAGCTGTCTGTCCGTTCCTGTTGCAGACTGTAAAAGGATTGAGGTGCGCCATGGCTATAACATCACTGTCAGATCTCATGCTGACGATGATGTTGTCCCGGCATCTGTCCTCATAGTACCAGTCAGAGAAACGTCCCTTATCTTCCGGGAAGACCTCTTCGTACAGGGCTTTGGTTTCGTATTTCTGTTTTATATCAGTCAATACATATGGGGCATCCATAGAGTCGGACATCTGTCCGATCTCCGCTTCGTATCTGTCGGTGGTCTCTTCCTTCCAGCCTTCGAAATCCTTCTGGAGAACCATATATTTTTTCGCATACCCGATGGGATTATAGCTCTCTTTGGCCTTTCTGAGTCCCGGCAGGCCACAGTCATCCTCACGGTTTATGATATCCGCCTCCGGAAATTCATGTATCAGAAGCTGCTGGTTTATGACCTGATAGATTCCGGGAAATTCCGAATTGCCCTTCTCGATGGCTATGCAGGCCATATTTTCACTTGGATTCAGCGCTCCGATTGAAAAGGCCTCAAGCTGACCGTCAATAAATATTCCGCCGGCTCTGAACTCCTTGAGAGAAAAACAGTCTTTCAGCATCTCGTGCAGACCCATGATTTCGTATTCCAGAGTATCTTCAGTTTCCTTTTCATCCTCCGTGCGTTTTTCGTACCACTTATCGAGAAACTCCAGAACCGTTTCCCTGTCGCTGCAGCTGAGGTTTCTGTATTCCCATCTTCCTTCGTATTCCCTGAAAAACTTGTTGACGAGGTTTTTCTTCTTATGGAATTTTTTGCCCGAAAGATTTCTTAATTCATCACCGCTATAGAGGTAGTCTTTTAAATCAAATTCCTCTCTGACGAGATATCTGCTGTTCTCTTTCAGTGCCAATGCTTCTACCGCTTCTTCGTCAGCGAGATATATCTTTAACGGCTTCTTCAGTACATTATTAAAATACTTTTCCATGACTTCGAAGTAGTGAGGAAGGTCTTCTTCTTTGCAATAAGGCATGGCAGAAAAGTATTCTCCCTTACTCTGCATCAGAAAAAGCAGAGCCTTATCATCCGCTATGGATACATGAATATCGTAATAGTCTCTCCAGAGAAAAGTATCCAGGACTCCGCTGTCGCAGGTCTTGTTCGGTCGCATATAGAAGAAGGGCGCTATCTTTTCTGCGTCGGTTGATTTAGGTACAAAAAAATTTAAATTCATATTATGCTTATGGTTCCTTTGGTAAAGATTCCTGTAAATTTATAAGGTTCAAATTAGGTGAATACTTTTGAAAGATTACTTATCTCTTTCTGTTTTTCTTCATCATCAAAATTCTGATATGCAAAGATTCCAAATCCGCTTACTTCTCCGGTTGAACGGGCATACATAACTTCCCTCGCCAGAATGTCATCGTAACGAAGCCACTCCGTTGTTTCATTTCCGTCCCAGCTGTCAGTGCCGCACTTGTAAAGAGCGAGACCGATGTAGAGTTTCACCGGACTATGGAGTTCGTTTTTCAGCTCTATCCAGTCTGAAAGGCAGGTCGCAAAAGCCTGGGGAGAAGCATTGCCATCACCCTTTTTTGCCTCAAAGCCGTGATACAGCTGAGGCAGAATGTAATCCACATACTGATCTGAACGCAGCCAGAGATCTATATCCACATAATAGGCTTTCTCATGACGAAGACTGGACAAAAGAGGTACCGGACTTACGCCGAAAACTGCAGAGGAATCTGCTTCATGGACAGCATCGTGAACGCGATGGATCAGAGTGGAGACATTGTTCCTTCTCCAGTCTGCAAGACTCATGGAAGAACCGGATGCCTCATAATCCGCAAGGTCAAAGGGCTGACCCTCTGTCAGTGAAGGATAGAAATAATCATCAAACTGGACGCCGTCTACCGGATAGTTTTTCACAACTTCTGTGACAGACTGCACCAGCAGGTCCTGAACCTCCTTCCTGGATGGATTCAAATAATAATCTCCATCGTGAAGAAGAACGTTGCCATTATCGAGCCATGACTTCAGGAAAGATCCTTCAGGAACATCCTCCCACTTTTTCATATAGCCTGTTACACGGTACGGGTTCAGCCATGCATGAAAAGAAAGGCCGTGTTTATGTGCACTGTCTATCATGTATGAAAGCGCATCAAATTCAGGAGCTGATTCCCCGGTGCTGAGAAATTTTGACTCGGGAAATGTCGTAAGCTTTTTTCCGTAACTGTCAGAATGACTGTGGACATGGCAAAAAACAGCATTCATGCCCTTTTTCACCATATCCTCCATGATCTCATCGGTTTTCGCCTGAAATGCTTTCTGCTCTGTGGGCATCTCCATCCAGTCAAGATACGAAAACCATACTCCGCGGAATTCACCTTCATCGGCAGAGGGTGCAGACGTCTGAAATGTTTCCGTATTTGCAGCAGGCTCGGCAAAAACAGTTGAACTGCAGCCAAAAGTTGAGACTAAAAGCATCGCTATAGCCGAAATGATTCCGAGAATTTTTTTCATATACCAACCTCTTTTTTGATGTTTTATGTTCTTAAATATGATCCCAAAGACTTTTTACTTTCCGAGATCGCTTGCAGAGATCAGACCATATGCGGATTCTGAATTCATCACGGCTCTCTTTATGGCTTCGCTCATCACCAGAGCGGCAAAGGAGCCTACCAGATCCTGATCTGCCGATAAGTCACCTACTGAAACAGCATATATACTGTCGCCGTCTGCACTTGTGTGTACCGGTCTTATGGAACGGGCATAACCGTCATGGGCCATTCCCGCAATTTTACAGAGTTGGGTCTTATTGAAAGAGGCATTGCAGATCACGACACCGATAGTTGTGTTTCCTGTGAACTTATTTTCTTTCGATGAGATATCCTGAGCCATATATTCCAGGGTATCCCGGAATCCCTTCTTGTCTTCAGTGAGAAGTCCGGCAAGCTTTTCTCCGGTCTTCCAGTCATATATATCACCAAGAGCATTGACCGCTACAACAGCACCTATCTTCAATTCTCCGATCCGGATCGCATAACTTCCTATTCCGGATTTCATGGAGGTGTCCATGCCGGCCATCTTTCCTACCGAGGCACCGCAGCCGGCACCGAAATTACCGTCTTTATAGTTCGGTGATTCACATGCGAGCTTTGCAGCTTCATAGCCCATTTTGGAATCCGGTCGCACTTTACTGTCACCTACTGAGAGATCATATAAATCGGACTGAACCACCAGAGGGACTCTGGCAAAAACGGTATCATAGCCTATGTCGTTCTTCTCAAGATATTCCATGACACCATCGGCTGCTCCCAGTCCGAAAGCACTGCCTCCTGCCAGCACGATGCCATGGATAGCCTGTGCCACTGCAAGGGGCTTCAAAAGCTCGGATTCACGTGAAGCCGGTCCGCCGCCACGGACATCAAGTCCTGCGGGCATGCCGTTTTTGCTGATAAAAACGGTAAGACCTGTCCCTGCTTCTGCATTCTCGGTCTGGCCTATACATATATCTTCTATTTCAGTTACAGGGATCTCTGTATATGCTCCGGATGTGCCAACGATATCTTCTTTTCTGTTCATATTATTCTATCCTCCACTGCGTATAGTTAGTGTGACGTCTGTTATTTTGATCTGTTGAAGAAAGCCTAATCAGATTATATCCTTAAATCGATACAAATTCAAAAAATTGAAAAGAGCGTCTCAAATGAGACGCTCTTCGTTATGATCGCTATTTTATCAATGTCCTTCTATATTATCCCAGAAGGGTGCTTCTGTGACCACAGTAAGGGTATAGGAATCTTCTGTTCTGTCAAGCTCATAATACTTATACTGCTCGTCCAGTATTTCGGTAAGAGCCGGCTCCTGAAGCTCTGTGTCGAAGGTGATACGTGATAAGCAATCAACATGATTGCTGGTACCGGTAGTATTACCGGTTTCTGAATAGACATCTATTATGTCAGCATCATCAATGTGCGTCTCAACGTATTCCTTTAACTGAGCTGTCTGCTTATCCGTCGCCGAGTGATTTACATAGATCCCAACGATCTCCATAATAATGAATAATGCGATAAGAACTGCCGGCGCAGAAATTAATGTTATTCCTGCGATTTTAAGAAAAGTTTTTATATGCTTAGTCATACTCATATTCATATTCGTATTCGTAATTTCCGCCTTCACATTTATATGTGGCGTCATATCCACTGTACCAGTTTTTTTCTTCTATGTAATCATTGGTCATATAAACATCGTACTTATCGCCATCTGCTGTCGGAAGTTCACCTGTTCCATGTACATCATAGTAACTTGCTGCCCATGTTTCATGGTGCTCGATGTTTGAGACCTGATCATCTGTCAGATTTATGTATCCTTTGGAAAGACCCTTCTGGCCCTTCGTATCATCGTCTGCCCAGGTTATATCTACGTGATACCACTCTCCGTCCAGTTTTACAAGATTCCATGCATGAGTGGAATTTGAAACTATACGGGTTGAAAGACCTGCCGACTCGCATAGCTCCTGAAATGCTTCTGCATAGCCCTGACAAACGGCTTTGCCATTAACGAGAGCATTGTAAGAGCAGTAAGACAGCTTGTGTTTCTCAAAGCTGCCTCTGTAAGCGGCATAATCATACTTACATTTCTTCTGAAGAAATCTCGCGACAGCCATCTCCTTTTCAAAATCGTTCATGTCTGCCTTGATGTTCTTTTTCAGAAAGTTCTTTACTACCTGTTCTTCTTTGGCCTTCTGCTCATCGGTCACAGCATACCTGTAAGAATTGGAAAAATCTGTATTCTCCGGCTGATACCATGTATTCTTTTTAAGCTCGTCGTTGTCAACGCCATCCTGATCTTCGGCGCTGTCACCGGTAAATTCCTGTCTGGCACCATGAGAGTCCACATAATATCCATCAGGTGTGGTAGTGTCGGTCAACATTTTTCCGTCAGCGCCAAGATAATACCATTCGCTGTTGGACTGGACCCATCCGCCCATGGCAGCGCTGCCACCAGTGTTCGGATTAAGATAATACCATCCGTTGTCTATATACACCCATCCGGTCTGCATGACTCCCGTAGCAGGATCCAGATAATACCACTTTCCGCCATCCTGAATCCAGCCGGTCGTATATGTCAGAGTTTCAGGACTTATGTAGTACCAGGCCCCGTTAAGAGACTGCCATCCTGCTCCCTCTGCGTATGCAGGACAAGCTGAAATTTCAGCCATGATACAAAGCGCAGCAGATGCTGCAATCAGTTTAAAATAGTTTTTCATACTTTCTTATTTACCCTTAAATCTTCTTGAACTTCAGCATCCAATGCGGATACCGATAATCCTGTATCAGGATAATAAAGCTTATCACATTTTATGAGGGAGAATCTAGCGTAGTTTCACATTTTATGAAAAAGGTAATAAGAACTGGGGTTGAAGGATTCTAATTCCCGTAATCGGTTTTGGAGACCGATATCTTACCATTGATTTTACTGGGATTTTCAGGGATGGTGACCAAATATGTGACCAAATTGAATAACTAAATGTAATTATCTTTACTGTCGTCTCCTTAATCTGCCGAAAACTTCATCATGTGTTAATCTCTCAGTGAAAATGTCATACTTTGGGAACGCACTGCCTGCCTAATTAAGGCAAGTGTAGCTGCGGACAGTTAACCATAGCATTTATCGTTTCAAGTGACGGTGTTTGTACAGTATGTTGTAGTATGTTCGGCTTTTACAGCTATTACTTTAAATCAAAATGATCCGATTAGTAAAAACAAAAAAGAAAGCTCGGTACAGTGCCGAGCTTTCTCAGGGGTTGAGATTTTACAGTATTAACCTGAACTGATATTAACTTCTCAAAAGATAGGCTGTAAAAATTGTTATTTTTTACGTGGTTTAAGATATCTAGTCCTCAATCTTCTCAAGAGTGAACTCGTTTTCGAAGTACTCATCTGTGCACTGAAGGGTAAGGACTCCGTCCATCATGGATACCTTAAAGGTGCTGTCTCTAAGCTTCTTGTTTTCGAAGTCGATCTTCAGCTCGTTTTCCTTGAGGGTATACTTAAAACTGTACTTATTCTTAGGAAGAATGAGGGCTCCTGTTCCGTCAGTATTGAATTTGTAGGTGGTTATATCGTCGATGGTCCAGGTTCCTGCTATATCCTCCATGGTGAGATACTCTGATTCCTTCACCTTCTGTGCAGCCGCAGCTGCAGCCGTTGTCTCCGCCAATGTTTCCTCCGGTAATGTTTCTTCAGGCAGTGTCTCTTCAGGCTCAGTTTCACTTTCCTTTTCGCCTTCTTCTAATGTCTCGCCCTCTGTAACATCACCATCATTTACTTCTTCACCGGATTTTTCTTCCGGATCCCCGGACTCGTCAGATACCTGTCCTTCTTCTATGTTTGAATCTGCATCTGCTTTATCTGAATCGGAATTTACATTTTCGGAATCTGCATCCTTCTTGTCACCGGAAGTATCGTCATTTTCATCCTCTGATTTATCGTTTTCGGATGAATCACCGGATGTGTCATCATTGTTTCCTGATGAATCGCCTGCCCCACCGCCACCATTTCCGCCTGCTGTGTCCTGGCTGTTTCCGCTGCCGGAACCGTTTCCATCGGCATCATCTGCACTGCCTGATCCGCCTTCGGTATTTCCGGAATCATCATTTTTTGCGCCTGCTCCGTCATTTGTATCTGACGAATCATTTTTATCTCCCGAATCGGAAGTATTTCCTTCACTCACCACATCATTTGCCGGATTCTCAGTAGCTCCGACATTTTTAACCATGGTTGTCATGAGGCATCCCGCCATGACCAGAATTCCTACTCCCTTCAATAATTTTTTCTTCATATGGATTGACCTTTCTTTATAACGTAAACACTTAGTCTTTTCTATTACACTGATTTATGGCAACCGGTCATGCTCCAATAGTCCAAGCTGACCGGCTACTGACTAAATCTTCTTTTCAAGTGCCGCTTGCAGTAGTTCCTGTCTGTGCGGAACTTTCAGGAGTTGTTCCTACTCCGTTCCATGCTCCGTCTGCGCCTACTATGTGTCCGTCAGGTGTGACAGCACCACGGTACATAACGCCCTGATATGCACCTGCTGTTTGTTCAAAGTAATACCACTTTTCTCCTATCTGATGCCATCCTGTTGCCATTCTTCCGCACCATCCGTCCATATCGGGAACGAAGTAATAGGTCGCACCGTTGTAATTTAACCAGTCGGTCTGCATGGTGCTGTTACCATCGAAAAAGTACCAGTAGGTATGTCCGTTATATTCAAGATTCAGCCATTCATTTTTTGCAAGTGTTCCGTCTGACTTTGTATAGCTCCAGTTATTGGCTATGCTTCCCCAGTTTCCACCTCTGTCACTTACAGGCATACCTGAATCCGGCTGATGTCCGGCTGAAGGACCGCCAAAAGCATTTCCATTCACATCCAGACTCTGTGTGCTGAAGCTTCCTGATCCATCGCCGCTGCTTCCGCTGTCGCTGCTGTCATTTGAATAGCTTCTGGTCTTCTTTGGTATGGTCTCTTCCTTTATTTCACCGCATACTGAACATGTATAAGTCTTTATTCCGGTCTCATCATAAGTAGGTTCCACTGTTACCACACCACTGTCCCATTTATGTCCTGTGGCTTTTTTAGTTATTTCAGCTTTTTCTGTTTCTGTCATCAGATAGTGTCCACCATAATCCTTAAACCACTTACCACATTCCGTACACTCATAATGTTTATCATAGCCATCTTCTGTACATGTAGGATCTTTTGCTCCAACCAGCTTAATTGTATGGGTATGAGCTGATGTGTTTTCTTTGATGGTTACCGAAACAACCCCGGGAGCACTATCATTGTGAGTGTTATCACCTTTTGCCATATACCAGACATGATAGGTTTTTGCGTCGGTGCCCTTCGGGATGTCAGCGGACCAGCCATCCGTCGGCGCGGTTGATGCGTCCTTGCCGAGAGCATACTGCATTGTGCCGCCAGACGCTTCTCCCACCGTCACAAGTTCCTGTGCAGAGCCGTTGTAAGTCAGGTTCTTTGCTGTGGGCGCTTTGGTAACCGTTGCAGCCTGCTTCGCATCTGGGATTGTAATGTCTGCAACACCTGTCGGTGTACCCGAAACCGTCACTACTGTATCGCTGGTTTTGGCAACAGTGATCCCGTTTGTTTCTTTATAAAGATCACTTGATTCAGGGAACGTATAGCCTGCATCTGCTGTGTAGGTTACGTCTGTCATCGCAGGAACGGTGCCATTCAAAAAGAAAGTATTTGTAATATAACTCGCTCCACTGGATGTTGCATTTGCGCCTCCGGACAGATTGACAGATGCGAAAGTGACTTTCGACAGGTCAAGCTTTAAAGCGGGGCGGACACCAAGCGTGCCATTCACACTGAAGCCCTCATCATCAGCACCATTGACACGGCCAGAAACGCCGCCCACGCACGCCGCAGTGTAATCAAAGTAGGCGCGCGAGCAGAGCCACCACGCATTATCATCAGCTCCGTCAGCCTTAGAACACTTCAAAACATCTGGATTGGCGTTATAGATTGTTGTTGCTTGATCTTCTGTCAGAAGAAACATTCCGCTTCCGCTAACTGCTGTTTTGGCATCAGCTGAAATAATATTATTACCCGTATACCAGCTATCTACTGCTGTTTTCACTGTAGAATTGCTGTATTCAACAAAGCTTCCGTTTGCATTATACTGTGATGAACCAACACATTCTTTTGCAAGCAGCGTTACAGTTCCGGCATTAGCGGCTGTGGAGTCGTCCTCAATCAAATACCAAGTCTTGCTGTCAAAAGTTATTTCCGTTGTGGTGTTCACAAGACTGTCATAGGGATTGTTATCATACGCCAGCGCTGTCAGGCTCATGCCGGGCATCAGCCCCAGCACCATCACAAGGCTGAGCAGAATGCTTAATATTTTCCTCTTTGTTTTTCCGTGTTTCATATAGAACCCTCCTTACTTTTTTATACAATAAAACCGCCGTACCTGACAGGGTATACCTACCCCGTCAGAATCCGACGGTTATCCATCATCAAAGTATGCAGTTTTATCAGAAAAAAGGGCATAGTTTACCTTACTGTGTTGTGAAAACGTAAACCCATTCCTCATAAAATGTCAATTCCTTTCTGCGAAAACATCCCCAAACTGTAAAAAGAACTTCCCCGTTCTTTCCCTATAGGAATTAACATCGGCTATTGTTTTTCTGTTTATAAAGCTTTTTCAAAAAAACAACATATTCTTTATTGTTCATAATTTCTTTATAAATGAAAAAGCAGATGCAAGCCAAAACTCACATCTGCGTGTATTTACATGATTCAGACAATTATATTCATTGAGTGCATCAGATAAGTAGTCCATGTATGATGCACAGAACTAGGTTTCTCATTGGTCAGGTGAATGAAACACCTGTGAGAAAGCATTGAAAATATGGTGCTATTGTAATCAGACCTCCCCCCCTGTTTGGAAAATAAAAAGACCGTACCAATTAGGTAACGGTCTATAGTAATCATGCTAACTCAGCCTTTAAGTCTCTCTTATATTTGTAAAATGTGTTTCTGGCTAATCCGTCGTCCTTCATGAACTGAACTCCCGACACAACAAAAAAGGACTTTCAGTTTCCTGAAAGTCCTTGATTTCTGCCCTTTTATCGAGCAGGGGTTGAGGGATTCGAACCCCCATGAGCGGTTTTGGAGACCGATATCTTACCATTGATTTTACTGGGATTTTCAGGGATGGTGACCAAATATGTGACCAAATTGAACGATTAAATATGATTATCTTTACTGTCTCCTTAATTTGCCGAAAACTTCATCATGCGTTAATCTCTCAGGATTAGCTGCTGCATATTTATCAGCTTCGTCCAAAGCTTGTTCAACATTCTTTGTTAGCTTTGAATAAGCATCAATGCTCATGACAACCATTGATCCATAGCCGTTTTTTGTTAAGAAAACAGGTTCACCATCTTTGACAACATTTTCTATATCTGTAAATTTATTTCTAAGGTCAGAAACAGGTCGTATATTCATTATATTAACCTCCAAATAAAGCAGCATTAATATTATCATCAGGCTATCATAATTATGATAAGATGTCAATCTGGTCAAAAAGTACCTCTCAATCACAGAAATCCCGTAATAGAAATCTATGATTGGAGGTACTTATTAATGCTGACCATCGTTAACCATAGCATTTATCGTTTCAAGTGACGTTGTTTGTACGGGAGGTCACCTTACATTATGCTGTTATCTTATCGTTTTCTATATCATAAGTCTGTATAACAAGTGTTCCTGTACCGTTGGCTCCTGAAACTTGACAGGAAAAACCCTTCGTTGGGAAATCATGTATGTCATATGTTTTAGGGTCAATTCTTTCACCATCAAGAATGAATGTGTATGTTGCACCATAGTTCTGGAATAATTCTTCGAGCTTCACTCTGTATTCGTAATTCACAGAATAAATATCTTTATAATCTGTATTCGCTAGAATATTGTAGCAATTTTTAATATAGTTCTCAGTCTTAGGACAATACGAACTATCGGCATCATGTACCATATTGTCATACATACAGGCAAAAAATTCATTTACATTCTTTTTACCGTATTTAGTTTCTTGATCACCCCTATAGGAAACAAAATTTCTAGCTTCTTCTCTGTAAAGCACATCCATTTCCGACTTTATGTTCTCAAAATTGCATTCATAGATATAGGCGAAATAATGGCCAAATTCATGAAATATTACATGTTCGCAATGAGGAGCATAAATTACAATACACCGATTTTTATAGTCTGTATATCCTGCCGGATGCTCTACATCGCCAATACCATTAAGCTCATGATCTGAAAGATGAACCGTCCAACCGTTCCCTACGAACTGCCTTAGAAGATTGTCATTCTGGAGTAATATTCTGGAAATACCTTCCGCCAACTCAACTGTTTTGGTAGGCACCCCGGAATCGAATGTAACAAAAGAGCCATTAATGTCTATTTCCCTATAAGGTACTTCACGTTTAAAAGTTATCTTTCCGGGAATACTTATAATAGAATTGTTGTTATCAGATTGAACTGAATTCTTTTCAGATAACAAACCAATACCAGGTATCTGAACCCCTGACGCTAAAGCAACAACAAAAATAACAACTAGGACAATTATCGTTGCAAATACGTTGCCGCAGCCGTTTCCTGTTCCTTTTGGTTTTATATCGGGCATCTTACGATATTTGGGCCTACTATGGAGGCTAAAGTCACCACCATATAACTTCTCTTTCTTTTTCCGGTCTTCACGCCACCAATCACGATCATCTAAGCTCATATTATCCTCATTATTAGATTGATTTTACTTTCCGATCTTCTTATTCCATCTAGTGTAAATAAACATTAGATAAATAGGATAAAATTTTGCTAAATAATATTAATAAGAATTTATGGTAATAGTAACTCCGCCTTTTTCTTATCAAACTCTTCTTGTGATATTAATCCTGAATCCAATAAACCTTTATATGCTATTATATATTGAAATTGAGTAAAGAAGTTATATCTATCAAAAAAAGAGTCCTGCGATTTATTCGCAGGACTCTAATAGATTCTGTTGATTACTTGCAAAGCTCAGCAACTATCATATTGATAGCCTTTCCGTCTGCTTTGCCCTTTAAGGCCGGCATGATTTCCTTCATGATAGCGCCTTTATTCTTTGTTGCGATTACATCGGCAAAATTTTCGCTGATAAATGCTCTGATCTCATCCTCTGACATCATGGCAGGAGCATATTCCTTAATTACGTCATATCTGAACTGATATTCCTGCTTAAGCTCTGCTCTGTCATCAGGACAGGTATCGATCTGTTCCTTTGCAGTTTTCAGAGACTTGATGATTACCTGATTTACCAGCTCATCATCGATATTGTCTCTTTTTCCGGCATCTATCGCTACCTTTTTCACATCTGAAATAAGTGAAGAAATAGCATCCTTTCTCGCCTTATCTCTGGCCTTCATAGCGGCTATCATATCCTTTTGAAGAGTTTCAAATTTCATAATCATACCTTCTTTCTATACAAAAATCTTTATATATTGTAGCACTATAATTCACGATCGCCATGATAAGATATGAAATTAAAAAAGACTTTCAGAGTCCTGAAAGTCTTTGGTTTATGATTTGCAAAATATAAATTTATAAAATACGTTTATAAATCACAGACATTCTTAAAACCCTATGATTATGAAGGTACTTGCTTATACTGCCATAACTGATTCTGTGGAGAATTTTCTAATGCTGATAATGTCCAATGCATAATCCGTCATCTCCAACATACATACCATCCGGTGTCCATGCATTTGCCAGCATGACTCCATCATTTCCAAGATAGAAATTCTCTACCCATTGATTGGTGATGGCCTTTCCGTCTTCGCCAAGATAATACCATTTATCGTTGAATTTGATCCATCCTTCCGTATCCGGTGATAATGAAAAGACGTCTGCACTTGGATCATCGTAGCCAAGTATAAGTTCATCATTATTAAGTGAATAGGATATATACTGGGTCATGCCGAAAAATGAACCGTCCTCCTGTTTTGTCAGTGTCACGGTTGAATATTTATCCTTTACAGTACAGCTTCCGTCCGGATTTGGTGAAACAGTTATGGGCTCTCTCTTATACTCCTGATCTATATAGGGTGGCTCTTCTGGCATTATAGTGTATGAATAGTAGTAAGTCTGCCCTGCGAAAGCTGTCATGGAAAACAGAATTAAGAATAGTGCTAATGCTTCTGCCCGCAGAATAATCCGATACAATTTATTTATCATAACTTCCTCCGGTTAATAATAGGAATCGGTAGGTACAAAAATGGGATCAACGATATATTTTTAAATTTAGATGTGAGGGCTCATTTCACCGGATATCATGGTCATGAGTGTATAGTGATTCTGATTACCACTGAGAATAATTAATGTGGTTTCTGACGTCATCATATATCCTGAAATATGTGCCCATGATATTACCGTATTCATCCGATACATAATAAACCCCTTCAACAGGCACATAAGTTCCTTCGGGATCCTTGTATTCTGCATAAGCTGGTGGAGTTGTATATTGACCCTCATATATAAGGATCGACTTAAAAACAGGAAAAATAATGTCAAATATTATTCGATAATATCAAGATCCATAAGATTTTAATGCGGCAACCTTATCTTTATAAAGCTAACAAGAAACCATAATCATATCCTTAGAAAAAGGTATTCAATGTATACCATGATTATTTTTTTATCTGTAGTCGAAATCAAGTTAAAAAAAGTGCTTGACGAAATCGAAATAAATCGGTATATTATACGAGTCGCCTAAAGAAAGCGACACACAGGGGTTTCATCCAATGGTAAGATATCGGTCTCCAAAACCGCTCATGGGGGTTCGAATCCCTCAACCCCTGCTCTTTAAAAGGGCAGAAATAAAGGGCTTTCAGAGAAATCTGAAAGTCCTTTTTTGTTTGTATATCCATCATATCTCCGACTTCTTCGCAGCGAGTACGTTGACGAATCGATCGCTAAGTTTTACTGCTGCTATCCCCAGTATGATTCCCATGAGGATTCCGAAAAGGACATCTGTCGGGAAATGCATGAAAAGATACAGTCGGCTGAAAGCTATCAGCGCTGCAAAGATAAATAATACTGCACCGGCTTTTCTGTAATTCAAAAAAACTACTGTCGCCGCACCAAAGGCCCAGGATGAATGGGTGGAAGGAAATGATGAGCTTGTGGGTCTTGCAATCAGTAAAGCAAATGTCTGATCTATCTGGCATGGGCGCGGCCGGCTAAACAGATTCTTCAACAGAAGCTGTCCGAAAAGCAGTACCCCGAAATATAAAAGCAGAAGTGCGATGCCTGTTTTTCTCGTTTTCTTGAAAACAGTCATCAGGATACCGGTGATCAGGAACAGTTGTCCGTATGATCCCACGATACTTGTCAAAGTAAGAAAAAAACTGTCTAAAAAAGCTGTACGTACTATCGAATACAAGATAGAGAATTCCATTCTTGAACACCTCCCTGAGCGCCCCGATCCATGGGACATAACCCGTGACTGATAATCTGCATACTATTATTTCGGCGTAACAAACGGCAAAATAACAGTTCCATACATAATCTGTCACGAGTTATACGGGTGTCAAAAAATCACTTCTTCATGATCTGCAGTGCATCGCGAATGTTTCTGACCGGAATGAGCTCACAGTCCTTCAGGTTCCTGTCATTGAACTTCTTCGCATGGTATGCAGGCATGACTATCTTGTTGAAACCGAGGCGTATGGCCTCTTCTATCCGCTGCTCTGCATTGGATACGGCACGGACCTCACCTGAGAGACCAACCTCCCCGAAGATCATGATGTCGTCGCTTATCTCGATGTTCATGTAGGAAGAAATAAGTGACATGATGATGGCGAGATCCATGGAAGGCTCAGCGATGCGGAGACCGCCTGTGATATTGACATAGGCATCGTACTTGCCGATCTCGAGATTAAGGCGCCTCTCAATGATGGCGATGAGCATATTCAGGCGGTTGTAGTCTATACCGTTTGTGGTACGTCTCGGAAGGTTAAATGCACTCTGCACCACCAGTCCCTGAATCTCCATAAGGAGCGGTCTGGTGCCCTCCATGCCGCAGGAAACAACTGAACCCGAGGCACCCACCGGGCGGCCGGAAAGAAGCAGTTCTGAGGGATTCAGGACCTCATGGAGACCGGAACCCTCCATTTCGAAGACGGCGATCTCGTTTGTGGAACCGAATCGGTTCTTCTGTCCGTGCATGATACGGAGACTTCCGCTGCTCTCGCCCTCGAAGTAAAGGACCACGTCCACCATATGTTCGAGGATCTTCGGACCGGCAACATTACCATCCTTCGTCACATGACCTACGATGAAGACTGCGATGCCGTTTTCCTTGGCGAGACGAAGGAGCTGAGCTGATGATTCACGGACCTGGCTGACGGAACCCGGAGCTGCAGTCACGGTCTCCGTGTACATGGTCTGAATGGAGTCGATGACCACAAAATCCGGCTGCTCTTCCTGAATGGTCGCGACTATGTTCTCGATGTTTGTTTCAGTCATGAATTTAAGGTCGCCGCTGATGTTTACGATCCGTTCAGCTCTCATTTTTATCTGCTTGAGACTTTCCTCGCCGGATACATAAAGGACCTTTTTCTGCGCATCAGCCGCAAGATTTCTTGATACCTCAAGAAGCAGGGTGGATTTACCTATACCCGGGTCTCCTCCAAGAAGCACGAGGGAGCCTACCACTATTCCGCCCCCCAGGACCCTGTCCAGCTCTTTAAATCCTGTTGGAAGTCGGTCTTCCTTCTGAAGAGCGATCTCGTCTATGCGGACAGGCTTCTGACGCGCGGGACGTATGCCTGAGGATTTTGAGAAGGATCTCGTACCGGAGGTACTTGCAACAGGTTCTTCCACGAAGCTGTTCCACGCTCTGCAGCCGGGGCACTGACCCAGCCACTTGGCAGATTCATAACCGCACTCCTTACAATAAAATTTTGATGTGATCTTAGCCATAATAATACCTATAAAAATCGGGTCGGCTCCTGCCGACCCGGTAATACTCACTTTGTTTCCAATGTCTCTGTATCCGCTTCCTGAACAGGTTCAGTAGTCTTCTTCCTTCTGGTTGAAGTCTTCTTCGGCGCTGCTGCGGCCTTCTTTACAGGCTTCTTTTCTGCAGCTGCCTCAGGCTTACTTCTGTCGGTGAACTTCAGGACATTTTCTTCCTTATCAACGGTGATCTTTACAGTTGAATTCTCAGGAATCTTACCGTCAAGTATCTCCTCAGCAAGCTTGTCCTCAACCTCTGTCTGAATAGTACGGCGAAGCGGTCTCGCACCGAATTTGGGGTTGAAGCCCTTCTCGATGATCCACTCCTTGGACTTCGCATCGAGGTTGATGCGGATGTTCATCTGAGTGCTTGCACGGTTGATGACATCTCTCATCATGATGTCGAGGATGTCCTTCATATTGTCCCTTGTGATCTGATGGAATACGATGATCTCATCAATACGGTTCAGGAACTCAGGCTTGAAGATGCGGTGTACCTCATCCATGACTCTGCTCTGCATGAACTGATAGTCCTTCTCTGCAGAACCGTCACCGGTATCGAATCCCAGACGCTTAGGGCTCACGATCTGCTCGGCGCCTGCATTGGAAGTCATGATGATGATGGTGTTCTTGAAGGAGACCTTGCGGCCCTGCGCATCGGTGATGTGACCGTCATCAAGTACCTGAAGAAGTATGTTCAGTACATCAGGATGAGCCTTCTCGATCTCATCGAAAAGAATTACGGAGTAAGGATTGCGGCGTACCTTTTCGCTGAGCTGTCCGCCCTCATCATAACCGACATATCCTGGCGGAGAACCAATCATCTTGGAGACGCTGTACTTCTCCATGTACTCCGACATATCAACTCGGATCAGGTTGTTCTCAGAACCGAACATGGCCTCAGCCAGAGCCTTCGAAAGCTCTGTCTTACCTACACCTGTAGGTCCCAGGAACATGAAAGAACCGATAGGACGCTTCGGATCCTTGAGTCCGACTCTTCCTCTCTTTATGGCCTTGGAAACGGCTGAAACAGCCTCTGTCTGGCCTACGACTCTCTTATGAAGAGTATCCTCAAGACGCATCAGCTTCTCTGTCTCGCCCTCTGTGAGCTTCTGAACGGGGATCTTTGTCCATTCGGAGACAACATTGGCGATATCTGTTTCTGTGACATGAAGCATATTCTCTTCCTTATCCTTCTGCCACTTCTCGAATTCCTTATCCAGCTTCTGCTTCTTCTGCTCCTGCTTCTTCTTGATCTCTGAAGCACCCTCGAAATCTTCCTTACGGATGCACTGTTCCTTGTCGGCTTCCAGAGCCTCTATCTGTGCACGGAGCTTCTTTATGGACTGTGGTTCACCTGATGAATTGATGCGGATCTTTGAAGCCGCTTCATCCACGAGGTCGATGGCCTTGTCCGGAAGATATCTGTCGTTAATGTAACGTACTGACAGTGATACGGCAGCCTTGAGTGCTTCATCGTCGATAACAACATGATGGTGCTCCTCATACTTCGGAGCGATGCCCTTCAGTATGTCGTAGGTTTCATCCTCTGATGGCTCGTCCACCGTTACAGGCTGGAAACGACGCTCAAGAGCTGCATCCTTCTCGATGTGCTTTCTGTACTCGTCGAGAGTTGTGGCACCGATGATCTGCAGTTCACCTCTTGCCAGTGCAGGCTTCAGGATGTTTGCTGCGTCCAATGCTCCTTCCGCGCCTCCTGCACCGATGATGGTGTGTATCTCATCGATAAAAAGAAGTACGTTTCCGTCATTTCGAGCTTCTGCGATGACTCTCTTTATACGCTCCTCAAATTCTCCGCGGTACTTGGAACCTGCCACCATGCCGGAGATATCCAGGGTAACGAGACGCTTGTTCTGGATGGTCTCAGGAACATCTCCTGTGAAAATGCGTTCAGCGAGACCCTCAACAACAGCTGTCTTACCTACACCGGGCTCACCGATGAGACAAGGGTTGTTCTTGGTACGTCTGGAGAGGATCTGAATGACTCTCATGATCTCTGACTCACGTCCGATGACAGGATCCAGCTTTCCGTTGGCGGCCATCTCTGTCAGATCTCTCGAATACTGATCGAGGGTTGGTGTCTCAGACTGTTTTGCTGGCTGTGCCTGACGGGATGAACGATCATCAACGATGATGTCATCGCCTATTACAGCCATGATCTGCTGGTACATACGCTGAGCGTTTCCGCCGAGGGTTGCGATGATCCTTGAAGCCACACAGTTTGTATCTTTAAGCAGAGAGATCAGTATGTGCTCCGTGCCCACGAGTCTGGAGCCGGAACGCATAGCCTCCTGCATGGAATTTTCCATGATCTTTTTGGCTGAAGGTGTGTAACCTGCACGGTCAGTGATGGCAACACTGTTATCAGGTGAGATGAATTTCGCTATCATTTCCTTAATGCGTTCATCGTCGATGCCGTTTGACTGTAATACCTTGGCAGCCACTGCTGTGCCTTCTCTACGAAGACCAAGCAGAATATGTTCAGTTCCTATGTAATTGTGCCCGAGCTCTTCTGCAGCTTCGATAGCGAGCTGAAGAGAACGCTGAGCCTGAATAGTAAATTGATTCATGCTTTACCACCTTTCATAAAAGATATTCTAGAACATTTGTAGGATTTAATCAATGTTCACTGTATACCGCTTCATATAAATTTTATATATGAGACAGTCCGGGCGAGATCCCCGCAAGGTCCGCTTTCATTATCTGAAGTTAAGTATGTTTATGAAAACAGCAGACGCCTGAGAAGACGTCTGCTGTAAGTGAATCCATATTTTGTTTATAATGTCCTGAAATCAAAGATCCTCTATATCGAGTCCGTTGCTTTCTTTGGATTCTTCCTCTTCTGATGTATCATCAGCTGTTGCAGAAGCCACTGAGCTTGCGAACTTTGTAAGGGAGCTTGCTGACTTCCACTCATTGCTCAAGTCGAAAGCCTTTGTAGCACCGAGATCTTCTTCAGCCTGTACCTCTGTATCCTCATCACTGTCCAGATCGAGATCTTCAAAATCAAGTCCAGTTTCTTCAGCGATCTTTTCCTCGGCAAGAGAAAGCTTATCAAGCTTATGCTTGTCCTTTCTGGTGATAACTCTGGTCATCTCGAGATCAGGATTTGTAATGTCCTCTGTTTCGATAGGACCGGTGTGTCTTAATGTATCGAGAGCTATGGTCTCATCAAGCTTCTCTGCTTCAGATCTCTCAGGTGCAGATGAACGCTTAGGCTCCTGTGAACCCGGACGGCGTAATGAATCTGTACGTGAAGATCCTCTTCTCTGTGTAAGAAGAACGATCACGAAAATGAAGAGTATAAGTACCAGTCCGCCAAGTACACATGCAAGGATGAACATGCTGTTGTACTGTGCTACGAGCTTGTCATATCGCTCAACTACCTCAGGGTACTTCTCTGCATTTTTCTTTGTATCTACCTCAACCGGATCCTCAAAATATCTCTGGATGGTCTTCTCTGACAGGTCATAACGATAGAAATTGAGCTCTCCGGCATCATTCATACCGTAAACTATGCAGTACTGATGCTCTGTATCTTCCTTCCATACCCATCCCTTGACCTGATGTCCGTCGATGTCGATGGTGCTCTCTGCAAAGCCAACCGGAATCTCAACGTCTGAACCCGGATTCATGATGGTGATGGTCTTTTCCTTTGAGCTGAGCTTAACGCCTTCGTTTACAGTCTGTGAGTTGGCTGTCTGAGCGTCGTCAGCATTAGGACCGCCCTCCTGCTTGTTTACCTTGATGATATACTGAGCCTGAGTCATGCCGTCAGCGGCGGTTACTGTAACGGAAACTGTGTTCTCACCCATGTTGAGATTTTCGTTACCGCTTACTGATGTACTTGCACCTGCGTCTTCGGTTGAAGCATTGATGGCAAGTGTGTTTACATCTGTGCCGACTATAACTGAATACTCTGTGATAGTGCTTGAGAACTCAGGTGTCAGAGTTCCCGGAGATACCAGAAGACTAGATAAAAGTGCGTTGTTTGCTGATGTTGAATTTGAAGAAACTGTTACTGTAGATGAGCCCTGATGTGTTACTTCTGCGATGGCCTCATCGGTATCGTATACTTCATAATTCGCAAGTTTGATGGATGCGCTTCCTGAGGACAGGGTGTTGAACTTCAGGTTGTACTCGAGAGTTCCTGTTCCGGCTCCGTTTGTGGCGCCCTTTACACGTACTGTTCCTGCACCGCCCTCTGCATCAGTTCCGCTTACGAACTGGAGCAGATTTGAATCGTAACCAAGTGTGATGTCAGATCTGGAAAGGGTTCCGTCTGTACTGGAAACCTTCATGGTGACATTTACTTCGGAACCGACTGTTACAGACGGATCTGAAAATGAAATTGAAGCTGTAGCAGCCAATGCCTGTAGAGACAAAAGGGCTGAAAGTGCAGCAGTCGCTATAAAATATTTAAAATGAATCATGAAAACCTCTTTTTTATGTTTTATAAATATCGCTTTATTTTACAATGGACCGACGCCAACTTCAACTAAATTAGCTTCGATTGTTTCCGAAGAAACGGAAACAGAAGCATCTGATGATTCAATCTGAACAGAAACACCGGCTGCAGAGCCGTCAGCTGATGCTGCGGCTGCCTGGTCGGAACTGTACATTCCGCCGCCGGCCTTATTGATGGTTATAGTATAGGTCCTCTGATCTCCGTTCTCCGCGGTAACAGTTACCGGAATTATGTTGGAGGCCTGTGCCAATGCTACCTGGCCTGCACCCTGGATGGCTGCGCCGGAGTGAATGGCTGCGGCAGAAACATTAACATATGATACGGAAGGATCAACGATAAGTGTGTAGGATTCGGTATCCATATTGAAGCCCGGTGTAAGGGCGAAACCGTCTACTGAAAGAGCAGCCAGCTTGTTGTTCGGATTACCGTCCTTTGTAGGCATAGGACATGCTGTTTCAGGCATGTTTGTATATACAGGGATGAAGAACTCGATGGCATCGTTTCTCATGGTCTGGGTATAGGCCTTTCCAAGCTTCTTGCCCTCTTCCGCTGCACCCTGGGTGTTGGTCATGTACTGGTGCTTGAACATGTTCGAGCCCTGAACATTGAACTTCTTAAGATAGAGGGTGTTCTGGCCTGCGTTTACATAGTTCTGGGCGTAGAAAAGAGCTCCGCCGATGATGGCGCGTTCTATGGAGTTCCATGGTCTGTTGTAGCTTCCTTCCTGGGATGCATACCAGAGTCCTCTTTCTACAGCTGTCATGCCGCCTGCAGCATAGGCACCTACATTGAAGAAATTATAGTATCCTGTTGCACCTGAAATAGAACCGCTGGTTCCCTTGGTGCCCTGCTCCTGAATGATCATGGACGCAAGAACATATGGATTGACCTGTGATATCTGTGCGGCTTCCATGATGATGTCGGAGTATGTTACTGTCATGGTACCTGAACCCTGGGCGAGTGCCTGTAAATAAGCTGAATTGTCAGTGGCTGCTGTGCCGTTTGCTGCAGCTGCTGAAGCATCTGTTGCTGCTGCACTGTCTGCTGCGGCAACTGTAGGACCTGAAACCAGTCCGGCTGAAGCATCGGTTCCTGTACCTGTTGCGTCTACTATATAGGTAGAATCTGTGGATGAACCGTCAGCGGTTCCCGATACAGGAACAACAGCTGAAACATAATGTGAAGAATCACCGCCGGCAGATGGTGCTTCATATGCGATGACCACTTCATCAGAGCTCATTCCTGAGTTCACAAGATCGGATATGGAATCTGCGACTGTAGGGCCTGTAACATCTGTTGCCGCTGAAGCTGTATCTGCGGCTGCAGTGTTTCCTGCATTTGCATACATTGACTGAAGAGCAGCCTGATAAAGGTTGCTTGTGGAATCTACGGTAACGGCTCCTTCGAGGAAGGTGCCCTGAACCATGGACTTCAGACCGTCAAGAGTCTGCTTTGCAGGATCGAATTTATGAGCGGTGAACTGGAAGATGTAGTTCTCATCAAGGAAGTTTCTCGGGTCCATATAGTACTCGAGGATCCCCTGAGAAGCTGCTACCCATGTGGCACCGTCGAAACCGGGCCATGTTGATGTGGTCCAGTCAAACTTTCCGGGGTCTGTGGACTTCCATGATGAACGGACTGTTTTTTCGATGAGACTGTTTGTTCCCTGTAACTCGGACTGAATTACATATGACCAGTCAAGGCCAGTCTGCTCAGCTGTGAAGACCCAGTTTGGATACTGTGCATGGAGCTGTCTGAGACCCGGCTTATAGCTTTCGGGGAAGCCCTGCTGTGTGAGGTAGTCTTCGAAGTTTGCATCAGTTGTATAAGTAGCCTGATACTTTACGAAGTCAGAACGAACATATCCGCTTCCGCCTGCAAATGAGATCTGGTACCAGACATTTCCGTCGGTTCCTGTGGCCTGATTCATAACAGTTACCTGTGTGTTGTTTCCAAGTGAGGTGACGATGGAGCTGTCGGTTCCTGCTCCGGAGCGTACATTTACATTACTTCCGGAAATAACTGTTGTGGATTCCGCATGTGCAACGGCAGCGCTGTTCAGAAAAGATGTTGCCGGTGCCGACATAAAGATACTGAGCGCTGATAAAAATGCGCCCGCTTTATGAAGTTTCCGTCTATAATTCATTTTTTTCATGACCCCTATCCTATCCCTTGTATATTTATAGAACAAATTTCAAAAGTATTTATAATTTTACTACTTCTACAATATAAAATCAGCAATTATCACCGTCAACGAAAAATAGAATTATTCAGATAACCGACAAAGATTCGTAATAATCAAATGAGCCGGATAAATGTGATTCGTGCTGGGCTCTCATGCCCATACTTTGGCATATAAAATTAAAGAGGGTGCCGGAATCCGGCACCCTCTTTAAAAAGGATAAATCAGTCTCTATTAAACTGGATACGCCTTGTTGGCTTTGTCAGCAGCTGTTGCTGCTACACCTGACTCCTGAGCATTACGATACTCGAAGAAGTCCTTTGCTACTGCAGGGAAGAGAGCGTATGAAAGAACGTCTTCCTTTGTAGGATTCTTTACATACTGCTTTGTCTCCTCTGTGTACTTCTCCATCTGAGGCTCGATATGGTCAGCAGGACGGTCTGTCATCTGAGCTGCACCCTTAAGGATCTTTGAAACTACTTCAGGATCCATAGGCTTAACTGTACGTCCGAACTCTCCTGCAACGAGCTTACGTGACTCGTTAGGAACCATCTTGTATCTCTCACCCATGAGAACGTTCATAACAGCCTGTGTACCAACGATCTGTGATGAAGGTGTAACGAGAGGTGGCTCACCGAAGTCCTTACGAACTCTTGGAACTTCCTCAAGAACCTCTGTAAGCTGATCGTCCTTACCAGCCTGGTGAAGCTGAGAAATAAGGTTTGAAAGCATACCGCCAGGTACCTGATATCTGAGAGTGTTAACATTAACACCAAGAACCTTTGTTGAAAGAAGACCTGACTTCAGGCACTCCTCACGATATGGCTCGAAGTAGTTGGATACATCGATGAGCTTGTTTACATCGAGACCTGTATCGTACTCTGTACCCTCGAGAGCCTTGACCATAACGTCTGTTGAAGGCTGTGATGTTCCGAGCGCGAAAGGTGTTGATGCTGTATCGATGATATCAGCACCTGCCTCGATACACTTAAGGTAAGTCATTGAAGCCATACCTGATGTATAGTGTGTGTGGATCTCGATAGGAAGCTTTGTTCCTCTCTTGAGAGCCTTAACGAGGTCGTAACCTGCCTGTGGAAGAAGGAGTCCTGCCATATCCTTGACACAGAGAGAATCAGCACCGAGACTCTCAACGTCGTTGGCAAGCTTCTCCCAGTAATCAAGTGTATAAGCATCACCGAGAGTATAGCAAAGTGCGATCTGAGCGTGGCCGCCCTCTCTCTTTGTAGCCTTTACAGCAGTCTCAAGGTTACGGATATCATTGAGACAGTCGAAAATACGGATAACATCGATACCGTTTGCGATTGATCTCTCTACGAAATTGTCAACAACGTCATCGGCATAGTGATTGTAGCCAAGGATGTTCTGACCTCTGAAAAGCATCTGAAGCTTTGTGTTCTTCATGTGGCTCTTGATCATTCTGAGTCTCTCCCAAGGATCCTCCTTAAGGAAACGAAGACATGAATCAAATGTAGCGCCGCCCCAGCACTCTACAGCGTTATAACCAACCTGATCCATCTTATCAAGGATCGGCTCCATCTCTGAACTCGGCATACGAGTTGCAATTAATGACTGGTGAGCATCACGCAGTACTGTTTCTGTAATTTTTACTTTAGCCATTTTATCTCCTCTACTTACTTAACACCGTAAACTGCCATGAATGTACCGGCTGCAACGGCAGTACCGATAACTCCGGCAACGTTAGGACCCATTGCCTGCATGAGCAGGAAGTTTGTAGGATCAGTTTCGGCAGCAACCTTCTGTGATACTCTGGCAGCCATAGGAACGGCTGAAACTCCGGCAGAACCGATCAGAGGGTTGATCTTCTTTCCAGAAAGAACGTACATAAGCTTTCCGATTACAACACCGGCAGCTGTACCGAATGCAAATGCGATAAGGCCGAGAGCAACGATCTTCAATGTATCGACATTGAGGAATGCCTCTGCTGATGTTGCACCACCTACAGAAGTACCGAGCATGATAACAACGATGTACATCATTGCGTTAGATGCTGTCTCTGTGAGCTGCTTAACAACACCGCACTCCTTGAAGAGATTACCGAGCATGAGCATACCGACAAGTGGTGCTGTTGTAGGAAGAAGTACACAAACAACTACTGTAACAACGATAGGGAAGAGAATTCTCTCCAGCTTTGATACAGGACGAAGTGTAGGCATCTTAACCTTACGCTCTTCTTCTGTTGTAAGAGCCTTCATGATAGGAGGCTGAATGATAGGAACCAGTGACATGTAGGAGTAAGCTGCTACAGCGATTGGTCCGAGAAGAGATGTCTGTCCGAGCTTGTTGCAAAGGAAGATGGAAGTAGGACCGTCAGCACCACCGATGATGGAGATGGCTGCGGCTGCAGCTCCATTGAATCCCATGAAAATAGCCATGAAATAAGCTGAGTAAATACCGAACTGAGCAGCGGCACCGAGCAGGAATGTGATCGGGTTCGCGATCAGCGGTGAGAAATCAGTCTGTGCACCTACACCCATGAAGATAAGTGATGGAAGGATCGACCACTCATCAAGATGGAAGAAGTACCAAAGAAGTCCACCTGTTCCGCTAATTGATTTCTCCGGCTCAAGCATGATGTCCGGATAGATATTAACAAGCAGCATACCGAAAGCGATAGGAACCAGAAGAAGCGGCTCAAATCCCTTGGCGATCGCAAGATAAAGGAAAATAAATGCGACGAAGATCATCAGGATATTTCCCCATGTCATGCTTACGAAAGCTGTCTGCTGGAGCAGGTTTGAAAATGTTTGTAATGCGTTCATATTTTAATAACCTCCACAGCAAATCAAATCAACATAATGCAATTACTTAACTTCTGATCAGTTAAGAGTTGCAAGAGTTGCACCTGATTCTACTGCCTCACCAACTGAAACGTTGATGGAAGCTACAGTACCATCCTGAGGAGCAACGATCTCGTTCTCCATCTTCATGGCCTCAAGTACAAGGATAGCCTCGCCGGACTTAACTGCATCACCAACATTCTTCTTTACAGCAAGGATCTTACCAGGCATAGGAGCCTCAACCTTTACTGAACCCTGTGAGCCTGATGCTGCAGGAGCAGGAGCTGCTGCGGCTGCTGGTGCAGCTGCTACAGGAGCGGCTGCCTTAGGAGCAGATGCCGCATTGCCACCCTCTTCTACTGTTACGTCATAAGCGACGCCATTAACTGTGATAGTATATTTCTTCATTTTATTTACCTCTCATTTTGGAAAGGGCCATGCCCATGTTAATTTAAAGTTGCAAGTGTTGATCCTGACTCTACTGCCTCACCAACTGAAACGTTGATGGAAGCTACAGTACCATCCTGAGGAGCAACGATCTCGTTCTCCATCTTCATGGCTTCAAGTACGAGGATACACTCGCCTGACTTAACTGCGTCGCCTACGTTCTTCTTTACAGCAAGGATCTTGCCAGGCATAGGAGCGTCAACCTTGATTGAACCCTGAGTGCCTGTTGCCTTAGGAGCAGGAGCTGCTGAAGGAGTAACTGCTGCAGGTGCAACTGATGTAACAACAGGAGCTGAAGCAACTGCTGTTTCTACAGGTGCAGCTGAGATGCAACGGTTTCTTAATGGACGAACACGAAGATTGTTGTTAAGTGTAGGTCCTGGTACGAAACCTTCTGTGCTTACAGCGCCTTCTGTATCTGCCTCGTATGCTGCGATAGCTGCAGCGATCACAGCCTGAATCGTGTCATCGCTTGCTGCTGGTGCAGCCTTAGGAGCAGGAGCTGCTGCAGGAGCAGGTGCAGCCTTTGGTGCTGCCTGAGCAGCCTTTCTTTCCTTGCTCTCCTTCATCTTCTTCTCGAATACACTGATGTACTTGAAAAGTGAAATGATCCATGCGATAAAGATGAGAACTGCAAATACTGTGCCCATACCAACAACGAGGTTTCCTGCGGCATCACCCATCAGCTCTGCTGTGGTGTAGATAGGCTCGAAAGTCATCTCTGTTGTTGAACCTGACATATCATTGATGCCAAGTGTAAGCTTAAGTGCTCTCTTTTCGAATGTTGAATTGATTACGATCTGATAGCCCTCTTCTGTTTTTGAAGCTTCTGCATTATCAACACTGACAAAGGCTCCGAGACGATCGAGATCGTTCTTGTAGTTTGTAAGGCCATTATATGTAATGGCATCCTTTATCTTGTATGCATAATCGATCTGTTCCTGAATTGTTTCCTCAGAAAGAGAATAGATGCTGTTTTCTGCATACTGCATTGCCTGCTGCTCAAGCTGACTCTTGACTGTCGGATCCAGAGGTTCAACAGTCTCCTTGTTTGTGCTTCCGCAAGCCGCAAGTGTGATAACGGAAAATACAAGAGCTAAACAGAGAGCAGCTTTTCTAAACCACTGTTTCATTCTGTCTCCTCTCATTAAACGGTTCCGTTCTTCTTGTCCGGTCTGTAAACGCTCTTCCATCCAAGCATCTGAAGAGAAGCAGCGATTCTCTGTCTTGTCTCCTCAGGAGCGATGATCTCGTCTACATAACCTCTCTTAGCTGCTGCAAGTGCAGTATTCTGCTCTGCAAACTTCTTCTGAGCCTCAGCGTCACCGTCACAAACAAGCTTTGAAGCCTGCTCTGCATCCATAACACCGATCTTTGAATTGTTGTAAGCGTATACGATATCTGCGCCGAGAGCCTTGGCACCGAATGTAAGACCGGCTGTGCCAAGTGCGTTCTTAACAACTGTGATAACAGGTACATCTGCATTGCTGTATGCATATGCAAGTCTTGCAGCCATAGTAGGCATATGCTTCTCTGTGCACTCACAGTTGCAGTATGCTGTTACGTCTACGATAGATACTACAGGAAGGTCGAAAGCATTGGCAAAAGAAACAAGTCTTGCAGCCTTGTCTGCACCCTTCCATGTAAGCTTCTGGCTCTTGTTTGCAACGATGGCAACTGTCTCGCCGCCGATCTGTGCAAAGCCTGTGATAACATCCTTTGAATAGCCCTTCTTTGTCTCAAGGAAGATGCCGTTGTCAGCGAGCTGCTTAACAGCCTCTGAAGCCTCAAGGGTGTCGAAAGAAAGAACTGCGCGGTTGAGGTCATCTGTGTTCTCGTCAAGTACTCCGCCGTCCTCATTATTTCCTGGTAATACAGCAACTAACTTACGAATCTGAGCGAAAATCTCATCTTCTGTGCCATCGAAATCAACAAGTCCGAACTCTTCGCGCTTTGCAGCCTTTGCGATCTCGTCGTCCTTGTTACCAATTACAGCATCAGGAGCATTTACGTATGCCTTTGCAGTTGTGTTCTCCATGAGAACATAATCTGAAAGACCTGCAAGAACGGTAAGTCCGCCTCCGCAGTTTCCGAAAATAGCTGTGATCTGAGGGATCTGGCCGCTTGCGAGAGTCTGCTTCTTGTAGATACGGCCAAGACCAAATAAGGAGTCGTTTGCCTCCTCAAGTCTTACACCTGAGCAATCTACAAGTGCGATCACAGGAGCCTGATTCTTCATCGCCATTGAGTAAATGTTGGCAATTTTTCTGGCATGCATCTCTCCGATTGAACCGCCGAGAACTGCAGCGTCCTGTGCATAAACGTACACAAGGTTGCCGTCGATAGTTCCGTAGCCGGTTACAACACCATCGGATGGTGCTTTCTTCTCAGCAAGGTTGAAATCTGTTGATCTTGCTTCAACAAGACGTCCGATCTCAACAAAGCTGAACTCATCGAGCAATGACTGAATTCTTGTCATAGCTGATGATGTTGACTGATTATCCATTTTTTATCCTCCATTTCATATATAAACAAGGGGTTTTTTTACCCCGGTTTATGTCGAATATATTGTATACGAAAGAAATACATAATTCAACATGAATTTACGTCATTTTATATATATTGTTAATAAAATAACGGCGTTTTTGAGCCTGTTTGCTGTCAAAATGTGATAATGTTCTTTGATAAAAACATAACGGTGTAGAAAATTATGATTACAACACGCGTCAAAATATCATGAACAATAGTGATTAAGTATAGTACAAAAATATGGCAACCATAGGCAATATCAATACTGCTTCAAAAAAGGATAGGCGATTCTATGTTTTACAGGTTTTATCCCGTATCAGAGGAACCTGAGTCCCTTTGGGTAATGATTCTTTATCTGACCGTTCACCAGCTTTCCGAGACCGAGAGCCGTTCCGTCACAGGCCACTATGCACCAACCCTTTTTATCCATGCCTTCCGGAGCCGGGATCTGCATTCCCTTTAAATACTGTTCAACATAGGGGTCTTGGGAACTGTAATTACATACAGTAAATTCAAACTGTGACAGCTCTTTTTCATCGTGTATATGGATGGCGTGAGTGAGGGCGTGCTCAGGCTCTATGCGCTTTTTCAAATCAGTTGATTTAAGTATCCCTGTTCTGAAGACCTTCAGCCTTCCGAGATCCGGCAGGATGTCGGGAATCAGATATATCTGATCCTTCAGCTTTTTTTCCGAAAGGTCCTGTATGCCAATGCTTCTGTCGGGACCTGTGATGACAGGATCGAAGGAAATATTTTTTTCTTCAAAAGGGTCTCTTCCGTCTCTCTGGAAAACTGTGACGTAGTGACCTTCTCCCTTGTCTATGTGAGGCCAGAAACGCTTTTCGAAAATAAGCTTCATATCCGGAAAACTTTCCAATATATAGTCACGGATATCTTCGTCTTCTTCCTTTTCAAAGGTACAGGTGGAGTAACAAAGCTTTCCTCCCGGTGACAGCATGCGGTATGCATTGGTCACTATCTCTTTCTGCCTTTCTGCGCAAAGACGTACATTTTGGGGAGACCATTCTTTTATGGCGGTTTCGTCTTTTCTGAACATTCCTTCACCTGAGCATGGAGCATCTACGATGATCCTTGTGAAAAACTCAGGGAAGAACTGTGCAAGCTTTCCGGTATCTTCGTTAAGGACAGCGGCATTGCCTATGCCCATTCTTTCGATGTTGGAGCTTAAGGTTCTGGCACGGAGAGAAACGTATTCATTTGAAATAATGAAGCCTCCTTCGTCGAGAGAAAGCATATCGGCGGCCTGTGTGGATTTTCCTCCGGGGCTCGCACAGAGATCGGCTACTCTGTCAAAGGGTCTTATGTCGAGATGTGTCACAGCCTGCATGGCTTCCGGCCCCTGTATATAGTAGAGACCGGCTTCATGGTACGGATGCCTGCCGGGCCTGATGCCTCTTTCATTGAGCTCTTCCTCATTCATGTAAAACTCTCGATAATATTTCTTTCCATTATAGATGGCATAGCTTGCATCACTGACAGGAGTAAGGTTCCAGCCGGAAACAAGCTTCTCGTAGGTTATGGCATCAGGATCCTGAGAGCTTTCGTTTTCCAGAAGTTTCTTCAGGTTCAGGCGCAGACCTCTTATCGGAGTATCTTCATAGCTTTTTATGAATGAACTGAACTCTGCCTCCTCCGGAAGCAGTTCTTTCATACGGTCTAAAAATTCTTGTGGTAATGATAAGGACATATATTCTCTTTCTGTGATGTTTTTGCCGATATCATAATGTTTTTCGGCGTATTTTGAAATTAAATAAATCGAGCAGGATAACCTGCTCGAAAATAAAAAAACGGTACACATAAAGGTACCGTTTTTAGTAAACGTACTGATTAAAGGTCGATTCTGTAGTCAGCGCTTCCCTTACCGTCGATGGTATAGTATGCTGCTGACTCGGCAACATTGATATAAACATCAACTTTTTCTACATCAGCCTTGATCTTCTGTGCAGCGGCGATTGCCTCTTCCTGAAGCTTTGCAGGATCATAATCCTGATTGTTGATCTGTAATGTAACAAAAGTTGATACTGAAGCCTTTGCGGTAGCCTTCTTCTCAACAGGCTTCTTCTCAACAGGCTTCTTTGCGGCAGGCTTCTTCTCTGCAACCTTCTTTGCAGGAGCCTTGGAAGCTGTCTTTGTCTCAGTCTTCTTTGCAGCCGGCTTCTTTGCAGCAGTCTTTGTTTCTTCCTTCTTCTCTGCAGCGGCCTTTACCTGAGGAGCCTTGGCGCTTGTTTTTGTATCTGTCTTTTTAGCTGCTGTCTTAGGCTCTGCTTTCTTTTCTGTAGCAGCTTTTTTGATCTCGGCAAAGGACTGTTTAAGAGCCTCATCCTTTCCCTCTGTTGCCATCAAATTCTTCTCCATTTGTTTATCTCCCTTTTCAAATGTCTGAAAAAATATTCTACCATAAAATTATATTTCCGCGAATTTGCTTTGTCAATAAACCAGATAGAACAATACACTGAAGCCAAGATAGAACCAGGTAGCCGGATTTGAGAACCATGTGGTAAAAAATGAAACCGAAAAATAGAATGCAAGCTCCACATATATGAGCTTTGCAAAGGGATTTGTATCCCGTTTGTGCTCAAAAAGAATGAAGCCGGTCAGTGTTCCGAGGACCAGTGCGAAAAGTATCACTCCGGGGAGACCGAAGTCATACCATGCGTCATAGATCAGAGTCACTGTTGTGAGCTCCTCCTTTGTGGTGAAAAGAGGAAAACCAACCGCAAGATCGGGGTTCATGAACTTGAGACCTGTCAATGTCAGAAACGGATACAGCATCTTTATTCCGTTTGAATGGATGGTAAGCTGCTGTGTCATGACATTGAAATTGTCAAAGTTGTTGGCGATATACATGTATGGCTGGGTTATGAAAATAGGAGTATTCGGATTCTTCATTTCGAAGATCCCGTTTAAATACTCCACGGAATGGGCCCTGGCTATGGTGATGGTCACATATACCGCAATCATCAGTACAAAGATGGCGGCAGCCTGCCACATCTTGTATCGTCTTCCGGAGGAAGCGGCGGCAAAAACAGCCAGTATGGCCGCAAACATAAACTGGAATCTGGAGACCAGAAGTACGCTCAGCAGTAATGGAAGAAAGATACCCAGTACAGAGATCACATCCGGTTTAAGTGAAAGTTTCTTTCTGTATTCAAGGTAAAGAACGGATACGGCCGGCAGCAGTACGGCAAGGGTGGTGAAATAGTGAATACCCTTCAGATGGAAGTAACTGTATGCATGTGGAGTATCTACAGTGAATAAAGGTATGAATTTCAGGTTTACGGCTTCATATATAAATGCGCCCCATGAAATTAGTATCACTGAAATGATCACAGCCTTAAAAAACAGCTCGGGATTTCTTTTCTTATTAGATAGCAGTTTAATGCTGAATCCGGAAAAACGAGTCTCCAGAATATGTTCTGCGATACCTGATGTTACATAAAACACCAGATAGAAAATATAAAACGAGATCCATGTGGAATCTGTCCAGACGGTTGACAGATTGCTGAGCTGTAATCTGGCGATGCCTTCACCGCCAAGGATACCAAGAGCCATAAGACCTCTCAGATTCAAAAGCTCTCCTGTCCTCTTCTTTTCCGTGTAATAAAAAAATACAGCCGTACCTGTAAGACAGATAGCAGAAAGAGCGGATAGTTCCGCTCTTCCTGTTATATAGCTCATCATATAGGCTGCTGTATAAAAAATTAAGATCTTTAAATCGGTCATTATCAATTTTGCGTATTCTCCGTTGATGAACTTTCTTTGGACTGATTCGGATTTGAACTGCTCTCTTCTGAAGAAGGTTTTTCTTCAGTTGCATCGCTGCTTTCGGGACTCTGTGTTTCCTCTTCGGAGACAGAAGGCTCAGCTTCTGTGTTGTTCTGAGAAGACTGACCATCGGTTCCGTGCTGAGGTTTCAGTTCCTGATTATCAGGCTCTCCGTTAAGAGGTCCTCCCGGCTGGTTGGGCATGGGTGCAGGAGCCGGACCACCGTTAGCGGGGTTATCACCCATATCAGGCAGCTTCTCTATACGGACAAGAACATTGACCTGAGAGTCCTGCTCGTCTCCGAGCTCTATGCCTGCAGGGAGATACTGGGAAAGATCGAAGGTGACATTGACACTTTCAGTAACACCATTAAGGTCTATCTCCGGAAGCTCGAAAACAGTCATGCCTTCGATTATTCCGGGAGAGGCCGCAAGGGTCACGCTGTCGGGAGAAACCGTAGTGGATTCATACTGATATCCTGCAGCGGGTGTTCCCGAAACGGATGAAAGAAGATTTATACTCTTCTCCTTGTGGATGGTCACTGAATAGTTGATATCTTCGATATTGGCAGAAACTTCCTTAAGGTTGTTGAGAGTATTTCCGTTTGCATCATAGAATGTCAGTCTGGCGATTCCGTCCTGATTGGAGGAAATGCCGGATACATCAACCTCTACTCCAATGGAAGAGATCCTTCCTATCTCTGATTCCGGACCTGTCAGATATGCGGATTCAGGGCTGAGTATGATATTTGCGACCTTGTATCCTGATTTCGGGTCTCCTATGGTCTGCTTCTTGATATCGAACTTTTTCTTCTGAACGTTTTCGATGGTGACCTTGGCAACGGAAGGATGTACCTCCACATCGTCGATTATGGTATCTTTTCCGTTCAGAACCTCGACATAAACAGGTACGGATCCGGTGATACTGTAATCAGAGAGATCTATGTATGCGTGGAAGTCGGAGCTGGATATGTTTGAACGGACATCACTTCTGACCTTGTATGAAATATTAACATTGGTCCTGTCCACACTCCATGTCTTGGAATCTTCCTCAAAAATAGTCTGGTTCTTTACCTCCAGCTGAACACTTTTGGTATCACTGGTCTCAGGCTTGGAAACATTCACGACCATGATCCATATAACGAAGGCAAGGGCAATGCTTATGCATTTCAGCGAAATGTTCTCTGTGAAAAAACGTTTGATCATCCCCTTTTCTCCTTTCTGTTATTTCTAAAGAAACGGAATCGAGGAATCTCAGCGGTGGTTTCTTCCTTCTTATGAACAGGAAGCATTCCGCGAAGAGCGTCGGCATCTACTGCCCGCTTCAAAGCTCCGTTGACTGCAACGGAAACTCTGCCGGTCTCCTCCGATACTACGATGGTGATGGCATCGCAGGTCTCGGAAACTCCCAATGCTGCTCTGTGACGTGTACCGTAATCCTTGGAGATCTCGGTATCGGACAATGGCAGATAGCAGGTAGCTGATACAACATGATCTCCTACGATGACAACCGCACCGTCATGGAGTGGAGTGTTCTTTTCGAAAATATTGATAAGGAGCGCAGAGGTGACTATACCGTTTATAAGGATTCCGGTCTCTGCTATCTCATTTAAGGACTGCTCCTGCTGGATGACTATGAGAGCACCGGTCTTCTTTTTGGCCATCTCAAAGGTGGCTTTAATGATCTCGTTTATGGTATTAAGACTTGAATCTTCCGCATCATTCGGAAAAAGGCTGGTGATGAAGTTACGGCTTCCAAGCTGCTCGAGGGCCTTTCTGAGTTCGGGCTGAAAAATTACAACAGCGGCGATGATGAATGCGGTGGATATTTTCTCGATGATCCACATGATGGTGGTGAGTTTGAAAAACCATGCCACAACGATAAATGCGCCTATAACAACGAGACCCTTGAGAAGCTCAAAGGCACGGGTGTTCTTTATCCAGAGAAGGAATTCGTATACGATCACTGACAGTATGATTATTTCCAAAAAGTTAGTGAAATAAAACGGCGGCAGTAAACTGAACCAACTCCGCATCGTTGAAAGGAATTCAGGCATTATCAATCATCCTCGTTTTCTGATTTTAATTTAGGTACGGCTTTGACGAAATATACATAATCGTCGTCTTCAAAGCGAAGGCGTTCTGTACGCTGGTAATCCACGGCATGGAATGCAAAGACATATACTATGGAGACTATGCAGGAAAGCAGAAGTCCCGGCAGCATCTCGATAAATGAGGTCTCCAGTCCGAAATGCATATGACCTAAAAAGGTAGTTGTGGCTGTTGTCAGGATACCTGCTCCGGCAGCGACGATCCAGCTTTCGTCGAATGGAATCTGGCTGATGATAAAAACTACCACCACGCAAAGAGCGAAAGCCAGTATGGCAACGATGGCTTCCTTGTCTTTAAAAAGATTACCGAACAGTCCGGCGTAGGCTGTAGCCATGGCAGTGATGTCTCCCTGGGCTGCAGCTACGGCTGTGTGTCCGGCCATATATTCAATGAAATAATAAAGCATGATACCTATGGATATAGGTACTATAGACATAAGCCCTAATGATAATCCGGCGATAATCGGAAGAACATAAGGGATATGTATATAAAAGAATAAAGGAACCAACGCAATGAGTACGGCGTTTCCCGCACGAAAGGCTGACTGTATAAGTGAAGCCAGAAGAAGCACCACCACAGCCACGAGGGTTATCTCAAGGGAAGCGGCGTAAGCATTGCCCAGGATAAATAAACAGAAGAAAACCGGAATACATGTCCATGGCAAAAATGAACATAGTATGGAAGCGGCGAAGCTTATCAGAGGGTTTGAAAGGACGTCACTGAATCCGACACGACTGTTCACTGTCAGGAAGCATAAAAATGCTGTAACAGCCTTCACCACCGGCAATGTCCAATAATCATTTTCTGTATAGAATTTCTGGAGATATTCTTTTACTCGTAACATTTATATGCCATGCCTTTCATTTATCTTTCCTGTTGATGCTCAGGATCTCAAGTCCGTCATCGTCATCGTCTTCCAGATCTTCATCCAGCCATCCGCCCTGCGGGACTGATGTGCTGAGTGAATCTTTCCGTGTTGAATAACGGCTGTCCGAAGGCTCGTCCAGCCATCCGCCCTTCGGAGTTTGTGAGCGGTATGAACCATTACGGACAGGTGTGTAATGAAGATCGGAATTCTTTTCGTCTATATCCTCTTCTCTTCCCACATGTTTAACTATGGTGTGGAACCTGGGCTTTACGGTTTCCCATGTGTTCCGTTTATCATCGTATATCCTGATCCTGCCGCCTGTCTCCTTGTAATACTCTGACTCATCTTCTGTTATATCCAGAATGTCATCCTCATTCTCCTGCATACGGAGAAGCTTATCCAGCTTTGCGGCATAGAAAAGACTTTTACGGTGGGCAGAGTCAAATTTTGCATTGTATCTGACATATGCGATGAGCAGCATGATCACCATACCGATGAGGTATATGAACAGTATGGTATGAAGTGATGCCATGATGAAAGGAATGTTCAGATGCAAAAGCACTTCTTCAAGATTTATGATGGTGAGAACTATCGTTATCAGTATAAAGCACAGAGTATAGTAAATGGCAGAAGTAAGGAGTCTTCGGGAGATATAATCTCCTTTGAAATGTCTGCTCGTTTCAAGGATCTCCTTGCCTTCTTTTCTTTCATATATGGAAAGCTGTGCCATAAGGCGGATTTTCTCAACATTAAGCATGTGATTTACCTCAAAATTAATAGCCGCGGATACCTCTTGCTCTTTCGGCATATGGTGACTCGGGATATGAGCCTATGATCTTGTCGAAAAGAGTATTGGCGTCTTCAGAGCGTCCCATAGACTGATAGAGTCTTGCAAGGAGGAACATGTTCTCAGGCTCTTCACGGATGGTCACACTGAGAAGATACAGCTCGGCCGCATTCTGCTGATTTCCACCGTTCCATTCGTTTGTGGCTTTTTCAGAAAGCTGCTGGTATACGGAGCTTTCCATGATGTGTTTAATGTTCTGGAACTGTGACATCAGGTTGTCATCGGTTATCTGTGATGAATCAAGTCCTGTATAAAGCTGTGCCGCGAGAACTATATCTCCGCTTTCGTAGGCCTGGTTTATCTGAGTAAGTGCGCGGTACTGACCCATGAAGGATTCGTTTGCATTCTGGAACTGCTGGATCTGAAGCGCTGCTTCCTGATACTGCTGATCCAGTGCCGCATACTGTGATTCCAGTTCGTTTATTCTGCTGTTTGAAACAGAAAGCTTGTCTGTATATGCAATGACCTCCTGGTTGTTGCCTGCGTTAACTGCTCTGATCTTTGCAGGAAGGATCAGAAGGTTGAAGGTGAAAAGCGCGAGAACAACACCAATGAGTATGTAAACAACTACCATCCACGGTGAAACTTCCTTTACCTCCTGAGGGATGAGCACGTCGTCATCAGTCATCTTACGATGAGAGAAGGCGTTTTTGAGTTTGCTCTGCTCTACCTCTTTACGGCCTGTATTCTGCTTTACCTCGTCCATAAGAACGAGAGCTTTTGGATTGTTTCTGTCTATCTTAAGCACTTTATAAAGGCTTCTTCCGGCCTTGACCCAGTTCTCTCTCTTCATATAAAGAAGGGCAAGAAGAATATGTGCCTTTACATAGTTCGGGCTGTCCTGAATCACCTGATTGAGCTGCATGATGGCAAGGTCTTCGTTGTTGCTCTGGGCGTATATCAGGGCCTGATTGTATCTGTTTACATTATCTGTACAGATACGGAGAATAGCAGGCTTACGCTGTACCTCTTCGAGATAATAGTCGGCGATGTTGTTCTCCGGGATGAGATTCATGCTGATGACCCACTGTACAAGGGCGTCGGCTGTCTCGCCGCACTCGAAGAATATGAGTCCCAGAAGATTTCTTGCATCGATCTGATACTTATTAAACAGTAGTGACTTCTTCAGTAATTCCGCCGCACCGCTCAGGTCACGCAGCTTTGCTCTCTCAAGTCCGAGATTGTAGTAGCAGTTAGCTATACGATCGAGAGTTATATCGTATTTCATTTTGTTTTGTCCTTCTTCAATTCGATAGCATCTTCAATTAATTTCGTCATGATATCGTTCATGTCCGTAAGGTCCATCTTTACGATGGCATCTTCTATCTGCTCTACATCGAGACTTGGTTTAAAACGATTGATTTCTTCTTCGTAATTGATCATATATAATTCTTTCCTTTTAAGGATGGTTACAGCTTTATATAGTATGATAATGCTGTTCTTGACACATATTGATGTTTCATTTAGAATCTGCTGAGTACATAAAGGTACACTATCAGATATTAAGTCATCTATTAAGTTTAGCACATCTTATTTTTGCATTCAAGAAAGATGGCCTGTGCGTAAGAGGCAGTAATAAAAATTTAAACATTGTTATGTGCCCGTTCTATATATACATCAGGAGGAAAAATGGATAGTTTAGTTAATGTTTTGACCGAGAATATGAGAGGCATCCTCTCCAGGGAGTCGGTCGTTTTTATAATTTCCATGATGCCGGTTCTGGAATTGAGAGGCGGACTTTTGGCGGCATCTCTTTTGGATGTGGAATATCTGAAGGCACTTATGATATGTATCATAGGAAATCTTCTTCCCATCCCCTTTGTTCTTCTTTTTATCGAGAAGATAGTCATTCTTCTCGAAAAGTTCGGACCAACGAAAAAGATAGCCATGCTTCTCAGAAGGAAGGTTGAGAAGAATCAGGCTGCTATAGAGAAATATGATTTCTGGGGTCTGACACTCTTTGTGGGCATACCTCTTCCGGGAACAGGCGCATGGACAGGATCTCTGGTTGCAGGACTCCTTCATATGCCACGCAGAAAGTCGGTTCCGGCCATACTTACAGGTATACTGATGGCGTCAGTAATCATGTCGATAGTATCCTATGGGGTTTTGGGAAAAATCATCTAAAAGATATGGCGGGAAAATGAGCCCGCAGCTTATATGAAAACTCTTTACCGGATCAAGCGGTAAAGAGTTTTTTTGTACCCTGAATTAATGAGGGCAGATGAGTATAAAAAAAGCACCGGCTTCTGCCGATGCTTAATGATGCGGAGAAAGGGATTTGAACCCTCAAGAGTGTTACCTCACACGGACCTGAACCGTGCGCGTCTGCCGTTCCGCCACCTCCGCGAACCTCTAAATATTAGCATATTGAAACATCTCAGTCAACCTGAAATTTATAATAAAAAAAGACTCCGATACCAAAGCATCGAAGTCTTTATGGTAATTTGAAATTACTTGTTAAGCTGAGCCTTTGCTGTCTCTGCAAGCTTTGCGAATCCCTCTGGATCAGCGATAGCTACCTCAGAAAGCATCTTGCGGTTCATGTCAACACCAGCTGACTTAAGACCGAACATGAACTTGCTGTATGAAAGACCGTTAAGTCTAGCTGCAGCGTTGATACGTGCGATCCAAAGCTGTCTGAACTGTCTCTTTCTCTCCTTACGTCCTCTGTAAGACTCAGTGAGAGCTCTCATTACGCTCTGCTTAGCTACTCTATAGTGTTTTGAACGAGATCCTCTGTAGCCCTTAGCAAGCTTGAGTACTCTATTATGCTTCTTCTTAGCGTTTAATCCGCCCTTAATTCTCATTTTAATTTCCTCCTCTAAAGACTACAAAAATTAAAGATATGGAAGAATCTTCTTCATTGTCTTTACGTTTGTTGCATCAACAACGACATCCTTGCGAAGACCTCTCTTACGCTTAGTTGTCTTCTTTGTAAGGATGTGTCTCTTATAAGCCTTGTTTCTTACGAGCTTGCCGGTTCCGGTAACCTTAAAGCGCTTAGCAGCTGCTTTCTTTGTCTTAAGCTTTAACTGTGCCATATTAGCCTCCTGTGAATTTACTTTTTAGGACTTATAACAATCGCCATATTTCTGCCTTCAATCTTTGCAGGCTTGTCAAGAACAGCAATGTCCTTTAACTTCTCTGCAAACTCGTCAAGAATATACTTTGACTGATTCATACGTGACATCTCACGACCTCTGAATCTGAGAGCAACCTTGACTTTGTTACCTTTTTCAAGGAATTTTCTAGCAGCACCTAACTTTGTGTTGAGGTCATTGGTATCGATGTTCGGTGTCATACGAATCTCTTTGATCTCGGTTACATGCTGGTTCTTCTTGGCTTCTTTCTCCTTGCGCATCATCTCATAACGATACTTACCGAAGTCAGCAATCTTTACAACAGGAGGTGTAGCGTTTGCGGCGATCTTGATAAGATCAAGGTCTGCCTCCTTTGCCATCATATAAGCGTCCTTGGAGGACATAACACCTAACTGGTCTCCGTTTGCTCCAATAACTCTTACCTCTTTGTCTCTGATCTGCTCATTTATCTCGATGTCTGCGTTTTTCTTAATAGCCATAAACTCCTCTCCGTGGTACATCTCTAAATACAAAAATATGGTGGATTGTAAGCCAAATCCACCATAATGAATATACACGAAGTAATAATCAAATATGAACCCGGGTCAGTATCGTACTGCCGAGGTGAGGTGGATACCTACTTTCCTGTGTCTAAACGACTTTCAAATGATACCACCTGACATATCCTGTGTCAAGCATATTTATAAAAGTCATTAAATTAACTCTGTCTGATGAAGTATAGATCCTGATCATAAAGGATGATCTTACCGGATCTTATTCTTCTGATTTTTCCGGTGTATCGATGATGTCATCGATTATCGCATAAATGTCTGAAAGGCCCTGTTTGGTCTCGGATGAAAAAGGAATCATGACACAATTTGTTGTGGCATTGAGGCACTTTCTGATGATATCAGTCTGCTTTTTTACCTGTGAACGCTTGATCTTGTCCACCTTGGTCAGAATAACGATGGGTTCGAATCCTGTGGACTGCTTGACGAAATCAAACATCTGAACGTCCTGCTTGGAGGGTTCGTGTCTTATGTCAACGAACTGGATGACCTCTTCTATGTCTTCAGAGGTCTGCAGGTACTTGTTGATCATACGTCCCCACTTCTCCTGCTCCACGGCTCCGGTGGCGGCATAGCCGTAACCCGGAAGGTCAACGAGATAAAAGCGTTCGTTTATATTGTAAAAGTTAATAGTTCGTGTTTTTCCCGGAGTCGAACTGGTACGAGCATAGTTCTTCCGGTTGATGAAAGCATTGATAAAGGATGACTTACCAACGTTTGATCTTCCGGCCATAACAAACTCGGGCTTTCCTGTAGAGGGAAGTTCTGACTTGACTCCCAGCACCTGCTCAAGGTTAACTGATACTATTTTCAATGTTATCTCCTTATATTACGATTCTGGTGTCATGATATGACACCGGACCGTTTTATGCCGACTGATCTTCGTCCTTGTCAAAGAATGGAGAGCCGTTATGAGGAAGGGCTGTCTTGGATGCCTCCTCATCCTTGTGTGTTACCACAGGATTTCCGTTGTTGTTTACAACATCTTCTGTGATCTCAACTACGGAAATATCAGGCTCTGAAGGGATCTCGTACATGATATCAGTCATCATATCTTCCATGATGGATCTCAGACCTCTTGCACCGGTCTTACGTGCCACAGCCTTCTGTGCGATGGCGGTAACAGCTTCCTCTGTGAACTCCAGATTTACACCGTCGATCTCGAACAGCTTCTGATACTGCTTGATGAGAGCGTTCTTAGGAGTGGTGAGGATCTGCTTGAGTGTATCCACGTCATGGGACTGTAATGTAACATCAACAGGTACTCTTCCGATAAACTCAGGAATCAGACCGAACTTGACGAGATCCTCAGGCTGAACCTCCTTGAGTACGTCGTCATAATTCTCCTTGTTCTTTTCAACTATCTCTGCACCGAATCCGATGGAGCCTGAAGCGATACGCTTTTCGATGATATGCTCAAGTCCGTCAAATGCTCCACCGCAAATGAAAAGAATGTTGGTCGTATCGATCTGGATAAGCTCCTGCTGAGGATGCTTTCTTCCTCCCTGAGGCGGAACTGAAGCAACTGTACCCTCAAGGATCTTGAGGAGTGCCTGCTGTACACCCTCACCTGAAACATCTCTTGTGATGGAGACATTCTCAGACTTCTTGGTTATCTTATCGATCTCGTCGATGTAAATGATACCGATCTCTGCACGCTTAATGTCATAGTCTGCAGCCTGAATGAGCTTCAGAAGGATATTCTCTACGTCTTCTCCAACGTAGCCTGCTTCTGTCAATGCTGTCGCATCGGCAATGGCAAAAGGAACACCAAGTATTTTCGCAAGAGTCTGCGCAAGATATGTCTTACCTGTACCTGTTGGTCCTACCATAAGGATGTTGGATTTCTGAACATCGATATCCTTGATCTTAGATGTAATTCTCTTGTAGTGGTTATACACTGCAACGGAAAGGACCTTTTTTGCCTCGTCCTGACCGATTACAAATTCATCAAGAAATTCCTTTATCTCCTTCGGCTTAAGAAGGCGGATATCGGATGTATCTGTGGTTGTCTCATCGGAGCCGTTCTCTTCATCGAGTATCTCCTGGCATAAGTCAACGCACTCGTCACAAATATAAGTGTTGTTAAGACCAGCAATTAATTTGTGAACCTGTTTGGCAGACTTTCCGCAAAAGGAGCAGCGGATCTTGTCTTCTGGTTTCATTGCCATATTTTTACCTCTTTATATCCTAAAAATACTTATCGCGGAATTATTTCTTACTTGCAAGGCCCTGATCACGAGACTTGAAGATATGGTCAACGATACCATACTCAAGAGCCTGCTCTGCTGTCATCCAGTGATCACGCTCGGTGTCGGCCATAACCTTCTCAAAAGGCTGTCCGCAGTTGGCGGCAAGGATCTCGGCCATGTGCTTCTTGGTTCTGAGGATCCACTCTGCTGTGATCTGGATCTCTGTTGCCTGACCCTGTGCTCCGCCTGAAGGCTGATGGATCATAACTTCAGCATTAGGTAAGATCATACGCTTTCCCTTAGTTCCTCCGGCAAGAAGGAAGGCACCCATGGATGCAGCCATACCTACACAGATAGTGGAAACGTCGCACTTGATGTACTGCATGGTGTCATAGATAGCCATACCGTCTGTGATGACACCACCCGGGCTGTTGATGTAAAGGCTGATATCCTTGTCAGGGTCCTCGGACTCAAGGAATAAAAGCTGAGCTACTACCAGAGAAGCGGTGTCATGATTGACCTCATCACCGAGGAAAACGATACGCTCATTTAAAAGTCTTGAAAAAATATCATAAGAACGCTCGCCTCTGGAAGTAGACTGAATAACATAAGGGATTGTTGTAATGTCACTAAAATTCATACTATTTCATCCTCCATTGTGAATTCATTGTACTATTATCTGAAATTGAAAACAATAAAGCGGCACTTCACAAATGGCACCGTTACATGTATAAAGCCCCGGGAATAGATTCGGACTTTATACATTAATATCAAAAAAGCGATGCAGGAAATATACTGCATCGCTTAGGAAATTTAAAGTTGATTAGTTCTCAGAAGTCTCTTCTTCGTCCTTCTCAGCCTTCTTTGACTTCTTCTCAGGCTTTACGAGGTTTGCCTCAGAAACGAGGAAGTCTACTGTCTCCTGGAATGCAAGATCCTTCTTCATGCTCTCCTTCTGAGAATCAGTAACGTTCTTCATAAGATCAGCTACTTCCATCTTGTACTGCTCAGCGATTTTCTTGAACTC
This sequence comes from Lachnospiraceae bacterium JC7, assembly GCA_000513555.1. GTDB lineage: Bacteria > Bacillota > Clostridia > Lachnospirales > Lachnospiraceae > Oribacterium. The sequence continues at coordinate 213,107 of ALYD01000001.1, forward strand.
TTCGTCTACGCGCTCGTCAGAAACAGTGATGTTCTCAGCCTTCATAACAGCCTCGATAACGAGAGATGTCTTGATGTTTCTCTCAGCGCTTGGCTTCATCTGCTCTCTAACCTGCTCAACAGTCTGTCCTGTGATCTTTAAGTACTGATCCATAGGGATGCCCTGCTGCTGAAGTCTCATCTGATAATCATAAACCATGTTATCAAGCTGAGCGTCGATCATTGGCTGTGGAATCTCAACAGTAGCGTTCTCAACAACCTTGGCGATTACGCTGTTCTCATTTGCTGTTGTAGCTGACTTCTCCTTGAGCTCCTTAAGAGACTTCTTGAGATCCTTCTTGTACTCGTCAAGAGTATCGAACTCAGAAACCTCAGATGCGAACTCATCGTCTGCTGCAGGAACCTGCTTCTCCTTAACAGCCTTGATAGTTGTCTTGAAAAGAGCAGCCTTACCGGCAAGATCCTTTGCGCCGTACTCCTCAGGGAATGTAACGTTAACGTCAACAGTCTCGCCAGCCTTGTGACCGATGAGCTGGTCCTCGAAACCAGGGATGAATGTGCCTGAACCGATTGTAAGAGGATAATCCTCACCCTTGCCGCCTTCGAACTCCTTGCCGTCTACTGAACCAACAAAGTCGATAGTTGCGATATCGTTCTTCTTGATTGCGCGGTCAACGTCGATAACGCGGGCGTTCTTCTCGAGCTCCTGCTTAAGCTTCTCGTTTACTTCCTTTGCAGAAACTGTTGTGTCAGCCTTCTCAACTGTTACACCCTTGTACTCTCCGAGAGTAACCTCAGGCTTTACAGCAACTGTAGCTGTGTAGATAAGGTTCTTATCTGTGCCGATCTGCTCTACGCCGATCTCAGGACGAGATACGATCTCAAGGCCTGACTCCTTGGCAGCTGCAGGATATGTCTTATCAAGGATCTCGTTAAGTGCATCCTCGAAGAATACCTGAGGTCCATACATCTTCTCGATCATAGCCTTAGGTGCTTTGCCCTTACGGAAGCCCTGAAGATTGAAACGGCCCTTGTTCTTGTTATATGCTGTGTCAATGGCCTTTAAGAATTCAGCATTATCAACCTCTACGGTCAGCTTGGCCATATTGTTCTCAAGATTTTCAACTTTAACGCTCATTAAGAGTACCTCCAAAACTTATCGTTTCTTAATAATTTTATATGTAACCCACAGGGGAAATGCGCATACTTCTCCCGTAAGTAAACACGTCCGAGGACAGAGTATAACACGTACTACCTTTTATATCAAGGATTTTTGCTCATGAGGGACAGCCATAGACGTGAAATGCTGTTCAGCCTTTCATCAGATCTGATGGAAGTATGCCTTTTGCGAGACGTGCATTGCTGTATTCGCCGCCTGCAGTGACATCCTTTCCGAACCAAGATGGAGGAACAAAAGCATTCTCCTCTTCTATGGATTCAAACTCTACTTCCACCAGGCTGCATCCCTGAAGATCACCTTCGAAGATGTCAAGCTCTGCTGTGAGCTTTCCGAGGGGTACCATGTAACGGGTCTTCTTTATCACGGAGCCCTCGTGCTTTTTCAGGAGATTTTCGTAAGACGCTTTATCCAGAGGAAGATTATATTCTTCATGGGCAAAATCACCCTGTCCTTTGTAGGTCAGCTCATATTTCTCGAGATCCGCACTCTTATCGTGCCTTATACGTATGGTCGGTGTGAAGTTAAGGTAGGCCTGTTCTATTTCTCTTGCCTTGTAGATGGAAAGGTCATCGGGCATCTCTTTTACAAGGAACTTTCTTTCTATTTCCATTCCCATGGTGGTTCTCCTTAAACTAATATCAAAAAAAGAGCCGGGCATAAAGTCCGACTCTTTATAAACAGATCAATTACTCTGCATCAGCCTCTGCAACCGCAGTGATATCAACATCAGCTACATCAGCGTTCTCATCAGCATCCGGAAGAAGTGCCTTCATGCTGAGTGAGATCTTGTGGTTGTCGATGTCGAGATCAACGATCTTTGCCTCGATATCCTGTCCAACTGTAAGAACATCAGATGGCTTGTTTACATGCTCCTTAGAGATCTGAGAAACATGAAGAAGTGCATCGATACCCTTCTCAAGCTCAACGAATGCACCGAAGTCAGTCATACGTGCAACTGTACCGTTTACAGTTGTACCTACAGCGAACTTAACCTCTGCATCCTTCCAAGGATTCTCATCAGGGAACTTACGTGTAAGAGCGATTCTCTCACCGTTGATCTCCTTGACCATAGCTGTAACTTCCTGGCCTGCCTTGAAGATCTTCTTAGGATTCTCGATTCTGCCCCAAGACATCTCTGAAATGTGAAGAAGACCGTCAGCACCACCGAGATCGATGAATGCACCGAAATCTGTAAGGTTCTTAACAACACCTGTACGGATATCGCCAACATTAAGCTCTGAGAAGAGCTTGTCGTGCTGCTCCTTCTTTGTAGCAGTCATAAGCTGCTTTCTGTCACCGATTACTCTACGCTTCATCGGATTGAACTCTGTGATAACAAACTGGACATCCTGTCCCTGGTACTTGGTAAGATCTCTCTCAAATGTATCTGAAACAAGTGATGCTGGAATAAATACTCTAGCGCCGTTGACCTCAACGTTGAGACCACCCTTGACAACCTGAACAACCTTACCTGTAAGAACAGTCTGGTTCTCGAAAGCTTCCTTGAGCTCCTCAGATGCCTTGGATGCGATTGCCTCTCTGTGAGAAAGTGCAACCTGGCCCTCGCCATCGTTAACCTTCTTAACCTTGCATTCAATTTCGTCGCCGACATTGACTACTGTGGTGAGGTCTAATGTATTGTCTGCGCTGTAATCGCTTCTTGTCATAATACCGTCTGATTTGTACCCAATGTTGAGTGCAATCTCGTCTGGCTTAACACTAATAACCTTACCAGTAACAATCTCCCCTGCATGAATAGATTTTAATGATGCGTCAAGCATCTGTTCAAAACTCATTTCTGACATAATTTTGAACCTCCTCAATAATTTCTTTCGGGGTGCTTGCCCCAGCCGTAATACCTACGTTTTGAATCGCGCCATCGTAACTAAAGTTAAGATCGTGAACCGTCTGTATCAACTGGGTAACTGGACACTGGTCTTTGCAAATCTCATATAACTTTTTCGTGTTGGATGAACTGCTTCCTCCAATAACAATCATGGCATCGGAGCGTCTTGCCAACTCCTTTGCTTCCGACTGCCTCTCGAAAGTCGCGTTACAAATCGTATTAATAGCATTAACATCATAAAACTTTTTTTTCAAAATTTCAATGATTTGTTTAAATTTGTCTGCATTGAATGTGGTTTGTGCAAGCACCACTATCTTCTCGCCATTTCCCTCAGGAATGTTCTCTGCAGACTCGATATCAGGAATCGCGGAAATACTGCCTTCCGCCCATCCCATAATTCCGATTATCTCAGGATGTGTCGGATTACCGACGATGAAAACTTTTTCCTTTTCAGCGGTATGTCTGTTTGCGAGCTTCTGTATCTTCTGAACAAAAGGACAGGATGCATCTATGGTCTCTATATGTCGTTCCTTCAGGATCTCATAAACAGATCTCGGAACTCCGTGGGCACGTATGATGACTATGCCTTCTGTCAATGCCTTGAGATCCTCTTCATCATTCAGGATCTTCACACCGAAGGAGCCGATTTTCTCGATCACATTTTCGTTGTGAACTATGGGACCGTATGTATATATCTGCTTTCGTTCACTTTCCGGCTTCTGATTTTCCCTGTCGATTATTTCATAGACCGTATCCACTGCTCTTTGTACACCGAAACAGAATCCTGCGGTCTTTGCTAATGTAACATTCATTTATCGTTCGATTCCTTCTGATTTTATCTGTGCATGGCGATATCAAGGATAGCATCTATGGTTTCGTCGATGGTTAGGTCAGAACTGTCAACGAGAACGGCATCGGGAACCTGTACAAGAGGAGAATTCTCCCTGTGCATATCTCTGTAGTCACGCTCTTCGATCTCTTTCTCCACTTCCTTTATATCGCAGGATTCACCCTTTTCTCTCAACTCATTGGCACGTCTTCTGGCGCGCTCTTTTACTGATGCGGTGAGATAGATCTTTGTATCCGCATTAGGAAGGACCTTTGAGCCGATGTCTCTTCCGTCCATCACCACTGAAGTTGTGGAAGCGAGCTTCTGCTGAAGGCTTACCAGCTTGTCACGTACCGGCTGATACTGTGAAACAGTTGATGCTGCTTCTCCCACCTCCTGAGTACGGATCTTTGTGCTTACATTTTCACCGTTAAGGAAAACCTGCTGAACTCCTTCGTCATCATAGGCGATGGAAATGTCTATATCCTTTATCTTATCAACAACTGACGCCTCATCAGTGATGGAAATACCGTTCAAAAGACAGTAAAGACCTACTGTACGGTACATGGCTCCAGTATCTATATATACATATCCAAGCTCCTTGGAAACCGCCTTTGCAATGGTTGATTTTCCGGCGCCTGCAGGGCCGTCGATAGCTATACTATATGGCATAATATATTAACCTCTTTCCTATATTAATGTAATTCAGGACAAAAGCCCGGATCTGATGATGAATCAGAGTGTTCATGTTCCCTTGGGATATGTAGTTATCCGGGAAATCATACGTAGAAATCTCGTCAAAATTCCACGGCAGTATAAGTCTTATCACAAATGTTCTCTAAAATCCACATACTAAAGATTTAATCTTTTTTATCCCCATTATTACCGGAATAAAGTTAAATCGATATTCTCCGGAGAATACCGGTGGATTTTCGTTCAATAAATAAAGAAATTCACTGCTGACTGATGGCTGCAGAGTATCCTGCAAGGTGTCCTGTGGAGAATGCCATCTGCATGTTGAAGCCTCCTGTGAAGCCGTCAACGTCCAGTACCTCACCTGCGAAGTAGAGCCCTGAAATCTTCTTTGATTCCATGGTCTTCGGGCTTATGTCCTTTACGGATACGCCGCCCTGAGTCACGATGGCCTCCTTGAAGCTTCCTGTGCCGCTCAATGTGAAGTCAAAGTTTCTTATGAGATTAAGTATCTGCTTTCTGGAGTTCTTATCAACCTCAGTGACCTTTTTGTTGATGTCTACCCCTTTGGCCGCAAGTCTCTCCGTAAATACGGAAATAAGCTGGGAAGGGAGCAGATTTGAAAAGGCATTTCTCAGCTCCTTGTTCCTGAACTCATGGAAGTCTCTGAGGATCCTCTCATCAAGCTGAGAGTCCGGAAGAGCAGGCTTCAGGTCTATATGTACTGTAAGGATCTTTCTCTTACTGTGGTCGGAAGCATTAAGATACTTTGTGATGATCGCGGAGGCTGAAATGATAACGGGACCTCTTAAGCCCTCCTGTATGAAGTCAAGTTCTCCGAAATCTCTGTAGTAGCTCTTTCCGTCCTCGTCAGTGATATCAATGCTTATGTTTTTCAGGCTGAGACCCTTCAGCTTAAAGATGTCAGGCTCATGAACATTGAGACAGACAAGGGAAGGATATGTTTCCGTAACGTTCATTCCCGCATCCTTTGCAAATCTGTAGCCGTCTCCTGTTGAGCCCGTGGACGGATAGGCAAGGCCTCCGGTGGCGACGATGATACGGTCCGCCGGGTATCTTCCGTGGGAAGTCTCGATGCCCCGCACTCTTTCGTTCTGAATTACGAGCCGCTTTACTTCGGTCTTATAATGTATCTCCACCTGAAGCTTCTTCAGATAATGCTTAAGTGCATCTGTTATGCTGTATGCGTGATCAGACACAGGGAAAACTCTGTCGCCACGTTCAGTCTTCGTGCGGCAGCCGTTCTGTTCAAGCAGATCTATGACATCCTGATTTGTGAAATCATAAAGGGCAGAATAAAGAAATCTCGGATTATTTACATAGTTTTTGAAAAATTCTTCTATGCTCTGGGCATTGGTCATGTTTCCTCTGCCCTTTCCTGTTATAAATATCTTTTTTCCGAGCTTGTCATTTTTTTCCAGAAGATGCACTTCGGCATCAGGGTTCGTTTCCTTTGCGGATATGGCAGCCAGCATACCTGCGGCGCCACCGCCGATAACATATATTTTCAAGGGATACCTTTCTATAAAAAAGTGTTGTGTTAGATTATATCAAGAGTGACATTCTAACATGTGATATATGTCTTGTAAATAATCGGGTACGGGAAAGGACCTGACATAAAAAAGTACCCGGGGTTTTAAAGCCCGGGTACAGCAGGTTCATAAATTTATTTTGTGGGAGCACTTAAAACAAACATATTATATATTGCCTTAATTGCTTTTTCAAAGTCTTCGTTTCTTACACCGATGATGATGTTGTACTCACTGGAGCCCTGATCGATCATCTTGATGTTTATATACTCATGTGCAAGTGCCGAGAAGATTCTTCCGGCAACACCTCTTGATGACTTCATTCCGCGGCCTACTACGGCAACAAGTGCGATGTCTGACTCAAGCTCGATGAGATCGGGATTTACAGCACGCTGGATCCCGTTCAGAACCTTCTGCTCGCAGCACTCCAGCTCTTCCTGATGGATAACGAGAGTCATGGTATCGATACCTGAAGGAAGGTGTTCGAAGGAGATATGGTTATCTTCAAGAATTGAAAGCACCTTTCTACCGAAACCGATCTCTGCGTTCATCATGGCCTTTTCGATGTTGAGTGCGCAGAAGTCCTTTTTACCGCTGACACCTGTGATGACGAAACGAGGCTTCTTAAGGGTGTCCTGGACGATAAGTGTGCCGTGATCGTCAGGTCTGTTGGTGTTCTTGATCTGGATAGGGATGCCTTCCTTACGGACAGGGAAAATGGCGTCCTCATGAAGTACGCCGGCACCCATGTAGCTGAGCTCACGGAGCTCTCTGTAAGTGATGTAGTCGATGACCTCAGGATCCGTTACGATGCGGGGATCAGCAACAAGGAAACCGGATACGTCTGTCCAGTTCTCATAGAGATCCACATGCTCTGCTGCGGCTATAAGGGAACCTGTCACATCTGATCCGCCCCGGCTGAAGGTCACGATATCTCCATCCTCGTTGGCACCGTAGAAGCCAGGGAAAACAGCATACTCAACATCTGTAAGAGCCTCTCTGATGGCAGCCTCTGTCTTTACATAATCACAGCTTCTGTCGCTGTTGAAAACAAAGCAGGAAGCAGAATCGATGAAGGTGAAGCCGAGATATGCAGCCATGAGCTTTGCATTAAGGAACTCTCCTCTTGATGCGGCATAGTCCTTGCCGGCACCGTCGAGAAGGTCGTGGGCGATCTTGTCGAAATCTTCATCAAGGCTGATATCAAGACCGAGACCATCGATTATTTCCTGATAGCGGTCCTTTATTTTTGTAAGAATAGGCTTGAAGTTCTGATCGGATGAAGCAGCATTGTAAAGCTGATACAACATGTCAGTGACCTTGGTGTCCTGAGAATCTCTTTTTCCCGGAGCAGAAACAACGATATAATGTCTTGATTTATCAGACAGTATGATGTTCTTGACCTTTGTGAACTGCTCTGCTGATGCACATGAACTACCACCGAACTTTGCTACTTTAATCATGATTACTCCCTCATCCTATGCAGATTTTGTGTTATGGAACTTTTTTTAAATATTATTTCGAATTATAGCATTTAGAAATTATTTTACAACATTTCTTATGTATCAATCTAATATAGCAGGTATTCCAAAGGGGGACAGGAAAGATTCTGTCCCCCTCTCTTTATTCATTTCTTATGGCAGCCAGCGGACTTAATTTCATGGCTCTTACTGCAGGTACATATCCTGCTATGGAGCCCACTGCTATTGCAAATATGATGGCAAAGGCGGCAAGCCACAGAGGAATATATGAAAGAGAACCCCCGTCGGTGTATCCGATGAACATGGAGACAGATTCACCTCCGCTGTCGGAAGTCAGGAAGTTGATGAAAAAAGAAATAAGGTAGCTTATAAACAGTCCTGCTATTCCGCCCATGAGACCTATGATGCCGGACTCGAAAAGGAACATATTCCTTATATCGGACATGTCACAGCCAAGGACCTTCATGACTCCGATCTCTTTTGTTCTTTCATAAATGGACATCATCATGGTGTTCATGATTCCTATGGCAGCAACCAGAAGGGATACTCCGCCTATTCCGCCCAGGACCATCTGTACCATGCCGAGCTGCTGCTGGGCAGACTCCAGCCATTCCATGTTGGAGTTTACGCTGAAGCCCATGTCGGCCAGCTGTTTCTGCACGTCTTTAACATTATTCATGTCATCCACAAAAACATAGATGGTGTCGTATACATAGTAGGTGTAGGCTTTTCCGTTCTTGGTGGTTCTGGGATTCGGAACAAGAGCCTTTTTGTACAGCTTCCGCAGAAAACGTTTCAGGCTGTCGATATCGGCATATGCGCTGTAGCTGTTCTCGGACCAGTCGTCCCTTCCTCCGGAAATGATGCCGCTTATGGGAAGTATGTATTTCTTCTGCTTTTTAACGGTCTCGCTTTCTGAGTCGGAATTATTCTTCTTGTCCGAATAGCTTGAGGTGGGAAAAGTCAGAAAAACAGTGTCCTTTTCAGGATCTATCTCTGCACTTTCATAGGTCTTTGACTTGTAAAAGGAGTTATACAGTATCTGGTTTCCGTAAATGAGACTAAGCTCACTCTGATCCTTTTTCGGGATCTCTCCGCCTTCTCTCAGTTTCAGCTGTGAAAGATAATACTGGGATACTCCGCGGATCGTGAAGTCACCTTCTGCACCGTTACACTTTGCGGATACACTTACATCGAGAGACGGACTCACCTCGATGACATGATCGATGGCCTTAAACCGCTCCACGTTATCATCCGTAAGTTCCGTCAGCTGTTTGTTCCTGTCATTACTGTCACTTCTCTCGTAGCTTTCGTATACTCTTATCATGGTCAGTGAGCCCTCGTCCTGATAGGACTTAAGCATCATCTGACTCATGCCGAGACCCAGACTGACCATGACAACTATGGATGCTGTTCCTATGACAACACCCAGTATGGTGAGAAAGGTTCTGGTCTTTCTTCTTTTCAGATTACTTAAAGCTAATTTGAATAAATCACACAGTCTCATCTATATCCTGCTCTTTAGCCTTCTTTTTCTTCTTATAAAAGACAACTCCAAAAGTCACTGCAGCTATAAGTACAAGAAGGATAGCTCCCGGGATCTTTATGGTGTCAAAAAAGCCCGGGGTCTCCGTCATATCATCTTCCTCAAAGCTGTCCATATCTTCCTCTACAGGTTCTGTTACAAAAAGACTTATAGTCTCGTTCTGTGTGGCCTGTTCACCGTTTATATCTTCATATGTGATGACAACATTTATGGTTCCGTCATCTTCCGTCGGCATCAGTCCCTGGACCATGGCATCTACGGAGCCGGATTCTCCGGGTTTAATGTTTCCGACGTAGGTGCTTGTGCTCTGAATGGAATCAGCGGAAAAGTCTACTGTGACATTGTAAAGAGTCACTTTACCGGTATTGTTGATGTTGAACATGACGTTGGATTCACTGCCGACGTCCACAGGGTTGGGAGCGATGTCGTAACCGGTGCAGGATAAACGTGCCACCTGCTTCACCATGATATCAAGGGTTACCTTCTCTTCCGCGTTCTTGAACTCGGGAGAATCGTACTTTTCGTTTATTGTGAGGCCGTAGGCCTTTGGGGTCACTCCTGCAGCAGCTATCATGGTCCATGATACCTGCTTTGATTCACCGGCCTTAAGTTCGTTGATAACTGTCGAGTTGGCACCGTTCTCTGTTGAAAATACAGCTGAATTGTCTGTCTTTTCCGAGTCCAGAGTCAAAAGGATGTTGCTGGCGTTGATGTCGGTACTTGCATTCTGGATCTCCACCACCAGCTTAAATGCCTGTCCGGCATATACGGCTTCGGGTTCAGTGTGGTAGCCGGAAACCACCAGACGGGCCTTGGTACGGTCGTTGGCATTGAACTCTCTGGTCCTGTCTGTATCCTCGGTGTCGTTCATGCCCTGATTGTTGATATTTACATAGAAAATATGCTTCTCCCTGGAAAGAAGGGTTGCATCCGGTGTACTTTTATAGGTCACAGTATAGCTTATGGGATAATATCCGCTGGCCGCATTCCTCTTTATGTTCATGGAATAGACAGGGCTTATGGTCTGGTCAGGTTCCACGGATGTAAATACCTGATCATAGTTTGACTGTGCTATCTCGAAGGGGAACTGCTTTGAAGCGGCTGATTTTGCCAATGCCGTATTCTGCATTTCAGAGTTGTCATCCAGAGAGTTCTCCAGATGTACGGTGACATCGTACAAAGTACGGTTGGTCTGGTTCCTGAAGTTCACAGAGTAGTTCATGGCTTCGGGATAATTCGCTGCAGGTGTGGTCTGATTTTCACCGACTGCAAATGCGGACTGTTTTTCCGTAGTGGCGGGATTTTTCACGTCACCTGCGGCAAGAACGGCTATGTTGATAAATTCCGCTCTGTTGAGGCTTCCGTAGGATCCGGAAGTGTTGTATGGAACATCATAAAAAATGGAAAGGGGAACTGCATAGTAGCCGGGATCTATGTCACTTCTTATGTGAACGTTGAAGGTGATCTCCTGGTACTCTCCCTTTTTCAGGGTGCCCAGCTTCTTCTCCTGAGTCATGGTAGAAGCATTGATCTCAAGGGGATATGTACCGCCGTCCACAGGGTATGTGAGTCCGAGGGAAGCATTGTAAGCGCGGGCAGCTCCGGCCTGATAACCCTCATTGTAGGCTTCCGATTCCGCAGACTCTTCGTCTTCATCATAAGGGTTTGTCCTGTTTGCATTGGGAACGATGCCGTTTGTGTTTATGAGGTTCTGATCCTGGGAAAGACGTACTCTTACGTTGTGGATCTCGTTGCTGTTAGGATTGTAGAGGCCGTTGACACCGTTGTATCCGATCCTCACAGTGAGCTGCATGTCCTGACCGACTATTCCTTCCGGTGTCGGATCTGCATCATGAACGAAGGTGTTGAGGTTCGTATCCACGTAGGATGCAGAGGCTGTCTTCGGCGTAAAAACGATGAGTGCCGAAAGCAACAGAAAAAGGCTCAGCATAAGGCTTACGCCTGATTTAAAACCATGTGTATTTATGTTAAAGAAATGATCTGCTCTGTTTTTTATCATAATTCCTCCGAATGTTCAAAGGGATTCCCGTCATGAACATTCAATTTATCGGTGTGACGACACAGAAGGGCGGCTCTCCGTTCTCTTCTTTTATCTTTATCTCAATGGGACTAGACTCGTTTATCACGGTCTCAACTATATGACCGTCCACCACCTTCAACTGACGGTCCGCCCAGGATGCGATGTGGGGGTCATGGGTGACCATGACCATGGTCCGCTGTTCCTCCGAAACGATCTTTTTCATAAGATCAAGAACATCATCGGTGGTGTGGGAATCAAGGTTTCCCGTAGGCTCATCGGCAAAGATTATCTGCGGGTCGATGACCAGGGCCCGGGCAATGCCTACACGCTGCTGCTGTCCACCGGACATCTGATTGGGCATGTGCATACCCTGATCTCCGATTCCTATCAGTTTCATGTAATGTTTTGCGGCCTTCATGCGCTCTTCATAGCCTATACCTCTGAACATCAGCGGCATGGCAACGTTCTCTATGGCATTCATGGAAGGGATGAGATTGTAACTCTGGAAAATAAAACCGACGTTTTGCCGGCGAAATCTGACCAGCTGGGCTTCGTTCATACGATCGATGCGTTTGTTCGCTATCTGTATGACACCCTTACTCGGGGCTTCAAGCCCTGCCAGCATATTGAGACATGTGGACTTGCCTGAGCCGGAGGTTCCGACTATGGCGATAAATTCCCCTTTATATATGTCAAAAGAGACTCCGTTAAGAGCATAGACTTTGTTGGATCCAATATTAAAGATTTTATATAAGTCTCTAACCTTAATAAGTGGTTCCAAGATAGATCCTTCTTTCGTGAAAAGTTGAATGATTCGAAATCGTGAAAATACTCACACTATTGTCTCATTATAGGACAACAGATTTGAATATACAATCTACGAATTCTTGAAGAACCTAAAGCAAATCTAAAGAAAAAATCTCCTGACACTGAATGAACAGTGTCGGGAGATTTAAATTTCTGTACCCTGTTATGGTTAGAAATCTGTATTCGATAACTGCGGATAAGCCTGACTGCCGGATAGACCCGGCATAAGTATCTTATTTCTGCCTGCCCTCGATAGAGTTCCACTTCGGAGTAAGAACCTTGACTCCGCCCATGTATGGCTGAAGAACCTCAGGGATGGTAACACTTCCGTCTGCCTGAAGGTGATTCTCCAGGAATGCGATAAGCATACGTGGAGGTGCTACACAGGTGTTGTTAAGAGTATGTGCAAGATGGATCTTGCTGTCCTTACCCTTGATTCTGATCTTGAGACGTCTTGCCTGAGCATCTCCGAGGTTTGAACATGAACCAACCTCGAAATACTTCTTCTGACGTGGTGACCATGCCTCAACGTCACATGACTTGACCTTGAGATCTGCGAGATCTCCTGAGCAGCACTCAAGAGTTCTTACAGGGATATCCATGGAACGGAAGAAATCAACAGTATTCTGCCATAACTTCTCATACCAGTTCATAGACTCCTCAGGCTCACATACAACGATCATCTCCTGCTTCTCGAACTGGTGGATACGGTAAACTCCACGCTCCTCAAGACCGTGAGAACCCTTCTCCTTACGGAAGCAAGGTGAATATGATGTAAGTGTAAGAGGTAATGTATCGGCAGGAAGGATCTGATCGATGAAACGACCGATCATTGAGTGCTCTGATGTACCGATAAGGTAAAGATCCTCACCCTCGATCTTGTACATCATGGCATCCATCTCTGCGAAAGACATTACACCGTCAACTACCTTTGAACGGATCATATATGGAGGGATGACATAGGTAAATCCTCTATTGATCATGAAATCACGTGCATAGCTCAGTACTGCTGAGTGAAGACGTGCGATGTCGCCTACAAGATAGTAGAAACCGTTTCCTGCAACACGGCCTGCAGCGTCCATATCAACGCCGCCGAAGGACTCCATGATATCTGTGTGATAAGGAACCTCAAATGCAGGAACTACAGGCTCACCGTAGCGCTGGTTCTCAACATTGTGAGAGTCATCCGGACCGATAGGAACAGACGGATCGATTATGTTAGGAATCACCATCATTCTCTTGGTGATCTCTTCATTGAGCTTTGGCTGTAACTCCTCAAGCTCCTTAAGTCTGTCAGAATACTGAGATACCTCAGCCTTTACCTGCTCAGCTTCTTCTTTCTTTCCCTGTGCCATAAGTGCACCGATCTGCTTTGAAACAGAATTCTTCTTTGCACGAAGATCGTCAGCCTCCTGCTGGCACTTTCTTGCTTCCGCATCGAACTTAATAACCTCGTCAACCAGTGGAAGTTTCTCATCCTGGAACTTCTTCTTGATATTCTCTTTTACAAGTTCCGGATTTTCTCTGACAAATTTAATGTCTAACATAAGATTCTCTCTCCTCCCGGAAATATCTAAAATAAAAGTGCAAAAATGCACCTAACTACTATAGCGTTATTTCTTTTGTTTTTCAAGTTGATAACACAGTGTCATGATACCATCACCCGTATTGATTTTGTCTCAGATGGTACATCTGAAGGAATATATCTCAGAGTCTGTGCAGAAGGTCCTCAAACTGAACACCTTCAACTACCGGTACCTTTTCGTCATCAGAGTGTCTGATGGCTGAGCCGATAAAATCCGCTGCTATCTGACAGGCGGATTCCATATCGCTGCCCTTCACGTATTTAGCTCCGACTATGGCACTGAAAAGATCTCCTGTTCCGGGACGGTTGTCACCGGTCTTTAGTGTTCTGATGAAACGGACGTCTCCATCCTCTTCTGACAGTACGTTGAGAAGATGTGTTCTTCCGTCACTGTCTGTCTCTTCCACCCCTGTTATGACTACTGCACCCTTTGTGATATGGTGAAGTGCCGAGAGTAAGGCATTGAACACTATGGCCTTGGCTGAATCAAGGCTGCAGCTGTCTAATGTTTCCTTCAGACCTTCGTAGTCATAATCCACAAGGAAGGCGGCCTCTGTAAGATTCGGACATATGAGATCCGCGAGACCTGCAAGGGAGACCATGGCTTCGATGTTCTTCTCTGTCATGTGTCTGTACAGGCTGCCGTGATCTGCGAATACGGGATCAAGTATCACCTTCATATCCGGATTTCTTTTTTTCTGCTCCAGTATGAATTCCTCGATGATCTTCTGTTCCCTTTCGTCTCCGAGATATCCTATGAGGATACCGTCGAATCTGAAACCGTTTCTGTTCCATGCTTCAAAGTAAGCCTGCATGTGGTCACTGAAATTTGTTTTGGCCACTTCCTGAAAGGCTGTGTGGCTGCTCAGTATGGCGGTGGGAACCGGACATGCGGTCACTCCCAGAGTGGATACCACCGGTAACTGGATACTCAGGGAGCTTCTACCCACACCGCTTAGGTCGTTAATGATAGCTATTCTCTTCATAGGCTTCAGTCCGCTAATATTCTGTTGAAGGCCTTTACATTCTCTGCGATCTTATCCTCAGGTTTGAAGACAGCAGAGCCTGCGATGAAGAAGTTGGCGCCTGCGTCTCTGATAGATGCGATGTTGTCGAGAGTTACACCGCCGTCAACACCGATGTTCAGCTGAAGATCCATTTCCTGAGCCTTTCTTTTTAACTCACGGATCTTATCGAGAGTGTAAGGAATGAATTTCTGTCCGCCGAAACCGGGATTTACAGTCATGATGAGAACCAGGTCCAGCATCGGAAGGAGGTAGTCAAGTGTGCTTACAGGTGTTGCGGGATTAAGTGCCACACCGGCTTTGAGACCGGCTTCCTTTATCTGATTGACGGTGCGGTCAAGGTGGAGACATGCCTCCTGATGAACCGTGATCCCATCGGCGCCTGCATTGGCAACATCAGTTATATATCTTCCCGGATCTTCCACCATCATGTGTACATCGAAGAAACTCTTGATATCTTTTCGTACAGCCTTGATGATAGGGGCACCGAAGGAAATATTCGGTACAAATGTTCCATCCATCATGTCGAAATGAATGTATTGTGCCCCTGCTTCCTCGGCAGCTTTGATGCAGTTTGTCAGGTTGCCGAAATCAGCAGATAAAATGGATGGTGACAGATAGCTCTTCATAAATATTAGTATCTCCTTTGTGATTTTAGTTCGTCATAGAGCAGAACGTAGCTTTCATAACGCTCTTTGGAAATGCGGCCTTCCTGTACGGCTTTCTTCACCGCACAGTCGTTCTCACCTATATGAATACAGGTCTTGAAACGGCAGTCATGTCTGTGTTCCTCAAATTCAGGGAAATAGTACATGAGCCGGTCAGGCTCTATATCGTTGATATAAAGGGATGTGAAGCCCGGAGTGTCCAGAACATAGGTGTCATCATCTATGTAAAAGAACTCCGTATGTCTCGTGGTGTTCTTTCCACGCTCTATTTTCCGGCTGAGTTCCCCTATCTCCATGTTGGCTTCAGGATGAATAAGGTTCGTTATAGAGGATTTGCCCACTCCGCTTGGACCGGACAGAACAGTGGTCTTCCCCTGAAGGACTTCCATGATCCTATTATAGCAGTCACCGGATCTGGTACTTATCTCGAGAACCTTATAACCTGCGGCTCTGTATATTTCGGGAATGAGCTCGGGATGATCCGAGTGGATCTCCGGGATGAACTGGGATCTGTCCTTCCTTTTCTTTTTATATGATGGAATATCCTCTTCCTCAGGCTCTTCTTCCGGTTCTCTGGAATCTATGAGATCCACCTTGTTAAAGAAGATAACAACAGGTATATCCTTCTGTTCCATGTTAATCAGGAATCTGTCCAGAAGGCTCAGATTAGGGTCTGGATGCCTGAGAGCAAAGACCACCACAGCCTGATCGATGTTTGCGACTTCGGGACGTATCAGCTGATTTTTTCTGGGAAGAATACGTATGACTGAACCTTCCCTCTCCTTTTCACTGTCCTGTACAGGTTCTATTTCGGCATCATCACCTACAAGGGGCTTTTCATTACGGTTTCTGAAGATACCCTTTGCACGGCACTCATAATCTCCCTCAGGAGTG
This sequence comes from Lachnospiraceae bacterium JC7, assembly GCA_000513555.1. GTDB lineage: Bacteria > Bacillota > Clostridia > Lachnospirales > Lachnospiraceae > Oribacterium. The sequence continues at coordinate 229,251 of ALYD01000001.1, forward strand.
TGGACATAATAGAATCCGCCTATTCCTTTGTATATTTTTCCTTTTAACGGCATTTTCACCTCATTAAATCTGGATATCCGGGATGAAGAGCTTTTTCGGTATAAGCGAAAAAGCTCTTTACCCGTTTGATTACTCCGCCGGAGCGAAGTTACATACATATGATGCTATTACGGTATCAGTGGCTGCATCAACAACTTCCACTGTACCGAGGGGGATTCCTGCTTCACCCTTTATCTTCGGGAATACTACCTGAAGCTCTGTCCCAACTTCATAGGAACGGGCTCCCTGCAGAGTCCTGTAGCGCTCTTCTCCGTTCACGTCCTGACGGAGTCTGATGGATACAAGTGTGGTTCCGCTGGCACCCGGTTCAGATGCTCCTCCTAAAGGGACAACTGTATTTATAGAGCCATACCATGAAGAATCCGCAGCAGAAGAACTGAGAGTCGAACTCTGGGTCTCTGCACTTTTTACGCTGGACTCGCCATCAGGTCCGGATGATACTGTGAGGCTGACTACACTGCCCTTGAAAGCAGCGGTTCCGCCCTTTACGGACTGGTCCATGACCTTACCGGCTTCTCTCTGATGATCAGGTAGATAGGTTATGTCTCCCGGAATAAGATCAAGAAGTTTAAGTGTGGTCAGGGCATCGGCTTCAGAGTAGCCTGAAAGATCCGGAACCTTCACCATGTTGGCATCGAGACCCTTGGAAACGAAGATCTCCAGAGGATCAGGACCTGAAGAATCAGGCTTGCTGGTGTTTATCACGTATCCTGTCGGAATGGTGTCTGAGGGTACTTCCACTATCTTGTACTGTATATCCCTGTCTTTGAGCTGACTTTCAAGCTCTTGTATATTAATGGAATGAAGAGCCTCAAGAGTTGAAGGGTCATCCTTGTCATAGAACACGATGGTCTGTGCTCCCTTTGAGACCGTAACCTTTACAGTATCGCCGACAGAATAATTTCCGTTAGGATAACTGATTATGACACCTTCGTTGTAGATGTCTGAGTAGGCCTCCTTTTCCACTTCGATATGGATATTGTACTCACGGAGTTCTTCATTGGCCTCTTCCACAGAAAGACCGATTATGCCCTGAAGATGTGTTTCCAGAGCCGAGATGGTGATACTTACTTCACTGGTCACTTCGGTTTCTGTAGTCTCTGCCGCAGTGGTGGTTTCGAGAGGCGCATGGGCATCCCGGAAAAAGCTGATCATATTCTTTGCGATGATCAGAACGATGATAAGTATACATATGCCGCAGGCAATGGCTATCATGCGGTATATCATGAAGGTACGGTCATTGATGAGCTTATGTTCATCCTGAATGGCTGAACCATCCTCTTCTGAACTGCCTGTATCTCCTGCTTTTTGCAGAGCCTTTATATCCGAAAGCTCTTCTGCAGATAAGACTCTGGTCTCACCAAGGTCCTGAGGGATACGTCCTTTCATGAAAGAACCGGATGGATCCTTTATGGCCTTCTGAAGGTCTCTTCCCAGCTCGTCGATATGCTGATAACGCTTCTCGGGAAGCTTCTGCATACACTTGGAAACGATATAATCAAGAGCCGGATAAACATCAGGTGCCAGGTTTTTAACCTTGGGGATAGGATTCTCAAGATGTGCAAAAACCACGGCAACAGAGGTGCTTCCGTCGTAAGGCACCTTTCCTGTCAGCATCTCGTAGAGCGTACATCCGAAGCTGTATATATCCGAGCGTTCGTCGGACTGACCTGAGCGGGCCTGCTCAGGAGAAATGTAATGCACAGATCCCATGACTGTAGTGGTGACAGTCTGCTGTGTGGCAGCTCTTGCAATACCGAAATCAGCTACCTTTACAGTTCCGTCACCGGAAACGATCATGTTCTGAGGCTTGATATCTCTGTGAACTATTCCGTTCTTATGGGCCTGCTCTATGCCCCCTACTACCTGAAGTGCGATGGCGATGGCTTCCTTGGAATCCATACGGCCCTTCCTCTGTATGTAGGATTTGAGGGTGATTCCCTCCACAAGCTCCATCACTATGTAGTGGATCTTGTTTTTGTGGTTGTCGATAATGTCATAGACCCCGACGATGTTGGGATGGTTGAGCTTCGCCGCAGCCTGAGCTTCATTCTGGAATTTGCGTATGAACTCCTTGTCCTCGCAGTATTCTTCCTTCAGAACCTTGATGGCGACTTCACGCCCCATTTTTGTATCGGTTGCACGGTAAACGTAGCTCATTCCGCCCTGACCTATCAGAGAGTTGATCTTATAACGGTCATCGAGAATCTGTCCTTCCTGAACCATCATGATTCAACCTCCTCTCTGTAGGGATCCACAAGGACAATTCCGATGTTATCCTTACCGCCGTTTATATTGGCCATATCTATGAGCGCCTGAACCTTCTCGAGAACAGAGCTTCGTTCGCGGATGATATTCCGTATGCTTTCGTTATCCACCATGTTGGTGAGACCATCCGAACACATGAGAAGATAATCACCCTCTGAAAGCTCCACCTCAAAGAAATCCGCAGACACCTTTTCCTCGATCCCCACTGCTCTGGTGATAATGTTTCTGGAATTGAGGTAGTCTTTTGAACCGCGGCGCATGAATCCGCGTCGGATCATTTCTTCAACATAGGAGTGATCTCTGGTGATCTGTCTGATGCTGTTTCCGTGAATAAGATAAGCTCTTGAGTCGCCTATATTGCTGACAGTCAGATTATTGCCGTCAAAAAAAGCTGTAACGAGGGTCGTACCCATACCGTTGAGATTCTCATCTTCCAGAGACAGCTTATAAAGGCGTTCATTGACGTCCGAGATGGCATCCTGTATGAGCTGAATGCTGGGAACTCCAGTCGGAGCTTCGGCGATGTACTGCTTAAATTCTTCCACGGCGAAACGTGAGGCATAGTCCCCGGCCTTGTGACCTCCCATGCCGTCGGCAAGAAGGAAAAGATTGGGTAATGCACCTATAGATCGATCGGTCGCAAAAACATAATCTTGATTCATGCGTCTTTTGCGGCCCTTATCCGTTTTTGCAAAAAAGACCATCAGTTACTCCTTAAAATATCAGTAATATAACTAGTTAAGTTCAGGAAAGCTCCATGTAAAGTTTTCCTCAGTTTTCATTCTCAAGGTAGTTACGACGTAACTGTCCGCAGGATCCGGAAATGTCGGAACCCATCTCGCGGCGTATGGTGGCCGCAATACCGTTCTTTTCAAGAATGTGCTGGAAAGCCTCGATCTTTGTACGGTCAGGTCTCTTCCAGTCACGTTCCTTTATGGGATTAACGGGAATGAGGTTCACATGACACTGGAGTTTTCCCTGGTCCTTCATCCCTTTAATGAGACGAACCAGCTGCTGTGCTTCATCCTTGTTGTCATTCACGCCTTCCACTACGGAATACTCAAAGGTGACACGTCTGCCTGTTTTTTCGAAATAATACTCTATGGCAGGCATGATCTCCGAAAGAGAATACTTGTTTGCGATAGGCATAAGAGTCTTACGGGTCTCATCGTTAGGAGCATGGAGACTGAGGGCAAGAGTTATGCCGTAGTTTGCGTCTGCAAGTTCTCTTATGCGTGGAACGAGACCGCAGGTGGAAACGGTAATGTTTCTTCTGGAGATATTGAGCCCGTTCTCATCTGAGATCATACGGATAAACCTGGTGAACTCATCGTAGTTGTCCAGGGGTTCACCTGAGCCCATGATGACAATGTTGTCAACTCTCTCACCGGTGTCACGCTGCATACGGTAGACCTGACCGAGCATCTCACCGGAAGTAAGATTACGGGCAAGACCGTCGATGGTGGAAGCACAGAACCTGCAGCCCATTCGGCAGCCCACCTGACTGGAAATGCAGACAGAATTGCCGTGCTGGTATTTCATCCATACCGACTCTATGACATGTCCGTCCTGCATGCGGTTAATGAATTTCTTCGTTCCGTCGATCTTCGAGGTTAGTACCTCTACTGTCCCGGGAAGTGATGCCGAGTAGTTCTCGGAAAGCTTATCCCTAAGCTGCTTTGAGATATTGGTCATCTCATCGAAACCGTCCACCAGCTTCACATGAAGCCACTGATATATCTGCTTTGCACGGAAGGGCTTTTCTCCCATTTCCGCCAGCAGTGTTTCTAAATCTTTATATTCAAGATCTCGTAAATTCTTCATCATTTTCAGGTTATATCTATAGTTTAAATACAGGGAGAATGCAGGAAGTCATACCTGCATCCTGTCCTTCTACTTTGAATCAGTCTTTTTTGAAAACACAGAGGTAGAATCCGTCAGATGGCTCACCCGGCAGGAACTTTCGCTCCTTTATAAGAGTGAATCCCGGAATCTCAAGGATGAAATCTCTGTTGTCCTCATTCTCCTCTTTACTGAGGGTACAGGTGGAGTAAACAAGCTTTCCGCCCGGTTTCACATAGCGTACCACAGTGGTGAGGATCTCTCTTTGAAGAGCCTGAAGCTCTTTTATACCATCGAGAGAGGCGCCGAAACGAATGTCGGGCTTTTTGCCGATTATACCGAGACCGGAACATGGAAGATCCGCCAGTACTATATCTGCTTTTCCTTCACCCTTTTCGTTAATGAGTGACTCGTCAAGGAGTCTCGCATCAAAGGCTCTGGCTGAGATATTTTTCAGATCAAGTCTTTCGATGTTTTCCTGTATGAGTCTGACCTTGTCTTCTGTAAGGTCTCTCGCGTCAACGTGTCCTGTTCCCTTAAGAAGCTCTGCCACATGGCAGCTCTTTCCGCCCGGTGCCGAGCATACATCAACGATATAGTCTCCGGCCTTAGGATCGGCTTCGATGCCAACCTGCTGTGAAGCATAATCCTGGATGGTTATTTCACCGCTCTTGAAGAGCTTTGTCTTTGAAATATTGCCATCCATCACTTCTGAATGACCGTCCTTGAAACGGACATAATTTTCCTTTGATCCTGTGAGGAACCAGCGGAGCATATTTTCTGTTTCGTCCTTGCCGTACAGCTTGCGGAGATAGTCATAGAGCCAGAGAGGTGTACTGAGTCTTATGTAGGCAGGAGTCTTTCCTGTATGTGCGAGATCGGCAAAGATGGTCTCCTTCTCTCTGGAAACGGAACGGAGAACACCGTTCACATAGCCCGAAAGGAAGAAGATCTTATTCTCGTTCTGTTCCTTGATGAAGTTAACAGCTTCATTGATGGCTGCACTGTCAGGCACCTTGTCCATATAAAGGATCTGGTATGAAGACATACGAAGAACAGTCCGTATGAGCGGATCCATGTTCTTCGTGTGGGTCTTGCTGAATTTGTTAAGTATAAAATCAAGCTGAATACAGTACTCTATGGTACCCTCGACGAGACGGGTGATAAAAGCTCTGTCTCTTTCAGTGAGATTTGTATATTGATGAAGCTGCTCTCTCAGAATGATATGGGAGAACTGCTTTTCCTCAAGAATTTTTATAAGGCTATGAACAGCAATAGACCGCGGTGTTACTGCGGTCTTTTTCTCAATCGTATTGTTTGTTTTACTGTCCTTCCGTCTGTTTAAGGAAGGCTTTTTTGAGGAGGAGCCGAAGCTTCTTTGTCCGGCTCTTCCTGTCAGATTTTTCTTTTTATTATCCATTTAATTACTTTATCTTCTTCTATCTCTTCCCTTTGCGATGAGGATCAAACGTAAAAGCTGCAGGATCGATGATGCCGCAGCGGCAACGTATGTAAGTGCAGCTGCATGAAGGACAGCCTTTACACCTGCAATTTCATCCTGTGTCATCATGCCGTTCTCCTGGAGAGTCTGAACTGCTCTTCTTGAAGCATCGAACTCAACAGGAAGAGTCAGGATCTGGAAAGATATAGCTACAACAAAAGCCATGATGCCGAAATTGATAAGAGGTGTCATTCCGATGATCATACCGAAAATGACCAGAGGAATGGAAAATTTTGAAGCGATGGCACAGGCCGGAGAAATGGTTCTGGTAAGTACAAGAGGAGAATAACTTCTTGCATCCTGAATGGCATGACCGCACTCATGAGCGGCTACGCCGATGGCGGCTATGGATGTGCTGCCTATGGTGGACTGACTCAGATTAAGGACTTTTTTGCTGGGTACATAGTTATCTGTAAGTTCACCTGCTATGCCCTGAACTCTGACATTATTGATTCCGTTTCTCTGAAGTATCATTTCAGCTGCCTGGGCACCTGTAAGTCCTGAACGGGACTGAACTCTCGAATACTTCTCGAAGGTCGATTTTACATTGGCGCTGGCGATCATACTTAAAGCCGCACCGATGAGAACAAGAATATATGTCCAATCAAAATACATTGGATAGCCATAACCGTACATAGTAAATCCTCCCATGTTAATCAAATAAGGAGAAAATGCCATTAGATGGCGCTATTCCATAGCGCCAAGGCATTTTCGTTTGATTTCACCTTTGCGGTGAAACCAGCCTCGCCGGCTGGCAACCGCGTTTCTATGAAACGTGGTTAATAACGATAGCCTCGCAGGAAATCTTCCGCTGTCATGCGCTTCTTTCCTTCAAGCTGAAGTTCGTTGAGTCTAAGATAATCCTCTCCGCAGGAAGCTATGAGAAGCTTCTTTTTATCGCTGAAAAGCTTTGCGGATTTTTCATGCTCTGCCTTTTCCGGGTCTCTGTCTGTTTCAAGAACAGATACCTCCTGAAGATCAAATTCCTTTATCTCAGAGGCTGTGAGAACATCCGCATCCCAGAGCTTAAGCTGCTTTCCTGAAAGGAAGGTATAAGCTGAAGGCCATGGATTGAGACCGCGGATCTTACGCTCTATCTCAACTGCAGGACGTGACCAGTCTATAAGACCTGATGATTTTGTAAAGAGACCTACCTTTGTGGCGAGAGACGCATCCTGAGGAGTGCGGGTAAGTGTACCCTTTTCAATAGCCTCCAGAGTCTCGACAATAAGCTCTCCGCCCAGTGCCGCAAGCTTGTCAAAAAGGCTTCCGCCGGTCTCTTTTTTATCGAGGCGGAGCTTCTTCGTCATGAGGATATCTCCTGTATCGAGGCCTGCGTCCATCATCATGGTGGTGACACCGGATTCCTCGTCGCCGTTAAGCACTGCCCACTGTATAGGAGCGGCTCCGCGGTACCTGGGAAGAAGTGATGCGTGAACATTGATGCAGCCATACTTCGGAATATCCAGTATCTCCTGAGGAAGTATCTGACCGAAGGCGGTAACAACGATAACGTCAGGAGCCTGGTCTCTGAGGAGCTGTTTTGCTTCCTCGTCGGAACGGATCTTAAGAGGAGTGATCACGGGTATGCCGTAATTCTCGGCAGCGATCCTTACATCACTCTTCTGAGCCTCCCCGTGACGTCCCTTCGGACGGTCAGGCTGAGTAACAACGAGAGATATGTCATGACCTGCCTTATAAAGATAATCTAATGTTGACACCGCAAAATCAGGTGTTCCCATGAATATTACTTTCAAATCTTTCCTCCTGATAGGCTAAATAAGCTGAGCACTTCGAGATATGCTTTTGAATCCTTCGGTACATTACACATACCGAAGAATTCAAAAAGTATGTGAAGTCTTATGCTTCTTCCATTTCGTCCTCGTCGAAATCATATTCCTCGAGGTTTTCGTAAGTCACGTCCTCGAGCTCGCCCTCTACCTTTGTAGTGTAGAGAACTCCGTGTAAGTGATCGTTCTCATGAGCCATGGCTCTTGCAAGAAGACCCTCTGCATCGAACTCGTATGGCTCCATGTTGATGTCATAAGCCTTTACGTGAACCTTCATAGGACGGGTAACTACACCCTCCTTGCCCGGAACTGAAAGACAGCCCTCTTCGCCGGTCTGCTCTTCCTCGCCGATGGCTGTTACTGTCGGATTGATGCATACATAACGCTTTCCGTCTCCGATATCCACAACGAAAAGCTGACGAAGTATACCTACCTGAGGTGCGGCAAGGCCTACACCGTTAGCATCATACATGGTCTCAAACATATCCATGATGAGCTCCTTTGTACGGTCTGATACAGTCTTTATAGGCTTGCACTCCTTCTCAAGAATAGGATCGCCGATTACTCTGATTGTTCTTAATGCCATTTTAAACTCCCTAAATATATATGGTTTATAATTGATTTATCATAGAAAGGATCATGAACAGTGATGTATGCACACAAGCCTTTCATTGTACATCGTAATTTAGCATGACAAATCCACGCTTATCAATATTTCGTACTGAAGCAGTGAATCTATCCCTTAACTGAATAATTATATCATGCTCAGGATGTTTAATATACACGATTTTTCGGTATATGTCATTCACCTTGTACACGCTTGCATTGAGAGGACCGATAAATTCCGCCTTCGCAGCTTCGCATTCAGGTTTAAATGCCTCTGCCGCACTGGCGCTTATCATACTGAGCATATCCTCATCCTTTGACAGAAGCTGTATGGTCATGAGGTGTTCAATGGGCGGATATCCCATGAGCTTTCTGAAACCTATTTCCTTCTCATAAAACAGTCTGTAGTTCTGTGCGGCTGAAAGGGCTATGGAATAATGATCCGGCTGATAGGTCTGGATGATGACCTGACCGGAATCCTTGTCGCGTCCGGCTCTTCCTGCGGCCTGGGTTATGAGCTGGAAGGTCTTCTCGGAAGAATGGAAATCCGGTGCGGAAAGGCTCAGATCCGCAGCGATGAGACCTACCAGAGTCACGTCAGGGAAATCATGTCCTTTTACTATCATCTGTGTACCTATGAGTATATCCGCCTTGTGACTTCGGAACTGCTCAAGTATCTTTTCATGTCCGCCCTTGTTCTTTGTAGTATCCGCATCCATTCTGAGGACCACGGCTTCAGGAAAGGCCTGTTTCACAAAGCTTTCCAGCTTTTCTGTTCCGAACCCGAAGGGAGCCAGATAAGGACTTCCGCATGTCGGGCACTTTTTCATGACAGGTATCTCATATCCGCAGTAATGACATCTCATGATCCCGTCTCTGTGAAGAGTCAGGGATACATCGCAGTGAGGACATTTAATGGCCTGACCGCAGCTTCTGCAGGAAACGAAATTGCTGTAGCCTCTTCTGTTCATGAAGAGCATGATCTGCTCATGCTTATTAAGCTTTTCTGTTATGAGTTCATGAAGCCTGTCTGAAAAGATGCTGCGGTTTCCCTTCGCCAGCTCTTCTCTCAGATCTATGATCTCCGTCGTGGCGAGGCTTGAGCCTGATTTGGCCCTTCGGTGCAGCTCTATGAGAGCGACTTCCTTGTTTAAGGCCTGAGTATATATGTTCACGGATGGTGTGGCTGAGCCGTAAAGAACCGGACAGTGGCAAAGCTTCGCCCTTTCATATGCCACATCTCTTGTTTCATATCTAGGGGCTGTTTCTGACTTGTAGGCACCCTCGTGTTCCTCGTCCATGATGATGATACCCAGCTTCTCGAAGGGCGCAAACACTGCGGAACGAGGCCCCACCAGTATATCCACTTCTCCCTTTTCACATTTCATGTACTGTTCGAAGCGTTCTCCAATGCTCATTCGGGAATTAAGTATGGCCACACGGCCCTTAAATCTGGTGGATACTCTTATTACAGTCTGATATGTGAGAGAGATCTCCGGGATAAGCATTATCACCTTGTATCCCGCCTTAATGACCTGCTCCATAACATGAAGATAGACTTCGGTCTTTCCGGAACCGGTTATGCCGTGAAGGAGGTAGCGGGGAACATCGGAAGCTGTTTCATCCACGCATTTTCTGAAGCCGTCGATGATAAGGTCCGCAGCTGCCTGCTGTTCAGGATTAAGTTCATGATACTCGTCCTTTTCGTCTGCATATCGAAGAAGCGGATCGATGCGGCGGGAATTCTTCCTTACTGCACGCTTCACGGGAAGAACTGTTTTCAAACACTGATTCATGGTTGTGCCGTATTCCGCAGACATCCATGATGCAAGATGTATGAGCTGCTCCTTCACCGATATGGCATCGTGCATCACGCTTTTTATTTCCTTCACCTTGGAGGGATCATAGTCCACGTGCTCTGTAAGCCCTACTACATATCCTGTTTTTATGGCATTTGAAACACCAAAAGGGATAGAAACTCTATCCCCTGTTGAAACCTGCATCCCGTCAGGAATGCGATAAGTGTATGCCCTGTCCAGAGCATCGCTTGTGATATCGATTATTATCTGTGCGTACATCAAACTTTTTCCTGTCTGAATTCCTTTACGATCTCAGACAATTTCATACTGTTGGAACCTTTAAATAAAACAACGTCTCCGTTCTTGGCAACTGCATGAATGGTATTATCGAGCTCTGAAAAATCATTGAAATACTCGATGGTAGGCTTTTTTACGTTGTCTCTGTCAGAAGAGTCAAAGACGGCGTTTATGCCTGTTCCGATGCAGGATGCCTTTTCACCGAGAAGGAATACCACATCTATAGGGAGAGTCGCGAGGTATTCCCCCACCTCTCTGTGGTAATCGAGGGTCTTGTCTCCGAGCTCCAGCATATCCGCAAGGACAGCTATCTTTCTGGTACCTTCGATCTGTGATAATGCTTCGAGTCCGGCCTTCATGGAGACGGGAGAAGCATTGTAAGCGTCATCGATGATGGTGACGCCGGATGTGGTTCTGAAGGTCTCTCCACGGCCCTGAACTCCTGTGAAAGACTCAAGCTTTGCCTTCGCGCCTTCGGTATCCACGCCCACATCTTCTGAAATATGCATGGCGGCAGAGGCATTCTGAAGCATGTGATTACCCTTCACAAGAAGTGATAAGCTGTAATCCTTCAGTGAGTAATGTCTTATGTCAATGTTTTTATCCTGAGCGATACCGAACTCATGGAGCTTTTCTAAAGTCAGAGTTCTGAGTAAAGCATCGTCGTCATTTATGTAAAGGACGCTGTTGTCGGCTGAACCGTCAAGAATATGAAGCTTCTCCTTTAAGATATTCTCCTGAGTCTTCAGATATTCGATATGGGCGATGCCGATGTTTGTGACTGCGGCAATGTCTACGCAGGCAACATTGGAGATCTTTGTCATCTCGCCCGGCTCTGAAATACCGAGCTCTATAACTGCGATATCAGCTCCTGAATGAGCCATCTGGAACATGGTGATGGGAACGCCCACCTGAGAGTTGGCATTACCCGCAGTCTGAAATACCTTCATTCCGGCGCTGAGTGCCGCTGCGATCATGTTTCTGGTGGTGGTCTTTCCTACAGAGCCTGTGACACCGATGACCTTTCCCTGGAATCTGAGACGCTCCATGTAGCCTATTTCCTGAAGAGCTGTCTTTGTGTCAGGAACCTGATAGAACTTTACCTCAGGATACTTTGCCTTAAGAGGTTCAATGTCTCTGGAAGAAAGTACAGCAACGGCACCGTTCTTTATAGCCATATCGATGTAGTCATGTCCGTCACTGCGCTCTCCGATGATGGGAACGAACAGTGCGTTATGCATCTCTTTTCTGGAATCAAGTACTATCTCCTCGATCCCTTCATCTGTAAAGCCAAAGCTTTTATCTGCAGCTATCATATAAAGTCCTCTTTATAGTTATAGATTGTATTTTTTTGCGGTCTCTTCGATCACTTCACTGTCAAGGAAATGGGTTCTTACGCCCTTTACTTCCTGATAGTCCTCATGGCCCTTTCCGATAACGGCGATCATATCGCCCTTTTCTGCATGGGTCATGGCATATTCGATGGCCTCACGGCGGTCAGGGATCTCTACGAACTTTCCGCCGGCAGGAACAAGTGTAGACTTGATATCGTTAATGATATCCTCCGGCTCCTCGAAACGGGAGTTGTCGGCAGTCAGGATACTGAGATCTGCAAACTCTGCAGCAGCCTTTCCCATGCCGTATCTTCTGTCCTTGGCTCTGTTTCCGCCGCAGCCGAAGACCACCACAAGACGCTTGGGCTCATACTCTCTCAGAGTGCTGAGGAGGTTTTCCATGGCCATCTCATTGTGGGCATAGTCTACGAGAACAGACATGTTGTCGTTCTTAAATGCCACCTCTGTTCTTCCGGCAACATGTACCTTTCTGAGGGCACTGAGTATCGCCTTCTGATGGATGCCTGCAAGAGTGAGACAGCTGATGGCTGACATGGCATTGTAGACATTGTACTTGCCAGGAAGATCAAGCTTTACATCAAGCTCAGTGCGGCCAAGTACATGGAATTCGATACCCACGAAATCACCGCTGTTCACAGGATGAAGCTTATCCGCCATGAAATCCGCGGTTTTCTTCAGTGAGAAGGTGTACATCCTGCAAGGTGAGCCTTCAAGGAGCTCCTCTGCATAGTCTGCATCCATATTGATGATTCCGACCTTTGACTGCTTGAAGATACAGCTCTTGTAATACTTGTACTCCTCGAAATCCGCATGTTCATTCGGGCCGATGTGATCAGGCTCGATGTTAGTGAAGATGCCGTAATCAAAGGTGATGGCCGAAACTCTGTGAAGCTTGAAGGCCTGTGAAGATGCCTCGAGAACCACGTGGCTGCATCCGGCGGTCACCATGTCTCTGAAATACTTCTGGAGGTCATAGGATTCAGGAGTGGTGTTCTTCGTAGGAATATGATTTCCGCAGTACTCCACTCCTGTAGTGCCGATATATCCGGCTGATCTTCCGTCGGCTTCGATGATCTGCTTTATCATGTGGGCAGTTGTTGTCTTGCCCTTTGTACCGGTGATGGCGATGACTGTAAGATCCTTTGAAGGATAACCGAAACGGGCTGCACTGATATGCGCAAGGGCCTCACGGGCGTTATCCACCCTTACGATGGTGATATCCTCGTTTATTTCGGAAATATCCACTGGAAGAGCCGAAGCTTCGTCCTCAACAACTATGGAAGTACATCCCTTTGCTATAACATCGGGAATGAACTGGTGAGAATCTGTGTTGGCACCCTTCATGCATACAAAAACTGTTTCAGGAGCCGCCTTTCTGGAGTCAAATACTACTTCACTTACTTCCTGTGAAGCTGTGTCTCCGTGTAAAGTCTCATATGATAAATCTTTAAGCCAATCTGAAAAAATAGCCATGATAAATATCGCTTTCTTTTTTGAATAAATATATAAGTGATAGTGATAGTCCGGATTGTTTCGTGCTTCGCACTCCCGCAACCTGATCGAATATGCAAGCGAGCTTGCAATTCGACGGTCGCGGCGCAACACTATCCTGCTTAGAACAGTCCGACGATCTTTCCGTCAACTACGTCGATATCGAAGGCTGCCGGCTTCTTGGGAAGGCCGGGCATGGTCATGATATCGCCTGTGAGGCATACGATAAAGCCTGCACCTGCAGATACGTAAGCATCTCTTACTGTGATACGGAAGTTTTCAGGTCTTCCGAGCTTCTTTGGGTCATCGCTCAGGCTGTACTGGGTCTTCGCCATACATACAGGAACATTGCCGAATCCGAGCTCTGTAAGACGGTCGAGAGATTTCTTTGCCTTTGAGTCAAAGTCAACGCCGTCTGCACCGTAGATCTTTGTAGCTACAGCTTCGATCTTATCGTAAAGGGAATCGGAAAGCTTCTGTACAGGAGTGAAATCGGACTTCTTTGTCTCGAGAGTTCTGACTACAGCCTCTGCAAGCTCTACGCCGCCCTTTCCGCCTTCTCCGTGAACCTTTGAAAGAGCGAACTCTGCGCCCTTCTCACGGCAGAAGTTCTCAACGAAGTGAAGCTCTGCGTCTGTATCCGATGCGAACTGGTTGATGGCAACTACCACAGGGATTCCGTAGGTCTGGAGATTCTCGATATGCTTTTCGAGGTTGACGATGCCCTTCCTGAGAGCCTCGATATTCTCTGCACCGAGCTCTGCCTTCGGAACACCGCCGTTATACTTGAGGGCACGTACTGTGGCAACGAGTACGACAGCATCAGGAACCAACCTCGACATCTGGCACTTGATGTCGAAGAACTTCTCTGCACCGAGATCTGCACCGAAGCCTGCCTCGGTAACTGCGATCTCACCGAGCTTCATGGCAAATCTTGTTGCCTGTACCGAGTTGCAGCCGTGGGCGATGTTTGCAAAAGGTCCACCGTGAACTATAGCCATGTTATGCTCGAGAGTCTGGATGATGTTGGGCTTGATGGCATCCTTGAGAAGAGCTGCCATGGCACCTGTTGCATGAAGGTCTTCAGCTGTTACAGGCTTTCCGTCCACATCGTATGCAACGATGATACGTGCAAGACGTACCTTTAGGTCATCCATGTTATCAGCAAGGCAGAGAACTGCCATGATCTCTGAGGCAACGGTAATGACGAAGTGGTCTTCTCTTACTACACCGTCAGTCTTTCTTCCCATACCGATGATGATATTACGAAGCTGACGATCGTTCATGTCTTCACATCTCTTCCAGTTGATGCTCTTCAGATCGATGCGAAGCTCGTTGCCCTGCTGTATATGATTGTCGAGGAGTGCGGCAAGGAGATTGTTGGCGCTGGTTATAGCGTGGAAATCTCCTGTGAAATGAAGATTCAGGTCCTCCATGGGAACTACCTGGGCGTAACCGCCGCCTGCGGCACCGCCCTTGATTCCGAAGCACGGTCCGAGAGACGGCTCTCTCAAAGCCACTACGGTCTTCTTTCCGATGTGATTTAAGGCATCTGCGAGACCGATGGATGTTGTAGTCTTACCCTCTCCTGCCGGTGTAGGGTTGATGGCGGTGACAAGTACCAGCTTTCCGTCCGGTCTGTCCTTGATCTTTGACCAGAGCTCGTTGCTGAGCTTGGCCTTGTACTTTCCGTACTGTTCCAGATCATCGGCATCGATGTTGTATCTTGCAGCAACATCGGTGATACGCTCCATCAGGGCTTCCTGTGCGATTTGAATATCAGACTTCATTTTTTACCTCTTTCTCCTCTTTGATAGACAACAGAAAATCTATGATGCAAGAGAAAGGATCCGTGTAAAGTACTAAGACGCTTCTTTACCGGTCATCCGTTCTCCCATATCAACAAGTTATAAGAAATTATGAAAACAATGAATCAAATTCCGCAAGACTCATAAGTATCTTACGGGGCTTGGTACCCTCTTCAGGGCCCACAACATTGGCATCGGCAAGCTGATCCATGATCCTTGCAGCGCGGTTGAATCCGATACGGAATTTACGCTGAAGCATACCGATGGATGCCTTTTCGGATTCGATGATGAGCTGTCCGGCGTCGTGGAAAAGCTCGTCCATGTCGCTCTGGGCACCGCCTGAGCTTCCTGAACCGCCTCCGGACTGCAGCTTTGCCTGAATATCTTCGCTGTACTCAACATCGCCCATGGTCTTTTTGATGAACTCTGTTACAGCTGAAACTTCCTGATCGGATACAAAAGCACCCTGAACACGTACAGGCTTAGGGATACCCTGCGGGAAGAAGAGCATATCTCCCTTTCCGAGAAGTTTCTCCGCACCGTTCATATCGATGATGGTACGGGAATCGGTTCCTGAAGATACCGCAAATGCAATACGGCTCGGAACATTGGCCTTGATAAGACCTGTGATGACATTTACCGTAGGACGCTGGGTAGCGATAACAAGGTGCATACCCGCAGCTCTCGCAAGCTGTGCGATACGGCAGATGGCATCTTCCACTTCCTGACTTGAGACCATCATAAGGTCTGCAAGCTCGTCGATGATGATAACTATCTGAGGAAGCTTTTCAGGCTTCTGGTCTTCAGGAATCTCAGGATCGTTGATGATTCTTTCTATTTTTTCGTTATAGCCCTTCAGGTCTCTGGAACCTGTCTCGGCAAATTTCTTATAGCGTTCTGTCATTTCTGCCACTGCCCAGTTGAGAGCGGCGGCAGCCTTCTTGGGATCCACTACTACAGGGATGAGAAGGTGAGGTATTCCGTTGTAGACACTAAGCTCTACTACCTTCGGATCCACCATGATCATACGAAGCTCTTCAGGCTTGTACTTGAAGAGCATGGACATGATAAGTGTATTGATACATACAGACTTACCTGAACCTGTTGATCCGGCGATGAGGAGGTGAGGCATCTTGGCTATGTCGGTAACGATGGTCTTGCCTGAAATGTCTTTACCTACACCGAAGGCGATCTTTGACTTGGCATCTGCAAAATCAGGACTTCTCAGCACATCACCGAGGTGAACCACTGAGCTGTGCTTGTTCGGAACTTCGATACCAACTGCGGATTTACCCGGAATAGGAGCCTCGATACGGATATCTGTGGCAGCAAGCCTCATCTTGATATCGTCTGTAAGAGAAACGATCTTTGAGACCTTGACACCGATATCAGGCTGTATCTCATATCTGGTAACAGAAGGTCCTACAGAAATGTCTGTGATCTTTACTTCGATGTCGAAGCTTCTCAGTGTCTCCTGAAGTATCACTGCATTCTGACGGATCTCTTCTCTGGAATCCATATCCTGAGCTCCGCCTGTGGACAGCAGGCTGAGAGGAGGAATGACATAAGGCTTCTGAGGCTTCTTCTGCTTTATCTCCTGCTCCACCTTCCTGTTATCTGCTTCAGTCGGAGTGTTTTCTATCTTTTCACGATCGAGCTGAGTCTGAGGCTTCTTGACTACCGGCTCAACATCGACTTCGATGACCTTGCCTCCGGCTGTAAGTATCTTTCTTGTTCCGGCTTCTGTCATATCACCGCTTGTCAGAACAGCAGGTCTGTTTGCAGGAACATCTGCTTCTTCCATGTCCTCTGTGAAGGAATCTTCATCGATATCGTAAGAATCATAATCGTCAGATGATCCATAAGCATCTGATGATCCATCGGAGATGCTCTCTTCCGCAGGTGCTATAGTGAGGATGTTTCCGGGAATCTCATCGGTGGTTTCAGCTTCTTCATCCTCGTAATCATCGATATCATAAGGAGCTATGCTGAGTGGTCGCTTATCAAATGCGCCGGAAATGATATTGCCGGAATCTGAGCTGTCACTGTCTTCGGCTCCTTGTATATTTTCTTCTGAAGCTTCGATATCATCGCCTCTTAAATCAGAAGAGAAATCGTCTGTTATATCTGTGATCGAGATCACAGATGCACGCTCTTCACTTATGTGAGGAACTCTTGCTTCAGCAGAGATATCCACATTTTCTTCTGAAACTGATGAAGGAACATCTGAAGTGTCATAAGTGGTTTCTGCTTTATCGAGGCTGCTTTCTGACATGCGGTTAAATGCGGCATCAAGTGCTGCTTCAACTGCATCGTATGAATCGTCAGAGCTGTCTGTATCCTGAACATCAGATGCAGAAAAAGAAACATTGGCCGCAGAGATATCTGCGGAAACCTCTGAACCGGAAGAAGCCACTGAGATCGCAGAAGCTGCTGTACCTGCAGAAGCTGCGACAAGAGTTTCAGGACGAGGTTTAATGTTGTATTTGGAAACCTGAGGTCTCGGTAATGTGGTCGGATCCACAAGAGTGACAGGTGTGTGCTGCACACTTACGTCATACTGAGATGCATCGGTCTCTGAAGGCTCGTCGAAATACGGAAGATCATCGATATTGACATTCTCCTGAGGAACAGCGTTATCCGGTAATGCTGCGGCCGGTTGCTCTGTGAGCGAGAAATCAACACGTCTTGCGGCCATCTCACGCTGCTGTGCTTCTCTGGCCAGTCTCCTCTCCTCTCTGTGAATACGTGCGGATTCGGTAACATTGTTCCAATCTTCCTTTGCACGTTCTGTGGCGCGGAGGGCGGCTGAGCTTGAGCTTTCCGCGAGCATCCTTGCAAGAGGCTTGCCTGTTATGTAGATGAGACATACGAAGCAGGCAGCCAAAAGTATGAGCATGGAGCCCACCTTTCCTGCTACGGTATAAAGCACCATGGCAAGAGCACCGCCGATGATTCCGCCGCCGATACCCTGCTGTGAGCCCTCTTTGTAAAAATCAGCGAGGCTCATGTTTGTGACACCGCCACCGAAGGTAAGCTGAAAGATAGCTGATATGAAGATCAGCATGAACAGGGCTGTGGTCATGCGAAATGTTGCGTATGGATTGTCAAGATTTGACAGGATGAAAACTACTACGAAGCTTAATAATATAGGAAAAAGGAAACCCATGATACCGAAGAGTCCAAGCTGTACACTCTTGAGCACAGCTCCTACGGGTCCGCAAAGTCCTAAATTAGCTAAAAATAAAAATGCAGAAACTGCGAATGTGATAATGATCGCAACTTCATCACCCATCATAGGTGCATCATAAGTGTTCTTTTTGGAACGGCTGCCTGTTGAAGCGGCCTTCTTAGTTTTATTTTTACTACCCTTTGGTCTACCCATTTATTCCACCTTAAATTGCTAAATATAACCTATACATTATAGACCAATTAAATCATAAAATCCATATCCTTAAAACTCATGTTCTATTTTGATGAAATGTGACATCGTGTAAAGTTTGAATTTATATTGTATTTATGAAATTTGAACATGTTTCATTTGACTTTAAAAACTCCCGGTGATACCTTATGCTTAAAGACATAAAATTGCATGTCTTTAAATACAAAAACGGAGATCGCCATGACAAATGTTGCTATCGTAAGCCCTGATCATTCACTGGAACCGGTTGATAAAGTTATAGCCGAGCATGATTTTGGCTGTCAGTTTTATAAGTATATATATAAGAAGATGTCCGATATCGATGAGATATATCAGGACTGCAAGGGAAAGTGTGATGTCATCTTCTTCTCGGGAGAGCTTGGATATCATTATATAAAGAATAAGTTCCCGGACATCAGGATACCGTGCACATTTACTGCATATGAGCCTATAGATGTGCTGTCGATACTTCTGCAGTTCAAGATAGAGCATCCCCAGACACCTCTTAACCGTATCTTCTGTGATTTCCTGACTTCAACAAACAACTACATGGGAATCAGGCAGTATATAAAAAAGGATGACTGTCCGTATTTCTTTGAGGATACCCATTATGATTATAAGCACATTACGGCTTATGCAAAGAAGCTCTGGGATGAGGGAAAGATAGATTACATACTCTCCCGCTCCATCAACAATCTGAAAAGACTTGATGAGCTCCACATCCCCTATGTGGCGGTATTCCCTTCAGAGGATATGATAGTTAAGTCCATTAGATCTGCCATGAAGGAGTTAAGACTTAATCAGATCGAGCAGAAGGACGAGATAAGCATTCTCATCAGACTTCCTTTCGGTGAAGATATCGAGCAGGAGGAGCAGGAATACAGAGAGGCTACGGTTTATAAGATGCTAGCGGATTACCGTAAGGATACACACCGTCATTTTTCCATTTCACAGGGCTTCAACCAGTTTGAGATACATGACCGTCTCGAGGCGGGAACATTTGAGATTGATAAGCTGAGACCTTTCCTTCTCAGGATGAAGAAGGAGCTGGGATTTGCTTTCAGGATCGGTGCCGGTGTAAGCTCATCCAAGGAGCGCTCCAGATATTTCGCAGAGCATGCTCTCATGGAGGCGAACAGATACGGAAGAAATGATGCCTTTTTCGTTGGTGAGGAAGGAAAGGTGACAGGACCTCTCAGCTCCGACACCCAGCTCATGTACAACTATTCCAATGAAAAGGCCCTGAACTTCTCCCGCGAGAATGGAATCAACGAGACCAATATACTGAAGCTCATCAGCATGTTCGAGCAGGATGAGAAGCAGGTGATAAGCTCTCACGAGCTGTCTCAGCTTTTGGGAATCACACCGAGATCCGCCAGCCGTATCCTGGCAAAGCTTCTTGATCTCCGTATCATCCGACTCACTGAAAATGAGGTTCAGGATAAGTCAGTCCGCCAGGGACGTCCGACCCATTACTTCAACTTCAATGTGATGGAGTTCAGGAATGCGCTGATGTGATCTTGGGGATATGGTTGTGATTTAAATATTGATATCTGAAAAATGATAAGTATAAAGTTAAAGAAAACAATTCTTGTAGTGCTGGATACCATCTTCATCATGGCGACTGTAGTTCCTGTTCTTGTTTTGCTGAAGGAATGTATAGAGGCGGCAATTGTTGGAACCATACCCTGGGGATTCGGATACGGCGTTGATTACGGAGAGAAAATATTCGGAATAGAGGCATTCTTTTATGTTATGTCTTTCTACCTTGCATTCTTCTTTGTGCTGGTTGCATTATGGGCAATGCTTTATGTTTTTACTTCTTTCTTTACTGTATTTACATTGGTTTATTTAAAGAAATAGTTTAAAAAGACCTGTGGTCGGAGTTTTCAGGCTCCTGACCACAGGTCTTATTTCATATTTTTTGAAGCTCAGGCAAAAAGTCTCTCAAACCAGACAGATAGCTTAGTCGTTTATTCTCTCGTCGCCCCACCAGAATACGGCGATGGTTCCGGGACCGGTATGACAGCTGATGGTAGGACCAACCTTAAAGAGAGAAGGCTTTCCACCTTTAAGATTAGGGAATTTTTCAGCGATCATGGATGCCATCTTTTCGCCATCCTCAGGACAGCCGGCCTGATTGATGAAGCATTTACCGGAATACTCGAGGCGGTCATCGGCAGTTTCAGTCATCTTCTGAAGGATGCGTTCCATGACCTTCTTCTTGGTCCTTATCTTCTCTCTTGTCTTGAGAGAGCCGTCATAGGCGATCTCAAGGAGAGGACAAATGTTTAAGACATTACCTATAAAACCTGATGCCTTGGATACACGTCCGCCCATGATAAGGAACTTAAGGTCAGATGTGAAGAACCATGATTGGATAAAATGCTTGTGGTCCTCTGCCCATGCGGCGAGATCATCTATATTCATGCCCTCATCCCTGAGTTCGCACATCTTATCTACAAGAAGAGCATAACCGCCTGTAGCATTGGCAGAATCGATTATTATGAGCTTTCTGTCAGGATATTCTTCACAGAGATTATCAGCTGCGATCCTGGCGGAATTGTAGGTTCCGGAGATACCGCTGGAAAGAGTTACATGGATAATGTCTTTCCCTTCATCAAGGAACTTACGGAAGTGATCCTCGTACTCCTGAACATTGACCTGAGAGGTTTTTGATCTCTCGCCTGCAAGCATACGTCTGTAGATCTCTTCTGTGGTTATGGACTGCTCGAAATCGTCAATATACTCGTCGGTACCGAGACTTAAGTGAAAGTAGCAGGGATAGACTTTCTTCTGCTCCACCCACTCCATAGAAGTGTCTATAGGAGTACAGCAGCTAATGATATATTCGTTCATGATAATCTCCAATCA
This sequence comes from Lachnospiraceae bacterium JC7, assembly GCA_000513555.1. Lineage (GTDB taxonomy): Bacteria > Bacillota > Clostridia > Lachnospirales > Lachnospiraceae > Oribacterium. The sequence goes on from ALYD01000001.1 coordinate 250,363, forward strand.
GTTTCGTTTTTATGAGGTATTATAGCATAAAGCCGACAGGGAAACGATGTAAAATCCGTTTTCCTGCCGGCTTTTTTTTTTAGATTTATTCTAATGTCAGATTTTTTATGATTACAGAATAATATTTTACTTTAAAGCTAGGATCAATCACCGATCACATTTCTTATAGCCACCGGAGTACGGTAGTTCCAGCGGTAAATTCTGATACCTGATCGTCTTGAAGCGGCATTTACGATCTGACCGTTTCCTATGTACATTCCGACGTGGTTAATGGTTCCGCCGCTGTTTGCATAGAATACGAGGTCGCCGGGCTTCATGTTATCGCTGGTCACCTTCACACCGGCCTGAGCCTGATCACGGGAAACTCGCGGAACATAGATTCCGAAGTTTTTGAGAACTGTCTGAACGAAACCGGAACAGTCGGCTCCATTAGTAAGGGATGTACCGCCCCATACATAAGGATTTCCAACGTACTGACATGCGAAGTTGACGATCTTGTTTCTGAAGGCTGCGGCCGCATTGGCAGCTTCTACAGCAGGATAATACTCGATGGCCTCCTGAAGAGCGTAGGTAACGGAGACATTGTTATCTCTTGTGGATACGAAGGATCCCTGAGAAGAATCACTGTCATCACCGTCACCGAGATCAAGCTGTACCCAACCGTCGAGCTGATTCATTACATCATAACGCTGTCCGCTGGTAACCTGAGTCCATGCCTCGGAATCAGTGGATGGCTGAGATCTTACATTCAGAGACTTGGTGTTGATAAGGGCCATAACGTGGGCGTTCTGTACCGCAAGATCCTGAGCGGTCTGACCTGTGGCAAGGAGGTCCGCACGAACATAGCCGTCGATTCCTCCGGATTTGATATGATACCAGCCGTTCTCTTCACCGAGAATGTTGCATCCGCCATAGCCCGGGAACTTACCGATGATGTTGGCGATACCGTCCTCTTTGGGTGAGGAACGAACATTGATGTAATCGGATGCAAGAGATACACCCAGATTATCGTACATATTGAGGACCTTCTGCTTAAGGTTCAGTGATTTTGCTTCATCGAGACCGTAGCTCAGAGAAACATTCTCATCAGAAGCTGACATATAGGCGAGGTCAACATTGTCAATGTTGGTGGTGGCGATCATGATCCAGTCCTTGTTGACTCTCTTCACCACTTCGTATTTCTCACCCTTTGCGGCAGAACCTACGGTGTTTCCATCGATGATCTCCGGTGTTGAACGGATACGGAGCTTGTCTGCAAGAACAGTGGCTCTGGGCTTAATGAGACTGCCTGCAAGAGTTACCGCTTCATCACCTGTGACTACATAGGGCGCAGAAACATAACCTTCCATACCGCCGGATCTTACGTGCATCCAGCCCTCAGCTCCCTCAGGAGAGACTTCAAGTACATCCACGGCAGAACCGTTCGCAAGCATACCTACGATAGTCGTGAGGTCGTTCTGGTTGGGTGCGCTTCTGAAATTGATATAGCTGTCACATTTGATGATTCCGAGATTACTGTACTGTGAGATGGAGTTCATGATGGCTTCCATCTGTATGGCCTTCGTGAAGACCTGAACCTCTTCAAGGGTTGACATAACTTCCTTTGATTCGGACGCTTCTCCGGAAGCATCCTCATTGGATTCCTGAGCCTGAGACTCTTCCGCTGCTAAAGACTCGGAATAGGTGGACTTCTGTCCGTTTATGGCCAATGTAGCCAAAAGTCCTATAACTATGACCGTCAGGACACCGGCTGCGAAAAACATGATATTTCTTTCCTGATCTTTAGGGTCTATATGAAAATCAAAATTAAATTTAGGTTTTTCCATCTGTTAGTACTCCTTGGAAATCGACATTTCTTTTAGCGTAACCCTCATTATAACATAAAGTTCAGATTGTAATCATTAAAAAATTATGATGTGGGACAAAGCGCTTTCACACAGTCTTCCACCATCATATGAAACCATAAAATGAGGCAGATGTACATGAAGTGCACATCTGCCTTAACAGTTTTCAATATGTATTTTCAGATACTGTATTTTTCGGTGATATCGATTTATACAGAAGAATCTTTATACCTCATCATGAAAGAAGCATTCTGTCGTTTGCGAATGATCCGCCCGTAACCTCCTCAAACTTATGAAGAAGGTCTTCCACCGTAAGCTTCTTCTTTGCTTCTCCGGAGATATCCAGGGCAACCTTACCTTCGTTCATCATGATGAGACGGTTTCCGTGCTGGATAGCATCACGCATATTATGAGTTACCATAAGAGTTGTCAGCCTGTTCTCCTCTACTATCCTGTCGGTAGCAGCCAGAACCTTGGAAGCTGTCTTCGGATCCAGAGCCGCTGTGTGCTCGTCAAGAAGAAGTACCTTTGGTTTCTTCATGGTAGCCATGATAAGCGTGAGGGCCTGACGCTGACCTCCTGAAAGAAGTCCCACCTTGGCTGTGAGTCTGTCTTCAAGTCCGAGATCCAGAGTCTTCAGGTACTCCTTGTACTTCTCCTGCTCTTTTCTGGTAACACCCCAGCGAAGTGTACGGCGCTGTCCGCGTCTTGCAGCAAGAGCCAGGTTCTCGTCTATCTGCATGTCACCTGCTGTACCGGTCCTTGGATCCTGAAAAACACGTCCGAAGAAAGGTGCTCTCTGGTACTCTGAAAGGCCGGATACATCTGTTCCGTCTACGAGGATCATTCCCGAATCAATGGGCCATACACCGGCAACCGCGTTCATGATAGTGGATTTTCCGGCTCCGTTACCACCGATAACTGTACAGAAATCACCGTCGTTAAGGGTAATGCTTACATTGGAAAGAGCAACCTTTTCATTGATGGTTCCCGCATTAAATGTTTTGCAAATGTTTCTGATCTCCAGCATTATTCTGCCTCCTTATCGTTATTTAAGGATTCTGCCTGAAGCCTGGCATTACGCTTCTGGAGTCCTGAAAATGAATTTACACGTTTCTCTTTAAGATAAGGAACAGCGAGGAATGCGGCAACCACAATGGCTGTGAGGAGCTTCATATCGTCTGCAGGGAACTTGAGCCAGAGAACGAAAACATAAACCATGTAGTAAATGATGGCTCCGATGATGGTGAAGCTTAAACGCATTACGAAGTTGAGACGCTTTCCAACCAGAGCTTCAGCAAGCACTTCGCCGATGATAACGGCTGCAAGACCGATGACGATGGAACCCTGTCCCATCTTTACATCTGCAAATCCCTGATACTCTGAAAGAATACCGCCTGAAAGAGCTACGAGACCGTTTCCCAGCATAAGAGCGAGGATCTTCATTTTGTTTGTGTCTATACCCTGGGCTCTTGACATGTCCGGGTTGATACCTGTGGCACGGATGGAACTTCCGAGCTCTGTGCCGAGGAACCAGTAAATGATGGATACGATGATGACATCAACAACAAGTGTCAGGGCAAGAGTCTGTCCGAGGTAACGTATGTTGGAAGTGAAAAATACTCTGACAGAGTTTATAGGAACGGCCTGATTGGCTTTACCCATGATGTTCAGATTTATGGAATACAGGGAAATCTGAGTAAGAATTCCTGCGAGGATATCGGGTATACCGAGCTTGGTATGAAGTATTCCTGTGATGAGTCCTGCAAGGAGTCCCGCACCTAAGGATGCAAAAAGAACTATGGAAGGGTTAAAGCCGTTAAGCATGAGCATGACCGCAACCGCGCCACCCAGGGAAAAAGAACCGTCAACTGTCATATCGGCGAAGTTTAAAACTCTGAAAGTGGTGTATACACCAAGAGCCATGATACCCCAGATAAGACCCTGTGCAATACCGCCGGGTGCCGCATTCCATAAGGCTATCGGATTTAGTGATGAAAAGTAAGCTGCCATTATCTATAAATCTCCGTTTAAAAAATTAAAATTAAAAAATCTCAGCACAGTATCAGAAACACAACACTGTGCTGAGTATGAATTGAATGAATTACTTATCTAATGCTTTGTAGTCAGAAGGCATCGTGATTCCGATGGCGTCAGCGTAAGCCTTGTTGTATTCCTTTGTTGTGGCAGAAGCATATGCGATAGGCATGGTCTTTACGTCTGCACCGTTTGAAAGGATCTCGATAGCCTGCTCACCTGTTGCACGTCCGAGATCTTCGTAGCTGATGGAAAGAGTTGCGAGTCCGCCTGACATCATCATGTTCTCTTCGCCGCAGATGATAGGGATGCCAGCAGGCTGAACGATATTTGTTACAACAGTCATGTTTGAAGCTGCTGTGTTATCTGTAGGAATGTAAAGTGCATCACAGTCTGCTACTGCTGACTGAACAACTGACTGAAGGTCGTTGGAGTCTGCAAATGTGAACTCCTGATAATCGATACCGTCTTCCTTAAGATACTTTCCGATCTCTGTAGCCTGGAACTTTGAGTTAGCCTCTGCTGAGCAGTAAAGGATGGAAACCTTCTTTACATCAGGAACGATCTCGAGGATCATGTCCTCCTGCTGACCGAGAGGAGCCAGATCTGAAGTTCCGGAAACATTGATACCGGTACCCTTTGTGGCATCGAAGTTATCCATGGCAAGAGCTGTGCCGTAGTCTGTAACGGATGTGCCGAGAATAGGGATGTCCTGAGTTGCATTCATGGCTGCCTGAAGAGCAGGTGTTGCATTGGCAAGGATGAGGTCGTATTCGTTGGAAACGAAGCCGTTGATGATGGTGGTACATGTAGCTGAATCACCCTGTGCGTTCTGCTCGTCAATGACTACATTATCGCCATACTTCTCCTTGAGAACGTCCACGAAACCCTTTGTGGCTGCATCAAGTGCGCTGTGCTGAACCAGCTGGCAGATACCTACCTTGAACTGCTTGTCACCGGAATCTCCTGCAGGTGCTGCTGTCTCACCGGATGCTGCGGTGGTCTCTGCAGCCTTCTCTGTAGTAGCCGGTGAAGTAGATGAGCCACAGGCTGTAAGTGAAGCAGCTGCAATTACAGCTGCCATGGAAACTGCTGTCAACTTTGTCATTCTCTTCATAATATTCTCCATTCCGCCACCGTTTATACGGCGGCACGAACAGTGCTGAAATTAAGAACCCTATACACTGTTTCGCCCTTCTTTTTTGTTCGTAAAGCAATACTTTACTTTAGCACTTTAAATCGTACTAGTTATGGTTATTATATGCCATGGGAAGAGGGATATCAAGAAGGATTTATGATAATTTTTTGTGCCATTACTACGGGTTATGTAAGAAATAAAAAAGAGCTCATTGTATGAACAATGAACTCTTGAATATTTAGAATGTTACTGTCTCTTCAACAGGACCGGTGTGGACCAGATCCCTGATCTCGAGAACAGGACCCTCTCCGCCGTACTCTTCTCTTTCTTCCATGGCAACCACAGCTGTTACCTTGGCCCAGTCTCTGGTCTTGAACTGAGCAAGTAATGAAGGCTCTCCCTTGGCAACATATCCGAGGAATGTCATATCCTGAGCACAGCAGGTCATAGCCATACGTCCCGGAACGACTTCATTGGCAGGACTGCCGTTTCTGTTAAGGATCATAGCGGTAAATGAAAGCTCCTTACCTACATATCTTTCCGGATTATCCATGCAGTCCACGAACCATGTTCCGTAGTCTTCGTTCTTGATGGCGATGGATGGCTCGTTGATATCGTATGGAAGATCTTCAGGAAGTGTATCCTGTGGGATCTCTCCATCCTTACCTTCGAGAACAAGCATTGCATTCTGACCCATAGCTCTGATCTTTCTTCTGTAATCAACAAGCTTTTCCTTAGGTATGTTGTCACAACGGTTTACGATTGCGAGCTCTGCGTTTCGGAGCATCTGACCGATGAAGCTCTTCATGTTTCCGAGATAAAGATCGAAGGTCTCTCCGTTGATGATGGTGATGATCTGATATACAGCCCATGAATCCGGCATGGAAAGCTCGTACTCAGGAGCGCGGCCCTGCTGCTCTGCAAGAGCTGTCTCTGACATGGGACCGTCTAAAAGATCATCCTGATTCCACATACCGTTCCACTCGATGATGATACGCTCAGGATTATATTTGTCCTGAAGGGCCTGGAGATTCTCTGCATTGAAGTCAGTCTCCTTCTCCATAGGGATCTTGATGGTGTGATACTTCTCAAGAGTTGCATCATCATATTCCGACTCACCCTCCTCGCAGAGAAGCAAAAGTGTTGTGCCCTCTGTCTGGAAGTAATCCTGTGCCATAGTGAACTTTATAAAATCGGTCTTTCCTGCCTCGAGAAATCCGTTGATGAGGAATACAGGAATCTGATCGTCTCTTAATTCATAATTATCGCTTGTTGCCATTTTAACTCCATTCTGATTTATTTTGTCCCGGCTGAAAAATGAATGTAAAAGCCTGACAAATCTAATCTTTGTTAATACGAATTAAGTGAGTGCCGAAAATCGACACTCACTGTTCTTTCATTACATGCCTGCAAATGCTTCGCGAAGAGCTGTTTCGTTAAGGTCTGCACCGATCACTACAACCTTACCTGTGTAATCTGGTGAACCGTCTCTGATCTCTGTCTGCTCAGGAACGAGGTCAAAGTACATCCAGCTTCCCTTATCTGTAGTAGGAAGCATTCCCTTACATCTTACAACATTACCGTATTTATCGGAATGAGCCATCTCTTCAAGGATCTGCTCAAGCTTCTTTCTGTCAAATGAATGAGGAGTCTCTACACCCCAGGTTGTGAAGACCTCATCGGCATCATGATGGTGATGACAGCAACATTCGCCGTCCTCGTGATGGTGATGATGGTGCTCATGCTCGTCCTCGTCATGGTGGTGGCAACAGCACTCGTGATCGTCATCATCGTGGTGATGATGGTGCTCATGCTCATCCTCGTCATGGTGGTGGCAACACTCATGGTCGTCATCATCGTGGTGATGATGGTGCTCATGCTCATCCTCGTCATGATGGTGGTGGCAGCAGCACTCATGGTCGTCATCATCGTGGTGATGATGGTGCTCATGCTCATCTTCGTCATGGTGATGGCAGCACTCGTGATCGTCATCATCGTGGTGATGATGCTCATGCTCGTCCTCGTCATGATGGTGGCAGCACTCATGTCCGTCCTCATCATGGTGATGATGGTGGTGATGATGCGAGTGGCTGTGGTGGATCTGAACACCGTTTGGAAGAGTCTCTATCTCGTCATGCTCATCCTCATGCTCATGTTCGTGCTCATGCTCGTGAACTCGATCCATTACATCACTGAGCATCTCTTCTGCAAGATCATACTTCTTTGAGATAATGTTTACGAGCTGCTCGCCTGTAAGCTCAGCCTCAGGTGTTGTGATGACTGTAGCGCGTGGATTTATAGTCTTTATGATGGCAACAGCCTCGCCAACCTTCGCCTCATCGGCGATATCTGTTCTTGAAAGCACTACTGTTCCTGCGTACTCGATCTGGTTGTTGAAGAACTCACCGAAGTTCTTTGAGTACATCTTTGCCTTCTTTGCATCAACCACAGTAACTGCTGAGTGAAGCTCGACCTCGAGATCCTCAGAAACAGACTTTACTGCACCGATGATGTCTGAAAGCTTGCCTACACCTGAAGGCTCGATGATGATACGGTCAGGGTGATAAGTATTAACCACCTCTGTAAGAGACTGCTCAAAATTACCTACAAGTGAGCAGCAGATACAACCCTGATTCATTTCGCGAATCTGGATGCCGGAATCCTTGAGGAAACCGCTGTCGATTCCGATCTCACCGAACTCGTTCTCGATAAGAACTACCTTCTCTGTTTTTAATGCCTCATCCAGAAGTCTCTGAATGAAGGTTGTCTTACCGGCTCCAAGGAAACCGGAAACGATATCTATACTTGTCATAATTACTCCTTTTTAGGAACGAAAGCCCTTTATGAGCTCAAAGATCATCATGTTAATGCAGAATGAGAATGTATACACGTTAGCACTCTCTATTCAGCATTGCCAATTATAGTTATATGAAAAATCTTTGTCAACATGTGAAGCCATGGTGAAGCGGCTTAAAATGTGAAAATTCTGTAAATTCGGTTTTGTACAATATATTCGTGGTTCTAAGAAATACGGATTCCCGAGAATTTATTAAACAGATTCCAGATATTCGATAGCCTTCTTTATATCACCTGCATTCTCCACGAGAACATCAGCACCCGCTTCTTCAAGCTCCTTCTGATCTCTGAATCCGTAGAGACAGCCGATGGAGCGGATGTCCGCTCTCTTTGCGGTCTCCATGTCGGTGTTTGTATCGCCCACATATACGCAGTCTTCTACGCTGCATCCTATATGCTCGAGGACATCAAAAACAACACCTGTGTCAGGCTTCAGAGGGTGGGTTCCGTCATCACCTGAAATATAATCAAAGTATCCTTCACCGAAGGCATGGTCGAGAACCTTTATGGCTTCAGGAAGAGGCTTGTTGGTAATGCAGGCAACCTTCCAGCCTTTGCCCTTCAATTCATCAAGAGTTTCCTTCATGCCGGGGTACGGCTCTGCCTTAAAGGTGCAGTTATCGTTAAATATATCCATGTAGGTCTCATGGGCTTCATCAATAAGCTCCATGACCTCATCAGCCTGCTGGTCGAGATCGAAGGCCTTATCCTCATCCTTCTCTTCCCACTTCTCAGCTTCCCTGTATAAACGGTTCGCGGTTGCTTCTACAGAGCGCTCTACAAATTTATAGCTTCCCACGCCGACGTACTTCTTTGTCTGGGCGAGACTTATAGGGTCAAGTCCCAGAGACTCCATGGTCTTATTCATGGTATCCTGAAGGCTGTAAAGTGTGTTTACCAGTGTGCCGTCAAGGTCTAAAAGAATCGCTTTGAATTTACGAGACATATGAATCCTTTCCTGAAACATAATTATAATTAGAATATATATTGATTTTAAAACAGCTTATGTCTTATGGGCACCCATGATAAATCGGTTCCCTGAGACATCATAGCATGTTTGGCATCTGAGAGTATAATTATTTTGTATGTAATGAAGCTCATTATCATTATTTACAGCAGTATGAACTATTTTGTAGAATGAAGGCTAAAACTTATCCAAGTTAAGAAAGGAAAGAAATGGCATTTTTTTACGCAGTACAAAAAGGAAAAAAGCCGGGAGTATACAGTAACTGGAATGACTGTAAGGCTCAGGTCATGGGGTATCCCGGAGCAGTATATAAAAAGTTCAGCACTCGTGGGGAGGCAGAGGCATTTGCAGCCGCAAGCGGCGGATACGGAAGTACTTCTTCTGCCAATGTTAAAGGCACGGGAGCAGGCGGCTCCTTCTCAGTCAGTTCCACCGGAATGTCTGCAAGGTCATATTCCGGCAGTTCTTCAGGAAGCACCGGAGCTGCTGCTTCAGGACCTCAGTTCCATTCCGTAAGTGATGTAAAGCCTGAGGATATAGTGGCGGAGTTTTCGGATGTGGAAACGGAAGCCCTTGCTTATGTTGACGGAAGCTACAATGTAAGAAGCAAAAAATTCGGGTATGGAGGCATCCTTATGAAGAGAGACGGATCCTTCGAGACTATGCAGGGTTCGGGAACTGACCCATCTCTTGCGTCCATGAGAAATGTAGCCGGGGAGATCCACGGTTCCATGGCTGCTATCCGCACTGCAAAGGAACATGGAATCAAGAGCATCACCGTTTTCTATGATTATATGGGAATCGAGATGTGGGCCAACGGTCAGTGGAAAGCCAACAAGGAAGGTACAATAGAGTACAAGGCATTTGTGGCTGAAATGAGAAATCACATGGAGATAAAATTCTGTAAGGTGGCAGCTCATACCGGTGTCAGATTCAACGAGCTGGTGGATAAGCTGGCAAAGGGCTCTGTGGGGATAATGTGATGAGCTTTGGATTTAAATTTACCGGCAGTTTCCTCCCCGGTTTCAGGGAGGAAACTGCCGGATATTTCTTATAAACACCTTATTGAATTCGGGTATTTTAATCAGGCCTTTGTGGCTTTTATCACTATCTTTCCTGTATAGGTTCCTGCCTTGATGTCTGTTTTCTTTCCGTCTACAGTCATCTCCAGCTTGTATCCTGAAGGAGCTGTGATGGAAGCATCGTCCTCAATAGTGAGGCTTCCCAGGTAGGAATCATGAGTTACGGTCCATACTGAATCTCCGGTGAATGTCGCGTTTATGCCATAGTTTCCTTCTGCGCCGTAGTAGTTACCGTTAAGGCTTGTGGTCTTTCCGGAAGCGTTTGTATAGCTGAGTCCGTCCACATCCCAGAGACCGTTTGAACCGTCTGCAAAGGAACCTGTAAAGTCGGAATTTTTGAATGTTACGGTAATGGCAGATGAACGGCTTCCATTCATGCCTTCAACAACTCTTTCGATATCACCTTCGTTCCAGATGATTCCTGATGCATCAGAATCCTCAAAGGTTATGACAGGCGCTGAACCTGCTTCTGATGCGATAAGGTAGTTATAATCATCGCCGTTTGTGTTTTCAAACTTTGAATTTGTGAAAAGGAGGTTCTCTCCCGCTGCTTCAAATTCCATTACAGAGCTTACTGTTCCACCGAAGGCACTACCTGTTACAAGGAAAGGCACATCAGAGAAATCAGTGTCTCCTGTATATGCTCCTGCTGAGTAGTTGTAGTAAGTATTATCAAGAACAGAGCTTCTTAACCTGGTATCATCTGTATATGTCTCTTCGGCTATCTCGCTTAATGTCTCAAGAAGTTCTTTCTTTGCGGAATCCGATACATCATAATTCTCGCAAAGCTGTCCTATGGTCATGTCAGCATCACTCATCATAAAGTGCATGAGCTCTGTGCTTCCGCTTGCCTTTTCCCATGCTTCCATAGCAGCCTTTGCCTTTGCGCCTGTGATGTAGTTTGACATGTTCTTTGCAGCCCGGACGATGACATTATCAAAGATGGAAGTAGAATCGGTGTTGATGCCTCCGCGGTTCTTGATACCCATGACACCTTCAAGGAGGGTGTTCTTCATTTTGTAGGTTCCGCCTGATGCTATAACAGCTGCAGCATCCGCCTTTGAAATGAAGCTGGAATCCTCTGCTGTTATGACACCGCCTCCAATAACGTAGGCACCGGCTGAACGGTTACCGTATACAGTTGCGGAGAAGTTCTTTACATCAACTACACCGTTTCCGAAGTCATTTGCAAGAGCTGAGGCCTGTCCGACAGAATAGCTTCCGTCTATTCCAGTTGTGCCTGTAACATCCTCAAGGTAGGCGTATCCTCCGTAGACAACGTCTGCCACGTGGTTGTTCCATCCTTCGAGAGTGAAGTCGGCATTGTAAACATAAACAGAAGCCGTATCTGATTTCGCGTCACTTTCTCCGGTTTTGGTTCCGGAGCCTCCTGCAATGACACCGTTCGCACCGTCTCCGTTTGCGTAAAAGCTACTCTTCTCACCGTCTGTGCTTCCCACAGTCACGGTACCGCCGTTTGTTGCATAAAGAAGTGCATTCATGCCCCACTCCATGGCGATCTCCACATTGTAGCTTGAAAGACCTGTGAGGTAAGACATTTTCGCCCAGTTCGCACTGGCAGTTGAAGTACCCTCCACATGATCCACAGTGATGCTTGCGTAGTCAGAAGCCCAGATAAGTGAACGCTCCTCGTTAGCTTCGGCGAGGATCTTATCCCCATCCTTTGCTGTGTCTATGGTGAGGTCTTTCTCCTTCACATCCTCATCTTCACCGCTTGCCTTCACAACGCTGTCAGCAAAGCTCAAGTAGACAGGGTTCAGAGTATCTCTTGCTGTGAGACCGTTCAGGTTTTCATTGTTACTCTTTATAACTGTGGAATCATAGGAGTAGTTCACGCTGTAAGGTGAGTAGTAGATAATGTCTACGTCTCCGTCATTATCGCTGTCCTCATAGCTCATGTAACGGTAGTTTCCTGAGCCTGTTGCCGGGAATGCACCGGTAACGGGATCCTTTTCCACCTCTTCACCGGTCTTTATATCGTAAGCCTTGACATTCTCATCAAGAGTCACCTTGTCACCGTTTATATAGTAGCCCTCCTCAAACTTAAGAACGGACTTAAGCTTTTTGTAGGACTCGTCTGACTCTATCTTTTCTTTGAGTTCCTCTGCATCTTCTTTGGACAGATACCAGAGAGTCTTTGTAAGGTCACTTTCTTTGACGGAATCCTTGAACTTGTCGCAGATTTCAACCTTCTCCTCCTCCGCAATATAAGCATCTCCTGAGAAAGTAACAGTTGAGCCGGAAACCTCAACATCAGATTCTTCACCGCTGGCACTTACTGCTATGGCTGTGATATCGTCTGTTGAAATGCAGTAGGTCTTATCACTTGATACATTAAGATAAGTTCCGCCGGCTATGGCTGCTGCCTCTGAATTTTCAAGGGAAACTGTGATGAGCTCTGTGCCATCTGTCACCACATCCTTACCACCTGCCTTAGTCTTCGAAGTGCTGTCAGGAAGATAAAGAACCGCGTTGCCGCTGGACTGGAAGGCCGCGTCATCAATGCTTACATCGGGGTTAGCAAAGGAAATGATGGTAGCAGTGTTAAGATCGTAGAATGCCCACTCGGAAACTGTTTCCACAGTGTCCGGAACGTAAACTGCCATGATCTCACTGTGATGACCGAAGGCCTGAGCAGAGATCTCTGTTACAGGAGCACCGCCGAGAACTGATGGGATGATGACAACCGAATCCTCCTTGCCGGAATAATAGGTGATGGTGCTTGTGACTTTTTTGTTTTCACCCTCGCCTGTAGTGATGACATCAAAGGACCAGTTACCTTCAGTGACTGAAACCTTGGTACTTGTTTCCTGTGCTCCGGGCATTCCTCCTGGGCCACCCTGTCCCCCGGGACCGCCAGGCATGCCATCGGGAGCTTCACCCATGGGAGCGCCGTCAGGAACCTCCGGATTTTCATTTTCACTGTTCTTATCCTCGGAATCCAGAGTATTCTCGCTTTCGGAAGCTGTTGTTGCCTCAGGTATGGTGGTGATTCCGCAGCCGGAAAGGCTTGAGGCACTGAGTGCCATTGCCATAACACATGTAAGTGCTTTGAAGTTTTTTCTCTTCATAGTCTTAAATCCTTTCAGGTCAAAAGATATTATTCAACCGATGGTTGTATCGGCTTTTTGGACTTGATTTCTGCATAATCTAGCATTCCAATCTGAAAGGGAGCTGAAAATGAATTTAATAAACATTATTTAAATAATCAGTAAGGGTCTTTCTGTCGTAGAAATCGGAAATCTTTGCGATATAGATATCAGGATCCGCTCCACGGTCTATATCATAAAATGATCCGTTCTTAAACATGCTGAGACGATTGTTGCTTGAGATATTGAATACATTTCCTCTGGCAGTTGAAAGGGACATGATACTGCAGGAACCTCCTCCTGAAGTTTGACCCAGATTAGTAACAAAAGGTGATGTTTTGAATACATTAGGAACAAGGTTACCGCAGGAGAAGCTGACAGGTGATGTAAGGCAATAGAGATTGAAGCCCTTTTCTGCAAGGGTATCATTAATATCAAATTTACCGTCCCTGTTTGTATCGATCAGGTATTGATATGTTGTGGTGGCACCGGTCAACATATCCTTCGTATTGGTCTCACCTCTTCCAAGGTAGGCTGCTATGACATAAGCTGCCGCATCTGCATAACCGCCTTTGTTATTGGATAAATCCATCACCACATTTTCCACGGGGCTGTCCTCACGGAGTATACGGTCACATGAATACTGTATAAGTCTTATAGTATCATAAAGCTCATCTTCCCTTGGCTCTGACAGATAATCGATATTATCATCAGGAAATGTGAAGCTATCAAATGTTATGTAGGCTGTATTTCCCACCTCTTCATAGGATGGTACTCCCTCCGGGAATGCCTTTTCACGCTCACTGCCGAAAACAGCAATAGACTTTTCAAACCTGTTCCGCCATGGGCCGTTATCGAGATATACTTCATTAAAAGCATTGAGATCAGTGGAATATGATGGGGACAGAAAGTTACTGTGGAGATCGTCAAAACCAAAATTGATCACTTCTGCCAATGCTTCGTCCGCTTTGACAGAGTCTGTACCCAAAAGCTTTTTCTTGAGACCCATCTCGAAAAAGTATTCATCAAAGCTTTGTATATCATGAATCTCTTTGAGTCCATAGAAATTGTCCAGAGCAAAACACAGTTCATTATAAGAGTACTGTGCCAGATCTTCCGGTACAGTACCGGCAGCCGAATAGTAGATCTCTCGAAGCTCATTATCCAGGTGGTTCTCGGCAATTATTACACATTCCCTGTTGAAGAGAGCGTAAAAGCCATAATGAGACAGGAACAGGTCGCTTACTGTCTGTAATGGTATGTACCTGCCATCTCCCGCTTTTATTAAATCAATATCATATGAGGCAAGATCAAAGCTTATGACCTTTCCATATCTCTCATTAATGTATTTCTGTTTAAATAAAGCTCCTGCATTGGTTTCATTGGGAGAAAATACATCTAAAAGTCCGCATCCATCCAAACGTAAGAAGGCATTGAAATCCATGAATTTGATGGTATCATTTATGAAATCAAAATCTGCATCGAAGGAAGTATCTTTTCTTGTTATCACTGTATGATCAGGATCATCATATTTAAGTTCATAAAGAATTCCCGTATTGCTTTTATTTAAAAGATCAAGTGTCTCCTCCATACTGATGTATGGGATATTTCCGCCATGGTAGAAATACAGCTCAATCTCGCTTTTTTCATTTATATTTTTAAAATAAAGAGGGTAGGTTTCTTTTGTGATTTCAGGTGATGATGAAGTTGCAGTCTCTGTGGCATTTGGCGGTATATCTGTATTACAGCCTGCCATAAGGGACGTAACAAGTAAAAGTGACAGTGTGATGGATAAATGTCTTCTCATAATAACCTCCTGACTAACTCCAAAATCAGCTAAGTGTTGGTTATTACACTTCCCCATAAATGCAATAGCCTTAGCTTTATGAATGCTATAAAGGAAAAAGAGTTCATAATCCCCATATCTTATAATATCGTGAAAAAAGACCCTGGTTATAAGATTCAAGCAGGAGAAATAACATGATAGTTATGTGGGAAGATAATTGATTTATGAAAAATGAAAAAACCTCCGGAATATCTGTAAAGATATCCCGAAGGCTTTTATAATGTATAGCTTTCCGAACGAAAACAAGAAAAGTACATTCGGAAATTCAATATTCTATATTTTAATTACAGTAAGATGATGTCGTGCTTTGCACACTCGTCGATCATATCCTGTGGCCAGATGCTTGCCTGAACCTCACCGATATGTGCACGGTCAAGAAGGAGCATGCAGAGACGTGACTGTCCGATACCACCGCCGATGGTGTATGGAAGATCCTTGTTAAGAAGCATCTTATGATATGGAAGCTCTGCTCTCTCTTCGCAGCCTGACTTCTTGAGCTGCTCTGCGAGAGAATCCTCATCAACACGGATACCCATGGAGCTTACCTCGAGGGCACAGTTAAGTGTTGGATACCAGAAAAGGATATCACCGTTAAGCTGCCAGTCATCGTAGTCCGGTGCTCTACCGTCATGTGGCTCGCCGTTTGAAAGCTTGTCACCGATCCTGCTGATGAATACGCAACCGTGCTCCTTGGCAATGGCGTTCTCACGCTCCTTAGGAGTCTTGTCCGGATACATCTTGAGAAGCTCTTCGGAATCAATAAAGTATATATCATCAGGAAGCTTGTTTACAGCATGAGGGTACTTGTACCATACCTCGTGCTCCATATGCTTGATGATACGGAAGATCATGCGAACTGTGCCCTCAAGGGTGTTCATATTTCGGTCCTCTTTGTTGATGACCATTTCCCAGTCCCACTGATCAACGTAGCAGCTGTGAAGATTATCCAGCTCCTCGTCACGACGGATAGCGTTCATGTTTGTGTAAAGACCCTCGCCCGGCTTGAAACCGTAACGCTTAAGAGCCATACGCTTCCACTTTGCAAGTGAATGAACTACCTCGACTGTCTCACCCGGCCACCATGGTACATCAAAACTTACCGGACGCTCATATCCATTGAGATTATCATTGAGACCACTGCTCTTCGGTACGAAAAGTGGTGCGGAAATACGGCTTAAATTCATCTCTCGGCCGAATTCCTTCTGGAATGTATCGCGAATATACTTGATGGCTTCCTGTGTTTCACGGACAGAAAGTCTTGGATCATAGTCCTTTGGAAAAATAAGTCCCATAGTATGCCTCCTGTAAATATTTAAATTTTTTCAAGCTTTAATGATATCAATATAGAAACTGCATAGCAAGAATTTTTTGAAGAATCTTGAGCTTCCCGGCAGAATCAAACACCTTATGGGAATCCCGGAAAGATTCTATCTTCATCACTGATCCTTCATGTCCCGTTCTATCCATTTCATGATGACATCCACTACGTAATTCTGCTCACTTTTTGATAGCTCCCGGTGCTCCGGTATATGGTGCCATTTCTTCAGACATCCTCTGCAGCAGCAGGCTGTGGCGTGCTGGGCTATGAAGACCGGATGTCCCTTCGTGGGAGTCTGCTTTCCGTCATTGGCAGGTTCAGCAGGTGCCAGCCTTTGTGATATAAAATCAGAAGCATGCTTTCTGATGGTATCCTCACCATGAGATGTGAAGTAGTCTCTCTCAAGCTTGTGAAGATGGAAACCTGAACGGAATTTGCTCCGTGACAGGTGTGAGAACAGCTCGTCCATATCCTGCACTTTGAAGTTTCGGGACAATGCTTCTGCATCCTCGTTGATCTCTCCGCATTCAGAAAGCATCTCTTTTTCAATTCCCAAGAGTCTTTTTTCTGTATATTCCGAAGGATCCTTTTCTACAGTTACTTCATAGTTGATGCCCGGTATAGACAGAGTCTCTTCACCTGAGTCATCAGACAGAAACTCATTTTCATCCTCATCTTCTATCTCGATATCATAGTTTATGTGTGGGATCCTTAATTCTGTACCGGATAATTCGTCAACAGAGGAATGGTCTTCTGCTGTTTCCGAATGAACGGATGACTCTGTGTTTTCCTCAGCTGCATCATTAAGGAAAGGATTCTGTGAAGAGAATTCAGCATCTTTTTCCGGTTCTGATTCTTCAAGAAATGGATTGAAAGAATCTGAGGAATTCATGGAACGGAAACCTAATGCTCTTAGATCATCAGAAGCAGTTTCTCTGTAAGAGGTTCCCATGGACTTTGAATTCCGGACAGATTTGTTTGCAGAATCGTGATCAACGATACCGGAAGAACGAAATCTCATCTGACGAGGATCGTCTGAAGCTGTATCTGCGCCCGGAACCGGAGGATTCATGGCTCTTGACAGAGGGAAATAATTCATTTCCGCTTTTCTGGCCTGTGACTCCTGAAACTTTTTATCTATGTGGAAGTCACGGCCTCTCATCCTGAAGTTTGCGCCGGTACCTGTGAAATAAAACGGAATATCCAGTGCGATGCACTGTCGGCGAAGATCCTGGATCCATGAAAAATCAAGAACGGAGCCGGAGTCTTCACTGTCACCGCAGCAGCTCAGATATGCGATTTTTTCGCTTTTTATATCAGGAGCCAGATCTATCTTTTCACGGATAGGATCTGCAAGAAGGGCAACAGAATGAGATTCTTCTGTATCAGAGATCATATGAAGCTGATGGTCGGCTTCCTCCTGAGTGCTGAACTTTAATGTTTTTGAAGCCTGTAATCGGATTTCCATCGGATATCCTCCGTCAAAATTTTTTGTAAACGGCCATTTTCATAGTAAAAATGGCCTATAAAAATGATGCCAAATCAATGCATAGAACAAAAGCATCAATCAAAAGAATTAATCAAAAGTATTAATCAAAAGCAGCAAATAGATTCCATGGGGCTTCATCTTCCGGCGAAGCTTCGAAGGATACTGCGGACCTTGCCGCAGAATCATAAAAACCCAGACTGTTGCAGAAAAGACAAAGGCTCTTTGTCTTGATTCTGGAACCGTATTTTCCGTCTCCTAAAAGCGGCATCTTTCTTGATGCGAACTGACAGCGTATCTGGTGGAAACGTCCGGTGTGGAGTTTTACTTCAATGAGAGAAATCAAAGAATCCTCGTACTCGATGGTCTCCAGAACTCTGTAGGAAAGGTCAGCTTCTTTTACGCCCTTTCGCATACGCTTAACAGGAAATGCCTTCTGCTTCATTTTATCCTTATAAAGGAGGTCATGAAAGTTTCCCTCTACAGATTCCGGTATACCGGCAACAACCGCAAGATAGGTTTTCTCCACAGTCTCATCCTGTATCTGTTTTGTGAGATCTGCCGCAGCAGCCCTGTTCTTTCCGTATACCAAAAGTCCTGAGGCTGTTTTATCCAGTCTGTGTACACAGAAATAGTCAGAAGTATCTTTTCCAGACTGAGCGGCGAGGAGCCCGGGAACATCCTTTTCTGAATCCTCCCCTGGCGCCTTGCAGATCACTATATAGTTTTCTGTTTCATTTATTATTTTCATATGGCTGTTAGTTTATTTGATACTTTCATCAAATGTATTTTGATTATTCATATTGTACCATTACTGATGTATATGACTGAGTCTGATTATTTTGTCTCTGTCATATGATGAAATAAATCAATGATTGGAAGTATCAGTTGGATTTTCAACCTCTTCGATGCTGGTCTCGCATTTCTGAACAGTTTCTTCCTGAGAGCATCCCTTTGCGCCCTTGAGCTTGGAGTCATTACAGTAATGTGACATACGGCAGGATGAGCATCTTGAGCGGATGATAGTCTCCTGCTCTTCCGGAGTCAGCTTGTCCATGCGCACTCCGTTCTTGAAGATGAAAACAGTACCTGCTGCTAAAAATATTAAAATGCAAATAGCTATTGGTAAATTCATAGGTTTAAAACTCCTTCATATATATCTGGAAAACTTCCGTAAGGAAGTTTTTGTTATGTGAACTGATTTGGCGTGATTCAGTTCATTTAAGCATGATAAATGCACCGTTGTTGCCTCTTTTCCCCTTTGTGAAGCGGTGGCTGAAAAGCAGGTCCGGATTACAGTTCGTACATATGTCTGTCATGCTAATGTTTTCGGCCTTTACTCCTGCTTCTTCCATGACGATTCGGTTCGCCTTCCACAGGTCAAGATGGAATTTATGTTCGCCGGCTTCGTTTGATCCGTCATCAGTAAGGATCTCTGATTCATGACCTTGAAATGCTTTTTTAAACTCTTCCGCAACATCCTCGGAGATCTCATAACAGTTTCTGCAGATGCTTGGACCTATTGCGCAAATGAGGTCCTTCGGATCGGTGCCATAGTTTTCCTTCATCTTTTCAATGGTGACCTTACCTATACGGTTTACCGTTCCCCGCCATCCTGAGTGGCTTGCTCCGATAGCCTTGTGGACCGGGTCGACAAAAAGCAGAGGAACGCAGTCTGCTGCAAATACAGTAAGTACCAGCCCCTGAACATTGGTTATCAGTCCGTCAACGTCAGTATAGTCTCTTTCCTTTGTGAGACCCTTTCCGGCATCCTCTTCTGTCACGACTCTGACATTTACAGTATGAGTCTGATGTGAAAGCACCAGACGATCATCAGATGCACCGAAAAGAACCGCATATCTATGGAAGTTCTCGTATGCATCCTTTGGGTCATCTCCACTTGTGAAGCTCAGGTTCATGCTTGACCATATTCCCTTGCTGACACCTCCGATACGGGTAGAGAAGGCGTGAGCTGCTATGCCTGTATTTTCTATAGCCGGAAACTGAAGATACTGAAGCAGACTTCCGTCGTCATTTGTATGATATTTGAGTTCTAATCTGCCAGTATCGCCGGAGCGTTTTATTTTCATTAAGCTTACCTTTCTTAGGAAATACTGATATACACTGATCTATATACAAAAAGAGCCTCAGGTCAAACGACCTGAAGCTTAGTGAC
>ALYD01000002.1 GCA_000513555.1 Lachnospiraceae bacterium JC7
ATACCATCTCGAATGCAAGCATTCGGATGGTATTTTTTGTTGGTGTTGCATGGCTTGTTACTATTGCTCTACTCAAGCTCGAAGGCACCAGTATAAAGCTGATAATAGTTGCCCTTTGCGGCGATGAGTTCGTCGTGCGAGCCACGCTCTATGATCTTTCCATGGTCAAGCACCATGATAACATCTGAGTTCTGAACTGTACTCAGTCTGTGGGCGATGACGAATACTGTACGTCCCGCCATAAGCGCGTCCATACCCTTCTGAACTATAGCCTCTGTATGGGTATCGATGGAGGAGGTCGCCTCGTCCATGATCATAACAGGAGGATCCGCAACAGCTGCTCTCGCGATGGAAATGAGCTGTCTCTGTCCCTGAGAAAGGTTTGATCCGTTGGCAAGGAGCTTTGTATTGTAGCCCTCAGGAAGTCTCCCGATGAAATCGTCTGCACCGGCGAGCTTTGCGGCTGCGATACACTCTTCATCCGAGGCATCCAGCTTACCGTAACGGATATTCTCCATAACAGTACCTGTGAAAAGCACTGTATCCTGAAGGATGATTCCGAGAGAATGTCTCAGATCCGCCTTCTTTATTTCCTTAATGTCGATGCCGTCATAGGTGATGGTACCGTCCTGAATCTCATAAAAACGGTTAATGAGGTTCGTGATGGTGGTCTTTCCTGCACCGGTAGCACCAACGAAGGCCACCTTCTGACCGGGACGGGCAAAGACATTGACACCATGAAGCACCGTATGCTTTCCGTCATAGGAGAAGTCAACATCCTTGAGGACCACATCTCCCGCAAGCTTCTTGTACTGAGGCTTGCCGTTTTCGTCGATCCACTTCCATGCCCACATCTCTGTGCGCTCTGTTGTCTCTTCTATCTTTCCGTCAGCTTCCCTGCACTTAACGAGAGTCACATGACCTTCATCCTCCTCAGGCATCTCATCCATGATAGTGAATATACGGCTTGCACCTGCGAGACCCATGACAACGGCATTGATCTGCTGTGAGATACCTCCGATCTGACCTGCGAACTGCTTCTCCATATTAAGGAACGGAACGGTTATGCTGATACTTAAAGCGAGACCGCTGAGGCTCACGTTCGGAACCTTGAGGAACAGAAGTGCTCCGCCCGCAAAGGCGAGTATTACATAAAGGATGTTTCCGATGTTTCCGAGGATAGGCATCAGAGTATTGGCATATTTATTGGCCGTCTCCGCAACTCTGAAAAGTTCGTCATTTACCTTGTCAAAATCCGCTTCTGCTGCGGCCTCATGGTTGAAGACCTTGATGACCTTCTGTCCGTTCATCATTTCTTCGATGAAGCCTTCAGTCTTCGCAAGGGCTCCCTGCTGCTTCATGAAGTACTTTCCTGAGCCGCCGCCTACTTTCTTCACCACCTTGGTCATGATGAACACGCCGCCCACAACTATGATGGTGAGCCAGAGACTGTAATACAGCATAAGGCAGAAAATAGTTCCGACACCCACTGCAGAAACCAGAAGCTGCGGCATGGCGACAGAGATAAGCTGTCTCAGGGTATCAACGTCGTTTGTGTAATAAGACATGATATCACCATGCTCATGCTGGTCGAAATATCTGATGGGAAGGTTCTGCATTCCGTCAAACATCTTTACACGCATCTTCTTGAGAGATCCCTGTGTAATGATGGCCATGCACTGGTTATAAACTATAGCCGCGATAAGTGACAGGCAGTAAAGTCCCGCAAGAATAAATACCTTTGAAAGGATAGCTCCGGAAACAGCGCTCCAGTCTCCTGTTTTCCAGTTCTCTTCAATGATGGCTATGACCTGCTGCTGGAACATGGCAGGAATAGCGCTGACAACAGCATTGAACAGAATACATGCGATAGTGAAAGGCAGAAGCTTCGGATAGAAAGAAAACAGCATCTTTATAAGCCTCTTGGCTGTGTCCTTCTTCATAAGAGATCTGTTGTTATCCATCATCTTTCACCTCCTTCTGTATTTCCGACTGAGGCTGAAGCGACGTCACCTGTCTCCTCTGTAACCTTGTTCTGTGCTTTATAGAGATCCTGATAGGTCTCATTTCTTGAAAGGAGCTCCTCATGAGTTCCTATATCCTGAATCTTACCGCCCTTGAGAATAAAAATTCTGTCGGCTTCCTGAACAGATGATACTCTCTGGGCAATGATTATCTTTGTGGTCTCAGGAATGAACTCCTTGAAGCCCTTACGGATAAGAGCATCTGTCTTCGTATCGACCGCTGATGTTGAATCGTCGAGGATAAGGACCTTTGGCTTCTTGAGGAGGGCTCTTGCTATACAGAGTCTCTGCTTCTGTCCGCCGGAGACATTGGTACCTCCCTGAGTAATGAGGGTATCATACTTATCCGGGAATCTCTGAACGAACTCATCCGCCTGGGCAAGCCTGCAGGCCTCGATGATCTCCTCATCCGTGGCCTTCGGATTTCCCCAGCGGAGGTTCTCCTTGATAGTGCCCGAGAAAAGCACATTTTTCTGAAGTACTACAGCCACCTGATCACGAAGGGTCTTCAGATCATAGTTCTTTACGTCGATATTTCCGACCTTCACTACTCCCTCTGTGACATCGTAAAGTCTCGGGATGAGCTGGATGAAGGATGACTTTGAGGAACCTGTGCCTCCGATGATACCTATGGTCTCACCTGACTTTATGTGTATGTCAATGTCTGAAAGCACGAATCTTTCAGCCTTCTTCGAATACTTAAAGCTTACATTCTCAAAATCTATAGATCCGTCCGGAACATTCATAACAGGCTCAGGCGGATTTGTAAGTGTACTTTCCTCTCTGAGGACCTCTGCGATACGCTCTGCAGACTCCGCTGAAAGTGTCACCATAACGAAGATCATGCTGACCATCATAAGGGACATGAGGATCTGGAAGCTGTAGGTAAGAAGTGCCGAATACTGTCCTACGTCAAGAGCTGTTCCCTTAGTGCTGATGATGGTGTATGAACCGAAGCTCAGTACGAAGATCATGACAACATAGAGACAGAACTGCATCAAAGGGTTATTGAAGGCAAGTATTCTCTCGGCCTTTGTGAAATCCATCTGGACATCTGTTGCCGCGAGGTTGAACTTCTCCTTTTCGTACTCCTCACGTACAAAGGACTTGACAACTCTCATTCCGTTAACGTTCTCCTGAACAGAATCGTTGAGAGCATCGTACTTCTTGAATACTGCGCGGAACAGAGGCATTACCATCCTGATGACAGAGAAAAGTCCGATGCCGAGGATAGGGATGACCGCAACGAAGATCCATGCCATCCTTCCTCCCATTACAAATGCGGTTGCGAAGGAAAAGATCAGCATGACCGGAGCTCTGAAGCCTATACGGATAAGCATCATGAATGCAAGCTGCACGTTCTGGATATCCGTGGTCATACGTGTCACCAGTGAGCTTGTCTGGAAACGGTCTATATTTTCAAAAGAAAAATCCTGAATCTTATAGAAGATATCCTTTCTCAGGTTTCTGGAAAAACCTGTTGCTGCGGTGGCGCTGGCGTTGCCGGCTACGACACCGAAGGTCAGGGAAAGCATGGCCAGTACGATAAGTATCAGCCCGTATCTGGTGATGGTGTCCATCCCGCATCCGGCCTTGATCTCATTGATCAGTCGCGCGGTAACAAATGGAATGATCGTCTCTATAAGGGACTCAAGAACCACAAATACCGGTGACTTAATGGCAGGGATCCTGAACTCTCTGATAGATTTTGACAGCGTTCTTACAACGTTCATTTATCTCCTCCTCAATGTATGAAATTTTGAATACCGAAAATGGTAGAACAACAATAATAAATAAAAAAATATGATGATGTAAGCATTTTTTTAAAAACTTAATCGAGTAGGGAACCCTACTCGATTTCGCGTTGACCTTCATATGTCCGCTCGTGCGAGCACGGCGGCCGCACGAAGACCTTATCACGAACAAAGAAACACCGACACATAGACTATATCGGCGGAACTTAACTATACTAATAGATTGTATAAAATTTTTCAATTAATTTATAAAAAATTAAGAGGCACCGGATATTCCTCCGGTACCTCTGTAATCTTCTATAGATCGCTTATTTTTCAGACTGCTTTCCCTCCGCTTTCGAAGAATCCGGCATGTTTTAAAACTGTATCAGACTACTCCTCTTACCAATGCTATCTGATCTATTTCACCGGAGATCCAGTGATAGGTACCAATAGCATATTCTGTCAGTCCGTCAGTGGATATATAGAAGGCATCAAATTCTATCATTGCGTCATCAGACCTGCAAACCGCAGTTCCCTCCAGATCGTCATAGGTTCCTCTGAAAAGAGTATTTCCTTTCTCCGTCACAGTCTTTCCGGTAGTAGGGTCAATGAAGTACTTCCAGTTAAGCGTGATGTTGAACTTGCCGCCCTTTGTATCGACGGTAGCATTGAGATATCTCTCTCCGTCAGAACCGTAATCACCGTCCTTGGTAAACATAAAGGCCTTCCAGCCTCCGTTTAAGGCCGCCTGCTCGTCGGTTATCCTTCTGGCAAGCCTCTTATCAGTGATCACACGGCCGTTTTCCCGTCCCTTGTTGAGCACATAATCATAGAACCAGTCAAATTCAAGAGCCTTGGCATAATCTGTTGTGGAAAGGTCCTCAGCTATTTCTCTTAGTTCGGCATCAGACATATCCGATGTATCGGAGTTTCCGCCGCTCTTCTTGTTTCGGGGATCATTCTTATCCCAGCTTCCGTCCTTGCCTACATAGTATCCGTCAGGAGTGTAGGCCTCAGTCAGCATAAATCCGTTTTCATCAACGTAGTAGTAGACATTCTTATGGAGTATCCAGCTGTTCTTTACCAGCTTCTTATCCTTTTCATACATCCATTCAGAACCTACCTGCTTCCACTTTCCTCCTGAAACTGTGGGGATCTCCACCTTAGTCTCGGCCTCGGTCTCTTTTTCCTTTTCCTGCTTTTTATCCAGTTCATCTGCCTTTTTGCCGAGGGCATCCGAGTCAAAGCGTTCTTTAAAATCCGTATCACCCTTATCTCCGGATTCCTTTATATCCTTATCCCGATCGCTTTCCTTCTTATCTGCCGGATCAATGTCTTCCTTTGTGAACTCCTCTGAGGTCTTATGAACCACAAAGTCACCTTCGATGGTGACATCCATTCCATACATATCCGCTTTTACAAAGAAATTTCCGGCAATGAGGCTGTCATCCCCGTCAGTACAGTAGGCTCCGATGTGATCAAGTACCATCCTGCCATTTGTTCCGTCACCGAGATCGCCCTCCTTATCAAGGTGAGCATGGTAGACTCCATCCTTGGGCATACCGATCATAAGACCGTCGATCTCCTCCTGTGTGAACTCTTCAGGATCGTCATAATCATCACTGTCGAAGTCCATGCTTCCGCTCATCATCGGCCAGGAGATCTCCCACTGACCGTATTCATCGATCTCAAGCTCGCAGTCTATAGGCTCCTTAAGGATACGCTTTAACTCAGCGGAAAAATCATCAGGGATTCCATCCATATCTTCGTAGCCGTCCATTTTGGTCAGCTGGATCTCTCCCTTGTATTCTCCCACGAGATCCCATAATACGGCGTCCTTCTTCACAACTGCGCCATCAGGTATCTTTATCTTCGAAAGATCTCCTGTTGCCTTAACAGCTTCAGTTTCTTCAGGGGTCTCCTTTTCTGCCCTGGTCTCGACCTTTGTCTCTACTTCCGTCTCAATGATCTCTTCGGTGGTTTCTACCTCTTCCTTACCCTTGCTTAATCCTCTGAACAGAAATACACCGCCTGCGATAGCTGCGATCATTACTACTCCCGCGATCACAAAAAGTATCTTCGGCACACCTCCGCTCTTCCTGGGCGGCATGGCTCCTCCGCCATAGCTTCCGCCCTGAGGTCTCTGATACCCTCCGGGACCCGGATAAGCCCCTGAATTCTGACCAGGTCTCGAATAATCTCCGGTCCCCTGTGCAGACTGTCCCGGACCCGGATAGCTTCCCTGTCCGTTAGGTCTGTTTGCTCCCGATGGACCTGTGTAGGTTCCGCTTCCCGATTGCCCGGAGCTGCCAAAACCTGTATTGCCACCGCTCACATTTCCGTTATTCATAACTCCCGCAGGATTACCGCCCTGTGCAGGCTTCTGTTCCGGTGTTTTGGGAACCGCTGATTCAGGAAGCATCTTTGCTCCGCATGACGGACAGAATCTCGCATCATCATCCATGGGAGAACCACAATTTGTACAGAACACGCTCATACCCCTCCTCCTATCTTTTATGGATCGCAGTAAGTCTGTATAAGGATATTTCGTCAAAAATATTCATCAGTATCAGTAATTTTATTTAAAAACAGGCGAGTGCCACAAAACATGACACTCACCTCCTGATTTTAACCATATGATCCTACTTCAGACTCAGTCCACCTGCCGAAAGCATTTCCGAAGTTCCCACACCGACTAAAGCCATCCGTAAAGACCATTTTACTCCCCTTTGGTTTCGCTCTTTACCACATTCTTTGTCTTACAGATGTCAAATATGATATCCACACAGCTATCGACCCCAAGGGTTCCGGTATCAAGGGTAATGTCATAGTTCTGACACTTTCCCCATTCCTGCTCGGTATAATATCTGTAATTGAACTTACGTTTCTTATCGACATCCTTCAGCATCTTCTCTGTATGCTCGGGATCCTTGTAGATACTGGTGATACGATTTTTTCTGTATTCATAGCTGGCGTGAATGAATACATTGAGAACATCATTTCTTTCCTTAAGGATATAGTCTGCGCAACGTCCTACGATAACGCACGGTCCCTTTTCTACCAGCTCAAGTATGACCTCTCTCTGCTTTGACCAGAGATAATCCTCGGGACTCATGCCATAGCTGTTACGGGCAGAGAATGAATACTCGATCCAGTTTTTTGCATTGGCATATTCACCCTGTTTTTTTACATACTCTTCCGCAAAGCCTGTCTTAAATGCAGTCTGTTCTATGATCTCCTTATCATAAAATGGTATCCCAAGCTTATCTGCCAGCTTCTTGCCTACCTCACGTCCGCCTGAACCATATTCTCTTGAAATCGTTACATAGTTAATGCTCATACTGTCACCTTCTTCCTTTGGTAACATCAGCCCATTAATTCTAACGGTCAAAAAGGACCGATGTCCCAGAACTGTTTTGTAGTCTGCCTTAAACTGTTACTGTAATTCTGTCCAAATATATCTGATTCCATTTTAACATCAGGATTTTATTCATTCAACATTTCTGAAAAACTTTTCCCATGCTCCCCAGAGCACCACGCTCATGACAAGACCGAGCACCACATCCACTATTGAATGCTGCTTGATGAAAACTGTTGAAATACAAATGAGCACAGCCACGACTGTTTCCATATTTTTATACCTTGTCTTTATATAGCTGCACTGTCTGACTACGATATCAATGGCTACAGTGCTGGAAACATGCATGCTGGGGCAGACATTACGGGGCGGGTCAATGCTTCTTAACCAGAGTACTCCCTTTGAAAAGATGTCATTCCCCTCCAGTGCGTCTCTCAGCTCAAGTCCGTTGGGCCACAATGTATATACCACCATACAGATGGTGTACCCTCCGAAGAGAATAAAGCAGAGCTTCAGGAAATCCCTTCTGGTTCCGAAGAAAAGGAAAAACAAAAGAGCACCCGGAAACAGCAGCCACCAGAAACCGTAGGGAACAAAAAAGACCGGAACCGTAGGTATCATTCTGTCCAGCGGTATCTCTATGATACGAACAGAATCAAGCGGCACCTCCCTGAGCTGAAGGAGCGCAAAATACAAAAGATATACCGGAAGGTACAGAAGCCAGAGGGCATATCTGTTCTCATCTATAAATTTAACAGGTGTCGTAACAAAACTTCTAACTCTTTCCATAATTCTATCCTTTTTGATCAGCTTGCTGCGAACTGGCTGTTGTACAGTGTTGAGTAGAATCCGCCACGGGCCAGGAGCTCCTCATGTTTGCCCTGCTCGATGATGTTACCGTCCTTCAGTACCAGAATGAGATCCGCGTTTCTGATGGTTGAAAGTCGATGGGCAACTATGAAGGAGGTCCTTCCCTCCATCATACTGTCAAATGCCTGCTGAATATGGAGCTCGGTTCTGGTATCGATGGATGAAGTCGCTTCATCCAGAATAAGCATCGGCGGAAGCCTGAGCATGAGTCTCGCTATACAGAGTAGCTGCTTCTGTCCCTGGCTGAGAGAACCTCCGTCCTCTCCGAGAACCGTGTCATAGCCCTGCGGAAGTCTTCTGATGAATCCGTCACAGTGAGCCTTCTTTGCTGCCGCAACTATCTCTTCCATGGTGGCATCCGGCTTTCCGTAGGCAATGTTTCTTCTTATGGTTGTGGCCTTCAGCCATGTCTCCTGAAGCACCATACCGAAGTTGTTTCTGAGACTTTCTCTGGTGACTTCTCTGTTATCATGACCGTCGACCCTGATAGAGCCCTGATCCGGCTCATAGAATCTCATGAGGAGATTTATGAGAGTGGACTTTCCGCAGCCTGTAGGACCTACGATGGCAACAGTCTCGCCCGGATTCACATGGATGTTAAGGTCTGTAAGGAGCTCCCTGTCCTTAACATAAGAGAACCAGAGATGCTCAATGTCTATCTCACCCTTGAGGCTCTCTCCCTCACCAAGGGTGGCTGCATCCGGAGAATCCGGTACCATGGCCTTTTCGTCGATGACTTCGAAAACTCTCGAAGCCGATGCAATGGCGTTCTGAAGCTCTGTAACAACTCCCGATATTTCATTGAAAGGCTTGGTATACTGATTTGCATAGCTCAGGAAAGAAACAAGCTCTCCAACAGTGATAAGAGTCTTTATGGCCATGACAGCGCCGCTGACTCCCACCGCAGCATAAACTATGTTATTCACACATCTTGTGGCCGGGTTCACCAGTGAAGACACAAATACTGCCTTGAAACTGTAATCCGACAGCTTATCATTGGTCCTCTCAAACTGCTCCTGAGCCTTCTTTTCGTGCGAAAACGCCTTTACGACCTTGAGATTACCAAGCATTTCCTCTGTGAATGCAGTGATATCTCCTCTGCTTTCCGACTGGTGACGGAAAAGCTTGTAGGTATTTTTCGCGATCAGATCCGCAACTATAAAGCTTAAAGGTGTCAGCACGATGACCAGCACCGTGATGAACGGCTCTATATAAAACATGAATCCCAGTGTTCCGAGGATAGTCAGAACGCCTGTAAAAAGCTGGGTGAATCCCATGAGAAGTCCCTGTGAGAACTGGTCTATATCAGTAATGATACGGCTTGTGAGGTCACCCGCAGGATGCTTGTCGAGATAGCTTATGGGAAGCTCCTCCACATGGTTAAATGCCTTGGTACGTATATCCTCAACCACCCGGAATGTTACGATGTTGTTGATGTGGTTCATGAGCCACTGTGAAAGAGCCGTCAGTATTATCAGGATACACATGAGCTTCAAAGTGCCCAGGAGGGATGTCCAGTCCACCTCTCCGGCTCCCACTATATGATCAACCGCATCACCTGTAAGTATGGGAAGATACAGTGTAAATACCACCGTAACTGCCGCAAGTATCACGGAAAGCAGTACCAGATGGAGATATTTCTTTATATAACGGAGGATCCTTACTATAGTGCGGCGATCCGCTGCTGTCATTTTTCTTGGTTTGCCCTTTGCCATCACTTTGCCTCCTTTCCTGAATCATGAGAAACCTGTTCAGTCTCTTTTGTCACTTCACCGTCCGTTCCGCCGGCATGAGCGACCGTTTCGTCACCTCCGACCTCGTCTTTACTAAGCTGGGACAGACAGATCTCCTTATAAACTTCGCAGGAGCTTACGAGCTCATCATGAGTTCCGATCCCTGCCACATTACCGTCATCAAGTACGATTATCTTGTCTGAATTACGCACCGTGGATACTCTCTGGGAAATGATGAATACCGTCATATTCTCCGTATCCCTCCGGATAGCCTTTCTAAGTGCCGCATCCGTTGCGAAATCGAGAGCCGATGAGGAGTCATCAAGTATGAGTATCTCAGGCTTTCTCACTACGGCTCTTGCGATGGCAAGTCTCTGCTTCTGGCCTCCGGAGAAATTTCTTCCTTCCTGCTCGACAGGAAGCTCCAGACCCTCTCCCTTTTCAGAAACAAAATCATAGGCCTGAGCAGTCTTTAATGCTGCATATATCTCCTCATCCGTCGCATCTTCCTTGCCCCACTGCATATTTTCCCTGAGAGTTCCTCTGAAAAGTACACTTCGCTGAGGAACCACGCCGATCTTTTTCCTGAGGTCGGAAAGCTGATAATCCGTTACAGACTTTCCTTCGATCTCCAGAGACCCTTCTGTCACATCGTAAAAACGTGGGATAAGGTTTATCAATGTTGTCTTGCCGGCGCCTGTTCCTCCGATGACACCCACAGTCTCTCCCGGCATGACATCAAAGGTCACATCGGAAAGGGCCGGAGCAGAACCTTCAGAATATGCAAAGGACACGTTTTTGAATGACACTTCCGGAGCCTGTGCACCGTCCTTCTTTATTTCACCGGCTGCTGCATCAGTCCCCGCCGGACTCTTCTCCTTTACGCTTGGCTCGATGCTGAATACACTGTCGATCCTGTTCATGCTGGCCATGGCTCTCGTTATCTGTATAACGAGATTTGCAAGCTTGATAAGCTCCACAAGGATTTGGGACATATAGTTCACAAGAGCAACCACACCTCCCTGTGTCAATGTTCCCTCATCCACGAAATGAGCTCCGCGGTAAATGAGATAAACAACCGCAAGGTTAATGATCACATAGGTCACCGGATTCAGCAGCGCCGAGATACGTCCGACACTGACCTGCATCTCCGTAAGTCTGTCATTTTCCTTTCTGAACTGTGCGATCTCAGACTGCTGACGGTTAAATGCACGTACCACCCTGACTCCCAGAAGATTTTCTCTGGTGGTCTTCATTATCTTGTCAAGCTGGGACTGATTGTTCCTGTACATAGGCGCTGTAGTAAGGATGATCCCGAACACCACAGCAAAAAGTACAGCTATGGTCACAGCAAATATAAGTCCTGCCTTTAGATTTATGGTACATGCCATGATCATGGCACCGAAAACTATAAACGGCGAACGCATGAACAGACGGAGTGCCATGTTCACACCGCTCTCAACGGCATTGATATCCGAAGTCATTCTGGTTATCAGAGTGCTGGTTCCCAGAATATCTATATCCTTGTATGAAAGAGAATTAATGTGCTTAAAAAGGTCGTTTCTGAGACCCTTCCCTGTATGTATGGCAACCTTCGCCGCAAAGAACTGTGCTGTAAAGGAGCATGTAAGTCCTATGGCCGCAAGAAGGAGGAGCAAAAGCCCCATTCTGATAACATATCCGATGTCGTTATTTCTTATTCCTGAATCGATCATGCTGGAAATGACCATGGGGACCAAAAGATCAAAGCAGGCCTCAAGACACTTGAACAGCGGCGCAAGGACAGCTTTTACCTTGTAATCTTTTATGTAACTCAATAATCGCTTCATCAATTACCTCCGGATAAAATTTTAAAGGCCTGTTGCAGCAAAGCACTCACAACAGACCTCTATTATACTACATATATTTCATTGTCAAGTTGCCAATGCAACGATCAGTTTTTCTCCGTAAGCCAGTAATCAAAGACCTTTCTGGCTATGGGAACCGCTGTCCTTCCTCCGGTCTCTCCCTCCTCGACCACAACACATACTGCGATCTCGGGATCATCGTATGGAGCAAAACCTGTGAACCACGCATTGGTAATGGTCTCTCCGTTTTTACTGACCTCCGCAGAACCGGTCTTTCCTGCAGCCGCGTATCCGGCATCTCTCAGTTTCGATGCGGTTCCGTCTGAAACAACAGATCTCATGAAGGAAGCGAGAACCGATGCCTCATTCTCTGTCATCAGCTGTCTTGTCTCCGAATCTTCAAAGACCTTTATTATCTTTCCGTCAGAGGACTGAACCTGCTTCAGAAGCTTCGGTTCCGCCAGAACGCCCCTGTTTGCAATGGCGGATGCCAGAATCACCTCATGAAGCGGACTCATCATGGTCTCACCCTGTCCTATGGCCGTCTGCATCATGGTCCATGTACCCGAATCCTCAGTAACGTTGAAACGGCTCTTGCTGGATGCTATGGCTATAGGCAGCTCCTGATTGAACAAAAGCTGTTCAGCGGTTTCTGCAAGCTTCGTCCTGTTCACCATGGTCCCTATCTTCGCAAATGCAGAATTGCAGGAATAGGCGAAAGCAGTGTGAAGATCCTCTGCTCCGTGTACCTCTCCGCTGTAGCAGTGCACCACATAGTCGGAATTTGAGACATCACGATACTCCCCGTCGCAGTTAAAAGTAAAATTCTGATAGTCATTCGGATGCTCTCGCATGTATTCAAGCGCCATTACGATCTTAAATGTGGAGCCCGGAGCATAAAGTCCCTGCGTACACCTGTTTAGAAGCGGTGCGCCGGCACTCTCATCGTTGACTATGCTGTCCCAGTCCTCAACTATGGTGTTCGGATCGAAGCTTGGCTTCGAAGCCATGGCGAGAACCTCTCCGGTCTTCGGATCTACGGCGATGACTGCACCGTTGTGATCCTCCAGTGCCTCATAGGCTATCTTCTGGAGCTCCGAATCCAGAGTGGTGATGACATTGTCACCCTGACTCTTGGTCTCGGTGATCTCATTGACCACCTGAATCACAGGATTTGAGTTTGACTCCATGAGATAAAAGTTGGCAAGCGATTCTATACCGGTCTTTCCCTTTGTGGAGTAGCCCACAGCCTGTGCAAATGTCTTTCCATAGGGGTACTCTCTTGTCTCTGTGTAAGCCCCTTCCGGATTTTCTGTTCCGTCGGAATTTTTTCTGGTGTCGCTCACTATGGTCCTCGCCAGTACCTGCCCGTCTGAGGAAATGATGGCGCCTCTTACGAAGCGCTCGTTAAAGACCTCCATCCTCGGATTGTAGGCATTACCCATAAGGTCATCGGACCCCCATCCAATGAAATAGACCATATATCCTATCATTCCAAAAAACAGAAATGAAAAGAAGTAAATGACCCTTATTATGTTTCTGTTTGTTTTTCTGATTCCGGATCTCGATTTTTTGTTCTTCATTAAAATAGCACCTGTTTAAATTCGATATCAGAGTCCCAGATCCTCTGCCCTTATCCTTTCGTTCCTATAGCTGCCTGAAGCACCTTTTCCTCTCATGTTTCCAGGTTCATCATAGTCTTCATAATCAGCATCGTCATAGTCAGCATCGTAATCAGCGTCATGATCCGGCTCATCATAGTCAGCATCGTCGAATCCATAGTCTTCATAGCCGGCACCGTCATATCCGTCTTCAGCATAACCGGACTCAATGTACTCAGGCCCGTCATATGCCCCGCCGGAAACATTGTCATAAGCAGCCCTCTCGTCGGCCTCGTCTTCATTGCCCTGAATGATATATAGAGCCTGAATTATGGCAAAAACGATAAAAGCCGAAACCAGGGATGAACCGCCGTAGCTCACAAAAGGCAGCGTAACGCCCGTTGAAGGTATGAACTTTATGGCACCGCCGATGGTCAGGAATACCTGAACTATATACTCTATGGCGAGCCCAACGGAAACATACTTATAAAAGGAATCCTCCATATATGTGCCTATCACCATCATTTGCATGAAGCAGCCGAGACACACAAGGGTGATGCAGATGGCGGTCACAGCACCCATCTCCTCCGAAATGGCCGAAATGATGAAATCCTTCTCAACTATAGGGATCTTGTTGGGGAGACCCTGATAGAGACCAAGTCCCGCAAATCCTCCGGTTCCTATGGCAAACAGGGACTGGGTTATCTGATAACCCTTGTTGTCGATATCCGCCCAGGGATCGATCCAGGCAAAGACTCTGGTCCTTACATGACTGAAGGAAAAATATGAAAAGACCGCGGCGAGGCACATCCCTATATTCCCCAGCATCAGATAAAACACTCTGTTGGTGGCGATAAAAAGAACCACCAGATAAGCCACGAAGAATATAAGTGCCGATCCGAGATCCTTACACATTACCAGGATCAGCATGTGCGCTCCCGCCACAAGTGATGTGATGACGATGTCTCTGAAGCTTTCAGCCTGACTGAGCATACCTGCAGTTGCGAGAACGAAGGTGATCTTGACCACCTCCGACGCCTGAAAGGTGAAGCCTCCTATGGAAATAGACATTTTTGCACCGTAGCTCGTGGCACCGATGACGAAAACTATGCCCTGCATAAGGATTCCAAAGGCTGCAAAGTGGTACCGCCACCTCTTGAGATCCCATACCTTGTCTATGATGTATGGAATGACCAGTGTCACGGCGGCAGCTCCTATGACTATGACAAACTGCTTGATGGCCTTTCCCATATCCAGTCTCTCAAGGGTTATGAGTCCGTAGGCCAGAAGGAAAACCGTATTGTTCAGCAGCAGCCTGTTGATGTTTCGATACAGGCGAACTGAAAAATATGTGTAAAGAATAAAAAATATGAGCTGTAAAACATAAAAGATAAGGGCTGAAACCTCCCCTGTCTTTAAGAATACAGTAAGATTCATCAGAAAATGCACCAACAGGATGATGCGAAGCTGCCAGTCACACAGCGGATTCGCATCATCCTGATCGGGTATGGATAAAAATCTGAAATTACAATAGGTATACAGAGCTATCAGAAGCAGCTGAATGTACTTCGTAGCTGTTATGTACAAATTAATCATATTACTCAACTCCGTGACGGAAGTGGCCCCTCGTGATGTCCTTTGGTATGGCACCTGCAAGTATTTTCCGAACCTCCGCCCCTGTCTCCACGGAAAAATCATAGCGGAGACACTCAGGCTCAAGGGAACGTACGTCCTCCGGAAGATCATAAAGCACCAGAGGCTCAGCATTGAATATCTGATTATAGCAATACTTGCAATAACACCTTACGGGCATGTCCTTCTGCATGCGGTCCCGGAGAACCATAAAACGGTTCTTGTGGTCGCAGCCCGCGGAAGTCTTCCTGATACAGTTGGCAGTGACCATCATGGGCAGATGTCCGTACACGAGCATTTCATACGGCATCTCAGAAAGCTCCCTATCGGGAAGCGTCTTCACCGCTCTCCTGAGATTCAGGCACTCCTTGTAGTTAAGCTCGATGGGATAAGTAAGTTCCTCAGCCCCAAGCTCCCGAAGCATGGACACAGCCTCGGTGTTATAGCCGTAACAAGTATAATCGAATATCTTCCTTATGTGGTTTAAACCTTTATTACCAGTTTCTGAAGTCTCAAGGTCAGAAACCATCATTGCTTCATCAAAAGTACGGATAAGCAGCATATCAGGAGCGGAACCAAGCTTTATGAGTCCCCTGAGAAGTGACAGTGAGCCGGGGCCCGGATCCGTATCTCTCTCGATACGTCTGAGTCTCAGTCCCGCCTCTTTTCCTGCTTCATGGATCTCATTTATGATCTTTGCCAATGCTTCTGCTTCCTGCTCACCGGCTTTGCCTTTACCTGCATTACCGCCGGCATCTACACCCGGAATTCCGAAACATGCCTCATCAATGTAGATACGGGAAACTGACTTCTCTCCGAGAACAGTCCTTAACTGATCCTCCGTCTCAACAGATACTGAAACAGGCATGTTCCAGTCCGAAGCGGAAAGACCTGACTCGGAAGAAAAGCTCTTGACCTTCTTTACATATCTGTCTTTCTGACCGGCAGATGATCTTTCTCCGGTCTGGCCCGCATTCGGTCTCCTTCTCTTTGGCCCGCTTTCGTTCTGAATTCTATCAGCCTTCTGCCTAATCTCCTGTGGCGCCTTTCTGCCTGCGGAACTTTTTCTGCCGGAAACACTTTTATTCTTTTTAGACAGCTTGTCTCTTTGACTCACTTAAAATCTCCTCTTCATACATATCGAGAGCTTCACGTCTCAGCTGGTTAAGCTTTCCTACAGGATAGAAAACATCCCCCTCCAGAGAGACATTGACAGACTCAAAAGTAAATACTGTTCCGCCTGTCTTTCGAAGCCTGGTCTCAATGCTTTCCGCGTCCATAGGATGGCTTTCCGCAGAGGATGCCACATCCTCCGATACCACTGTGACCATCCTTCCCTTTGAATCACTCAGAGTCAGCACCACCGGTGCACCCACAGTGAGCTTTATATCCGCATCCAGCTTCAGTGTCCTGTTCCTGTCTATGTAACTGCTGTTTATATGATCAAGCACAGACTTCTCCACCTCACGGAACTTCTTTTCCTCTATGGCTATCATGTCTGCACCGTTATGCTTCTTCAGATAGCTTGTGACTCCGCCTCTGTCGAAGACCTCTCTCAGTATCTTCACATCGTCAGGATCCACACTGTAGCTTTCGAGCTCTCCGTCCAGATACTTCATGGCGAGGTCGAGGTACTTTCTGTAAACACTGACCACTCCCGCCGTATATATAGGTGACTTCATACGTCCTTCTATCTTGAAGCTGTAGGCTCCCGCCTGAATGAGCTCAGGAAGGAGGTCTATGGTCTGCATATCCTTCATGCTGAGGAGATATCCCTTTTTATGGAACTCTTCTCCGGCACCTTCTCCGGCACGTGTCCCGGTAGCCGTCTCTCCATGACTGATGGCTTCATAACAAAGCCTGCAGGTTCCGGCGCAGCGGCCTCTGTTTCCCGATCTTCCTCCGAGAAGTGAGGACATAAAGCAGGCGCCTGAATAGCTATAGCACATGGCACCGTGACAGAATACTTCAAGCTCCATACCGGTCTCATCATGGATGCGCTTTATCTCGGAAAGACTCAGCTCTCTGCTGCACACGGCTCTCGTCATACCGAACTTCTGTGCCATACGGGCTCCGTTCACACCGGAGATGGTCTCCTGTGTGCTGGCGTGGACCTCTAGATCCGGGAACCATTCTCTTATCTTCTTTACCGCCCCGAGATCCTGCATTATGAGTCCGTCAACTCCCGCCTCATAATATGGTTTTA
Organism: Lachnospiraceae bacterium JC7; assembly: GCA_000513555.1. GTDB lineage: Bacteria > Bacillota > Clostridia > Lachnospirales > Lachnospiraceae > Oribacterium. Next base: position 17,008 of record ALYD01000002.1, read on the forward strand.
TGTACGAAAAAAGCTCTTTAAGTTCCCAATCCTTAAAGAGTATATTTACCGTCATATAAAGTTTTACCGAGAAGAGATGACAGTAACGGATGGCCTCCATCACCATATCTTCCTCCTCGGCTTTTGCTGAATCTGCGTATGCACGTGCACCGAATTTCCGACCGCCCATATATATGGCATCGGCACCGGCATTGACTGCCGCTACGACGGATCTAAAGGAGCCTGCCGGTGCAAGCAGCTCCACACGTCTGTCTCGTTTTAATTTCATATCTTTATATTTCTATGTTATTTCCTGACTCCGGTGAGGATGGATGCCACTCTGTCGTCAGAAAAAGCCTTTTCCTTTGCCTCTCTGACAGCTTCTCTGGCTTCAAGCTCCGCAAGACGCTTCTGGGTATTCTCCAGCTCCTTGAGAGTGTTCTCCAGCTTGATCTGAAGCTTCACCTGATCATGCTTAACACTATAGCTCTCTCGCTCTGCCTCATCCTTTTCTCTTTCAAATCTGCGGGTCTTCTCCTGCTCGCGGAAAAGATCATCACAGATGTTGATCTGAAGCAGTAATGCCTTAAGGTTGTCATCCAGCTTGTTATAGCTTGAAATCTGGCGCTTCAGGTCATATATCTTCTGATTAAGATAGCTTGCCACCTCATGCATATATCCCTCGGTAGCATCCCCCGAAAGCTGATAAATTTTTCCGTCGATAACAACTTCTACTGTGTTTTTCTCTGCCATAGGTTTAATCTCTATTCCTTAATATATCGCTATTGCCTGCAATGATGCGAAGCTATTTCTTAAATAAAATGAAACTACGGACTGCTGCAAGCTACGCGTACAGCCCGGTATCTTCATAGTCGAAAAATACACCGAATGTTACTACATTACCGTATATTTGTCAATCTACCTGTCTATTCTACCACATTCCATCTGTTCATGTTCAAAAAGATTCCTGATATGAAAGTCCCAGGTGTTTGTAGGCATTGGCAGTAGCCACACGACCTCTCGGAGTTCTGTTTATGAGTCCGTTCATAAGAAGGTATGGCTCGTAAACATCCTCGATGGTGCCGCTGTCTTCCCCGAGAGCCGCTGCAAGAGTGTCCACTCCCACAGGACCGCCGTTGAACTTCTCGATTATGGTCAGAAGATATGTCCTGTCGTTCTGGTCAAGACCAAGCTTGTCAACATCCAGTATATCAAGCGCCGCATCCGCTGCTTCCCTGGTGATTCGTCCGCCATATCTTACATCGGCAAAATCTCTTACTCTCTTAAGCAGTCTGTTGGCAAGTCTCGGAGTTCCTCTGGAACGGAGGGCGATCCTTTCGGCTCCAGCGTCATCGATCTCAACATTCAGCACCCTTGCAGAACGGAGTACGATCTGCATAAGCTCTTCTTTGTTGTAATATTCAAGCTTCGAAATGATTCCGAAACGGTCACGGAGTGGCGCAGACAGAAGTCCGGCTCTTGTGGTGGCTCCGATAAGCGTAAATCTCGGAAGGTCAAGCCTTATGGATCTTGCAGTTGCATCCTTGCCCAGCATGATATCTATGGCGAAGTCCTCCATGGCCGGATACAGGACCTCTTCCACCTGTCGGTTGAGTCTGTGTATCTCATCCACGAAAAGCACGTCTCCCTCGGAAAGGCCGTTAAGTATCGCGGCGATCTCTCCCGGCTTCTCTATGGCAGGACCTGATGTGACCTTTATATTGACCCCGAGCTCATTTGCTATAATGTTTGAAATTGTAGTCTTTCCCAGACCCGGAGGACCGTAAAAAAGGCAGTGATCCAGGGATTCGCCTCTGTTTTTTGCTGCAGTTATGTAGACCTTCATCATTTCCCTGAGCTTCGACTGACCGATATAGTCATCAAGCTTCTGAGGTCTTATCTTCGGTTCAAGCTGTCTGTCTTCAACCGTTTCATCCGTATTTATAATGCGACGTTCCATCTATATAAATTCCTTTTTCATATCTTTACAGGAAGCTAAGATTCTTGAGACTGAGCTTCAGGATCTGATCAACAGTCATATCGGCTGTGATCTCCACCTTCTTAACAGCTCTTCCTGCTTCCATCTCCGAATATCCGAGGGCCACAAGAGCCTCTACGGCCTCCTTCTGTGCACTTCTCATGCCTAAAGCAGAGTTTGCCAATGCCGAGCTCTTTTCACTTCCATGATCCATAGCTGTACTGAAGACCTCTGTGGCATCAAGCTTATCCTTCAGATCTATGACTATCCTCTGGGCTGTCTTGCTGCCGACTCCCGGAGCCTTGGCTATGGATTTGCTGTCTCCCGTCACTATAGCCATCCTGAGATCATCCGGTGCCAGCGTACTCAGTATCCCGAGGGCCGCCTTGGGTCCCACACCACTCACAGAAAGGAGCATCGTGAACATTTCCCTGTCCTCGGGTGTCAAAAATCCGCAAAGCTCAACACCGTTCTGATTAAGGGAAAAATATGTATATATCTTAACTTCTTCACCCATGGATGGAAGTCCTGAGATCACTGTGGCGGGAACTCTGATGCCGTATCCGATTCCCGAAGCCTCCACAACTATAAAGCCATCCTGAATTTCAGCTAATTTTCCATGTATAAAACTGATCATTAATTATCACCTTTAATTGATTTTTATCATTCAACAGAATATCACAACTCCCCTGTAAACGCCAGCCGATACGCCGGAACCGTATATTTTGGAGAATCTCACAAATATTTGGCTAATTTTCAAGAACATGCTAGAATTTTTCTGACACTGATTTTGTTCGAGAGAAAGGAATACCTTGATTCGCATAGAAAAACCCGTTGAACTGAATACGACCTTTGATCTTTCGCTGATCGCACCGCCGGAAGACATCATGTTTTTTGATATCGAGACCACAGGACTGTCTGCATGGAAGTCAGGCTTATATCTCATTGGCCTTCTGACCTACGATGACGGCTGGAAGCTTATTCAGTATTTCTGTGAAGATGTTTCAGACGAAGTCACGGTACTCGGTAATTTCTTCACCCTGCTTTCTACGAAAAAGATCCTCATATCCTTTAACGGAGACGGTTTCGATATCCCGTTCATCAGCAGAATGGTCGAGCAGTATGAACTTCCCTATTCCTTTGATAATGTTGAGAGCTTCGACATTTTCAAAAAGATCCGTCCCCTGAAAAAGCTTCTGGAACTGCCGAATCTCAAGCTTAAGACCTGCGAGAAATATCTCGGGATCTACCGTGAAGATCAGTTTTCCGGCGGAGATCTCATAAATGTATATTTCGACTGGCAGAAGGACCCTACAGAAGAAAAGCTCAGCTGTCTCCTTCTTCACAATGCAGAAGATATTGAGAACATGCCCAATGTCCTTCCCATACTGAACTATATCTATGCTTTGACCGGAGACTTTTCACTTAAATCCCGGGAGCTTGTGGAGCTGCCATCAACTGAAAAAAAGGTGCTGAGCCTTACATACAGCTGCCTCCCCGTTCCCGTACCTCTCGATATAAAGCTTGATAACTGGTTCATAAACATCACTGGGCCGGAACTAAATCTTTGTGCGGAGCTTTACGAAGGCGAGCTCAAATTCTTCTACCCGGACTATCAGAATTACTACTATCTTCCTATGGAGGACAAAGCCATCCATAAATCTGTTGCGGAATTCGTTGACAGAAAATACAGAAAAAAGGCCTGTGCAAAGAACTGCTATCAGAAGGTAAACGGCCTCTTCCTGCCGGAACCGGAGCCTGTTTTCTCACCGGCACTTCTGAAGGAATATAAAGATAACCTGCTCTATGCAAAGTTTGACGAAGCGCTGTTCTGTGATGACACTCTTGCCGGAAATTATCTTAGATCCGTCATCAGCCGGCTGAAGATACATGCCTAGTCATGCCATTTATCCTGCATAGAAAAAGCTGTTTTCAGAACAGTTTCACTGTACAGCTCTTCAACCGGGACCGGACATAAAACAAGCTCCTCATATATCGGCATCACGCCGGTATATGGGGAGCTGTTATTATCTTTATCAGGAAAACATCCTATAAAGCAGATTCCATGATAGACCCGTTCCTGTCCCGGTTTTCATAAACGCTCTGAACACTCCGGGGAAATGATCCGGTTCTACGCTGTGATCTTTCCGGCGACAGCACTCTTTGCAGCAGTCACAGGAGAAGCGAGGTAAATATTGACCTTGGAGGTACCCATCCTTCCGAGGAAATTTCTGTTGTTTGTAGCCACCACAGTCTCACCGTCAGTAAGGATTCCGCCGGAACGTCCGCAGCAAAGTCCACAGCCCGGATTCATGATTATGGCGCCTGCCTCATTGAAGATCTTCATGATGCCTTCATGAACCGCATCGAGATAAACAGAGCGGCTGGCCGGGGTCACAATAAGTTTCACGTACGGTGCCACCTTCTTCCCCTTAAGTATCTCAGCCGCAGCTCTCAGATCCTCGAGACGTCCGTTGGTGCAGGAACCGATGAAGACCTGATCTATGACGATATCCTTAAGTTCGGAGACCGGTCTTATCTTGTCCACCTGGGACGGGCAGGCGGCAACGGGAACGAAGTCCTCCGCCTTGTAATCGAGGACCATCGCATAGTCCCCGTCATTGTCATCGGTGAAGCAGCCGTGCTCTTCATCAAGAGGCACACCGGAAAACTCCGCCGTCTTCTCATCAGGATAGAAAAGTCCGCACTTTGCACCGGCCTCGATGGTCATGTTGGCCATGGTAAGCCTTGATGCAACAGACATTTCCTTCACAGTATCCCCTGCGAACTCCATAGCCTTATAGGTAGCTCCGGCTGCAGTGAGATCTCCTATGATCCTGAGAATAATATCCTTCGATGTAACACCATCTCTCAGTTTACCGTTAATGTTTATCCTTATGGTCTCAGGCACCTTGATCCAGAGCTCTCCTGTTCCCAGGATCCCCGCCATCTCCGTATAGCCGATTCCTGTAGAAAACGCTCCGACTCCGCCATAGGTCACTGTATGGGAGTCAGTACCGAAAACTATATCTCCCGGGGTCGCATAGCGAAGCTCAGGCATGAGCTGATGACAGATTCCGTCGGCTCTGTGGATATGCTCTATTCCCTGCTCCTTTGCGAACTCGTCCCCGCGTCTGAAGTGTCTCGTGTCATCCACCTGACTGGCCGGTACCATGTGATCGTAAATGATGACCACCTTATCGGTGTCCCAAACCTTCTTGAAACCCATCTCATGGAACTTGTCCGCCACAAAAGGGATAAAAATGTCATGGATCATGACTCTGTCCGGCTTTACGAAGACAATGTCTCCGGCCTTTACGCTGTCATCATGAACATTTCTTCTGATTATTTTTTCAATAAGTGTTGCTCCCAAGATATACTCCTTTGTCTCCCGATCTTTCAAAGAATTGCATCAACTATATCAGTCCGTTCCGCTTCTTCATGGCATTAACGAGACCGCCGTCATTCAGGATATCCATGAGATTGTCCGGCAGAGAGCCTATCTTATAGGAAACTCCCTTATACCGGATCTCCTGTCCCGGTATAACTGTAAGCTCGTCACCCTCTTTAACAACGTCCTGGATATCACTGTTTTCTATAAGAAGAAGTCCGTTATTGATGGAGTTTCTATAGAAGATTCTGGCGAAGGACTTCGCGATAACGCAGCTTACCCCCAGGGCCTTTATGACCTCCGGCGCCTGCTCTCTCGAGGAACCGCAGCCGAAATTGTTGCCTGCCACGATTATATCCCCCTTACTGATCAGTGACGGAAGCTCCGGACGGAGCGGATAAAATCCGTACTGTCTCATATCATCGATGGTCTTTAATGCAAGATATTCTGTAGGGATGATGATGTCCGTATCTATATCGTCTCCCAATACAAATACCTTTCCAGTAAATGTTGCCATTCAAACCTCCGTTAATTTATTCGTCACACTGAAGTCCGGTCCACACAGGCTCTTATGTGACTCACCGTTTTAAACATCACTATGCTCTTGTGATCTTTCCTGCAATCGCCGAAGCTGTAACTGTGGCTGCGGATCCAAGATATACAAAGGAATTCTTGTCTCCGGCTCTGCCCTTGAAGTTACGGGTACCGGTACTGATGAGAGTCTCCCCCTCACCGATGACACCCTGACAGCTTCCCCAGCATACACTGCAGTTTGAGTTCACAACGATGGCTCCTGCCTCCATGAATATGTCAATGATCCCTTCCTCCAGTGCCTGTGCATATACGTCACGGCTTGCCGGCGAAACAAGGAATCTCACTCCCGGTGCCACCTTCTTTCCCTTGATGATGGATGCTCCCAGTCTCAGGTCCTCGATACGACCGTTGTTGCAGGAACCCAAAAAGGCTTCGTTTATCTCCACATCCTTCACTTCCTCAACGGGAGAAATATTGTCAACGAAATGAGGCTTTGCCACAACCGGCACGATGTCTCCCATGTCAATGTCATAGACCTTCTCAAACTTCGCATCAGGATCACTTACGAAGCCGTCAACAGCTTCTCTGCCATGCTCTCTCAGATAAGCCTTGGCTATATCATCGACCTCCATAAGTCCTGTCTTGGCACCTGCCTCAACGCAGAGATTGCAGATACAGATCCTGTCTGACATGGTGAGATTTTTCATGCCCGGTCCCACAAATTCCATGGCCTTGTAGTTCGCTCCGTTGGCACCTATCATTCCGATGATGGTAAGTATCAGATCCCTTGCTGTTGCGCCGTTTTTAAGCTCGCCTGTCAGATTGAATCTCAGGGTCTCCGGTGCCAGCACCCAGGACTTTCCTGTCACCATGGCATAAAGATAATCCGTACATCCTACTCCGGTACCGAATGCTCCGAGCTCTCCGTAGGAACAGGTATGGCTGTCAGCTCCGAAGATGAGCTCCTTTGGATTTATATATTTCTCGATCATGATCTCATGACAGATTCCGTCACCTTCGTGAAGTGTGATGCCGTTCTCTCTTGCAAAATCGCGCATCTTCTTCTGTGAAGCGGCTGTCTTCGGACTGTCGCAGGGAACATTGTGATCCATGATCCAGATAAGCTTGTTCTTATCGTAGATCTTCTTATTCTTAAGCTTGTTGTACATATCTATGGTGAGATGTGTGGTGCCGTCGTTGCTCATAAGATGGTCAAGCTCCACCACATAGATATTACCTGCATGAGCTTCTTCGACACCTGCAGCTCTTGCTATTATCTTTTCAGCTATAGTCATTCCCATATCAGATCTCCTTCTCCAGTGAAGCCAGAAGTCCACCCTGATCGAGGATGTTCTTCATATACTCAGGAACTTTGGTGCAGCTGTACTTCACACCGGCAACCTCTGCATAGCCCTCTTCCATATTAAGAGTGATCTCGTCTCCGGTCTTCACGTGATCATAGATGTCACTGCAGATTATGACCGGAACTCCGAGATTTATGGAATTACGGTAAAAAATACGTGCAAATGATTTTGCCAGAACAGCTTTGATACCACATGCCTTCAGTACTGCCGGAGCCTGCTCTCTCGATGATCCGCAGCCGAAATTCTCGTCTGCCACGATGAAATCTCCCGGTTCAACACATTTGATGAACTCAGAGTCCAGTGACTCAAAGGCGTGGACTTTCATTTCCTCAATAGTAGGATAAAGAAGATACTGAGACGCGATTATCTGATCTGTATCTACATCCTTTCCATATTTAAAAACTTTTCCCATATAAATCTCCTGTTCTATAACTCACTTAATAAATCAGCACCACTACAGCATAAGTCCTACGCCTTGCTCCGCAATGCTACAGGCATCTCGAATCCGCGCTATCGCGCTACTTCTCGATGCAGTAAATACTTAACAAATTTTAGGCAAAAACAACTATCTGACTCAGTTAAATCAACTATAACATCCGTCATTATATAATTCTAATATATGTTTATGATGCTTATCATATTCTATAGTTATTATACCACCCCTAAAATTCAACTCAAACGCCCCATAGTTATATTTATACATGTAATAAATAATCTTGTGTTATGGCGGCAATCTGTGTTATATTACTGATGATTTCGATTAATACAAGGAATATCGCGTTACGTAACACAGGATGTGGACGTATCGCTCAGAAGAAGGGGGACATCCGATGGATCAGAACTTATCAGGCTACAAGATCTTTTATGAAGTTGCAAGTTGCGGCAATATCTCAAAAGCCGCTAAGAAGCTCTATATTTCACAGCCGGCGATTTCCAAGTCTATTGTTAAACTTGAGGACGGTCTCGACACCAAGCTGTTCCACCGTAATTCCCGAGGAGTAACATTAACTGAGGAAGGACAGCTCCTTTATAAATACATAAAGGATGCCTTCGACAACATCAACAATGCTGAAGTTGAACTGAAGCGTATGAAGGAATTCAACATCGGTCACATTCAGATCGGTGTTTCAAATACTCTGTGCCGTTATATCCTTCTTCCATACCTCCAGAAGTTTATGGAAAAGTTCCCTAATATCCGTGTGTCAGTCAATACACAGGCCACAGCACAGACCCTTAACCTCATCGAAGCCAAGAAGATCGATGTAGGTCTTACTGCCGAGCCGAAATCAAGACGTCCTGAGATCCGTTTCGTACACTCAAGACAGATCCATGATGTATTCGTTGCCACACCTCAGTACCTTGAGAATCTGAGATCCATCTGCGGTCCTGATTTCAATGTCTTTGAAGAGGCAAATCTCATGCTCCTTGACCAGAACAATATGACAAGACGTCATATCGACGATTATTTCAAGGCCATGAACATCGAGCCTTCACAGATCCTCGAAGTAACAACCATGGATCTTCTTATCGAGTTTGCAAAGATCGGTATCGGTGTAAGCTGTGTTGTTCGTGAGCTTGTTCAGAAGGAGATCGATGCAGGAACTCTCGTTGAGCTTCCGTTACAGCTCCCTATCCCGTCAAGAAACATCGGATTCGTTTACAATACAGGAAATACCTCAAAGTCACTGGATGCATTCCTCAGTGTTCTGGAGTAATTTATCGGATTTGGATCATCTTCTCGCAATGCGTATGTATAATATTTAGACCATCGTCTCATGGACGATGGTCTTTTTCTGTGGTAGAATCATTCATTGAGCGCAATCGAACACTGTTGCTCATAGATCAAGTTTCAGGGAATGTGAATGTCTACAGGAAGAGACATTGGCATGATAAAATAGAAAACCTGTGACGATTTTTCAGAAGGAGTTTATATACATGGCAGATTTAGAGAATAAAACACCGGGTTCCTGCGATTCCAACTGCAGTACCTGTGGAAGCAACTGTCCATCCAGAAACGGCGGAGCAGCTGATTTCAAGGCAAAGCTCGCTGATGGATGCAGTGTAAAGAAGGTTATCGGAATTGTTTCAGGAAAGGGCGGAGTCGGCAAGTCAACCGTTACCTCTCTCCTTGCCTCCGGAATTAACAAAGCAGGCTACAAGACAGCCATCATCGATGCTGATATCACCGGCCCATCTATTCCAAAGGCATTCGGCCTTTCAAATGACGGAGTTGGTGTTACCGAGGACGGAAAGCTGATGATCCCGGACAGATCTGCAAACGGAATTCAGATCATTTCATCCAATCTTTTACTTGAGAACGAAACCGATCCTATTATCTGGAGAGGTTCTCTCATCGCTCAGGCTGTCAAGCAGTTCTGGTCCGAAGTAAACTGGAAGGATATCGACTTCATGTTCGTAGATATGCCACCCGGAACCGGCGATGTTCCTCTTACTGTATTCCAGTCACTTCCTGTTGACGGAATCATCATCGTTACATCTCCTCAGGAGCTTGTATCCATGATCGTAAAGAAGGCTGTGAACATGGCTACAAAAATGAATGTTCCTATCATCGGAATCATTGAGAACATGTCATATCTCAAGTGCCCTCACTGTGGAGAGACTATCAATGTCTTCGGCGAGAGCCATATCGACGAGGTTGCAGCCGAGAACAACCTGAAGGTGCTTGCAAAGCTCCCTATGGATCCAAAGAATGCAGCTTATATGGATGCCGGTGCCGTTGAGGCCATCGACCTTCCTGAAATAAAGGATGCTGTGAAGGCGGTTGAAGAACTGTAAATAAACAGAAAGTACGGATTGCTTCGCACCTCGGTGGCTGCAGCGCAACACTTTCATCGTATATGGAACGCGGCTGGGAGATCACTCCCAGCCGCGCTTTTTCAAACTCAGATAGCCAACACCCCTGATAAAGTGCCCGTTATCTGCTTACTAACCGATATTCATATAGAATGTTCACGGCGAAACGCCATCCCATCAATACAGTCTGTCCTGACTGCTGTACTCCTTGCCTTCTCCGAGTCCGGAAGAAATAGCCTCGATAACAGCCTCAAGTGCCTCAGCCTCATCAGGTCCCTCACACTCTACTCTGAGATGTGCTCCCTGCTTCACCCCGGCAGCCATAACGTTAAGAACAGATTTCGCAACGATCTTACGATCACCGTTATATAAATATATATTACTTTTATACTTAATGCAGGTCTGTGTCAATACCCCTGCAGGTCTAAGATGTAATCCAGATTCATTTACTACGGATACTTCTCCTGATACCATGTGTTTTCCTCTTCTATTAAAATTATATAAATTTCTTTATTTGAAAGTTCAGCCGGCCACTAAAGTCTGGCTGCCCATCAGCAGTTCAAAAACTCCGACAATGTCGCAACCCGGCACTTTCTTCGGAAATTCTACATCAAAATCGATTAAATTTCCACCAATATCGACCAAAGTCAGCCGTGTTCTCGATTTAATGCCTCGCGTTCTGCTCTTTCGCGCTCACTGGCAGCCTTCGAAAACTCGCAGCCACAGAAATCCTGTCTGTACAGATCATATTCCTTGGACAACTGAATAGATCTCTGATATCCGCCCTTTTTCTTGAAATCTGACGGCAGGAAATTCTCATCGTGCTTCTCACCTACTTCCGAACCGATAACATTGAGAATTTCTGCAGACTTCATGGGTGATATGGTGAGGGTCGTACAGAAATAATCATATGCCTGAACTGAATCATCAGCACTTTCCGAAGCCTTCTTTCTTACCTCATCCATGTAATCCGCTGTCTTTTCCAGTCTCTGGCGATAACAGAGATGGCATCTCTCCCCCCGCTCCGGATCCTTTTCATGACCCTTTGCGATGCTCAGAAACTCCTTGTGGTCATAGGGCGGCACCACCACGGAAACGGCTCCCAGCCTTGCTCCGTCATCATCCGTCCTCTCCACATCTATTCCCATCTCATGAATAAGTCTCTTAAGTTCGGACACTCTGTGGTCAAACTCCTTTTCAGTGGATATGTTGGGATTATAGTAGAACAGAGTGATATCAAAGTACCGGCAGAGATAATCCAGCACAGCACTTGAACATGGCGCACAGCAGCTGTGCATGAGGAGTCTCGGTCTTCTTTCCTTCTTTTCCGGATCCCTCTGCCATGACTCTATGATCTTTTCCAGCATCTGCCGGTAATTTTTCGTATTGGGTTCTGGTTTGATATATTCCACTTTTCTTCCTTTTCATAACAACGGAATATCCACCCGCCGGGTGAATATGGATACGAACCGCCTGACAACGATCTTCAGGCAGAGTCATCACTCATACAACAACTGATAAAGCCGGCTCAATAAGAGCCGGCTGCCATTATACACTATATATTTTCTTTATTTCAAGAAAATAATCACTGTAAGAAATCTCTGATCCTCTTTGAACGTACCGGATTACGGAGCTTTCTTAAAGCCTTCGCCTCGATCTGACGAATACGCTCACGGGTTACATTGAACTCCTTACCTACCTCTTCAAGTGTTCTCGGATGACCGTCCTCCAGACCGAATCTGAGAACGATGACCTGACGCTCACGCTCCTTCAGGTCTCCAAGCAGAGTGTCGATATGCTCGCGAAGCATTACGGACTCAACATTACCCTCCGGTGATACGATGTTGTTGTCAGCAACGAAATCTCCGAGGTTTGAATCATCCTCTTCACCGATAGGAGTCTCAAGAGATGCCGGCTCACGGGCGATCTGCATGATCTCCTGAACCTTCTCCTCAGTCATATCAAGGTGCTCTGCCAGTTCCTTGACACTCGGCTCATAACCAAGCTCCAGAGTCAGCTTACGCTGCATCTTGGACATCTTGTTGATAGTTTCTACCATATGAACAGGAACACGGATGGTTCTTGCCTGATCAGCAAGCGCTCTGGTCACTGACTGACGGATCCACCATGTGGCATATGTCGAAAGCTTGAATCCCTTCTCAGGATCGAACTTCTCTACGCCCTTGATAAGTCCCAGATTTCCCTCCTGAACCAGATCCAGGAAACTCATGCCTCGGCCTGTATATCTCTTTGCAATGGAAACCACCAGACGAAGGTTGGCTTCGATGAGACGCTGCTTCGCATCCTCATCGCCGTTTGCCTTACGCATGGCAAGACTGTACTCCTCATCCGCTGTAAGGAGCGGTACAGTTCCGATCTCCTTAAGGTACATACGGACAGGATCCTCTGTTCCGATACCGTCAAGAAGATCAACCGCATCAAGGTCTACGCTTTCCTCTTCCTCTTTTTCCAGCTCATCATCGATGGGCTCGATGTCGTCATCAGAATCTACCGAAAGCACCCCTGCTTCCATAACCTTCAAAAGACTTTCATCAACGATAGGATTGATCTCTATCCCTCGGTTCTCAATCAGTCTGCCGATGTTCTCCATCTGCTCCTCGGTGATCTTGTCCTCTGCGAACATCTCATTGATCTCAGCCTGGTCTATGGAGTTTTTGTTCTTCACCGCCTTCTTGCAAAGCGTCTCGATCTTCTTAACAAGCTCCTCCTTGCTGAGTTCCTTCTTGACGGAAACATTGCCAGCTGCCTCGTCTATTGTTTTTTTATTAGCCATCCTCTACTCCTTTTTAGATCATAGACATCGAGTAGCTCTCAATGTCTATGACCCGGATTATTTTCGATAATCATCGATAGCGGAACGCCTGAGCCAAATGCCGCTCTTCGTCCCTCAGAACCAGATAGATACTGCGGAAATGATCCCTATCCCCAAAATGATCACTCCGATAAATATCTGAAAAGATCCTCTCACATGAAACTTCCGGTCATGATCCGAGTTGGCGTTTATTATCACCGTAACACCGCAGATTATCTTAAGAACAGCCGCAGTGAAAAAAATCAAAGGGAACAACACCATGTTCTCAACCGGATTCGTAAATGCCATGATCGCCATGACTGCGATGATGACTCCAAGTACTATATGAACGATATCAAGCTGTCTTGATGTCCCTCGTGATACGGTATTAACTTTTGCCATCTAACCTCCTTATTTACCACCAAGTGTCGTATAGACAACAGCCTTGATCGTATGCATACGGTTCTCAGCCTCATCAAATACCACACTATGCTCTGACTCAAAGATCTCATTTGTAACTTCCATTTCCTTGAGTCCGTACTTCTCATATATCTGCTTTCCGATCCTTGTGTTGGTATCGTGGAAAGCAGGGAGACAATGCAGGAAGATAGCATCCTTCTTTGCATATGAAAATGCCTTTGCATTTACCTGATATGGACCGAGATCACGTATTCTCTTCTCCCATACAGCGTCAGGCTCTCCCATGGATACCCATACATCGGTGCAGATAACATCCGCATCTGTACAGGCCTTCTCTACATCCTCCGTAAATTCAAGGATCGCGCCGTTCTCTGCCGCAACCTCCTGACAGGTCTTTATAAGTTCCTTATTCGGCCAGTACTCCTCAGGAGCACATGCCACAAAATGCATGCCCAGCTTCGCGCAGGTCACCATGTATGAATCTGCCATGTTATAACGGGCATCGCCCATATATACGAGCTTCAGTCCCTTGAGATCTCCCTTATGCTCGCGGATAGTGAGCATGTCAGCCAGCATCTGAGTCGGATGGAACTCGTTGGTGAGACCGTTCCATACAGGAACATCGCTGTACTTTGCAAGCTCTTCAACTATCTCCTGCTCAAATCCACGATACTCGATACCATCGTACATTCTGGAAAGTACTCTTGCTGTATCAGCAATGGATTCCTTGTTACCTATCTGTGAACCGCTGGGTCCGAGATAGGTGGCACCCATTCCAAGATCAAATGCAGCAACCTCAAAAGAACATCTGGTTCTGGTGGAATTCTTCTCAAAGATAAGGGCAATGTTCTTTCCCGCAAAGTCACCGCTGTGCAGTGGCTTGCCATCCTTTGAGCCCGCCTTCTTCTCAGCCTTTAAACGAGCGGCGATATCGAGAAGATAGTTGATCTCCTCAGGTGAATAGTCAAGAAGTTTCAGAAAATCTCTTCCGGTCAAATCTATCATAGCTTCCTCCTCACATGTCTGATATCACCCCATATATGATCCATCATAACGGGATGACTCATGGCAGGCTATCTCAAACCTGCCCTCTGCATTTCCGCTTATGCGCGTTGTCTGACTGCTTCATACATCAATACAGTTGCTGCAACAGCTGCATTTAACGACTCTGTTTCTCCCATCATCGGAATTCTCAGATACTCATCCGATAATGCTGCGATCTCATCACTCAGACCATTGCCTTCATTTCCGATCATAAACGCTGTAGGGGCAGTGTAATCAAACTCCCAATGCTTCTTCTCACCTTTCAGATGAGCGGCATACACTGAAACGCCATGACTTTTCATCCTGATTATTTCGGCAGGAAGATCGTCACAAATAAGGAAAGGCATACGAAACATGGCTCCCATGGTTGCCCTGACGACCTTAGGCGAATAAATATCTACGCAGTTACGGTTCATGACTATGCCATCAACACCTGCTGCCTCAGCCGTCCTGAAAATGGTACCCATATTACCGGGATCCTGGAGTGTATCCAGAATGATAAAGAAGTCACCGGATAATGCTGTATAATGCTTCTGCTTTACAACTGCGAGTATACCCTGACTGGTCTTGGTATCTGACATGTACTCCATGACCTGATCCGATACTTCAAATACAGGAACCTTTCCTGATGCAGCACCTGAAGCATTACCCTTTTTATCCGTCTCCATGCCCTTCGGCATACGTCCCTTATAATCGGAAGTCACAAATATCCGGACTATCTCTTCGTAAGGGATCTCGCTGCAGAGTCTCTCGCCTTCAGCTACAAAAAGTCCGCTGTCGCGTCTCGCTCTGGGCTTCTTTTCAAGTTCCCTTACTTCCTTTATGAACTTGTTTCCGGTTGATGTGATTCTTTCCAATTTTTACCCCAATAAGATCAAAAGACAAAAAAAGTCTAAAAAGTGTGCACTATAAATATTGCTCACTATTTAGACTTTTTCAAGTAAATATAAAAAATAATTTATTGCAATGAATTTAACACCGGATCCGCTTTAATCCTTTATTGCCTCTCTGATAGCTCCCATCAGTTTTTCCTTAACCGGAGGCTTAAGGATATATCCTGCCGGCTTTAAGCTGAGCACTGCCTCAACATGCTCTCTGTCAGAGACACTTGTAAGAAATATGACCGGGATGGTTTCAAATTCACTGTCAGCCCTTATCATCTCAAGGGTCTGTTTTCCGTCGCAAACAGGCATCTCATAATCCAGCAGGATAAGATCCGGTGGATTTTTTCCCATTGTTGTGAGAGCCTTCATTCCGGAAGTCGCCACAGCTATATCATAGTACTCCTGAAGCATCTCTTTTATACTTCTTAAAGTCATGGCATTGTCATCTACCACCATAATGAGTTTCCTGCTTCTGTTCTCCATGACCTTATACATACCATCCTGAATAACGAGAGACGCATCAACTTTACTGCAAACCGCCTCCATTACAGTCCTTTTGTCCGCCGGTCTCGGTATATTTTCAAAATGGCTGTTCGCGCCATAGACCAGACCCTTTTCCTCATCAGTTCCTATGGTCAGTACCGGGATATCCCTGTATTCCTTTGACAATATTTCAAAAATACGACTGTCAGACTCTAGAACTCCCGCCAGACTCACAACTATAAGATCCGGTGTGACAACCTTCAAAATATCCGCCACCGCTTCTGTATGCAGCTGACAGATCTGTACCCGAAAATGCTTTTCCAAAAGCTCTTCGATATCCTTTACAGATTCATTGATCTTTCCTACAAAAAGAATCTTTTTCACTCCCGCACCTCCTATATAGCCTTCAGCATTCTATCTAAGATCTCAGAAGCCCTGTCTCCATCAAGATCCGCCACCAGGAGTCCAAGCTGTTCGGCATCTTCCTTGAGAACCTCTGGGAGTTTAAGGCCCATAAGTTTTTTTACTCCGTCATCCGCCGAATCGATATCCATATCTTCCATAGCCTGTCCGATGGAACAAAGAAGTATGCCAAGCGCCTCCTTATCAACTTCTGTTTTTTCGGTTTCAGTTTCCTCACCAAGCCCCATGACTCCTTTTAATTTATCCTGATAAGACATCCACTCATTCAGGAATATATCATGAAGCGCCTCTATCCTCTTATCATCCCCGTCTCTTGCCGCAAATTCAAGAATTTTGGCCATACCCGCCAGGGGGATGATCCCTACGGATGCCGCTGCACTTTTCATCCCGTGCACCTGAATGCGATAAGCATCTCTTTCGTTTCGAAGATCCTCTTTCATCCTGTTAAGTTTCTCTCCATGTAATCTGATTATACTATAAAAATCCCGAAGAGAAGATCTCAACAGCTCTTTACCTGGAAGATGAAGGAAGGCCACCTGCCAGTCAAGTCCGTCCACCACCGGAAGTTCGTCCAGAAAGCCGGAATCTTCCCCTTCTTTATCCGTCTCTTCTTCATCAAAAGGAGCCGGCAGTATCAGTTCCTTCGGAAGACGCTCCCGCAAGGCATCCTCAAGCTTTGAAGCGATAACAGGTTTCGAAAGAAATCCGTCAAAGCCCTCTTCAAGATAACGTTCTTTGGCGCCTGCCACAGCATTGGCTGTAAGGATAAATATAGGTGTATCACTGCATGGTCCCTCAGGAAGACTTCTTATCCTGTGGAATGCCTCCACACCATCCATTTCAGGCATCATATGATCCATGAAAATGATATCGAAGTGTCTGGACATGGCAAGCTCTATCGCTTTCATACCACTGTCCGCTTCAGTTATATTGATCTTTGTAGGTTTCAGAAGTGCCATAAAGACCTTCCTGTTCATGCTGTTATCATCCACAACAAGTATGTCTGCACCCGGCGCGATAAAGCTTCTTTCGTACGTATAGTCTTCACCTATAGTTTTTATCCGCTCTTCAAAATCACCTATAGGAACCTCTGACATTATCTTCTGTCTCACATCAAAATAGAATTTTGATCCCTTGCCATACTCACTATCTACCTGCAGTTTACTTCCCATCATCCTGAGAAGGTTCATGGTAATGTTCATCCCGAGGCCTGTTCCCTCGATATTCCGGTTTCTCTTTTCTTCAATTCTCTGAAAGGCTTCAAAAAGTTTTCCTATATCCTCTTTTTTAATGCCTATCCCTGTGTCTTCCACTTCCACATGAAGTATTTCATCTTCCCCGTCTCTTATTCCCGAGACCCTCATCCATATGGTTCCACTCTCCGTATATTTTACGGCATTGGTCAAAACATTTGTTATAACCTGTTTAAGCCTTACATCATCTCCGAAAAGCCTGGACGGAAGCTCCTTGTTGACACTTACTTCAAATTTAAGGTTCTTTTTTTTAACCCTTAACATGATCATATTTGTAAGATCATGGATCATACTGGAAAGATCATAATCTACCGGAACTATCTCCATCTTACCGGATTCTATCTTCGAAAGATCCAGGATATCGTTAATGATAGAAAGAAGCGACAGGCCGGCGGTATGTATATCCATGGCATATTCTCTTATCTTTTTGTCATTACTCTCCCTCAAAATGATATCATCCATGCCAAGCACTGCATTTATGGGAGTTCTTATCTCATGTGACATATTCGCAAGAAATATTCCCTTTGCCTCATTTGCAGCTACAGCCTCAACTCTTGCCTCTTCTGCCAGTATGACCTGCTTTTCCAATGTTTTTTCTGTTCTTTCAACAGATTCCTTATATTCCGACAAAAGCATAAATATGTTCTGTATCATGAGACTGAAGAAGAACAGCACCAGAAAAACATCAGCGCTGTGAAGCAGGATTTCATTTCGTCTCTTGAAGTTCTGGTTCAGCCCGAGAGCAACCGCAACGCCAAGACAGATCAGTCCAAATACATCCATACATACGATAATATAATTTTCTTTATCTTTTATCTGCATGATAAGGATCAGGAAACATGCCGCCGCAAAATTCACACCCGTCAGGATAGCTACATACTCTATATTCTGTCCTTCACTTGACCCTTCTATCATCAGAATAATTAAAGTGATCCCTGTCAGAAAACCCATCATTCCCTTTGATAATTTCGGAAAAATATTACGAAAGCCGTTATAGTAAACCCAGCCAAGAAACAGCGGAATCAGATCCAGGCACAGAACAGAAGCTTTTCCAAAAAGCTTCACCTGTGAAAAGAAGGTTCTGGTCAGGCTTGACTTGAAAAGAATGAAAGCCATGGCATCTATTCCCATTAACGCAGCAACATACAGCCCTTTGACCCTTCGTTCAAGCACATACCTGGCCACATCCAGAATAACTATAAGAACAGACATCAGTTGGATAAGTACAAAACTGACCACCTCTTCCAGACTGTTTCTCAAGATCTCCATGATCCTGACATCTCTTTTCGCGACAAACGCTTCATGGATATAGATACTTTCCTTAACATAAACGCGGGTAAGCACTATAGTCATCATACCATCCTTGAGATTGGCAGGAAGATCGGCTGCAACTTCACCGGCCTCTTTCTTTATAAAGGGTTCATCGCCATACTTTTTCGACTGTACGTCATCCACATCTTCTGTGATGTTTAAATCGCCCCTATCTCCATTCCCCCACTCGAAAGGTAATGTGCCTGATACTCCGGCTTCATACAAGGGTTTACCATCTATAAGAAGATTAAAAGAAGCATTTTCGGCATAGAAACTAAGAGTCAGCCCCTCATAATCAGAACTGACAGAGTGCATCATCGTAATGACATCTGATTTTCCCGCAGGAAGATTGATCGGAAGAGAAACTCCCTTTTCTTCTGTACCATCAGCATAACGAAGGGTCCAGTCAGAATTAAGCTCATAAGCATTCCCTGCAGAAAGCATCATTTCTTCAGCATTAATCAGCGGCTTCAATGTTCTGACAATAAGACATATCATTATAAAAACTACCACTGTTCCTAAAATATATCTGAATCTTCTGTTCATATACGATGTTCCTTTCATAGGAAAACCCGGAAATCAGTTTCTTGATACATAGACAGCGAAATAAGCAGACCTACACCTATATATGCGGCGCAAAAGCCCCCTTCAATAAACGAAACAATATAAGTTATCATAAGTTTTCTTGTGACACTAAAAAACGACAGGGGATAATATCTAATCATTATCCCCTATCGTTTATATCTCCTCCAGCTCTTCTATCCAAAGCTTCACCACAGCATCACTCGGCATCCTTAGATCTCCGCGGGGTGACACCGCAACGGAACCGACCTTAGGGCCGTCAGGCAGACAGCTTCTCTTGAACTGCTGTGAGAAGAATCTCCAGTAGAACTTCCTGAGCCACTTTAAAATGGTCTCGGGATCATATATGTCTCCGTCCATTATTCCGGCCTCCTTCTGGGCATCCTTTGAAAATGCTTTAAGAGCCAGGGCATACACCTTTCTCGGGCTGAAACCGAAACGAAGGATCTGATACAGGAAGAAATCGTGAAGCTCATAAGGTCCCACCAGATCCTCTGTCTTCTGTGAGATCTGTCCGTCACCGGTAGGCGGAAGAAGCTCAGGACTTACAGGAGTATCGAAGATGTCATTGAGACACTGGCTTAGATCCTTGTCCTCCGAAGTGTCCGCAACAAACTTCACCAGATATCTCACAAGTGTTTTCGGAACGCCGACATTAACGGCATACATGGACATGTGGTCTCCATTATAGGTAGCCCATCCGAGAGCCAGCTCACTGAGATCTCCGGTTCCGATAACTATTCCGTCAGTCTGGTTTGCGATATCCATGAGGATCTGTGTACGCTCTCTGGCCTGGGAATTCTCATAAGTTACGGAATGATCCTCAGGATCATGCCCGATATCCTCAAAATGCTGAAGAACTGCAGCCTTAATGTTTATCTCCCGAAGTGTTGCGTGAAGCCTCTTCGTCAGGGTCACTGCATTGTTATATGTGCGGTCCGTGGTTCCGAAGGCCGGCATGGTAACGGAGATAATGTTTTCTCTCGGTATTCCGAGCATATCAAAGGCTCTTGCAGTCACGAGAAGTGCGAGAGTCGAGTCAAGTCCGCCGGAAATGCCTATGACTGCGCTCCTGCAGCCTATATGCTCAAGTCTCTTCTTGAGACCCATAGCCTGAATGGTGAAGATCTCGTTGCATCGCTGATTTCTTTCAGAGACATTGCCCGGAACGAAAGGCTTCGGATCCACGAAACGTCTGAGATCAGCTGCATCACGGAGAAGTTTTTCCTTTAATGAATCATTTCCCTTTTCATCGCGCTTCTTTGCATCCGGTTCGAAACCTCCCATTACATCCGGCATGGCAGCTTCTTCTGAATCGTTAAAGCTGAATCTCACCACATCATATCTGTCTCTGAGACATTCATCGATGTCAGGATAGGTCGTGATGCGGGCTCTCTCCTGTACTATCTTCTGAAGATCCACATCTGCTATATAGAGTCCCGTCTCGAATCTGTTTCCTTCCTTAAGGATGGTGCCGTTTTCAGCGATTATATCCTGTCCGCCGAACACAAGGTCGGTGCTTGACTCCCCGTCGCCTGCATTGGTATAAACATAGGCTGCAACGAGACGGGCACTTGCGGAACGGATAAGCTCGCGGCGGTAACTGTCCTTTCCGACAGTCTCATCCGACGCGGAAGTGTTGGCAATTATGGTAGCTCCCGCAAGAGCATGCTGAGTTGAAGGCGGATTCGGTACCCACACATCCTCACAGATCTCAGCGGCAAGTATGAACTCAGGAAGATCCTCCGCCTCAAGAAGGATGTTCATTCCGAAAGGAATGATGTAGACCTCCTTCGTCACCCCGGAAGTCCATGTGATGTATCTCACTTCCTCCCTGCCCGGTGTGAACCATCTTCTCTCATAGAACTCTCCGTAATTCGGAAGGTTCTTCTTCGGGATAATGGCCAGGATATGTCCGCCGTGAAGGACAGCCGCACAGTTATAGAGCTTGTGATCCATGAGATAAGGTGTTCCCACCACTGCAACTATCTCTCTTCCTCTTGTGGCCTCCGCAAGCTCGTCCAGTGCCTTCATGGTCTTATCGATAAGTACCGTCTGATGAAACAGATCCGCACAGGTGTATGATGTCAAAACAAGTTCCGGGAAAACCACAAGCTTCACGCCCTGCTTCTCCGCCTCGTCAATGTCTCTTAAAACAGCATCTCTATTATATGAAACATCCGCCACCTTTATCTTCGGTGTTGCCGATGCCACTCTTATAAATCCTTCTACCATGGAAACCTCCCAGTGATATATTCAGCAATATCAAAAGCTTGCATCATTATATCACACAGAAATGAACAATAACATAAAAGGCTGTTCCTTTCGGAACAGCCTTGAAAAATATAAGTTAAAACCAGCCTCGCCGGCTGGGCGACATCCGTATTCCCTGCGGGAACACGGATATTAACCGTTATCCTCTACTGAGTAGTTAGGAGCTTCCTTTGTGATGTGGATATCGTGCGGGTGTGACTCCTTGAGTGAAGCACTTGAGATCTTTACGAACTCGCTTGTCTTCTGGAGTGTAGGGATATCCTTGGCACCGCAGTAACCCATACCTGCTCTGAGTCCTCCAACGAACTGGAAGATAGTATCCTCTACCTTGCCCTTGTAAGCAACACGTCCCTCAACGCCTTCTGGAACGAGCTTCTTTGCATTGGCCTGGAAGTAACGATCTGCTGAACCGTTCTTCTGCTTCATGGCACCCATGGAGCCCATGCCTCTGTAAACCTTGTACTTACGTCCCTGATAAAGCTCGAACTCACCCGGAGCCTCGTCACAACCCGCAAATACTGAACCCATCATAACTGTGTTGCCGCCGGCTGCGATAGCCTTTACAACATCACCTGAGTACTGGATACCACCGTCTGCGATAATAGGAATACCATACTTTGAAGATACCTCATAAGCGCTCATAACAGCTGAGATCTGAGGAACACCGATACCTGCAACTACACGAGTTGTACAGATAGATCCAGGTCCGATACCGATCTTTACGCAGTCAGCGCCGGCCTTGATGAGGTCCTCTGTAGCCTTGCCTGTTGCAACGTTACCTGCAATGATCTGAAGATCAGGGAACTTATCCTTAAGAAGAGATACGCACTTGATAACGTTTCCGCTGTGTCCGTGAGCAGAATCAAGTACAACTACGTCAACGTGTGCCTTTACGAGCTCAGCTGCACGGTCTACAACATTAGCAGTGATTCCGAGAGCGGCACCACAAAGAAGTCTTCCCTGAGAATCCTTTGCAGAATTAGGATACTTCATCTGCTTCTCGATATCCTTGATAGTGATGAGACCCTTGAGGTTACCTTCATCATCAACGATAGGGAGCTTCTCAACCTTGGCTCTTGCGAGGATCTGCTTAGCTTCCTCAACAGTTGTTCCTTCCTTTGCAGTAACGAGATTCTCGGAAGTCATGCACTCCTTGATCTGTCTGTTGAAGTTCTCCTCGAATACGAGGTCTCTGTTTGTGATGATACCTACCAGCTTACGATCAACTGTGATAGGAACACCGGAGATCTTGAACTTGGCCATAAGATCGTTGGCATCCTTAAGTGTGTGCTCAGGGCTCAGGAAGAAAGGATCTGTGATTACACCGTTCTCTGAACGCTTAACCATGTCAACCTCTTCAGCCTGCTGCTCGATAGACATGTTCTTGTGAACGATACCTATACCGCCGCAACGTGCCATGGCAATAGCCATCTGATGCTCCGTAACCGTATCCATACCTGCGGAAATGAACGGAATGTTTAACTTAATGGACTTTGTGAGATAAGTTGAAACATCAACAGAATTAGGAACTACTTCTGAATACTGAGGAACAAGCAGAACATCATCAAATGTAATGCCATCGCCGATAATCTTGGCCATTGGAATCTCCTTTCGACTTAAAAAAAAGGCTCAAATCCAGATTTTGGATAAAGAGCAAGAAAGACTTCGTTATAAAATTTTAACGAGTATAACAAAAGGAGGATTTAAAATCAACCCTCCTTTTTTCATCATTTAACCGATATTCTCTTGAAATTTCTTTAGCAGATGCTTTATTTAAGTTATATCACTGTTTCTTATGTGTAATATCTCCTAATAAGCTGTCCGGCCCCTCATTTTTTTCGTCAATGCGCATACTGCTTTATAAGCTGCTGATATGAGGTGCTGAAGGAAAGGTCCTCATACTTGGTGACCATATTCTTTCTCTTCTCGGAATCCGTGTCATGCTGAGGGAAATAGATGGTAAGTCCGGATACTCCGCCGTCATCCTCAGGAGTCACATAACGGCAGACCTCCACCGCCTTCTCAACCGAAGCCTTCAGTGATTTAGCCGCATCTCTTATTTCTTCATAGTCGATTCCGTCTTTTCCCGAACCCTTGTAGTTCTCCTCGATAGCTGAAAGGAAACTGCAGATATCCACGAGATCATAGCTGTATGACTTGGCAAATTCATATGCCTCTTTTCCGGCCTGTCTCAGGTGGTCTCTTCCGTCCTCTGTCTTTTCCGCAGCCTTGAGAAGCTCCGCAAGGTTCTTTAGCTTATCAGAAGTATTGCGCTTCAGAGCCTTCAGATCGATGACTGAGTAAGCGCCCACAACATTGGACATGCCGTCTCCCTTACCCTTGTTGTCCTTTATAAAGTCATCGAGAATGATCCTGCCCTGGTCGATGGCTGACATGGAAGGATCGTTGCTGATTCCGTTGAACCAGTTGGTATAGTTAAGTCCGATGGAATATTCATTGTCCTCGGAAGCGATCATGTAATCAACATGTGAAGCAAGGGCATAGCCCGACTCCATTGCACCCATAAGTCTTGCATCAAAGAGAAGGAGGTCGAGATCCATCTCGGCATTGGCAAGTGCGTTTGAAATGCCTGAAACCGAAAGCTGTCCGGAAGATGAGTTTATCTCATCATATCCGAATCCGTTTATCGGTCCGCCTGCCTGTCCCCACAGAACCGCCTCATATCTTCCTGCCGGGAAATTCTTCTTTGCATACTTTAAGAAGGATTCCAATGTCTCTCCCGAAGTCATGCTGTTTCCCTCTGTGTCTCCTGCATTTCCGAGGAATCTGAGCTTCGTTCCGTCCACGAGCCATCTCTGGATCTTCGTCTCGTCGAACTTATGATCAGCAGTGGAGATATTGTGGAACTTCTTGGTTCCGCCTGTCTCGATGATGACATTGACCTTGTCGGTATCAACGTTTCCTGTCAGCATGGTAACTATGCTGTTGGCCGCAAGATTCGACTTTGATTCAAGAGATGAACCTATCATATACACAAGGACTGTGAGCTTTTTCTTGTCAAAAGGAAGCTCAACCGTGCTTTCAGAAGAGTCTGATGAAGGAGCTGCCTCCTTGACTGATTCTGTCTCCTTAGGAGCTGCCTCTGTCTCTCCGGTAGGCGCCTCCCCTATCACATCTTGAGAAACTGTTGTCTCACTTACATTATTGAGTACAAGATAAGTCTCTTCTTTCTTCACCTGACTTCCGTCTGATGCCTTATCGAGCTTTGCTGTTGAAAGATCGATTCCGGACATATCCGAAGAAGCTGACGCAGCTGCGCCTGATCCTGATGAAGAAGCTGTTCCCGAGCCTGATGAGGAAGCGGCTGTTCCTGAAGACGACTTATCATTTGAAGAACTCACGCTCTGAGACTTTGATGAAGTGCTTTGAGATTTAGCTGCTGAACCTGTCTTTGCCTCAGCATTTACATCACCTGCAGAAGCACTTTTTCCGCTTTCATTTGCGGTATAAGCTGTCGCATTACTCTCACCGGACGCGGCACCCGCACTTGCGGATTCCTGCATACCGCTTTCATCCTTCGCAGAAATATCCTCTGATGCTATAGTGAGCCCCTCCTCACTGCTTATCTTAATGATCTCACCGGTGGTTTCCACTTCTGCCACCTGCTGCTGTTCTATATCCGCACTGATGGTCGTCCTGTTCAGCATGTGCACAGTCAGCATGCCCAGAGAAAATGTAAAAATCGCCCCAAATATTCCGGCAAGGATCATCACCTTTTTCTGATTTCCGGCAACGAAATCCAGGATCTTCTTTCTTAATTCCTGTCTCTCCTCTGTTTCATCATTTCGTTTCCTGCTCCTAATTTCCCTCATGATCCTAAACCTCCCCTTTATGCTTCTAATGTTAACCTAAATGTGCCTTACTTTGGCTGAATTTATCCCTACAAAAAAAGAACAGGCTTTTACAAAAAAAGTCTGTTCTTTAACTTTCGTAATTTTTTCGTAAAAAGATGTTGTTCTATTTAAGGGCCTTTACTCTTGCGCCATCGTATATGTCATCTTCATCCGCTCTCTCTATGACTTTGTCCCCGACAGCGATCCCGCTCTTCACCACCACATCAGATGCAGTCCTGTATTCTACGTTTATCTCAGTCTTCACAGCCTTTCCATCCTTTATGGTATAAACATAATCTCTGTCCCCTGAGTCAAATACCGAAGAAGCCGGAACGGTCAGTACATCCTGCTCCTCATAGAGAGAAAAAGTAACATTGACACCATAACCTTCACGCCCGCTTAATGTTTCCACAGAAGATACCTGTCCGGCTGAAACATTATCGTTCCCGGCGAACTGTCCTGTACTACCGGTATCACCCGCATCACTGCCACCTCCGGCACCGTCAAGCTCCATAACCACATGAACTCTGTACTCGTCGGTACCGAGAGCCGAAGTCCCTTTGTCCGCGTAATCATAGATCTCTGATATCACCCCCCGGTAGACCTCATCCTTCCCTCTCAGGGACAGCTTAATGTCTACACCATCACCTATGTGAAGATACGGAACTATGGAGGTCAGTACATCGGATTCCACCTTCGGAGACGACTTTGTCTTTATCTCCGCTGTCTCCTGACCGGCTGAGACTAGGGTCATATTTTTGACAGGAATATCCGAAACTATACCATCTTCCCGGGCCTTTACTGTGCACTTGTCTATCTTCGAGGAAAGCTTTTCTATCTGCGCCTTTGTGCTGTCGATGCCGGCCTCCATGGCGTCAGCATCCGATTCGTAAAAGGCCTTTCTTATATCCTCTTTGGACATTCCCTCCTTCTGAAGCTCCCCGAGATACCTGCCGGCTTCCGTATATCTGGAACTCGCCGACTGGACCAGAGCCGCAGCATTTTCATACTCCGCCCTTATCCCGTCATAGTCTGTCTTCGAAACATCCCCTGCGGAGAAAAGGCTCGTATAAGCCGCATAAGTTGAAGCTGCTGCAGAATAAGCCGCCTCCGCACTTTCCTTCTGCTTTCTGAGATCCTCAAGGTACTCATCAGGACTTAAGGTCATGACATTGCCAACCTTCGCCTTTTCAAGCTGGGCTTCATAGCCTGAAAGCTGTGCCTTCAGAGCATCCAGCTCATAGCCATAATCCTCAGTCCCTATGCGGTAAAGTACATCCCCCTTTTTCACAGACTGATTTTGAGAGACCATGACCTCCTCTACGGGGCCGCTCACCTCGGAAATGATCTTACAGCTGTCTCCCAGGCTAATGCTTCCGTCCTCTGTGTAGCTGTCGGAAACCGACTTTCTCTCTGCCGAAACTGTTCTCACCTTTACTGCTCCAAAACCCGAAGCGCAGCCGTAAATGGTTCCACCGACCAGAACTGCTGTCATAACCACTGCCATCAGGATTACTTTTTTCTTCATTCCACGCCTCACTATACAAGTCATTTTGATTTACGAGCCTTTAATTTGCCGCCTTTATGATTTGGCATCCCGCACATTCTATTAGCGACAATTCTTTCCTATTCCCTCTCCTTCAGCGCGTCTGTCAGCTTAATGCTTTTCACGAGACGCATCTCCAGAAACCATGCGATCACAGATATGACCCCGCACAGCAAAAAAGCATAGACCGACGAGGGCGGGTCGAACTTCATTCTGAAAACATAGCTGTCTGTCTTCATCATGGATTCAAACAGCTTTCTGATGAAATAGTTTCCGGGAACCCCCATGAGGATTCCGGCGGCGAAATAGACCATCATTTCAAACCAGAGCATCCACCCGAGCTCCCTGTCAGTAGTACCGAGGACCCTCAGAGTCACAAGCTCCGTAGTCCGTTCCCTGAGGTTTATCATGGAAATGTTGTAGATAAGTATCACCCCCGCAATGACAGACAGGATGTTGAACACATCCACCATGATAGTCATGCTGCGGAACATGTCCGAAAAAGTCCTTCGGGTCTTCAGTTTATCAACTATCCAGGTGACTCTTCCGGAATCATAAAGTTCCTTCTTCACCTCATCAAAATGCCCGGGTTCTGCAGAGATAAGCAGTATATCCGCCATGGAATCTATACCGAGAACATCAGGAAAGCAGTCTAGTTTCAGATAGCATCTGCTTCCGAAGGTCTCGCTCAGGACTCCCGACACCCTTACATCCCTCCAGCCTGTGACAAGCCCCGGAATGGAAAATTCCACCCTGTCTCCCTCCTTGACATGAAGTTTATTCGCCAGACGTTCATTAATAAGAAGTCCATCCTCGGGAATGTCTATGTACTCCATTTTTTCATTGTCCAGAACCTTCCATAAATCGCTTCCATCAGGCAGTCCGCTGAGAAGTGAATAGTCAGACTGAGAATCCTTTCTCAGCATTACGGCTCTTTCAAATACAGGTTCCGCGCTTCTCACGTGCATAAGCGTTTCTGCGGAATCCAGCACCTTTCCGGGCGAACTGTACCTGTCCAGCTGCGCCTCCAGATCATAGGCCTTACAGTTATCATATTCCGATACCATGACACTGTTTATAAGTGGGCCGTAGGAAAAAAGCACCGACGACATGGCAAAGGGAAAACCTATGGCGAGCGCTATGAGAAATCCTCTGAAGGGATTTCTGAGTATAGACATTAGCCCCATCTTAGTCATGAATCTTATGTGCTCCCCGAGGAACGCAGGCAGCTTCATTTCACCGAAGACCTGTGGACTCCGGGCCCTCATGGCCATGGAAGGCGTTATCCCGAGTATCCCTCTTATTCCCGCAAATACCGCAGCAACGCTTGTCGCTATGGCGATGAGAAAGGCAAGGAGCTTCGATATAACAGGTTCATAGTAGACAGGATCCGGAAGATTATAGAAAGATCTGTAAAGGTCGAACATGGATCTTCCGAAGGGGGACGCAAAGATGCAGCCCGCCAGTGCTCCAAGGATCCCTATGACAAGTCCCTGCATCATATATGCGCCCATGAGCTCCATGTCTGTCATACCAAAAGCCTTCATGGTTCCTATGAGACTTCTGTCCCTGTCGATCATTTTGTTTAGCACCACATAGAGCATGAACACAGAGATACTCATAAAAAGAAACGGGATCACCGTCCCCATGGAACTCAATTCCTCAAACTCTCCCTCCATTTCCTGAAAGCTTGCCTGATGCTCCTTCTCGCAGAGGCTCTGAAGCCCATAAGGCTGAAGTCTGTCCTCCAGCTTTCGTTTTACATCTGCATATTCATATCCATCCTCAAGGATAAACCCTATCTCCGTAAGGTTCGAGCTGTCCATCATTTTCTCCATCTTATCCCTGGAGATGACCGCAATATCGTAAGTGGATCCATCAGGTATCATGGCCCCTCCCGGAGGCATGGCATAGATGTAATCGGGTTCATTGACTGTACCCGCGTAGGCAAATCTATGGCTCTTTCCGTTGACCACCAGTCTTATCTCGTCCCCCGGTGAAAAGTCATATATCTTTTCCATACTTGCCCCCAGGAAAATGGCATTATCAGCTGTGAACTCACTTCCCGGAGGAAGGACCCGTTCTCCCTTTCCGTCATCAAGTGTAAGGGACGAAAGGTTCACCCTGTCATACTTGCTGTAACTCATCAGGTGAACTGTGACTATTTCCTCCTGATCGTCCGTGACCAGCCTTACGTCGGAGGCGATCTTTCCTCCCGCCTCTCTTATGCCCGGAAGCTCTGTAAAACGTTCAAGATCCGCCTCGGAAATGCCTATGACTGTTGCAAAAACGTCAGTCAGCTTTCGTTCTTTATATAATTCCTGAATCTGTCCCTTTAGATTTGTAAGGGTATCGAACATCGAGACCATGGTCATGATGCCTATGGCGATGATAAAGACCGAGCCGAATAGGGAGCCCTTGTTACGCCATGCAAGTCTCAATGCATTTTTTCTAAACTGTTTCATATCACGCCTTCACCACTCAATGTCCCCGGGATCCATGGGATTCGGGTTTACATCAACAGACTCAAGTGTACCGTCTTTGAAGTGGAACACTCTGTCAGCTATCTTTGCGATATCTACATTGTGAGTGATGATCACCACCGGTTTTTCATATCTCCGGCAAAAATCGTGGATCAGACGAAGGACCTGAACCCCGGTTTTGGAATCAAGAGCACCTGTAGGTTCATCACAGAGCAAAAGATCCGGGTTCTTGCAAAGGGCTCTTGCAATGGCTATACGCTGCTGTTCACCTCCGGAAAGTCTGTTGGGATAATGATCGGAACGGCTCTCAAGCCCCACTTCTTTTATCAGTTCCCGGGCATCTATGGGAGAATTTCCCATCTCCCCCGCAAGTTCGATATTTTCAAGGGCAGTTAGTCCCGGAAGGAGGTTGTAGAACTGAAATACGAAACCTATGTGCTTCCGTCTGTACAGAGTGAGTTTCTTTTTATCATCCCAGTCAAGCATCTCCCCACCGTACCATATCTCCCCCTCAGTGGCTGTCTCTATGCCTCCCAGAATATTGAGGGTTGTGGACTTTCCCGAACCTGAAGGCCCCAGTATAACGATCAGCTCCTTATCGTAAATATCAAAATTCACCCCCCTAAGAGCCTGTACCGTTACTTCGCCTAACCGGTACTCTTTCTTTATATTGATAGCTCTAAGTATTGGTTTTCTGTTATCTGTCATAAAGCTCCTCTGAAAATTATCATTGCAGCTTGAGCACAACTTCTTGCCACCGGCAAATATCTACTCGTGCAGCCACGGCAGCCACTTTCAGGTTATGCCACAAAAAAGTGAGGAGCCGGTTTCCGACTCCTCACGTATTAAATTACTTTGCTCAGAACTCGGTTAGCTTTCGCTAACCATGATAGCACCAAAGTTTTTATTATTCAATGTTTGATCACGCCATTCTTTAACGATTGTAATCATTATTCATCATGCCATTTCTTTTTCCCACACAAAAGGTTCCTACGATATCGCCAAACACATTATTGGCAGTGTTAAGAGGATCTGTTATGGCATCTATACCTATAAAAATCGCAAGTGCTTCCATAGGCACATGGAACTGCATAAGAAGTACTGACATACATATGGTTGAAACACCGGGTATTCCAGGAGCTCCAAAAGAAAGTAAGACAATAGTCACTATCAAAGATACGATCTCGCCGCCCGATAATTCAACTCCGAACACTTTTGCCAGAAACAGCGTGGAGATAGTAAGGACTACTACAAATCCATCCATATTTATGGTTGCTCCAAGTGGAATGGAAAATGAATACAGCTTGGGAGAAATATTAAGCTTTTTATCACAGGTATCCATAGTAAACGGCATGGCAGCGCTGCTTGAAGACAGGGCAAAAGCATTTAGCCAGGCCGGTACGGAATTTTTAAAAAAATCAAAAGGATTGCTTCCTGTCATAATAAAAACTATGGTTAAATAGAACACCAGCATCACTATCATTCCAAGTAAGATACAGAAGAACAATGACAGCAGCGTCTTTATCAAATGGAAATCCATAGTCATAACCATAGATCCTATAAAAGCAAACACTGCTATAGGCAGACACTTTGTAATGGTAGAAGCCACCCTAAGAAACACATCGTTTGCCGCAGAGATAAAAAAAGTGATTTTCTCAGTCTTTTCACCCATAAGCGGCACCACTCCTCCAACAAGTATGCCAAGGAAAATAAGCTGCAGTGTAGCGGAATCAACAAAGGCACCAACAAAATTGTCAGGAACTATCCCGATAATCGTATCAAGGATGCTGACCGTCTCCTGTTCTCCGACCTGTTGTGTTACACTTATCATGTACGAAAGTTCATTAAAGGTTCCCGGATTTATGATATTATATGCAGTAAATGCAACTATGGTAGCTACAAAGGTAGTCATGGCATAAAAGCCCATGACACGGACACCTATCTTCCCCAATTCACTGAGATCTGTAATGGAAGAAACCGACGCAGCAATGGAAAAGAATATAAGGGGAGCAATAACTGCTTTTAAAGCATTTAAGAATATGGTCTTTATTGTCATAAACACATATTCATTTATTGCGTTACATATATTGCCGCTTAATGCAATTCTCATGAAGCTGCAAAGGATTACCGCAAGAAGCATTGAAAACAAAACATTTATAAGATTCTTTTGACTTGATATTCCCGCAGTTATGACAATCTTATTGGTTCCGTTTCTGTAGCTCTGTCTGATAATATCGCTGTTGGCATTGATTATCATGTTCCTTATAGCAGCCTCGGCATTGGGAGCGGATTCATAGTAGTCGAAGTCAGGATTGAAATTCACTGTCCCTGCCTTTACTTCATTCCCGCTTTCACTCATAAATGTTATGGTGGTTTTTCCCAAAAATCTTTTTACACGTATGATCACAGGACGATTTTCTTTTGTAACCTTAAAGAGCTCAACGAGACACTCCTCCGCAAGAAGCACTGCCTTTGACCTGTCCTTGACACCGGTCTTGCATTCTGTCAGCCTGTTTTCTATAAATTCTATGGCATTTGTTAAGTTTCCCTGCTCCGGCGACACTCTTACAGTAAATTCTTTCATCCCCGCCTCCTATTTTACAATTGAATTCACTTTTTAAACATATTGTTGTTTCATGCATTAAAAATATCAGTAAATTACTATATCAGTTTTATCGTCACCATAGGATTTCTTATAATTTTTCGTGAAATGATCCTCATCAGGATGCACATCTATACAAAAAAACTGCCGCATCCGGATTTTTTTATCCTTCATGCGACAGTCTTTGCTTCAGGAAAACGCTGATTAAAGTGTTTCCTTAATATGCTTTATATTTCTGCGGTGTATTTCTTCTCACCTGCTTCACAAGCTCATCATTGCCCTCGATATACATACATACCTTGTTTCCGTTTCTGACATAAATATATGCATATTTCTTATCTTCAGGGCCGTTGCCGGAATAGTCGAGAATCTTTGCATTTCCCATCTCAGTCTTTGCTGCATCCGAGTTCTTCGGTGCAAAAAGAACCAGTTCCTCAGCGTTTGTCTCTACGATCTTTCTTCTGCGGGATTTGTTAAGAACTTCATCCAGCTCGAAACTTCCGCCGAAATAAGTGTATTCGTATTCTACACTTGAAAAAAGCCATATCCCATAGTCTGCGGCGATCATTGCAAGAAGCAAAAGCAGTGCAAAGGCATACTGAAGTGCCAGAAACAGTGATATCACCGTAAGAACCAAAGCTCCCACAAAGGCTGCCTTCCAGTAAACAGGATCATTTCTTTTCACCATGTGCTCTACATATTCATCCATATATCTCTCCGTTCCGCCGGGTCATATGATTCATCGGCATATCTTTTAGTTTAGAAAAAAGCCCGAACTGCTTTTTCGCAGTCCGAGCTTAATTATACGAAATTTATATTCGAGGTGCAAACATAATGATGCTTCCCTCTACAAGCATAAAGCCCTTAGGATTGCTCCGTCGCATGACACCGGGCTTTATACACTTACATCATTCCGCCCATTCCAGGGTTTGGCATAGCTGCAGGAGCCGGCTCCTTAATATCAGCAACAACAGCCTCTGTTGTAAGAAGTGTTGAAGCAACTGATGCAGCGTTCTGAAGAGCTGTTCTTGTAACCTTAGCAGGATCAAGGATACCAGCCTCAAGCATATCTACATACTCCTCGTTAAGAGCATCGAAGCCCTGTCCTTCTCCGGACTCCTTAACCTTGTTAACGATCACTGCGCCCTCAAGACCTGCGTTTGAAGCGATTGTGAAAAGAGGAGCCTCAAGTGCCTTAAGGATGATTCTTGCACCTGTCTTCTCATCGCCCTCAAGCTCTTCAACAACCTTCTCTACAGACTTCTGAGCGTGAATGTAAGCTGTTCCGCCGCCTGCGATAACACCCTCTTCAACTGCTGCACGTGTAGCATTGAGAGCATCCTCCATACGGAGCTTAGCTTCCTTCATCTCTGTCTCTGTAGCAGCACCTACGCGGATAACTGCAACACCGCCTGAAAGCTTTGCAAGTCTCTCCTGAAGCTTCTCTCTGTCGAAGTCAGAAGTTGTTGTAGCGATCTGCTGCTTGATTTCAGCGATACGAGCCTCAATGTTAGCCTTCTGGCCCTCACCGTCAACGATGGTTGTCTTCTCCTTGGAAACCTTGATTGACTTAGCGCGTCCAAGCTGCTCCATTGTTGTATCCTTGAGCTCAAGGCCGAGATCTGAAGAGATAACCTGTCCGCCTGTAAGGATAGCGATATCCTGAAGCATTTCCTTACGTCTGTCACCGTAGCCTGGAGCCTTAACAGCAACAACGTTGAATGTTCCTCTTAATTTATTTACGATAAGAGTTGTAAGAGCCTCACCCTCAACATCCTCAGCGATGATGAGAAGCTTAGCGCCGCTCTTTACGATGTTCTCAAGTACAGGAAGGATGTCCTGAATGTTTGAGATCTTCTTGTCTGTGATAAGGATGTAAGGATCATCAAGATTTGCTTCCATCTTGTCCATATCTGAGCACATGTAAGCTGAGATATATCCTCTGTCAAACTCCATACCTTCAACTACATCGAGCTCTGTAAGCATGGTCTTTGACTCCTCAACAGTGATAACACCGTCCTTGGAAACCTTCTCCATAGCGTCGGCAACCATCTCACCAACGTGCTCGTCACCTGCAGAGATACCTGCAACCTTGGCGATCTGCTCCTTGCCCTTTACCTTTGAAGACTGAGCCTTGATTGACTCAACAGCAGCATTAACTGCCTTGTGGATACCCTTACGAAGGATGATAGGGTTAGCACCTGCCTCAAGGTTCTTCATACCTTCCTTAACGATAGCCTGTGCAAGAACTGTAGCAGTTGTTGTACCGTCACCTGCAACATCGTTTGTCTTTGAAGCAACCTCACGAACGAGCTGTGCACCCATGTTCTCGTAAGAATCCTTAAGCTCGATCTCCTTGGCGATGGAAACACCATCGTTTGTGATAAGCGGAGCGCCATAGCTCTTATCAAGAACTACATTTCTTCCCTTAGGTCCGAGTGTAACCTTAACTGTATTTGCAACCTGGTCTACGCCAGCCTCAAGTGCTTTTCTGGCCTCAACGCCATACTTAATTTCCTTAGCCATTTTGAATTCCTCCTAAATGTCTGAATTACTTCTCTACGATAGCGAGAATGTCGTTCTGCTTAACAACTGTATACTTCTGTCCGTCAATCTCTACCTCGGAACCGGCATACTTTGAGAAAAGAACGTGATCACCTACCTTAACCTGCATGGTGATGTCCTTACCATCAACAACTCCGCCAGGACCAACAGCAACAACAACTGCCTGACCAGGCTTCTCCTTGTCATTCTGTCCAGGAAGAACGATACCGCTGGCTGTTGTCTCTTCCATCTTCTCTTTCTCGAGAACTACTCTGTCAAATAATGGAACTAACTTCATCTGATTGACCTCCTAATTTATTACCTTCATAGGTTTGTATTCGGGTCTTCTGCCAATACTTATCTATAGACCTTTGTGAAAACCCTCATGGGCACCGGATATCTGAGATCCGATAACCTTACTATCATTACCTCTGTGCCTTTGACATCTACAACTTATCTCTAGCAACAAATCGTATTATAAAGCCCGCTATTAGCAACGTCAAGCGTCGAGTGCTAATAATTTAAATATTTCACATTTGCTTCACAAATGGACATAAAAAAATCCGCGCTTCTTTAACGAAAGCGCGGACTTTCTTTATCAGCTTTTCTCTATCTTCGGAAGATCCAGCTTTTTAATTGTGGCCACCATTCTGATGAACACCACAAATATGATGCTGAGAGACATTGCCATTCCGTTTTCAACATTGAGGTCCAAAAGAAAAATGTATGTCAGGCATCCAAGTATGGAGGCTATGGCATATATGTGCTTGCTGAAGATCATGGGGATTCTTTTGACTATTACATCCCTTATGAGTCCTCCGCCTGCACCAGTCATCACTCCCATGAAAACCAGCAGGAAAATATTGGTCTTATAGCCTGCCGAAATCGTCATGTTCACACCATATATGCTGAAGAGCCCCAAGCCCAGGGAATCAACTATGTTGTTCATGTTTTCTATCTCCCTTGTATGGCTTAAATAGTATTCCCTCTGCCGGTAGGCATGAATGAACACCAAAAGTGATGTGACCATGGACAGTATGATATTTGGATAATTGAAAAAATTGGATGACGGCACCAGCCCAAGCAGAGTGTCACGCATCACCCCTCCGCCCATGGCTGTTATGAGCCCTAAAAGTATCACTCCAAAAAGATCCGTTCCCTCTTCTATGGCTATCATTGCTCCTGAAATCGAAAAGGCCACTATTCCCGCCATATCCACTATAAAAATAACATTATCAAAATCTGCTATCATTAAAAACTCCATTCCTAAGCCTTTCAGCCGGCTGAACTGACACTGTCGAAAATCTGTTTTCCTCACCAACTGTCCGAAAAAATATCAAAGGAAATATTCTCCCAAACGATTATAAAAACCCCTTTATCATCAGTCAAATGCAAGTTCCTGACATACATCATCAGAAAATCGAATACAGACAGGTTAAACGCAGCCTTATGGCGAACAATAAAAGCACCTCTTCAGAGGTGCCCTTCAAATATAATTCTTTGTTGATACATGATTGGTGTATGCATATACATATTTAATTATTTCGTACCAGTCGGAATAAACTCAAGCCTCAATCGCATCCCAAGGCCTTTTGCAATTCTCTTCACCATAGCAAGACTTGGATTTCGTGTACCGTTTTCTATGCGACTTATATCAGCCTGTGTAATACCGGTTTTTACCGCCAGTTCCCTTTGGGTGATATTCTGTGCATTACGCGCCTCAATTAGTGCTTGTATAATATCATACTCTGGTTGTAATGCATCATACTCTGTTTTTACATCAGCATTTTGCAATGCTTTTTCTTTATAATCTTTATACCTACTCATTGCAATACCTCCGCTCATAATCCTCTTTATATTTCTTTGCTAATTCAAAGTCTGCTTTCGGCGTCTTTTGCGTTTTCTTTATAAGACCATTTGTTAATACAGCCTTCTTGCCAACAAAGAAAAAATAAAAAAGCCTTGTAATGTTAGTACCCTGCTTTGTCCGAAGTTCAAATATTCCATCGCCCATCGGACCGGAATACGGTTCACGGAGTAATGGACCATTTGCTTCTAACAAATCAATTGTTCTAAATGTCTTTGCCAGCATCTTCGGTTCCAATGAATCTAAAAATTCCTGAACTGGACATTTTCCATCTTCAGTATCATAGAATTCAATTTCATACATACTATTTCTCCTATAGTTACAATATGTCGTATTCGACATATTGTCAATAATTTCCATATAAAAATCAATCTATACGGATGATATCAGAGAACCGTAACTTTGCATATTGTCTAAAAAACGACTATATTGCCCCATTTAATCAACAAATTAAATCAGGCAGGAGGGATTTATCCACTCCTGCCCGGTTTGTCATTTTCAGAATTTTCCTTTTTTCCTGTACCACTTATAGAAGCATATACAGATGATGGCACTTAGAAGCGAGCCCGCCGGAGCCGCAAGACCCATGGCGTAAAGTGAATCCGGACTGAGCTCCGTTGCAAGCCATGCTCCCGGAATACGCACCAGAAGCACTGACAGCACATTGTGTATGAAACTTAGTATAGAAACATTGCAGGCACTGAAATATCCGGAAAACGGAAAATGGATTCCCGCCACAACGCAGTCCAGCACATAGGTCCGCATGTACTGAACAGAAAGCTCACGTACAACAGGGTCTGATGTAAACATTGAGAAAACCGGCCCTGAAATGAACTGAAAAAGTACCGCAAATATAAGTCCGATTCCGGCTGACATCATGACTCCGTACTTCAAAGTCTGACGGGCCCTCACTCTGTCTCCCGCTCCTATGGACTGGGCGGCGATGGTGGAGACTGTGGAAAGCATGCTGGAAGGCACCAGGAAAAGAAAGCTTATGGTCTTCTCTACTATTCCTACAGCCGCAGAAATATCCACGCCTCTTCGATTTGCGATCACAGTTATCACGAGAAATCCGATCTGAACGAATCCGTCCTGACAGGCGATGGGAAAGCCGACCCCCAGTATCTTTTCCAGCACCTTTCTATCAAGCACGAAGTCAGCCTTATGTACAACAAAAAGCTTTTTCTTCACTATGGCCATCAGGGCAATGACTACACTTACTCCCTGAGCCAGCACTGTACCGTAGGCAGCACCGGATGCACCGAGTGCCATGGGGCTCATGAAAATGAGGTCAAGAACTATATTCACAAAACAGGCGATGGCGATAAACATTAGCGGACTCTTTGAATCCCCCATGCCTCTGAATATAGAACTCAGTATGTTGTAAGCTATGATGAACGGAATTCCCGCAAAGCAAATGGTGAGATAACTGACGGTTCCCGGCACTGCCTCAACAGGCGTTGAAAGGGCCGAAACTATGGGGTGAATAGTCATGAGTAGAATTACCGTAACAATCACTGCGACCCCCGCGAAAAGCGTTACAGTGTTTCCGATGGCGCGGCTCACCTTCTTCTCATCCTCAGCTCCCACGAACTGACCGATCATGACTGTCGAACCCATAGCGAGTCCCACCAGCATAACCGTAACCATATGCATGACCTGTGAACCTATGGAAACTGCGGAAATCACATCCGCACCGTTGAACTGCCCTGCTATGAGAAGATCTGCAAGCCCGTAAAGCGTCTGAAGAAAGAAACTGAGAAGATACGGAAGTGAGAACCATATCATATTATGTAAAAGATTTCCCTTGGATAAATTGTGTTGTGCCAATGCTGCCTCCCGTAAAAAATGTGACCTATCCCACAAATTTTAATTTGACGCAAGGGATTTTACAACAGAATTTAGTGAATATCAGGCATAAATCAACTATTAAACTAAATATACACACGCATACATTTCGTGTGTATATTTAGTTTAATGAACCACCACCCATTAAGAGTTGGTATAGATATAAATATAAACTGCCGCACCGAGATGGGGCCCCCATCTGTCAGTACGGCAGTTCTATTATGTCCGCTTCTTAATTCGTTTGTATATTTCTGAATTTTTCTCAAACCCGGCAATTTTATTGCGCTACAGCTTTCTGATCCGGTTTCTTTTCTTTCTTCCCACCGCGTTTCCCATAAACCAAAAGCAGTACAAGAAGTACCAGTCCGGCGATGGCAGCTGCTATTTTACCTACGGGTGGCTCCTGCTTTGTAATGAGAATATCCAGCTTTCTTTCTCCCGTGACAAAAACGAGGTAATCTCCGAAATCCTCCGTAGCCTGCTTATGCCCGTTCACCGTAAAGCTGTATTTGCTCCATTCCGGCTTATGGACGCGGATCTTACGTTCAGGAAGTACATCTTCAGGAATCTCAATCAGATAGTGGTTTTCCTCAGGCATGGAGAATGAAAGCACATCCTCTTCCATAAACTGTCCATCCACTATGATGACAGGTTTGTTGCTGCCCTTATAGTTCTCAGGTGAGTTCAGAAGTGCCACCGGCAGATAGTAGGAAGCATTGACCACCAGATCATCCTCGATGACCGTATCCATGGGTTGATCCCACTGTATGAAAAAGCCTTCCTTTTCTTCCGGTTCAGGGAAGGGCACATCCTTAAGAACAGTTCCGGGCTTTGCCTCCTGCATATCAAGCAGCATGCCACCCATCCTGAACTGTACAAGCAGTGTTCCAATGGGAACAGATGACTCTTCCGCAAGGCCTGCATAGTCTATGTTATCTATGGCTCCGTAGTTTCCTCCGAAGTAAACATTACCCTTAAGCTCCGAAGCATCCAGCTTCTCAACCTGTCCCGAAACAGCCCCGGCGTACTCCTCTTCTCCGAGGATGGTAACAGCCGCGCTGTTGTCAGTGAGTGTCGTTCCGTAGCCGCTGATTCCGCCTACGTTTTTCTTTCCGGTGATACGGCATCTTGCAGTGTTTTTATTGAGCTTTCCATCTGCAAAGCCCGCTATTCCACCAACAAAATGTCCATCCTGAGCTTCAACATCACCTGTGTTCTTACTGTCTGATATGTAACCTGTCTCCATCTTTCCGCAGATACCACCGGCATAGTTACCCCGGCCTTCCACGCTTGCCAGATTTTCAGATTCCATAACAACAGCCGACACTCCGAAGCTGTAGTCCAGGGAACGGTCGTTTGATCTCCGGATATCCTTGTCAGGATCGATATCAAACTCTATACCTATAGTACCTACGATACCTCCGACTCCTATGTCTCCTGAAATGTTCCCTGCATTCCTGCATCGATAGATCCTGGAGGTTGAATTTTCATTATTTGAAGCATTTTTAAAGATGCTTTCCTCGTCAAACTTCTCGTTAAGACGGTCTCGCTCATTCTTCAGCAGATCGGTAATGCTGTTGAAACGGCTGTTGATGGCATTGAGATTTTCCAGCACCTCGATGCTGTCATCCCGTCCGAAAGCGCTCAGGCTGTCAAGCTGTGAAGAAAGACTGTCAAGCTGTGCATAGAGATTGTCCCCCGCCGCACGCACGATGGGGTTGCTTTCCATATGGATGTTGACACTGCCCGCAAGATTCGAAAGAGTTCCCCCCAGAGAAGAACTGAATCTGGAAAGACCGGAGCTGGCAGAATCAATATTATTCAGGGAATCCAGAATATTGCTTACGGAAGCATTGAGAGCTGCATCACGACGTGCGACATCTGTCTCCACAGCTCCGGATGCAATGAGATCCCTCTTGGTCCTAAGTCCTTCAAGAATAGTTTTCATGGCCTGCACATCCCCCGCCACACGGTTAATGCGGGTAAGGCCATCCGAGACTTTTGCCTGCCTTTCCTCAGGAACATCCGGTAAAAGATTGTTCTTTGCTTCATTTACGAAACTGCTGCTGTAGTTAAGATCCTCCTTCAGCTGATTATTCTGTGCTATCAATGTATTCTTTTCCGCATCTGACAGTGACAATGCATAGGCCAGATCGTCAATGGATGCACTCAGGTTATCCGACATACTGCTGAGACTGTCAAAGCTGTCATCCAGATAATCCATGTCACCGCCTATATCCCCTGTGGCATCAAGTATGGTCTGTGAGTTGGTGTTTATGGATTCCGAAAGCTCGTCAAAACGGTCCAGAGAAGCATTGTAAATGGTATTGGTGGAGTTCTTTACATCTGTCAGAGTCTTTGAGATCCCGTTCAGTCTCGCATAGGTACTGTTGGTTATCCCCTCTGTTGTATTTAAGGTATCCGTAACCAGAAGATTTATGGAATCGATCTCATCCGATATGGAGGAAAGCACATCCTTTGAGAAATCCAGTGTGATCTCCGGCTGCTGCTGTCCTGCTATACCGCCTGTGTCCTTGCGTCCGAACACAGCGCCTTTGTTCACGGAATCCTCGATGGCTCCGCCGTTTCGTCCGGCAATGCCTCCTGTATTGTATCCCAAATGGCTGTATCCCGTGGTTCCGGATGTCTCGCAGTTCCTTATGGTTCCACTCTTCAGGTTATAGCCTGTGATACCACCGGTATCTATCCTTGTCTTGAAATTCTCCACATTATTGATGGAACGGGTTATCAGTATATTTTCCAGAATATCCTTAATATCCTCTGTGGACACACCCGACTCCCGGACTGAAGTATTGACCATGGCAGAGCTGGTACAGCTCTCAATGAGTCCCGCGTTCCTTCCGGCTATTCCGCCTGTTCCGTTGTCCCCCTCCAGAGTTCCGGTCACATGGCATGAGCGGATAATGCCTGTCTCTCCGTTCATTGCGGCGAGAATTCCCGTTGTGGTCTTTCCGCTCACCGAACTGTTTACAGTAACGCCTTCCACAGTACCGTAATTCTCCGACACAAAGGCCGCCGTTCTGTCACGTTCCGATGTGTTCACCGAGGTAAGCTCCAGATCCCGCACAGTGCCGTCGGAGCCTATGGTGCGAAACATGGGATCCTCTGATCTTACATTTGTGATGCTGTGGTTATTACCCTGAAATGTCCCGTTAAAATAAGCTACCGCCGGGAATACTTTTTCAGAAGAAAAATCCAGATCAGTATTGAGGCTGACGGTCATTCCGTCGGACCAGACATTGGAACGGCACTGCTTCGAAAAGCTCTTATAATCCTCCATGGAGTTTATTTCAAAGCTCCGGTCATTACCTGCTTCAGCCGCAAATATAATTCCCGACACCATAACTGAGACAGATAAAATCATCCCGAAAAATATGGAGGCTTTTGCAAGGTATTTATTCATTCTCTTCATGATCCATATACTCCTCGATATTCTGTCCTTCATTCTCAGCAAGCTTCTGAATGTCGCCGGAAATGATCGATGCCCGCACATCTCCTCGCACGATGCCGTGTACTGTACCGATGATCTGACCGTCGATATGCCCCGTGATCCTTCCGTCGACCCTGATGATGCCGCTTTCCGCCCTCGCCTTGATGGGACGTGCAACAGAGAACTTCGTTATGGCGATGATCTTATCTCCCAAAAGGAGGATCTGGGGCAGAACGAAAAGAACCAGAAACATCGAAAGAAGTGTGCCTCGGCCAATGCTTTGCCCGATACCTGCGATGGCGCCATCTGATGTGAGGAAACCGATAACGGTTCCTGCGATGGCCAGGATGGAGCCCGAAGTAATGATGGTCGGGAAGGCAAAGTTTACTGTTTCAATGATTGCCTCCTTACGGCCCATGGTCTTACGATTCTCGTCATAGCGGGAGCCGATTACGATTGCGTAGTCGATATTTGCACCCATCTGAATTGAAGAAACGATAAGGTAGCTTATGAAGAATATGTTTTCCTTCATGATGGTCGGGAAGGAGAAGTTTATGAAGATGGAACCCTCGATGACCATGATAAGAAGGAGGGGCATTCCCACGGATTTGAAGGTAAACAGCAGGATCACAAGTACGAAAAGCAGTGATACCACTGAAACTATGATGTTATCCGTTACGAACTGGCTTCCCAGGTCCATTTCCGATGTGGATTCACCAACGATCAATACCTTATGAGCGGGATCTTTATCCATCTCTTCCTCAAAGATCGGATCTATCTTCCTGTGAAGTCCCTTTAGAAAACTGAAGGTCTCATCACTCTCCTCCGGCAGATTCAGGTATACAAGCATTCGTTCGTAGCGTTCTCCCCGAAGCTGTTTTTTTGCCATTACAAGTATATCGAAGGTGTCGTCTATATCCGCCCGGTCCTCATCATTAAGCTCCACATAGCCTTCGTCTATTTTATCGTGGAGGAACATGAACACATCTATGAATGGTATCTTGTATTTGTCAATTCCTCCGATGATATGTCCGTATTCATCCTTATCTGATG
Source organism: Lachnospiraceae bacterium JC7 (assembly GCA_000513555.1). Lineage (GTDB taxonomy): Bacteria > Bacillota > Clostridia > Lachnospirales > Lachnospiraceae > Oribacterium. The sequence continues at coordinate 59,802 of ALYD01000002.1, forward strand.
CGTACATGCTGTACACCATTGCCGCCACATCATAGTCAAGATCCGCCATCTCCGAAAACTGTCTCGGAGTCAGAGGCTGCGAAACCATGTATCCGCCCTTGGCTTCGGTATTGGCAAGGGAAGTTACACTTTTTACCTCCGGCATGGACTCAAGAGATGCCGCAAGACGTGAGATCTTATAGTAATCATGGCTCGGCATGTTAATGGCGATGAGATTGTTGCTGCCGAAGGTATCCCTGATCATATCCTCCGTGATCTGGGCCGCACTCCTGATAGGTGTCTTCAGATTGGAATAGCCGTAAACGTAAGGACACTTGGAAGAAATGAAATATCCCGCAACGATGACCACCAGAAATACAGGTGGTATAAACTTCTTTGTGGCGTACGCGAACCGTCCCACAAAAGGTATCTTTGGAACCAGATTTTTATGTTTGGTCTTCATCATGATGTTTGAAAACAGCACAAGAAGACCCGGCATCAGAGTGAATACCGCAAAGAGACTTATGATGATAGATTTCGTAAGGGTAAGTCCCAGATCCCTGCCCAGTCCGAAACCCATGAACAAAAGGGCCAGAAGTCCTGAAATAGTTGTCAGGGAACTGGAGGTGATCTCCGGTATCGAATGACTCAGAGCTATGATAACCGCATCACGGGTATCATAGAACTCTCTCTGCTCCTTGAAGTGATTACAAAAAATGATGGCATAGTCGATGGAAAGTGCCAGCTGCAGAACGATGGCCACAGAATTGGAAACGAATGAGATGGTTCCCATCATGTAGTTGGTTCCCTTATTGATAAGGGCTGCTGAACTAAAGGTAAGAAGAAGCACCGGCACTTCACCGAAGGTTTCCGAAGTCAGGATAAGCACCAGAACAACGACCGCTGCCACTATTACGATGATGACCTGCATCTCCTCTTCGATGGCTTCCGCCTGCACATCTCCAAGAGTCGTTGAGACATGAAGGTCGTAGGAACCGAGGGCCTCTTTAAGGGCATTCAGGGAATCGAGACAACGCTCGTCATCTTCCGGATATTTGAAGACCACATCAAAAAGCGCGGAAGAATCATTATAATGCTCCCGTATCTCGTCTATGGTGAGTTCCTCATCTTCCTTGGCTATTTCTCCCGATGCCGGATTCAGATATTCCGGAAGAAATCCCGTTTCAAACACTCCCGGTGTCCCCTTAATGGTATCGCACACGGAAAAGGCCTCCCTGAGGGAAATGTTCGAAACCATGACTTTGGCTGAGCCAAAGGTGGTATACTCACTCTCCATCAGATTCATGGCCTGTTTGGTTTCAGTATCTTCGCTGAGATATGCCGAAAGATCGTTTTCCACAGACACCCAGTTCTGTGAAAACACCGAGAAGATGATCAAAATGAAATAAATAAGAAAAAACAGATTTCGTTTATCCACGATAAACGAGCATATGGCTACCAACGGTGATTTCTGATTTTCCATCCCCAACACTCTCTTTCTAAATACCCGTCTTTTTTCATCAAAACCTCTATAAGTACTATGTGTTTTTCTAAGCAGCGCCCCATAAAACGATACTTACACATATCCTTGTAACTTATTTCGTCTTAAATCGGTTCAAAATAAGAAAAATCTCCGGGCGGCTCATATCGTTGGGCACCGAATTCTTCCTGTTTCTGAAGGCGGTAAGATAGCAGATATTTAAATCAACAGTTAAGCCTGAGAAAACTTAAGCAGGAGCCGGAGGGCAGCCATCCTAAAACGTTGAGCGCGGACGAGAAAAATCAGAATAGCCCCCTTTAGAACCACTTGGAATACTGTTTCCTTGACCCCCTCGCCAACGCTGAGTTTCCATCAGGGAAACTCAGTGATTGGCGAGGGCTTAGGGCACTGCCCTCGATTTTTAATCGAGGGAGCCACGCGGCTTTGAGCGCTTCAAAAGAATCCGTAAGGATTCTTTCATCTTAGGGGGCTGAATTTTGATTTTTCCGCCGTAAGCGACCCGTTTGTGGACGGCTGCCCTCTGGCTCCGGCTGAACGGTTATCATTTATGGAAATCGGCGGATATCAGCTGAACAGCATCCTGAAGGCTTCCATCTCCGCGTCATCCTGAGAGGAACCGTTGTCCTCGAAGTGATTTACGGCAGCCAGAACCTTCTGGTAGTCGTTGGGAACTATCTTCTTGAAGCTTGGAAGGAATCTGTCGAAGTTCTCAAGTATCTCTGTTCCAAGCTCTGAACCTGTCTCCAAAACATAGTCCTTCAGTATATCCTTGAGCTCCTTTATGTCATAACGCTCTGTGACCTCCTGAAGAGATACCATGTCCTTGTTGAGCTTAAGATAAAGAGTGTGGTCCATATCAAGAACGTATGCAACTCCGCCGGACATACCAGCCGCAAAGTTCTTTCCGGTCTGTCCGAGGATCACCGCACGGCCGCTGGTCATGTACTCAAGACCATGATCTCCGCAGCCCTCCGCAACAGCCGTAGCGCCCGAGTTTCTGACGCAGAATCTCTCTCCCGCTACGCCTTCCACATAGCACTTTCCGCTGGTCGCACCATAGAGGGCCACATTACCGATGATAATGTTTTCACTCGGACGGAATGCACTGTCCTTAGGAGGTGTAACGATGAGCTTTCCGCCGCTTAAGCCCTTTCCGAATCCGTCATTGGCATCACCACGGAGCCTTATGGTGAGGCCCTTAGGAATGAATGCGCCGAAGGACTGTCCGCCTCCACCGTAGGCATTGACAACAAAGGTATCGTCCTCAAGCTCAGGTCCCTTTGCTCCGAGCCAGAAACGGTCTGTTATCTCGGAACCGAGGATGGTTCCGAAGGTACGGTTGGTACTTGAGACCTTCACCTTCTCCTCATGATGCTCACACTTATCCATGGCATCCTTGAACTTTGGAAGAAGTGTGGCCTCATCCACTGTCTTCTCCAGATGGAAGTCATAGACATGCTCAGGGTCGAAGTGACGGACATTTTCAGGAAGACCTGCAAATTCAGGATCCAGGATCTTTGAAAGATCAACCTTGGAGGCTCTCTTCGTATAGGAAGCTCTTTCCTCGGAAATTCCGAGACAGTCGGTACGTCCAACCATCTCCTGTACTGTTCTGAATCCCAGCTCTGCCATGATCTCACGCATCTCCTGAGCTATGAACTTCATGAAATTCATAACATACTCAGGCTTGCCCTTGAACTTGGCACGAAGCTTCTCGTTCTGGGTAGCAACACCGAAAGGACAGGTATCCTTGTTGCAGACACGCATCATCATGCAGCCGAGGCTCACAAGGGCTGTTGTTGCGAAGCCGTACTCCTCTGCACCGAGAAGTGCCGCGATAACAACATCACGTCCTGTCATGAGCTTACCGTCCGTCTCCAGCATTACCCTGTTACGAAGACCGTTTCGGATAAGGGTCTGATGAGCCTCTGTGATACCAAGCTCCCATGGAAGTCCCGCGTGGTGGATGGAGGTCATAGGTGCGGCACCGGTTCCTCCGTCATAGCCGCAGATATGGATTACCTGAGCTCCTGCCTTTGCAACACCGCAGGCAATGGTTCCTACTCCGTTCTCGGAAGCAAGCTTGACCGAGATTCTGGCACGGCGGTTAGCATTCTTTAAATCATAGATAAGCTGGGCCAGATCCTCGATGCTGTAGATATCATGATGAGGCGGCGGTGAAATAAGTGACACGCCGGGAGTTGAAAATCTGGTCTTTGCGATCCATGGATATACCTTCTTTCCCGGAAGGTGTCCGCCCTCGCCGGGCTTTGCGCCCTGAGCCATCTTTATCTGAATCTCACTTGCGGAATTGAGGTACGGGCTTGTTACGCCGAAACGTCCCGAAGCCACCTGCTTGATGGCAGAGTTACGCTCTGTTCCGAAACGTGAAGGATCCTCTCCGCCCTCACCTGAATTGGACTTTCCGCCGAGACGGTTCATGGCGATGGCCATGGCCTCATGAGCCTCAAGAGAGATGGAACCGTAGGACATGGCTCCTGTCTTGAAGCGCTTCACGATGGACTCAACAGGCTCGACTTCATTTAACGGAACAGGCTCCTGCTTCGGCACGAACTTCATGATTCCTCGAAGTGTATGAGGAACCGGGGACTGGTCCACCATGGCGGTGTACTCCTTGAACTTCTTGTAGTCCCCCTTCTGAACAGCCTTCTGCATGGTCATGATGGTCTTCGGATTGTACAGATGGTCTGCCTTGTCCTTGCCGCGGAAGAAATTCTTGCTGTTAAAGCATGCTGCGTCCGGTGCGTCAACATTTTCACCCATAGGATCGAATGCAAGCTCATGTCTCCAGGTCACGCTCTCAGCCACATCCTCGATGCCGATTCCTCCGACTCTTGAAACGATGCCCGTAAAATACTTGTCGACGAACTCCCGGCTAAGACCGATGGCCTCAAATATCTTTGCAGACTGGTAGGACTGGATGGTTGATATTCCCATCTTTGCCGAGATCTTTACTATTCCGCCCATTACAGCCTTGTTGTAGTCCTCTATGGCTGTATGCGTATCCTTATCAAGTATGCCCGCCTCGATGATCTCCGCTATGCACTCATGGGCAAGGTAAGGGTTGATGGCTCTGGCACCGAAGCCGAGGATGGTTGCGAACTGATGCACATCACGAGGCTCCGCAGACTCAAGAATAAGGGAAACTGCTGTACGCTTCTTCGTGAGGACCAGATGCTGCTCAACTGAGCTCACCGCAAGAAGTGACGGAATAGCCACATGGTTCTCGTCAACTCCCCTGTCGCTCAGGATGATAATGTTGTAGCCCCTCTGGTATGCACGGTCCACAGAGATATTGAGCTGCTGGAGAGCCTTCTCAAGTGAAGTGTTCTGGTAGTAAAGAAGTGAGATCACCGCTGTCTTGAAGCCCGGCTCGTTAAGCTCCTTTATCTTCAGAAGCTCAACTCCCGTAAGAATAGGATTTGAGATCTCCAGAACCCTGCAGTTGTCAGCATTGTCCTGAAGGAGATTTCCATCGGAACCAAGGTAAACTGTGGTGTCCGTAACCACCTTCTCACGAAGTGAGTCTATAGGCGGGTTCGTAACCTGCGCAAAAAGCTGCTTAAAATAGTAGAAAAGAGGCTGATACTTCTTGTCGAAAACCGCAAGTGGTGTATCGTGACCCATGCAGGAGGTAGCCTCCACACCATTCTGAGCCATGGGCAGGATGATGTCCTTAACGTCGTCGTAGGTGTAGCCGAAGACCTTGTAGAGCTTCTCTCTCATTTCCGCAGAGTGAGTCTCCACCTTATGATTCGGGATCCTGATGTTCTCGAGGTGCAGGAGATTTCTGTCAAGCCACTCTCCGTAAGGAGCCTTTTCAGCATAATGCTTCTTTATCTCCTCATCCGAAATGATCCTCTGCTCCTTTGTATCCACGAGAAGCATGCGGCCCGGCTGCAGTCTTGACTTCTCAACTATATGTTTCGGGTCAATGTCAAGTACACCGACTTCTGATGCAAGGATCAGCCTGTTGTCATCGGTAATGTAATATCTTGACGGGCGGAGTCCGTTTCTGTCGAGGGTCGCTCCCACCACATCACCGTCTGAGAAAATGATGGCTGCAGGACCATCCCATGGCTCCATCATAGTTGCATAATAATGGTAGAAATCCTTCTTCTTTTCATCCATGAAGCGGTTGTGCTTCCATGGCTCCGGAATGGTAACCGACATGGCAAGGGGCAGTTCCATACCGTTCATGTATAGAAACTCAAGAGTGTTGTCCAGCATGGATGAATCCGAGCCGTTTCTCTCGACAACAGGGAATATCTTCTCCACTTCCTTCTCAAGGAACGGACTCTGCATGGTCTCTTCACGGGCCAGCATTCTGTCAATGTTTCCGCGGATGGTATTGATCTCTCCGTTGTGGGCCAGCATGCGGTAAGGATGGGCTCTGTCCCAGCTTGGAGTTGTGTTTGTGGAGAATCTTGAATGGACAATGGCTATGGCTGTCTTGTTGTCGGAATCACGCAGATCATCGTAGAAGGCACGAAGCTGTCCCACCAGGAACATTCCCTTGTAAACAATGGTCCTGGAGCTAAGTGAACAGATATAGGTGTCCTCTGAGGACTGCTCGAACTCTCGTCTCAGAACATAGAGGCGTCTGTCGAAATCTATTCCCTTGTCATAAGCCTCCGGGCGGTCAATAAAGCACTGCTCGATGCTCGGCATACAGTCAAGTGCCACCTTACCGAGGATCTCAGGATGTGAAGGCACATGTCTCCAGCCGAGTACCTTCAGTCCGTTCTTCTTCGCGATGACCTCGAACATGCGCTTCGCAAATGCACGTTTCTTCTCGTTTTCAGGGAAGAAGAACATACCTACACCGTAGTCGCCCTCTTCTCTTACTGTGATTCCGGCCTTCTTTGCGGCCTTTTTGAAAAAGTCATGGCAGACCTGAATAAGTATTCCTACACCGTCACCGACCTTTCCGGAAGCGTCCTTTCCTGCTCTGTGCTCCAGCTTCTCAACGATGCTTAAGGCATCATCAAGGACCTTTGTGTCCTGATGTCCGTCAATGTTTACAACTGTACCTATACCGCAGGCATCGTGCTCCAGATCCTCCGGATGACTATCCTTCACAGGATTCCATAATTTGTTGTGGCCGCGATAGGCTCTGGGAACCACATAGCAGTTTCGGTCCCCGACATCAGCAGCCTTCTGATTTAATTTTCCATAATTGTCCATTTGTATACTCCCTCTATAACCTGAACTCGTTATATCCATCTTTTAGATTTGTCATATCTAAAGGTAATAAAAGTTCCATTTTGCAAAGCATGCAGGAATGAATAATCACTCCTGCATGGTGGGTTTCCATTATTGATAAATCATCAATGATGTGCATTTTTCATTTTTAACCCCATGGGTCATGCACGAATCGAGCTTGCTCGGATTCGTATATGACCCACCAATTAAGTTTGAAAGTTTACTTTCAAACTTTCTGCCCTTCAGCACTGTGCTTTCAGGCACATTCGCGAAGGACGAAAACCTGTCCTTTATCTCAGTGAGAAAAGAAGCTTTGAATATGTAGGATATGGCAGATCGCTCTCAGGGATCATTGCCTCCGCTGCATCCACATGTACTCTCAGAGCATCCATGTCTGAAAGGACGCGGTCATGGTATGCCTTTGCCTGCTCAAGGCTGTCCTCAAGCTTCTCTGTATCTGAAAGGTCAGCCTCAAGCTTTTCAACTCCCTTTCTGATCTCCTCGGCCTCTGCATCAAGCTTTGTGAGGATGCCTGTTTCAAGAGCACATGCTGCACCCGGAATCAGCTGCTTCTTTGAAAGTGCTGTAGCTGTAACTGCTGTCTGATACTTGAAAAGACCCTCTGTGAAGTCCTTCTTTACCATCTCAAGCATGGTGAGTGCCTCGATGCGGATGGTCTTTGAGTAGTTCTCAAGGAAGATCTCATAACGTGAGTCGATCTCAGTCTCAGTGAATACCTTGTGTCTGATGAAGAGCTCCTTGTTCTTCTCTGCCACAAGTCGAGGCATCGCCTCAGGAAGTGAACGAAGGTTATAGAGACCTCTCTTCTCGGCTTCCTCTACCCACTCGTCTGTGTAGCCGTTTCCGTTGAAAACGATCCTTCTGTGCTGGTCAAGAAGCTCCTTGATATATTTCTTTGTATCTTCCTCAAATGTCTCAGGTGCGAAGGTCTCAAGCTTTGCTGTGATCTGATCCAGAGCCTCTGAAACTGCAGTGTTAAGTACGATGTTAGGATCTGCAACGGAAAGTGATGAACCCGGCATACGGAACTCGAACTTGTTTCCTGTAAATGCAAAAGGTGATGTTCTGTTACGGTCTGTGTTGTCCTTACGGAAATGAGGAAGTACGTGTGCACCTGTCTCCATCTGGAGTGCTGCATCAGACTTGAAATCCACCTCACCGTTCTCGATGGACTCAAGAACTCTCTCAAGCGCGTCACCTACATACACAGATACGATTGCAGGAGGTGCCTCATTTGCACCAAGTCTGTGATCGTTTCCTGCTGTTGCAACGGAAACTCTCATGAGATCCGCATACTCATCGATACCCTTGATGATGGCCATGAGGAAAAGAAGGAACTGTGTGTTCTTCTCAGGAGTCTTTCCGGGATCCAGAAGGTTCTCCCCCTCGGATGTCACCATGGACCAGTTGTTGTGCTTACCTGAACCGTTGATGCCCTCAAATGGCTTTTCATGTAAGAGACATGCGAAGTTATGCTTGTCAGCTACCTTCTTCATGATCTCCATGGTGAGCTGGTTGTGATCAACAGCGATATTGGCAGTCTCAAATACAGGAGCAAGCTCATGCTGTGAAGGAGCTACCTCATTGTGCTTTGTCTTTGCAGGGATTCCAAGCTTCCAGAGCTCTTCATCAAGATCATGCATGAATGCTGATACCTTTGGCTTGAGAACACCGAAGTAGTGATCCTCCATCTCCTGTCCCTTAGGAGCGCTTGCACCGAGAAGTGTACGTCCTGTAAGAAGAAGGTCCAGTCTGTCCTTGTAAAGATCCTTATCGATGAGGAAGTACTCCTGCTCTGAACCTACGGTTGTATCAACTCGTGTGACACCTGTCTTTCCCAGTACATGAAGGAGCTTTGTTGCTGACTCACTGAGTGTCTCCATGGAACGAAGGAGCGGAGTCTTCTTATCCAGAGCCTCACCTGTGTATGAACAGAAGGCTGTAGGAATGTAGAGTGTTCCATCCTTGATAAATGCAGGTGATGACGGATCCCATGCGGTATAGCCTCTTGCCTCGAATGTTGCACGGAGACCGCCTGACGGGAATGATGAAGCATCAGGCTCACCCTTTACCAGCTCCTTGCCGGAGAACTCCATGAGTACGCCGCCATCTGCTGTCGGAGTTATAAAACTGTCGTGCTTCTCAGCTGTAAGACCTGTCATAGGCTGGAACCAGTGAGTATAATGTGTTGCCCCCTTCTCCAGTGCCCACTCCTTCATGGTTGCGGCTACTGTATTTGCAACGTCTATCTCAAGATGTGATCCGTTCTGGATGGTCTTGTGAACAGCCTTATAGATGTCCTTCGGAAGTCTTTCTCTCATGATCTTGTCACTGAAAACAAGACTTCCATAAATTTCAGAAATAGTAGATGTACTCATAACTTTCCTCCTTCATACTTCTTGCTTTTATATCTTGATAAAAGTGCAGATTGCCAAGTGTCCAGCACTCCTTCAACTGCATATGTAAACAGGGGACAGTGGCGCAGAATCCAAAATAGATCCGGAACGCCATTGTCCCCTGTTTTTACTGTATTAATGATAAATTTTTATGGATAGGATCTTTGTGATCGTATCTCTTTGAATATTATTTATTCGTGACGATTCGTCCGCTCTCGCGGATCACCTTCACTGCCACTTCCCTTCTGGTGACGGAGGTATTCATGGCCTGCCGCTCCAGATATTTGTGGGCTTCCGCCTCAGTCATACCCTCTTTTTCGATGAGCAGGCACTTTGCTCTGCTTACATAACGCTCATCCTCCAGCTTCCTCTGAAGCTTCTGATTCTCATTCATGAGATTCTGCATCTTCCGGCCCATGGCCAGAAGCAGGCGGATAGTCGCCGAAAAAGATGTGGGGCTCATGGGCATCGCCAGGATCATGATGCCTGAATCTCCGGCACGATACAGTGCCTGCTGATACACATCCTTGCTGACCAGAAGCAGAATGCTCATGGCCGGGTACTTGGAAGCGAGATCCATAGCAGATTGAAGTCCGAACTCATCCGGAAGAGGTGTATGGATGATAAGCAGTTCGAATTTTTCCTCTGCAAGTTTCTGCTTGACTTTAGTCATGGAAGGCTGAAATGACATTTTGCCAAATCCGGAGGGCAGTATCCCCTTGATCTGGCCAGCTATCTTTTCGGCAGCAGCCGCGATCATCACGCTGCTCCCTTGCTCCGCTCTCTCCATGTTCATCTCCCTAAAACGGTACTTTTGCAGTACCAGATATCCTCAAAAAACCAGTTCATACGCCCGGCATGCGCCGGACTTCTCATTCTCCGAAATAACTTTCGGAAATTTTTTCATCCTACAGCTCTTCTCCTGAGTAAGCTGCAAGATAACCCTCCGGAAGAAGCATCTTCACAAAGTCTGAACCCTTTGCGTAAGCGATGGCCTCATCGAGTGACTGTGGAAGTCTCTTTAGTCCGTCGGTAATCGTAGTATCCGCCTTGAAAAGATTCACATCCAGCGGCTCCATAGGCTGAAGCTGTCTGTCTATGCCGTCGATTCCGGCATAGATAAGAAGTGTGAATGCCAGATACGGATTGGCTGTCGGATCCGGTGAACGAAGCTCGATCCTTCTGAGATCCGATCTTGTTGCCGGAATACGTATAAGCTGTGAACGGTTCTGTTCAGACCAGCTTACGAACTTTGGCGCCTTCATGTCGCCAAGTCTCTCATAACTTTCTCTGGTAGGATTCAGGAACAGTGATATCTCTCTGATATGCTCGAGGATACCTGCCATGAACTGATCCGTATAATCCTTTCCATCCGAAGCCTCTACAGAAATATTTATATGCATTCCGTTTCCCGGCTGATTCGGAATCGGCTTAGGACTGAAATCAGCCCACACACCGTCTGAATTTGCTATGGATTTAACCACCCACTTGAAGGTGGAAGCATTGTCCGCAGCAACCAGCGGGTCTGCATAACGGAAATCGACCTCGTTCTGTCCCGGTCCCATCTCATGATGGCTGGACTCAGGTCTGATGCCCATATCCACAAGGGCAAGGCTAATGTCTCTTCTTATATTCTCACCGTGATCCTCTGGAGCGATATCCATGTAACCGGCCGTATCCTGAGGGATCATGGTACGGTTTCCGTTTTCATCAAGCTTGAAGATGTAAAACTCAACCTCTGTTCCGAAATTCACCTTGATACCCCTATCGGATGCGAACTCTACCGCCTTCTTCAGAAGCCAGCGACTGTCTCGCTGAAACAGACTTCCGTCGGGATACTCAATATCGCAGAACATCTTGGCAACTCTGCCGTCAAGAGGCCTCCATGGAACTATGGACATGGTGGTGGGATCCGGTCTCAGGAAAAGATCTGAGTGAACCTCCGCACCAAAGCCTGCCACTGAACTTGCATCGATGCTTACACCTTCTGTAAATGCACGCTTAAGTTCGTCCGGCATGATTGCTATATTCTTCTGTACGCCAAATACATCAAAGAATGCGAGTCTTATAAATTTGACGTTTTCCTCTTCAACAAACTCGAGGACGTCTTCGTACGAATTCATTTCTTCCACCTCTAATTTTTCATAGGTCGTAAATATTGTATTACTTAAATTCATCTTAGTAAACTCGCTTTATTAATTGTAATGTGTTATGGGAAATTTTTAAGTGCTGAAGGTGCGAAGATCTTCGGTATCGACTTCCGGCACTCATGTAATCAATATACATTGTTATGTCTCAAAGTCCCGAAACGAATTTCTCAAATCGCTCCATGGCTTCCCTTGTATTCTCGTGAGTTGAGAACGCTGTCAGACGGAAGAACTTCTCTCCTGACTTTCCGAAGCCTTCTCCCGGTGTTCCCACCACACAGGCCTCCTTCAGAAGCCTGTCGAAGAAGCTCCAGCTGTCCATATCACCCGGGCACTTGAGCCAGATATACGGAGAATTCTTTCCTCCTGTATAGTAAATATGAAGCTTATCCATGGTATCTGTGATGATCTTTGCATTCTCACGATAGTACCGGATGTTCTCCTCTATCTCCTTCTCGCCTTCCTCAGTAAATACCGCCTCGGCACCTCTCTGAGTGATATAGCTTACACCATTGAACTTTGTGGTCTGGCGGCGAAGCCACATCTTGTTGAGCTTTCCTCCGTCTCTCTCCAGGTCTTCCGGAACCACTGTGTATCCGCATCTTGTTCCTGTAAAACCTGCCTTCTTTGAAAGGCTGCAGAACTCGATGGCTACATCTTTTGCTCCCGGTATCTCATATATGCTGTGAGGATAGTCGCCTGTGACGAAACATTCATATGCAGCATCAAACAGGATGATGGAACCGTTCTCCTTCGCGAACTCTACCCACTTTTTGAGAGCATCTCTGTCATATACAGCTCCTGTAGGATTGTTCGGACTGCAGAGATAAATGATGTCAGCCTTGTATTCCGGTGAAGGCATCGGCAAAAATCCGTTCTCTTCGGAAGACATGGCGAAGATCGTCTTTCGACCTGCCATCATGTTGGTATCTACATATACAGGATAAACCGGATCGGTTACCAGTACAGTATTGTCCTCGCTGAACAGATCCAGAATGTTTCCGAGATCTGACTTGGCGCCGTCAGAAATAAAGATCTCATCGGACTTAAGCTCCACACCGAATTTTGTGTAGTACTTTCGGATGGCTTCCTTAAGGAAGTCATAACCCTGTTCAGGTCCGTATCCTCTGAATGTCTCCGCCTCTCCCATTTCTTTTGCCGCAGTGACCATTGCATCCACTACTGACTTAGGAAGTGGTCTCGTTACATCACCTATTCCCATACGGATAAGTTTATTTGATACTTCAGGATTCTCAGACTGCCACACACGTATGCGTCTCGCAATCTCAGAAAAAAGATAGCTTTCATTAAGCTTCAGATAATTTTGATTGATCTTTGCAGACATTTTTATACTCCCCAGTACATTCCACAACTTTGTATAAGTCCTGCGCATTGCTTTGCTACCGCATGACCTATACACTAAAAAAGGACAACATACCCCCGGTTTAAACCCGGACGCCGTTGTCCTTTGCGTTTCATTATACGGACAGAAAATTGGATGTCAAGAAAATTTGCCGCAGTAAAAAATCAAATAATTTCATGTCAGATATTCCGTAGTCCCACATAAATAAAACTCTTCCTCTAATTAATGAGTTCCTGTTTCACCATCAGTCCGGGGATATGATTCAAAATTTTATATTGACAATCTTTTTCTGCCGCGCAATAATCATGAACCATAAAGACGGCAAAGGAGTCGGTTTTCAACCCGGGTTCTTTGCCGTCTTTCGTTGTTTACAATTAATTTTTCGGGAGTATTAGTATGTGTAGTATCATTGGATTCTGTGACAAGCGCGCGCAGTTCGAAGTCGTAAAGACAGCGCTCTTAAAAACTGTATCAAGAGGACCTGACGCAACAAGGATAGTTGACACAGGCAACGGTTACCTCGGTTTCAATCGTCTTTCCATAATGGGACTTAATGAAGCCGGAATGCAGCCTTTCGGTCTTGATGGTTCATGGGTAGTCTGTAACGGTGAGATCTACGGCTTCCGTTCCATGAAGGAACGCCTTTGCACACAGGGATATACATTCAAATCCGATTCAGACTGTGAGATCCTTCTCCCTCTTTATAAAGAATACGGAACAGACATGTTCAGAATGCTCGATGCTGAATATGCTCTCATCATATATGACGCAGAAACCGAGTCTTACATAGCAGCCAGGGATCCTTTCGGAATCCGTCCGCTCTATTATGGAAAGACTGATGACGGAATCATGACCTTCGCCTCAGAGCCAAAGAACCTTGTGGGCCTTTGCCATGAGATCAAGCCATTCCCGCCCGGACATTACTATAAGGATGGAGAGTTCCACTGCTATCATGACATTTCCAGAGTAAATAAATACAACCTGCGCGATGACCTCGAGGCTATCAGCACTCACATCCATGACCTTCTCGTAAAGGGTGTGGAGAAGCGTCTTGATGCGGACGCCCCTGTAGGTTTCCTCCTCTCCGGCGGTCTCGATTCATCTCTCGTTTGCGCCATTTCCGCAAAGCTTCTTAACAAGCCTATAGAGACCTATGCCATCGGTATGGACATCGATGCCATCGACCTTAAGTATGCAAGAGAAGTTGCCGACTTCATCGGTTCAAACCACCACGAAGTAATCATTAACAAGGATGATGTTGTCAATGCTATCGAGCCGGTCATTGCGGCACTCGGAACCTACGATATCACAACCGTACGTGCTTCTATCGGTATGTACCTTTTATGCAAGGCGATTCACGAGCAGTCAGATATCAGAGTTCTCCTTACAGGTGAGATCTCCGATGAGATCTTCGGTTACAAGTACACAGACTTCGCTCCTTCTGCAGAGGAATTCCAGAAGGAAGCCGAGAAACGTGTCCGCGAGCTCCATATGTACGACGTTCTTCGTGCAGACCGCTGCATAAGCGTAAACTCTCTCGAGGCACGAGTTCCATTCGGTGATCTTGATTTCGTTGATTACGTGATGCATATCGATCCTGAGAAGAAGCTCAACAAGTACAACAAGGGTAAATATCTCCTTCGTCACGCCTTCGAGAAGGATCATATCCTTCCGGAAAGCATCCTTATGCGTGAAAAGGCTGCATTCTCAGACGCCGTTGGTCACTCATTAAAGGATGACATCGCAGAATTCGCCGAGGCACATTACACTGATGAAGAGTTCAAGGAGAAATGTGCTCAGTATACTCATGCCACACCGTTCACCAAGGAATCTCTACTCTTCAGAGAGATCTTTGAGAAATACTATCCTGGTCAGTCAGAAATGGTCGTTGATTTCTGGATGCCTAACAAGACATGGCCCGGTTGCAATGTAAACGATCCGTCAGCACGAGTACTTTCAAACTACGGAGACTCCGGAAAATAAATTCCGATCTCATAGGATATGTTCCGCACTCACATGTATTGATACCTTTTTCTATCTTTGGAACTATCCGTTTTTTCAGAAGCCCCATGTGGCTCCCTCGAATCAAAATCGAGGGTAATAACGAAGTTTACGGCTACAGCCGATAAACTTATACTCCCTATAAAGCAAAAGCTCCGCCTCGTTATGAGCCGGAGTTTTTGCTTTTCTTATATTTCAGTCTTTCTTTGCATCCATCAGAGCCCAGTAGGTATACTTACCCTCTTTGTAGGTCTTGAACACACCTGTAACACAGATATCCTCTCCCTCTTCCGGATAGTCCTCCGGAAATGAATAGTCATCGGTAAGCATGAACTCTACTCCCTGAGAACAGCAGGCCGTTGCATCCTGAATGATGCAGGCATAATGATCCCTGTTCTTTTCATCATCATGATATATCGTAAAGTTTCCATTCATCCTTACAGTCTTTCCTATGTAAGACATGGGATCCATCATCATGTTGTAGACCTCGGCAAAAACCATGGTGCCGGACAGCTCTGTCAGATCCACATCTATACCATCGGTTTTTCCGGAAGTCTCCTCTGAAGAAAGGCCCTGATAATATTCTAAATATGTCTGATCTTCTGATATCTCTTCATTTACACCGGATGATTCTTCCTTTGACTCTGATTCAGTCTCATTTCCCTTGCTCAGGTCAATGTTATCCTTTTTCCCATCCTCTTCCGCCATTCCTGCTTCAAGAACGTCACTGACACCTTTGGTCTTATCAACTTTCAGCCCCGTGGCAGCCGCATTATCACCGCATCCCGACAAGCTTGAAATGACCAGAACACAAAGGAGTGAGCCTATAATTCTTTTATATTTATCCATATTTGTATATCTACACTTCCGTTGTATATTCCTGATCTCATCGCACCATCCCTATCAGATAGCAGATTCCGAAGGCGAGCACATCCACCACCACTATAGTGGAACCCACAGGTGTTCCCGCAAGAATCGAAATGATGATCCCGAAGAAAGCGCATATCACCGAAAGTACCGCAGAACAGATGGTGACCGCCTTAAAGCTCCGGAAAATGCGCATGGCTGACAGCGCCGGAAAAATGGACAGGGCCGAGATCAAAAGTGAGCCTACCAGATTCATGGCAAGCACAATGATCACAGCTATCACCACCGCTATCAAAAGGTTGTAGCTGCCGGCATTTGTGCCTGTGGCCTTCGCGAAATTCTCATCAAAGGTAACCGCAAAGATCTTGTTGTAAAACAGCACGAAGATAACAACTACAGCTATGGACAGCACCGTACAGAGCCATACCTCTCTTTTTGTCAGAGTCAGTATGGAGGTGGATCCGAACAGGGTGCTGCACACATCCCCGGACAAATTTGAGGAGGTTGAAAATATATTCATAATGAGATATCCGAATGCCAATGCTCCTACCGAGATCATAGCGATGGCAGCATCACCCTTTATCTTCGCATCCTGTCCCGTTCTCAGTAGCAGTATGGCGCTTATTATGGTGACAGGCAGCACCAGAAGCATCTGATTCGTCAGATTAAAAACGCTGGCGATGGCGATGGCTCCAAATGCCACATGAGACAATCCGTCTCCGATGAAGGAAAATCTCTTAAGCACCAGAGTGACTCCCAAAAGGGCCGAGCACAGTGCGATCAGGACTCCAACTATTACCGCATATCTCACAAAGGGATAATGCATATACATTGAAAGCTTATCTAACATTATGCCGCACCGCCTTTCTGCTTCATCATGAAGCTCCTTCCGGCATTACTCTTAAGGTAATCGCCCTTGGTGCCGTAGAACACTTCATCTCCGATATGGAGAATGTGACTTGCATACCGCACCGCAGCCGAAATATCATGGGAGATCATGATAACCGTGATGCCCTCAGCATTAAGTCCGGCGATAAGTTCATACATCTCCGCAGTAACCTTCGGATCGAGCCCCGATACCGGCTCGTCAAGTAACAGTATCTTCCTGGTGGCACACAGAGCTCTCGCAAGAAGTACTCTCTGCTGCTGCCCTCCGGACAGATCACGGTAACAGCGGTCTCTCAGATCTGTGATACTCATTCTTTCCATATTTTCTTCCGCAAGACGCTTTTCTCCCCTTGTATAAAAAGGTCTGAGACCACAGCGTCCCTGACATCCCGAAAGAACTATCTCCCATACAGATGCCGGAAAATCCTTCTGAACCACAGTCTGCTGAGGAAGATAACCTATCTCATTTTTTCTTAATCCATCACCGGTCAGGATCTGACCGCTGACAGGCTCCTGAAGATGGAGCAATGTTTTCATCAGTGTGCTTTTGCCGGAACCGTTCTCTCCCACGATACAAAGATAATCGCCCATATTTACAGAGAAATTCAGATTCTCAACAATAGCGCGTGAATCATAACCCAGGGCCAGATTCTGAACAGTAATTAATGCCATAAATTCTCCTTTATTCCTATGTCTGAGACTTTCGAATCTATCCTACGGAAGTCTGTTCCGCACCCACAGTCCGAAAGACCATTCTTTACCCCAGTGCTTCCTTCAGCACTGAAAGATTGTTTTCCATTACAGAAAGATATGTGGTTCCATTCTTCACATCTTCACCTGTTGTTGCCTGCATGGAATCAAGTGTAAGTATCTTCTGATTTTTCGCACCGGTATTCTGAACTATTGTCTCTGCGATGCGATGATCCGGCCCTTCTATGGTCATGACCGCAGGAAGAGAAAGCTCATCCACCTTCTTTGAGAGGAAGGATACAGTCTCAAAGCTTGCCTCTGTCTCCGCTGAACAGCCAACGAAAGCCGCAAAATAATCTAGTCCGTAATCATCAACCATATATCGGAACGGGAAACGGTCTCCGAACAAAAGTGTGCGGACGGAAGCCCCGTCAACTGCGGCCTGATAATCCGCATCAAGCGCCTGAAGCTTTCCGATATAGTCATCTGCATTTTTCTTATAGGTCTCAGCATTGGCCTGATCTATGGTCTGCAGGCCCTCTGAGATCTTCTGTGTCAATGTCTCTGCATTTCGAAGTGATAGCCAGACGTGCTCGTCGTATTCGATCTCACCTTCTTCGTGATGATGATCATGATCTTCCGGCTCATGCTCCTCATGATGCTCTTCTTCATTCTCATGATCATGTTTTTCTTCATCATTTTCGTGATCGTGATCTTCATCACCGTGGTCATGCTCTTCATCCTGCATGCCTTCCACTACTTCTTCCTCCTTTACGGAATCTCCGAGGCTGTCCAGAAGATCGATGACCACCATATCCTTGTTCACAGCTTCCTTGAGTGCATCAGCTACCCACTCATCCGATTCACCGCCCACATATACAAACATGTCGCAGGAGGATATCTTTATGATGTCATCCGCCGTAGGCTGGAAACTGTGGAGATCAACGCCCTTGTCGATCAGCAGGGTGACTTCGGCACCTGCGGGGTTATCTCCGAGGACATTCTTTACCCAGTCATACTCAGGGAAAATGGTTGTAACGATCTCTATTTTGTCCTTTCCTGACTCAGGCTTGGCCTCGACAGTGTTAAAACCACACGCAGAAACAGAGGCTCCCATCAAAACGGCAGCCATAGTAAGAGAAATAAATCTTTTCACGATATAAAACCTCCAGATATATTCAGTTTTTGATAGGTTTTCGAACGCAATCAATGAAAATGCGTTCGAAAATCCGGCATAGCCGGATGGTTTTTTGTCATAAGCCAAAAAACCACATGTACGGATATCGAATTTCCGGGGAAATTCAATATCCTAAACCAGAAAGGGAGGTCTGTTTAATTATTCAAACGGATCTTTCTTGAGACGAGTGTTTCCGCAGTTAATGAATCCACGACCGGAAACACCGCTATAAGAGTTAAAAAGACAGGAAGGACAGGATCCGGCTGAAGATCCATTCCCCCTCCAACCTGACGGAGGGTATTTTCGCACTGATTGATACATGCACAGATCGGGCACTCTTCGCCGGTGCAATCATGAACAGACTCCAAAGCTACAAAAGAAGCTGAAAACAGCACAACAAAAAGCATCATGAGTCCCATGATGCCGGCCGCTATTCTTTTTGAGCCTGTCATTTTAAACATTGCAGCTTCCTCCATTGAAAAATACTAATACCATTCTTTGTATACATTTGTCAATCAATTTGCAAGTTATTTTCAAATTATCACTGCATCTCACAGCCTGGCTGTCCGGTTTCGCTTAGGCCGTCATATGCCAGAAAGTATAAGCACTACGGTCGCATGACGGCCTACGCAAAAAAAGGCGCAGTCATCAACGACTGCGCCTTCAGGTTTATTAAATTCCTATACAATGAATATCGAAAAATCGACCTCACACTGTATAGATCATCACTTTTTAGCCTTTTTCTCCTCAGGAGTCTCTTCAGGCTTCATCTCTTCGGCCTTCACATCCTCCTTTGACTCTTCCTTTTCATTCTTCTCAGGCTCTGCTTCAGCTTCCTTCGCAGCTTCTTCCTCTGCTTTCTTCTCGACCTCTGCTTCTGCTGAAGGTTCCTCAGAAGCCTCTACTGAAGGCTTTTCATCCTCTACAGTGTAGAACTCGATCTCTACGTCATCATCGGATACTACATCCTCATCACAGATATCGAGATCATCCTCCTCTTCCTGATCTCCCAGCTTATCATTGAGAGCATCCTTCACTGTTCTGTATGCATCCTTACTTGCATCGACACAAAGATTTTTTGCATCAATAGCCAGATTCTTGGCAGCATATCCAAGATCCTTTGCGGCAGCCTTGATCTCATCCTTTGCCGGACCATTCTTAAGTGTTGTATATGATCTCTTGGCAGTATCCTTAACTTCCTGCGCAGAGTCAAGCACATCGGTGAAATCCTTGTCTACTTCCTCAGAGAACTTCTGATATTTGTAAAGATAAGAAACCACTGCTGCAACACCGCCAACAAGTGCAGCCAATCCCAACAGACCACCTAAACCTTTTTTTCTTGCCATATATGTACCCTCCATCCCGGGCAGTCATGCCCTTTTTTTCTTTTATCACTATAAGAATATGAATCAATCATATATTTTCCATGGTTCATAATCAACATAAATTATACATGATGCCGGGCACAAATAACAAATTATTCTTTTATTTCTGATTGACAATTTATTTTTCCGTTCGTAAAATGTCAAAAACAGGTTAGACGCCCCTAACCAAAATTAGGCACATCTAACCTGCGCCAAGATACATCTTTCTTTAATACATGGAGGAACATGAAAAAAATAGCTATATACGGAAAAGGCGGTATAGGTAAATCTACCACCACTTCCAATCTTTCTGCCGCTCTCTCGGAAATGGGGCTTAAGGTCATGCAGATCGGATGTGACCCTAAAGCAGACTCCACCAAGAATCTCATGGGCGGAAAACGAATTCCCACTGTTCTCGATCAGATCTCCAAAAAAGGTGATGAACTTACACTTGAAGATATAACCTTCACGGGCTATGGCAACATAATCTGCGTTGAATCCGGCGGTCCTACTCCCGGAATCGGCTGTGCCGGACGAGGCATTATTACAGCCTTCGAAAAGCTTGAGGAGCTTCACGCTTACGATGTTTATGACCCTGACATAGTTCTTTATGACGTTTTAGGTGATGTTGTTTGCGGCGGTTTTGCCATGCCCATAAGAGGCGGATATGCCGATCAGGTCATCATAGTGACTTCCGGCGAGATGATGGCACTTTTTGCCGCCGACAATATCTCCCACGCCATCCGGAACTTCGGAAAACGCGGTTATGCCCGGCTGGCAGGCTACATTCAGAATTCAAGAAATGTGGAAAACGAAGACTCCATCGTCTCACAGGCCGCGTCAGAAAATGATACAGAGGTCCTCTATATAGTTCCCCGTGACGGAGCGGTTCAGCTTGCTGAAAGTGAAGGAAAAACCGTAATAGAAGCTCTCCCTCAAAGCGAAATGGCTGAACGCTACAGACAGCTGGCCAGAAAGGTCATGGAGGTGACAGATGCAGTGCTTGTGTAAAGGCGGTCTACATTATGATGCGCCAAGTAAGGGTGACTACGGAATATGCCGTATGGGACTCATGGTTCCCGAAAGCGTAGAGCTTTTTGTGGGCCCTTCTGCCTGCGGAAGACACGGAGCTCTGGGGGCCATAAAAAACGGCTACAAAGACAGGATCTTTTATCTCTACCTGAGTCAGAGCGATATCGTCAGCGGCTACGATGACATCATAGGTGATGCTGTAGCAGAGGTCCTTGATACTCTCGAAAAAGCGCCGAAGGTCATCGTCATGATATTCACCTGTCTCGACGATCTCATAGGAACAGATCACGAAGCTCTGAAGGAGGCATTGAGCGACAGGTTCCCCGGCATAGTTTTCCAGTCATCCCACATGAATCCCATAAAAACAGATACCTCTGAACCCCCTGCTCAGGCGATCCAGAGAGATATCTACAGAACCATAGCTACAGACTTTAAGAACAGAGGCATCCGCCCTGAGGATATAAAAAAGGATGCTTTTGTCAATATCCTGGGCGCTTATGAACCGCTTCCCGAAAGCTGTGAGCTTAACCGGATCGCTCCTTTAAAGCACGTTACCGGCTACTCTTCTTTTTCGGACTTTACAGCTATGGCATCCTCACGCCTTAATCTGGTGCTCACCCCCCTTGGCAGGCTCGCCGCAAAGGATATGGAAAAGAATTTTCATATCCCCTATCTCGAAGTTCCTGTAAGCTTCGACCCGGAAGAAATTTCCGAAAGCTATAAGGCCATCTCACAGGCTCTCGGCATGGATACTGTACCGGACTTTGAAGCAGACAGACGGGCTGCGGAAATTGCAGTGGAAAGAACCAGAGCTCTGGTGGGAGACCTTCCAATCATAGTAGACTCCTCTGCCACCTATCACCCCTTCGGAATGGCGCAGGCGCTTCTCGGTTTCGGTTTCAATGTCATCCGCGTTGAAGCCGAGGCGGTCATAAAAAGCGATGAAGACCATATGGAATGGATAAGGGCAAATCATCCTGAGGTGGAATTCTACAGACCCGATTCCTGCGAAGCGGTGCTCTTCGATCACAGACTCACAGAAAGTCTCTCCATCGGAATACAGGCCGCATATATGGCGAAATCCCGTTATATCGCAGATATGTTCGCAGACCTTCAGATGTTCGGCTATGACGGAATCGTTTCACTTATGAGACGAATCACAGAAGCTTATCAGAACCCCCGGGACCTGAAACAATTGATCAATGAATATGGATTGGTAATTTAAATGGCACAACTATGTTTGTATTTACCTCCCTTTTCACCGGATTATTCCGGTGCGGGAGCAATGTTATTTGACCTCAATGCCCTGACCGTCATGCATGACGCCGGGGGCTGTACAGGCAATTATACCGGCCACGATGAGCCCAGATGGTATGACTCAAAGGCTACCGTATTCTGCTCCGGCCTCCGCATGATAGATGCGATAATGGGCAATGACCAGAAGCTTAAGGACAATGTCTGCGCCGCCATAAAAACATTAAACCCTGAATTCGTGGCTCTGGTAGGAAGCCCTGTTCCCATGGTCATCGGTATGGACCTAAAGGGACTTGCGCATGAGATCGAATCAGAGACAGGTATCCCTGCCATCGGAATCGAAACCACCGGAACAGACTACTACGATGCAGGCGCCTTTAAGGCGGCTAAAGCCCTCCTTGATAAGTTTTGTCCACCGGAAACAACGATAACACCTCCCTCTGCTACAGATGCGGATACTTATGAACTTTCCGGAACACTTCATTACAACATCCTGGGTGCAACTCCTCTCGATTACGAAAGGACTGAGGACCTCGACCACCTTCAGGATGTCCTGAACAGAAGCGGATTTTCTCTGATCGCCCGCCCGGGATACGGCTATGATCTCCGGCAGCTCAGAAATATGGGGCAGGCTAATGTAAATATCGCAGTCTCACATGCCGGTTTCCTCACTGCAAAGTACATGGAAAAGAAATACGGCATCCCCTATCTCTGCGGCGTTCCATTGGGAGAAAAGAATCTGGATTTATATGCGGAAAGACTTAAGGAAGTGGCTCTAAGCAGGGAATCGGAAATGTTCTTTTCGGAATCTTTTCCCGATACTCCTGCATCGACCATAAAGGCTTACTCTGGTAAATGTACCGGCTCACATAAAGAGACCTGCTCATGCCGAAAGACCGGTTCTTGTGGAAAAACAGACTCTTGCGGCGACAAAATGAACGCCCTCATCATCGGTGACCAGATCATAAGTGAATCTCTGAAACACTATTTCAGGGATCATCTTGAGGTCACAGTGGGATGCATCTTCACTCCTGACAGGGACATCCCTTCCTCTTCCGTTCTTAACCTAAAGAATGAGAAGGAAATAAAGAAAGCCCTCTGTGATGAAAGATACAGCGTGATCATAGCGGATCCTCTGTTTGAAAAGCTTCTTCCGAAAAATCATAAAAAGCTTTTCCTGCCACTTCCTCAATATGCCGTTTCCGGTGATATCTACCACAAAGATGCAAAACCGTTTCTCGGTAAATATTTCGACGATCTGCTTCGAAATTCCCCCCATACAAGCTATAAATCATACAAGCCATAAGGAGAAAACAATGAAAAAAAATCTTTATTTAACTCTTGCCCTCGCCGGCATGCTTGCACTCACAGGATGCGGCAATGCTTCCAACGAAGTTCCTGCGGCCGGATCCGAATCTTCCTCAACGGCAGCCAGTGAAGCTGCCTCCTCAGACGCTGCGGCAGAGAATGCATCTGATGAAACCGAAGCTGATGTAACAGACTCTGCATCTGATTCCACAGATACTATCACCGTCACAGACATGAACGGCAGAGAGGTAACTGTTCCCAAGAATCCGGACAGCGTTGTCCTCACAGCTCTTCCTCTTCCCAGCATCTACGCTCTTACAGGTGCACCTGTAGAAAATCTGAAGGGTATACATCCGGGCTCAACAAGTGCCATCGAGAACAGCATCATGGGTTCCATGTATCCGGACCTCGTAGGAATCGCAGACAACTTCGTGGAAGGTCAGGACATAAATGTAGAGGAACTTCTGAAGATCGATCCTGACGTAGTCATCTACTGGGGAGAATATGAAAATCAGTATGAAGCATTAAAATCAGTGAACATCCCGGCTGTTGGCGTCTTCGGCGAAAAGGGCGGCAATGTTGTAGCCACACTTAAGACCTGGGTAGGCATCATGGGACAGCTTTTCGGAACAACAGGAAACACCGACAAGGTGATCGATTATGCAAATGAAGCGCTCAAGGAGGTCAACGAAAAGGTCTCAACTTTATCTGACGAAGAAAAGCCAAAGGTTCTCTACCTTTATAATCACAGCAAGGAGCAGATCTCCGCATCCGGTTCAGGTTTCTACGGCGGCTTCTGGATCGACGCAGCCGGCGGCAACAATGTTGCTAAGGAGATCGAGAATTTCGGCGATGTAAACATGGAGCAGATCTATGAATGGGATCCTGACATCATTATCCTGACCACTTTCACAGAGACCATGCCTGATGATCTCTACAACAACAGTATCGACGGACAGGACTGGTCACAGGTTTCTGCTGTAAAGAACGGCAAGGTCTACAAGGAGCCCCTGGGCGTTTACCGCTGGTATGTTCCATGCGGAGACACACCTCTCATGGTCAAGTGGATGGCACAGACTCTTCATCCTGAGCTCTTCGACTACGACATGATCGACGAGATAAAGAAGTATTACAAGGAGTTCTATGACTATGACGTGACTGATGAGCAGGCTCAGGGCATACTCGATGCATCACCTGAAGCTGCCAAGGGAACAAGCTGGAACGCTACAAGATCGGGTAAGTAACAGATATGAACAGAGATAAACGTTTCAGGCTTATCTTCTGTATGGCTGCAATTATCACACTTATGGTGATAGTTGCAGCTTTGTGCATCGGAAGATACACCATATCCGCAGGGGATGTCATCACATATCTTATTTCCGGCAGGGAAAATGACCCCATGCTGAAAACTCTCATGTGGGGTGTCCGTATACCGAGAGTCATCATTGCCTTCATCACCGGAGCCGGACTTTCAGTATCCGGTGTGGCTCTGCAGGCCATGTTCGGTAACCCCCTGGTAAGCACCCATGTTCTGGGCGTCTCCTACAGCGCCGGCTTCGGTGCAGCCCTTGGTATACTGCTTTTCTCCCACTTCGCCTATGTGGAGACATTCTCCATGATATTCGGATTCATAGGAATGTGCCTTACCTACATCATCAGCAGAAAAAAGGACACAAACAGCACTCTGATGCTGGTTCTTTCAGGCATCATCGTCGGGTCAGTTTTTGAAGCATTGACATCCTTCATAAAGTATATTGCAGACCCCGAGCAGAAGCTCCCTTCCATCACTTACTGGCTCATGGGCAGTATGGCAGGCTCATCCATGTCTGATGTGCTCTACGCTCTCCCGCTAATCGGTACTTCCGTGCTGATCCTGTGGCTTTTCAGATGGAGGCTCAATGTCATTTCCCTTTCCGAAGATGAAGCCAAGTCACTGGGCGTAGACCTGAAGACTACCCGGATCATCATTGTCATCACTACCACCGTCATAGCGGCTTCAGTAGTGTCCATGTGCGGGGTCATTTCCTTTGTGGGACTTGCCATACCCCATCTCACCCGTATGCTGGTGGGCAATGATCACAGGCAGCTCCTTCCCATGAGCATACTGACAGGCGCCACATACATGATAATCATCGATACCAGCGCCCGGAGTCTCACAGCCGCCGAGATCCCTCTGTCCATACTTACCGCACTTATAGGAGCTCCGATCTTCGCACTTATGCTCCGCAGAACAGGAGGTGCATGGAATGCTTAAGGCATCAAACTTGTGTTTTTCATATAAAAAACAGGGACCTTTCCTTTTTGAAGACCTTTCCTTTGAACTGGAAAGAGGCTCAACTCTGGCCATACTGGGACCAAACGGCGCAGGCAAGACCACTCTGCTCCGCTGTCTTATGAATTTTCTGTCCCTGAGGAAGGGAAATGTAAGTCTCTTTGATAAACCGGTTTCCGGAATGAACGAAAAAGAATTCTGGAAATATATAAGCTATGTTCCTCAGGCAAAAAAGCTTGTATTCGGATACAGTGCCATCGATATGGTTGTCATGGGGCTTTCACAGAATATAGGGATCGGAATGACTCCCAAAAGATCGGACTACGAAAAAGCCCATGAGCTTCTCCGTCAGTTCGGAATATCCGCTATCGCTGAACAGTCCTGCAACACCCTGAGCGGCGGCCAGCTGCAGATGGTCCTTATCGCAAGAGCACTTATAAAGGAGCCGGAGCTTCTCATCATGGACGAGCCGGAATCAGGACTCGATATGAAGAATCAGATGATAGTTCTGGAGACCATAGAAGCTCTTTCCAGAAAGAATCTCTCCATAATCATAAATACCCACTATCCCGATCATGCCCTGCGATGTGCGGACAAGACCCTGCTCCTAGGAAGATCAGGTTTCCTCTTCGGCGATACCGGAGATGTGATAACAGAAAGCAACATACGGGATTATTTCGGTGTGGAAGCTCATATCACCCACACCTCCTTCAACGGAAGAAGCTATCAGGGCATAGTTCCCATGGAGCTGGTGGATGGACATGAGTCTGATAAGATCCGAAATTTTATTAAACATACTGCCTGAAAAAAAGAAGGATGATGCTATGCATCATCCTTCTTTTTAATTCTTTCGGTAATAGTATGTCACATCAATTCTGTGCAGGAAGCTTGAAGGAAGACTTCAGTCCTACAACTCTGTTATATACAGGATGTCCTTCTGTTGAATCCTTGCTGTCCACGCAGAAGAAACCGTTACGAACGAACTGGAAGCTGTCATAAGGCTTAACATCCATAAGCTCAGGCTCAACCATGCAGTTTGTAACTGTGGTAAGTGAGTTAGGATTGAAGTTAAGGGTTCCGTCATCGTTGAGCTTGCCCTTCTCTTCGTCTATAAGCTGCTCATAGAGACGTACTGTCACCTGACCTGCGGTAGGAGCATTGACCCAGTGAATGGTTCCCTTTACCTTACGTCCCTCAAATCCTGAGCCTGACTTGGTCTCAGGGTCATAAGTACAGTGAACAACAGTAACATTGCCATCAGCATCAGTCTCATAGGACTCAGCCTTTACAAAATATGCAGACATGAGACGAACCTCATTGCCGACATAAAGTCTCTTGTACTTCTTTGGAGGATCGATCATGAAATCATCTCTCTCGATGTAAAGCTCTCTGGAGAAAGGAACCTCACGGCTACCAAGCTCCTCATTCTCAAGGTTGTTAGGAACTGTGAGCATCTCTGTCTCACCTTCCGGATAGTTATCGATAACGAGCTTGATAGGATCGATAACAGCCATCATACGCTTATCCTTAAGCTTCAGATCCTCTCTTATGCAGTACTCAAGAAGTGAGTAATCAGAGCTTGAGTTTGCCTTTGAAATACCTGAAAGCTCAACGAACATACGGATAGATGCAGGTGTATATCCACGTCTTCTGAGAGCCGCGATGGTTACGAGACGAGGATCATCCCATCCGTCTACGACACCGTCCTCAACCAGCTTCTTGATATATCTCTTACCTGTAACAACGTTTGTAAGGTAAAGCTTTGCGAACTCGATCTGTCTGGGAGGATTCTCAAAATCACAATGCTGAACTACCCAGTCATAGAGAGGTCTGTGGTCCTCAAACTCAAGAGTACAGATAGAATGTGTGATACCCTCAACAGCATCCTCGATAGGATGAGCGAAATCATACATAGGATAGATGCACCACTTGTCACCTGTGTTGTGATGATGCATGTGAGCTACACGGTAGATGATCGGATCTCTCATGTTGAGGTTGGGAGAAGCCATATCGATCTTCGCACGAAGAGTAAGTGTTCCGTCCTCATACTTTCCTGCCTTCATATCGCGGAAAAGCTGGAGGTTCTCCTCTACGCTTCTGTTACGGTTAGGTGACTCCTTACCCGGTGTTGTGAAATCGCCTCTGAACTCTGTGATCTGCTCTGCTGTAAGATCATCAACGAAAGCAAGTCCCTTGTTGATAAGAAGCTCTGCCTTCTCATACATGATATCGAAATAATCTGATGCAAAGTAAACTCTGTTCTCAAACTCTGCACCGAGCCACTCTACGTCTCTCTTGATGGCATCTACAAACTCTGTCTTTTCCTTCATAGGGTTTGTATCATCAAAACGGAGATTGAACTTTCCGCCATACTCCTTGGCAAGTCCTGAATTCAGGATTATGGACTTTGCATGACCGATATGGAGATATCCGTTAGGCTCCGGAGGGAATCTTGTCTGCACATGATCGTAAACACCCTCTGCAAGATCCTTGTCGATCTCTCGCTCGATAAAATGCTTGGATTCCTGTGGCTTTACCTCAAGCTCTCCATTTTCTTTTCTAATTTCCTCAGACATATCCGTCCTCCTCAAAACTAAAGCCAGACCGCTGAAACTAACCGCTCAGTCGATCTGGCGTTATTATACATAAACGATATCGGAACGCTTAGCGTTCCAAATTTCCTAGATTTTACAACTTTTCTGATATATTCGCAAGATAGAACTTTGAAAGGGACGGCAACAGCTCATGCCGCCTGCATCAAATACCGGAACCGAAGCCCCGGCGCTTACGAAAATCATCCGTCATTCCATCAGCTCATACCGCGCTTATGCTGCTCTCTTTCTTCCGCCATACGTTCCATGCCCAGTTTATGCATCTTATCGAGGTCCCTCACCTCAGAAAATCTGACTGTTCCGAGTGACGGATAAAGAGTACAGTTATAGCCGTTCACATTATGGATCTCAGATACAAGCCGTCTTACCTTTGCTGCAAATGCTTCCACATCCCTCGGATTACTGTACTGTGAGAAAGCCATAAAATCACAACCGGAATACCTTACCAGAGTTGCACTGGTGCCGAAACCGTTGGCCAGCTTCTTTCCGCAGGCATACAGGATCTCATCACCGAAGGCATGGCCGTGAAGATTCTTAAGCTCCTCAAAATTATCCAGTGAGAAGAAGACCTCAACAAAATCAGTGCCTCTTCTCTCGTACTCATCCTTGTATGTGGCGGTAGCCGTTATCATACCGCGAACATTGAGAAGACCTGTAAGATTGTCCGTTTCCTGAAGATCCACCTTTCGCGCTCTGTCCTGCTCAGACTCTGTTATATCCTCAAAATATCCAACCAGTCCGATGATTCTCCCGTTATCATATACAGGCATCTTTGAGGCAAGAATATCTCTTATACTTCCATGGGCTATACAGTGTCCCTGTACCCTTCTGGTCACCGCACCTTCTCTCAGGACTCTGTATTCATCCTTTCTGTACGGCTCTGACTCTATGTGCCAGCCCATATCCTCATCCGTCTTTCCGACGAAATCGGCAGGTGTTCTGAATCCATAATAATCCATGAACTTCTGGTTCGCTCCCACAAAGCGTCTCTGCTTATCCTTCCAGAAGATACCGAGATGGGAGTTCCTGTTCAGGTTGTCCCACAAAAGATCCTTGGTAAGCTCCATGCCCAGATCGCCCCTTGCAGTATCGGTATAGTTCCGATAATACTCCGACCACGCATTGGCCTTTATGGAATCCGCATTTCTCACGAACACAAGGGCCTGCTGAGGTGCCGTCATAAGGGCAAGGTAGATCTTCCATGTATAGTCACCATGAGGGGTCTTCGTTCTGATGTAGGCATTGATAAACCCACGTTCAGATCCGTTGATCTTCTGTTCAAGCGTATGCGCCTCAAAGAACTTGAGATAATGCTTACAGTCTTCGGCAAAAACGAACCTGTCGGCATGTTCGCTGACGATTTCGCTGATGCTTCCCTTGATGGCCTCTCCGTTCTCTGACACACCGTAAAGTACCTCGAAAGTATCTTCCTCAAGGTCCAGAAGATAAACGCCGTTATATATGTTATAAAGCTGCTTCCACCTGATATTCAGTTGTTTTATCTTTTCAACATCCGCAGCATCACGCTCGACCGTATAAGTCATTTTATCCGGCTCATAACCGCCGAAAACACCGCTCTCATTGGGGGTCTCTATAACAACACCCTTTTCATCCAGCTCTTCCATACACTGGCTGAGGGGCAGCGGTTTTCCGTAGATATCACCCTGGATCTTCTCGAAACCGATGGACTTCAGGAAATCCAGTTCCTTTTCGGTTTCGACACCCTCCGCCAGGGTCTGGATGCCTATGCCCTTCGCCATGGACACCACCGACTTGATGATGCTTACAGCCTTTTTGGTGAAATCCCGAATGAACTCCACATCGATCTTCATTCCATAGAAATCATAGTCTGCGAGGACATTCAAAGAAGAGTGGCTGCCAAAGTCATCCACCCACAGCTGGTATCCCGAATCACGGAATTTCTCAATGCCCTCCCGAAGCTTCTCAGAGTCTCTGGCAAATGCAGACTCCGTTACTTCCACATTAATAAATTCCTTGGATATCTCGTATTTGGTTATGATGGAATCTACGATGTCGAAAATATCGCAGAGCTCAAAATCCTTCTCCGATAAATTGATGGAAATAGGCACCACTGCCTGATCGTTTTTCAGTCTGTCCCGAAGCAGTTTACATACTTCAAGCACCGCAAAACTGTCAAGTTCATGCACCATTCCATACTTTTCCAGAATATGAAGAAAATCATCCGGAATAAGCAGCCCATATTTAGGATCCTCCCATCTTGCGAGAGCCTCCAGCCCGCAAAGTTTATCACTTCTCACGCGCATTATGGGCTGGTAAAATATCTTGATCCACGAATTACTTAAGGCTTTATCAAAATTGTCAACAATATACTCTTCAAACTCTAAACTGTTCATATTTCAACCTACATGTGTTCAGAAAATCGGTCATACGATGTCAGTGAGTCATCTTTTTCTTCTTTAAATTATATACGTGTGTCTATGACAAAGTCAACGAACCCATAGAAATAGAAGTATCAAATCCTTAGTCATATTTAAATTAATTGTCGACACTTTTTCGCAAAAATTAACCTCCAAAAAAAGAAAGCCCGGGACGAAAAATTCGTCCGCGGACCTTCTCTAAAGATCACATATGTTGATTTCTATTCAGGCTGCGGCTCATCGCACGCCTGAGGTCATTTTGATCCAAACCATCCTGAATGCAGGCACCGGCACTTATCACTTATTCAAAAGATCGATCATGAGATCCGGAAGTATACCGTCATTCTCCGCCCACATTCTCTCTATCTGCTCTTCCTCAACAGGTGAAGTACCGAGTCCGCACTCGATGGTCACAGACGGGATATCCAGCTTCTGAACAGCCCAGTCCTTGAATCCGGCAGCATCCTTAGGTGCCCATGAATTGGAGATGCTGTAGTTTGTATTGTTATGAACGATGGTCGCAAGATTGAATCCCTCGTTCTTATAGTTTCCGGTCTCACCGAAATACCAGTAGATAACTCTTCCCTGAGTGTGGTAACTGATGGTTCTGTCAGGCATAAGGGCTCTGGTAAGGTCTGCCAATACCTTTGACTCCACCTCTGACTCCGCGGAAGAACCCTTGTAGTTCATTGAAGAAGGGTGATCCACCTTTGAAGGTGTCTCCTCCCAGTTAGCATCGAAATTACGGTTCAGGTTTACACCGTTAATGTTATTCTTCCATGTGCGGACGTAATTGCTCATATCACTCGCACCGTCCATGTTTGCAATGCTCATGACAGACATCTTCGCACCATCGGTCTGAAGCGCATCCACACCACCCTGCACAAGGGTGATACCGTCGGGATCCACCATCGGCACGAAATGAATACAGGTATTCTGAAGAAGATCGGCAATAGAACAGTTATTGTAAACGGCGCCCTTCTGCTGCATCTCAAGAAGAGATGCGATCTCTCTCATTACCACCTGACAAACGATGTACTCTCTCGCATGTATACCGGAATGAACCAGGATCTTGTGCTTTGCGTTGGGATTGCCCACGATAACGTGATAAAGGCTTCGGTTATCCGGTGTCGTTCCGAGGGAATCCATCTTCATTTCAGGATAATTTGCCTGAAGTACGCTTAAATCGGCAACCATGTTCTCATAAGTATATGCAGCCACGTTGTTGAAATGGTATCCTGCAGGAAGTGGCAATGTCTCTCCCTGCCCGTTCTCAAATACATAGCCTGTTGATGTAGTGGAAGTCACTGCTGCTGTCCCTCCTGCCATAGGTCCGAACTCAACTGTTGTGCTGCTGTTGACTGCTCCACCCACTGAAGGACCGTATTCTGCAGCGGCATTTCCGGAGCCGCCCGCGATCAATGAAGTAGTAACAACGCCCGTTCCCTCAGTCGTTCCTGAAACCTGTTCACTCTGGACCTCAACATCGACAGCAGGTACCAGCTGATCTGATGAATCCGCTCCTGACTGCGCTGAATCAGCGCCGGAAGACGCACCTGCAGGAGAAGCTGCCAGAACGACACTTACCGTATTTTCCTCGGCAAGTGCACTCATACATATATTTGTACTGATCACTGCTGCCGCAGCGATGGCAAAAATTCTTTTGTGTTTCATATACACCTCTTTATCCTGATCCTCCCACTTTTTCTGACACAAGCCGGAGATCTGACTTCTTAACACTTGTGCCATTATATCCAATGGTGCCGAAACTGTGAATGAACAATTTAATTACAATTCGCGAAGGATACTCTGAAGCACCCCGCCATAATTCACAAATGGCATTAAAAACAATGCCGACAGTATTTTGACCGCCTTATCACAATGTAGTAAAATGTCCGTGATCATCATTACGGCTTTAGTATATCCTATTTCTTAACCTGGTTATTGACATGAATTTGACGGTTTTTATAAGAAAATATAAACTATATTCCGCTGCACTGATTTTTGATCTCATGGCTGTGGCAGCAAGCATTCTCGCGGCAAGATCATCCTTTTTTGCCAATGTCTATTCCCACACCATCTATCGCTTCGGAAGTCTCGTAATAAGCAGCATCACAGGACTCCTGCCCTTTTCACTGGTGGAATTACTGCTGTATGCATTACTTATCTTCATTCCGGCGGATCTTGTTTTTCAGATAGTTTCAGTATTGAGACGCGATCGGGTACTTGTCATCAGACTGACTGTATTTCTCGGTCACCTGTTTCTGATACTGTCACTGCTTTTCACTCTCTATGTGTTTAACTGCGGCATCAACTACCGTAGAGCGAGTTTCTCTACCGAAGCCGGCTTAAGTTCCGTTTCACCGGAGCTTAACGAGGAAACACTTACGAAGCTTTGCGAATATCTGGTGGAAAATATCAATGAATCAGAATCCGCATTACATTCCGGTAATGACTCAGCTTCCCTTTTCACGGCCAATGTCTCCGACGAGACTCCTTCGGAAACCAGCTCTTTTGATACAGCTGTTTCACCTGTCAGACTGTACAATGGGGCTATTCTCGGTGAAAACCGGTTCTCGGAAAAACCTTCACTGACCTATCTTTGGAACACCGGCAAGGCAGGTCAGGCCGCAATGGAAAAGATCGGCACAAGATTCTCCCGGCTTTCGGGACATTATCCCCTTCCCAAGCCCCTCATAAATTCATGGATACTGAGCATACAGCAGGTCACAGGTGTCTACTCACCCTTCACCATAGAGGCGAACTACAACAGGGATATTCCATACTATGACATCCCTTTCACCGTATGCCATGAGCTGTCACATCTTCGCGGCTACATGCAAGAGGAAGAGGCCAATTTCATTGCCATACTTGCCACCATTGGCTCAGACGATGCTTATTTCAATTATTCGGGTTACGTTTCCGCATGGGTATATGCGGGCAATGCTCTCGCAAAGGCAGATCCCGAAAAATTCATAGAGCTCTACAGCAGGTTAAACAGCTACACCCGTCAGGACATGCAGTACAACAACGAATTCTGGGACCGGTACGAAACGGAAATAGCCGAGACCCAGGAAAAACTGAACGACGCATATCTCAAGTATAACGGGCAGTCAACCGGAGTCCTGAGCTACGGACATGTGGTTGACCTGATGGTGGTCTACTTTAACGAAAACGGAACACTGGGCTACTGAGGATGTAATCCACCAATCTGCATCCTCATTGCCCGGGCCGCTATATGCTATTTCTCATACATACCAGTAATTTTATCTCGGTATCATCTCTCTTCCAGAAAATGAAGGAATTTAACCGAAAGCTCCTTCCTCTCCGAAACGACCGGAACTCCGAAAACCGGAACTGTCCTGCTGAAAAATCCGCCATCTGCTATCTTTGGCGCATCTGTAACGATGATGCCGACAGGGATCGGGTCTTCCATCTTTTCAGGATCCGGAACTGTAAAAGCTTCTCTTGCAACAACATCAGGCTCACCCATGAGCTCTGCCGCAAACTGCTCCATCTCTCCGAGAGTCTCTTCTGAAGGATCACTGCTCTCAGCTGTTATGTCGCTTCTATTTTCCCCGGCGGCATCATTTACAGCTTCCGGATCTCCTGTCTCACGACTCTTATCTCCGTTTTTTATGGCTCCGGCATCGGCTCCGGTTTTCGGCTCCGAAACTTCAGCTCCGCTTTCTGCCGCCATAACACTTTCTGCCTGATCCGCGTCAAGATTTTTCAGCTTCTCCTGAATCGCTCCGTCGATGTAGTAAATGCGGTTCCCGGATCTGTATTTCTCAAACTCATCGTCGTTCAGAACTTCTCTTAGGTCAGTGAATGCTCCATTCAGCCCATAATATGTGAAAGCACCCGGATCTATGACCATGGCATCCAGATCATGAGATGCAAAAAGAGCCGTGATCTTTGCATTCTGAGCCATGGAGTACTGGCTGTTGACATTGGGATTGAAGGAAGCTGTGGTGTCGATGACTACCTTTTCGCTTCCATCGTCCACTTCCGCAAATGCCGCGAACCGGGATTCAAGCTCTTCCTCACTCATGGATACCTCCGGGCCGGAAGCATTGAGCATCATGCAGTAAAACGCCAGAGGCTTGTTGTTTAGGAATGTGGTCACAACATAATAGATAAGTGAGACTGCCACCACAAATGCGATAATATAGAATTTATAGTAATCAAATATGTACTGAGCTTTCTGCCCGAAGCTCATCCTGCTGAGTTTTTCTTTCTCATTTCTGAGTTCATTTTTCAATTTTTCGCTCATATATGTCATGCCTCAATTTTCACGAAGATTATCTGTCTGATATTCTCTGTTTTATATCTATCAAAAATCACTCTGTATCCAATGGATCTTAACCCGAAAAAATTTTATCCTGTTAAAATCACTCACTTGTTACTTTTGTTTAATAATCAGGTGATATCTTATCAGAAAGCTATCAAAATATCCACTTTACGGACTGAAGGTTTTGATATACATTCTACTTGAGAAGGATCGATGTGACTGCTCCTATGATATCCGATTTGTTCCGGGTTTATGGAACTGCCTATCTGATTTTTCTTGTACAATACAATTTATTTTTAAGCAGAGTAGACGCTCGAGCGTATAGTGCCTTCCGAACGGGGAGTTTGTCGGAGGGACGAAACCTTTTTCAGGTGCGGTTCGGTCGTCGCATCCCGCTGCAGTGAAGGACGAGCTATAGGTTTCTGAACGCAATCAAGGAAAATGCGTTCAGAAATCCTTTGCAGGATGGTTTTTTAGCTGAAGCCAAAAAACCACATGTACGGATGTTGAATTTCCGGTGAAATTCAACATCCTAAACCTTCTTTGTAGTCAGGGACTGCAAAGGAGGTTTTATTATGTCAAAGTTCTCAACGAGAATGATCGTAACCCTTTCAGTTCTTGTCGCTCTTCAGGTCGTACTGACAAGATTTTGTTCATTTAATGCGTGGAACGTCCGCATAGGTCTCGGTTTCACCGCCCTGGTCATCGCAGCCATCTTCTATGGCCCGGTGGCAGCCGCAATAGTCGGAGGGCTCGGTGATTTCATCGGTTCCATAGCATTTCCGACGGGCTCATATTTCCCGGGCTTTACATTGACACAGGTCCTCATGGGACTGGTCTTCGGCTTTGCCCTGTACAGGAAGTATTATGCTGCACCGTTGTTCTCATTCGGCAGCACTCAGAATCAGACTGACGGCACCACTCTGACCGGAAACACCATGACTCAGATCATCCGAATAGTGATCGCGGTTCTCATCAATCAGTGTATCTTCAGTCTCCTGCTGAACACTCTCTGGATCTCGGTTCTTTACGGATCAAGCTTTACAGGTCTTCTCTCCACCAGAGCCCTGCAGGCAGCTGTCACAGCACCGATACAGATCATCATCATTTCCGTACTTCAGGGCATATTTAAGAGAGCCGACATCAGAAGTCTGTTGGCAGTATAAATGTTTGACCGGTTCATCATCGTCAGGTCAGAAAAATCAGCCTGTACGATCCTGCGTTACCTGTCAAATGTTGTATGGCAGGTTCACAATTCTCCTGGGACGGGCATCTCGTACGATTGACAGGCTTATGACAAATCAAAAACTGACTTCCGCGGGGCGAAAGCTCAGGAAGTCAGTTTTTTCACGGTAATACCAAATTTATTTCTATCACGAAAGGCAGCAAAATGGACTGGAACGAAGCAATAGCACTTTTTCACGGCGCAGACTGGAAACACGCAAAGATCGGTCTCGACCGGATGAAGGATCTGATGAAAGTGCTCGGAGATCCTCAGAAGAATCTCAAATTCATACATATTGCAGGAACCAACGGAAAGGGCTCTGCCTGCTCCATGACAGCTTCTGTTCTCACAGCCGCAGGCTACAGAACCGGTCTTTATGTTTCACCCCATCTTGATGCCTTTAACGAACGCATATCTATAGATGGTGTTTATGTCTCTGACGAAGATCTCCGAAGAATCGCCGCAAAAATAAACGCCGCAATTTCAACATTAAATGAAGAGCCTACGGATTTTGAGCTGATAACTGCTCTTTCCCTCTGCTATTTCGCAGAGCAGAACTGTGATTTCGTAGTGCTTGAGGTTGGCATGGGCGGAAGGCTCGATGCCACCAATGTCATAGACGCGCCAGTTGCAGCCGCAATCATGAGCATCGGCCTCGATCATACTGAGGTTCTCGGAGACACAGAGGAACTTATCGCCGGAGAAAAGGCAGGAATCATCAAAAAAGGCTCTGATGTAGTTGTACTCCATCAGAAGCCTTCTGTTCTTGAAGTTATCGCTGAGAAATTCAGAAGGGTTAATTCAGAACATACAGCTTCACATTTCTGCATTACCGATCCATCATCCCTTTCTGTTCATTCAAGGGATCTGTCCGGTCAGGTTTTTGATTATAAAAATTTCAGAGACATTAAACTGCCGCTGCTTGGGGCATATCAGACAGAAAATGCCGCAGCGGTTTTAGAGATCATCACATGTCTAAAAGCTCGCGGTTATATGATTTCTGATGAAGATGTCCGCACCGGTCTTCTTAATGCCAAATGGCCTGGACGCTTTGAGCTTCTCTCCACTGAGCCCGTTCTCATAGTTGACGGCGCCCACAATCCTGACGGCGTCATGGCACTTATCAACTCCATCAGAACATTTCTGCCTCATGAAAAGATCTGTTTTGTCATGGGTGTCATGAAGGACAAGGACTACCACGAGATGCTCCGCCTCATCACTCCCTTTGCGGAAAGCTTCGTGACAGAACTCCCATACAGCGCCAGGGGTCTTGATCCGGAAGTCCTGAAAAAGGAAATCTCCGCCTACTTTTCCGGCCCTGTTGACACCGCAGGTTCAGTGACAGAAGCCGTGAACAAGGCATTGGCACACGCAAAAGAAACAAACACTCCTGTAATCTGCTTCGGTTCACTGTATCAGGTGGCGGACATCAGAAAACACGTTATGAACAGCATGGTCTGATTTTTAATCCAAAATGAGTAAATCAAAAGAGACTTCTATACTGTTATTTGCACTCAAAAAGCCACCGCAGGCTGATGATTCATCTTCCTGCGATGGCTGAATTTTATTTCAGATTTTACTTTTTAAGCATTAAGGTATTCAAGCATGCAGTCTGCTGCAACGATACCGCTTGTATAAGCTGTTCCGAGAGCTGCGCCTTCATTCTCATAATAAGGGCTGCAGTAAAGACTTCCGTTATCTACACCGGCAACATAAAGTCCCGGAATAGGAGTCTGATCAGCTGTAAGAGCTCTTGCATAATCATCAGTCTTTACTCCGCCGAAGGTAGACCAGATTGACATCTCATACTCGAAAACATAGTAAGTGTCTCCGCTTAACTTATGAAGAAGATACGGAGCCTTGAAGAACTGTGTATCTTCCTTTGCATCACAGAGCGCATTGTACTCTTCAACTGTTTTCTCGAGGTTGTTCATGCTGAAGAACTTGGCACATTCTTTTAATGTTCCCTTGGCTGCCCACTCCTGCTCGATAGCGGTCTCTGTTCCTTCATCAAGATCTGCCATTACCTTGTCCTTCATACCGGTATATCCAACATACCAGTCTTCAGGGCTTCCATAATACTCAAGGATACCCTTGTCACGGCAGGTGTCAAACATCTCCTGATCTACTACTGCATAGTACTTTCCTTCTCTTAACGCCATCTCACCGCCAAGCGCCAATGGACGATCTGAAAGATACTGCTCATTCATGAAACGATCACCGTTCTGATTAACGATGAGACCTCCATAGATGGCAAACTCAAGAGCGATATTTGCACTGCGCATGGCAGGTCCCTGAACAGGAATCTTATGATTAGCGCCACCAAATTCATTACAGCAAAGTGCCCAGTTACGGTCTGCCACTCCGCCGGCTTCGATGACCATGTCATATCCCTGACCGGTTGAAAGTGTGTTGCAGAGAGGCCATACTGTGATATCTCCGTAAATCTCACGAAGCTTTTTATCGTTTCCTGCATATCCGCCGGTTGCAACGAGTACAGCCTTGGCATCATACTCTACGATTTCCTTTGTTGCTGTGTGACGTACGATAACGCCTGTTACAGCATCACCAGTCTTGACAAGCTTGAGAGCCTCGCTGTTAACGAAGAACTGTCCTCCGTCAGCTTCAAACTTATCAATCAGCGGCTGGAAACGATCCACTCCCTTGACCTGCTTGCCCTCAAGGTTGGCAAAGTTGTGACGGGCACGGAATCCCATTCCGTAGGCATCTCTTCTGAGACCCATATTTACGCCGTTATCCATAAAGTTGGAAACAACTCTCTCACCGGCATCAACACATTTACGTAAAAGTGAACCATTTACTGTTCCGCGGCTGAAGCCATATTCGCACTTGTAAAGAGTTTCGGCAGTAACAGTTGCATTCTCAGCTTCCTGAACTCTTGTCTCTGCGAGTGCAGGTCCACCGGCTACAGAACCATTGGAAATTCCGCAGGAACCTCCCTTTTCAAGGAGAATGGTCTTCTTTCCGGCTGCCTGAAGAACAAGTGCCGCCTGAATTCCGGCTGCACCGCAGCCGATAACTACAGCATCAGATGAAACTGTGCGGGACGGTGTGAGATCAAGCTCTTCTTCCTCTTCAGAAACCTCAACTACAGTTCCGCCTGCCTGTCTGATACAGTCATTGAGACATTCTTTTGCTGCATTTGTAGTTATGGTAGCTCCGGAAACACCATCGATGTTAGCGTTCTGAGCATCCATAAACTGCTTGATCAGTTCGTCACCAGCGGCCTTACCGATTCCTTCGGTTTCCTCGGAAACATCCAGCACGATATCTGTGATGGCATCCTCTGAGAAGGTGGCTTTCATGGTAACATTACCCATACCTTTAGCTGTTGCGGTATAAGTTCCCGGCTTGTATAGAGCCGCTCCGGAAGAAGCCGCACTTGTTGCCGCTTCTGTAGATGATGCAGCTGTTGTTGCCTCAGGTACCTCTGTTGCAGAACATCCCGCAAGAGAACCGAGTCCTGCTATAACAGCTGTAGCGCTCATTCCCTTAAGGAAATCTCTTCTTGTTATTTTGTTTGACATAATATCCTCCCTTAGTATATAAACTGTCAAGCC
Source organism: Lachnospiraceae bacterium JC7 (assembly GCA_000513555.1). Taxonomy (GTDB): domain Bacteria; phylum Bacillota; class Clostridia; order Lachnospirales; family Lachnospiraceae; genus Oribacterium. The sequence goes on from ALYD01000002.1 coordinate 99,399, forward strand.
ATTTCGGTTACTTATACATTATATAAAATAAGGTAATGTTTTCCCAATTTTTTTTATGCATATGCGACTCGGACAGCTTCTGTCCACAAAAGCTCAGATAACCGTGTCCTTTTTAATCCATCAAACGAATACCTGAATGAATACACCGAAGCTTTATCATATTCACATATCAAAAAACTTGTTTGTATAGTCTGTACAAACAAGTTTTTTAGTCTTTTTGATATTAATTCACGAAAAGCATCCGAAAAGCATATCCGCTGCCTGTTCAAGTTCTCTTCGTTCCTGCGAATCGTCGTATCCGCTCTCTTTATCATCAATGCCCTTCACAACATCCTGACTAAACAATCCATCACGGTTACAGTAGAAAAAGATTTTCTGCACACCGCTGATGGAAAATCTCGCCTGGGCTTCTCCTTCCGGATAAAGCTTCACAATCTGACAACGATCCGGTGATACTGCTGCAATAAATGAAATGTAGTGGTTTTTATTCATTTCGTGATCGATCCTGACGAAATACTCGTCCTCCACACGCTCAACAAAAACCATATGTTGTTCATCTCTGCTCCCACCCGAAGGGTGAGGAGAGCCCGCCGGCTTTGAGGCATCAAAGAAATCCGCTCCGCGGATTTCTACATCACTCAGCTCAGCTTCAGCCGGCAGAAGCTGAATCCCATGACAATGAATCACCGCCTCCCCCATGCTGTGGATCACATTGCCGCAGACCGGACAGATATAGAATTTCGATCGGAGCATATTCGCCGATACATTTTCGTTGTGAATGGTGTTTCCGGAGATCAGCTCCGTTACGGAGATACGAAATGCATCCGCTATGGGCTCCAGCAGGGTGATGTCGGGATAGCCCTTTGCCGTCTCCCACTTAGAAATAGCTTTATCACTGACTCCCAGCTTCTCCGCAAGCTGGCTCTGAGTCATTTTATTTTTTTCTCTCAGTTCTTTGATAACTGCACCTGTAACGTACTGGTTCATATTCCTCAGCCTCCGTTCACATTACGAAGATACTCAGCCTTCGGTATCATAGGTGTCTCAAGACCTGTCACAGTCTCCGGTGAAAGATGAAATGTCTCCCCATACTCCTCACCGGCCCTTTCGAATTTCTGAAGCAACGGATCTACCACAACAGCCGCGGCGGGAACATTGAGCAAAGGTGCCTCGGGAACACATACCATGTCCGATCCGCAGAAACACTGTTTGCACATCACCCTGATTCCATCAAAATTCCCGTCCCAGTCAGGAAAACCGCAGCCGCAGATCACAAGTGTATGAAGCTTCGAAAAATCCGCCCCTGCTTCATGATGAATTCTTCCGTCCTGCTCCTCCACCATCCTCATTTTCACCAGCGGAACGGTCCTGTCGAGAACCGCCTTTAGATGGGACGGCATGGAATAACAGTACAGCGGGAAACTCCAGATAATAAGATCCGCCTTCGTATAGAGATCAAGGATCTCATTCTGATCGTCCTCAATTACGCAGTGGCCGTCCATTTTCTCCCAGCACTTGAAGCAGCCTCTGCAGGGTGCAACCGTCTTTTCGATGACATTGACAATGTCTACATCATGTTTCTCTTTTTTGTTGAGTCCCTTTAAAAAGCTTTCCGTCAAACGAAATGTGTCACTTTTCTTTTTGGGACTTCCGTTCAATACAAGTACTCTCATTTATTCCTCCTTGGGTTTTCCCCTCTGCTGAAATCTTAGTACTTGTATGAGCCAAAGACCACCTACTCAAAGTAGAGTCAGTTTCTTATTCCATTGGGCTTAAAATGACGTCATATTTATTTATAACCCAGCAGGCCAGCCTTCACTCTTTCTTATCCCTGCATATATTATGTAAGAAACTATAACCGTAAAAATATCTGCCACTATCTGTGTCCATACGATACCCATAACGCCAAACAGTCTGTTAAACAAAAAAAGTATCGGAATATTGAAAACGATCTGGCGTATCACTGCCAGCCAGAAGGAAGCATTACCCCTCCCGATGGCCTGTGTAAAATGAACCATGGAAAAACAGAGGAACATAAGGGGTGTAGCAAAACATCTCGCCCTGAGAAACATGGTTCCGTATCGGACAGTTTCCGTATCTCCGATAAACGCCTGCATGATGACGGGCGCGAAAACATAATAAAGGATCACACAGGTAATTCCGATCCCCAGTCCCACAACACGTCCGAATCTGAAAAACTCATCCATACGTTTCCTGTTACCGGATGAATAACTGTATGCAAGAAGGGGAACCATACCAAGACAGATACCTATCCCTATATTAAGCGGAAGTCTCTCCGTTTTCAGAACGATCCCGATAGCCGCCAGCTCAATGTCTCCATATGAGGCTGACAGTCTGTTAATAACGATATTGCAAAGGTCAAAAAGAAGGACGCCGACTGCCGCCGGGATCCCGACACCAAAAATAGCGGAAAAAGATTCTCTCGAAGGGTACTCTCCCTTCATCCTTAATCTCAAAATAGTATCTTTTTCCGATTTTTTATAAATTATATTGAAGTAAACTGCCACGACCAGGTTACTGAGCATGGTAGCAAGTGCCGCTCCCATGACCTGTCTGCCGTCAGGAAGTATCACAAACATAAATATTGGATCCAGTATAATGTTAAGAACTCCGCCCATACTGAGCCCGAAGGAAGCTTTTGAAGAAAGTCCGATGCTTCTAAGCATGGATGAAACGGTGTTGCTGAATATCGCCGGTATCCCGCCGAGAACCACCACAAAGAACATGTATTGTCTGGAATACTCAAGCACATTGTCACTTGCCCCAAGAAAAATAAGGAACGGAGTCATCACAAAAAAGCAGATCAGAGAGAACGCAAGACCTAAGCCCAATGCCATCCATATACAGGCCGCAGAAACTCTTGAAGCTTCATCGTCTTCACCTTTTCCTATGAGACGTGCGATCAAAGTTCCACCGCCGACTCCGAATATGTTGGATATAACGATAGTCAGCATATATACAGGAAGAACCAGTGAACAGGATGCCACCATATAAGGATTATTTGTTCTCCCGACAAACCATGTATCAGCCAGATTGTATATCAATGTTATCAACTGGCTTGCTATGGCAGGAAATGCCATGACCCCCAAGGCATGTGGTATACTGTCTTTTTCAAATAGAAACTTTTTATCGTTCACTTACTTTCCCCCTGTAAATGACTTCTCTAAAAACCAATGCAAATAACCCTTCAGACGGAGATCATCACATCTCCATAGACAAGGCATCTTATTATTCCGATTATTACAAAGTGAAGCGGATAATAAATATAGAAGAACCACTTCATCCAGCGGGCCTTTCCTCTTTCTCCGTTGTAAAGCTTCAAAACCGGATAGACCATGAGAACGCCCACAAGTTCCAGCGCATAAACTTTACTTACAAAGAAGTATGATACGATTCCGTAAAGAAGGACCCACTTTATCATTTCAAGCATCTGAAGCTCAAGGTTCCCTCTTCTTTTATACATCCCCAAAATCGCCAGAACTGCTATACAGCTCCAGTCTGCAGGGAAAGCACTCCAGACCAGAACAAACTGAATGAGACTCTTCTGCCATGATTTCCAGGCAGAAGCATTGTCCTCAAGGTACTGGACCAGAACCGCTATAAAAAGAGGATACATCACACTGGTTCTGTTAAAGATACTTCCTTCAAAGGGGTTAAGACTTATGCCGAAACCAAAACAGTAGGCAAAATGTGAAATAACGGCAAATATCCCGAGCCTCAGCATATACTTCTTTACGTCTCTCGTGTAATGATAACCCTCACAGACAAAGAACCACATGATGGGTGCCGTTAACCTGCCTATAAAATGAAGTGCCAGTGGAATGGACTCCGCCGGAAAACCGGGGTAAAGAAGGTCCGTTCCGTGATCGATAGTCATGGCGATGATCGCAACCAGCTTCAGATAATTGGAATTACACAGTCTGTTATTCATTTAGTCCTCTTTCCGGCAAGTCAAAGTGCCGCACCTCATAATTCTCCATATAAGAATATCACTAAAATGAAAGCAGACAAATCACAACTCGTAATTTGTCTGCTTTACACCGTTTTTTTAATTGTTAATACCGAAAAAGTATCACCCTACTTTGGTAAATATGACATTATTCTGTGCATTGACCTCTGTGAGTGTATCACCGGAAAATAGATAATATACATCCCCAAGAACATCTGTGAAGAATCCTGGATTATTTGTTGGAATGATCTTAAATGTAGTACCATTGGTATCGTTTTCCAAAGACAGACTTCCAGCTTCTCCCGGCCAATCGGTAACATAAACCAGTATCGGACTGTCGTTTTTCTTCCATACTCCCACATAAGCGGAGGTATCAGCCGGATCGACCGGATTTCCCACACGTGCACCATCAGCGCCTACATAATAGCCATCCGGAGTATACGCATTGGTAAGCATCGCTCCATCCTCGCCAAGATAATACTGTCCTACCCACTAGTTCGTCATTGCTCCCCAGTCACCTCCGAAGAAATACCATTTGCCGTCGATCTCCTTCCAGGTGGCTGCAGTGAAAGTACCATCATCCTCAAGATACATCATCCCACAGATATCCTCCACCCATTCCCCGGCAAATGCACAGGTACTCATCATAATCACCAACCCCAGAGTCAGAAGCCAGATTCGTTTTTTCATAGTTACCTCCTATACTGTATCGTCTAATATGTCTATTATAATCCAATTTCTATATCGTCACTGATTTTTGAAAATTTTTTTCGTTCAACCTAAGCCCGAAGTGCAATAAATTGTATCTATAGCCTCTACTAAATTTAATATATTTTGAATTATTTTGACGATGTGATTAAATAGTATTAATTAGTCGGAATACGCTTTTTTTACACACGTGGAATCCATTGTCATTAATGAAATAAGTGTGAGTGTCAGGGCCGACACCGGACAATTTTCACTTAGATCAGTATATTTCAAATCAGCGAGGGACCTATGAGAATCATCGATATACTAAACAGCGGCAAGGTAACATTATCCTTTGAGGTTTTCCCACCGAAAAAGATCGAAAATTTTGAATCAGTACAGCAGGCAACTGAAGATGTTGCCGCTCTTCACCCGAGTTTCATGTCCGTAACCTATGGTGCAGGCGGCGGAACCTCAGAGTTTACATTGAACATCGCAAAGAATATCCGTGACAAGCACGGCGTCGAGGTTCTCCCACATCTCACCTGCGTATCCTCCACCAGGGAGCATGTTCACAATATGCTCCGGAAGTTCAAGGAGAACGGTTTCGAGAACATCATGGCCCTCCGGGGAGACATTCCGAAGGACGGAACTCCTCATGATGATTATCACTACGCATCCGAGCTTATTGCAGACATAAAGGCTCACGGAAACTTCTGTATCGGCGGCGCCTGCTACCCTGAAGGTCATGTTGAGTGCGCTCACAAGGACGAAGACATCAAGAACCTGAAGCTCAAAGTCGATGCCGGTGTTGATTTCCTCACCACTCAGATGTTCTTTGACAATGCCGAATTCTTCAACTTCTTATACAGACTTCGCGAGAACGACATCCGCGTACCTGTACTTGCAGGTATAATGCCTATCACCAATGCAAAGCAGCTGGGCCGTTCCGTTGCACTTTCCGGAACCACTGTACCAACCCGCTTCAAGGAAATAGTTGATAAGTTCGGCGACCACCCTGAGGCTATGAAGCAGGCAGGAATCATTTACGCCACAGAGCAGATCATCGACCTCATAGCTAACGACGTAAAGCACATCCACGTTTATTCCATGAATAAGCCTGATGTGGCTGAAGCGATCCAGAAGAATCTTTCGGAGATTCTGAAGGTTTAAATAACAAATTAGATTTTTCAGTGCCGTTGCCAAATGGTCGCGGCACTTTTGGTATTTTATGATTGAATTACGAACCAAAGAAATTTACCGTTTTCTCGGGTACCGGAACATCACTCCCACTCCTGAGATCGACGAAAGGATAAAGCTCTGTGTGGAAAAGATGCAGGCTGCTGCCGCCCCCAGATGCTTTTATCGAAAATTTTCAATATCTCAGGAAGCTCCTGATATCACTCATATCGCAGGTCTCACCATAAGGTCAAAGAACCTTTACAAAAATCTTCAGGGCTGCGATGAAGCCTATATGTTCGCCGCAACTGTGGGATTAGGCATTGACCAGCTGATTAAGCGAAGTGAAGTAACCAGCATCATGGATGCCGCCATATATCAGGCGGCAGGTGCCGAGATGGTCGAAGCCTTTGCGGATTCGGAAATGAACGGGATTCGGGTTCAGGAGGAAGAAAGGGGCTACAGACTCCGTCCCAGATACTCTCCCGGCTACGGAGACCTGCCTCTTGCACTGCAGACAGACTTTGCAAGAATACTCGACATGCAGAAGTGGTGCGGAATCAGCCTGACGGACACTCTCCTCATGGTTCCGAGTAAATCCATCACGGCATTTATCGGATGTGTGAAAGTTGAGTCGGATAAAAAAACATCACCGGATTCATCTAAGACTATACCGGCTGGCTCTTCTGAAAATGATGAAGCTTACCTTGCGGATGTCGTGAATCCTCTGGAAGCCACCGGATTATCTGCAAAAGAGTCCACGGGCTCGGAAAAGATATGCCGCAATACTCTTCCGGAAACCTCCTGCACCCAGTGCAGCATGGCTTCCGATTGCATTTACAGACACTGTTAGAATCACCAATTAAGGAGACTTTTCAATGCGCAAAAATATACTCGAACGTTTAGGAAAAGAATGGATATTTTTTGACGGCGGTACAGGCTCCATTCTGCAGTCAAAGGGCCTCCAGCCCGGGGAACTTCCCGAGACATGGAACCTGACCCATCAGGAAGATATCATCGACCTTCATCTTGGATATCTCAATGCAGGCTCCCACATCTTCAACACCAACACCTTCGGCGCCAACAGACTTAAATATCCTGACAATCTGGATGAGATAGTTTCAGCTGCCGTGGGTCTAGCGAAGGAAGCCCGCCGACGTTCAGGCCGTGAGGATGATTCCTACATCGCTCTCGATATCGGCCCCACCGGAAAGCTCCTTAAACCAATGGGTGACCTTTCCTTCGACGATGCCGTGGATATCTTCGCCGAGGTTGTTCGAATCGGTGCCAGAGAAGGCGCTGACCTCGTCCTCATCGAGACCATGAATGACTCCTATGAGGCAAAGGCCGCAGTTCTCGCCGCCAAGGAAAACTGTGACCTCCCGGTCCTCATCACCTGCGTTTTTGACGCCTCCGGAAAAATGCTCACAGGCGGCACTCCCGAGTCTGCCGTAGCCATGCTGGAAGGTCTCGGTGTTGATGCTCTGGGAACCAACTGCTCCCTCGGGCCTGAACAGATGATCCCGATTGTAAAGCGTCTCGTAAAGGCAGCTCATGTACCGGTTCTCGTAAATCCCAATGCCGGACTCCCGAAATCAGTGGACGGGCATACTGTTTACGACGTGGATGCGGAAGCATTTGCAGGCTTCATGCGCACCATTGCGGAAATCGGCGCCACCGGTCTCGGCGGCTGCTGCGGAACCACACCGGAGTACATCAAAAAGGAAATCGAAGCCGTTACCGCCCTTCCCTTCCGCGCTCCTGTGCCGGAAAATCACACAGTGATATCTTCCTTCTCTCAGGTGGTGGAAATAGGCGGCGGCGCGAAGCCGGTCATCATCGGTGAGCGAATCAATCCCACCGGAAAAAAGCGATTCAAGCAGGCGCTCATCGAACATGACATCGATTACATCGTGGATCAGGGATTACAGCAGGAGGATGCCGGAGCTCATGTTCTGGATGTCAATGTCGGCTCTCCCGAGATCGATGAAACAGAGCTTATTGACGAGGTCATAACGAGACTTCAGAGCGTGCTGGCTCTTCCGCTTCAGATCGATACCTCTGACCCCGCAGCCATGGAGCGGTCACTGAGACATTATAACGGAAAGGCCCTCATAAACTCCGTGAACGGTAAAGAGGAAGTGATGCATCAGATCTTCCCTCTGGTTAAAAAGTATGGCGGCGTAATCGTGGGCCTCGCTCTTGATGAAGACGGAATCCCTGACACTGCCGACGGACGAATCCGCATTGCGAAGAAAATCTACGACACGGCAGCATCCTACGGCATCAGGAAGGAAGATGTAGTCATTGACGGACTCTGCATGACCATTTCAAGTGACCCCCGAAGCGCCCTCGTGACTCTCGATACCATTCGCCGCATCCGGGACGAGCTTCACGGAACTTCGATCCTCGGTGTTTCCAATATCAGCTTCGGTCTCCCCGCAAGAGAGCTTGTGAACTCCTACTTCTTCGCCATGGCCCTTCAGAACGGACTGTCCTGCGCCATCATTAACCCGAACAATCAGGCTATGATGCAGGCATACCGCAGTTTCTGCGCTCTCACTGCTCAGGACGAGAACTTCATGGATTTCATCGGAGCTTATCAGAACTATAAGACTCCCGAGAAGCGCGTATCTGAGGCGGTGGACAACTGCCGCGCTCGGGTACTGGATGCCCTCGGAATTTCAGCCGGAGACTTAAAGTTTTCCGGCAGTCCCCTAGGAAACGGTCCTAAGTCTCAGGCCAATGCTTCCGCCTCAACACAGTCTTCAAACGGAACTTCCTCATCAGGCGGCAGTTCCGAAGGTAAAGCCGGAAAGACGAGACTCATGGAAGCAATCGAGCGAGGCATGGCAGGTCCCGCCGCAGAAGCCACGAAGGAGGCATTGCGCTCAAGGGATGCTCTCGACATCATAAATCAGGATCTGGTTCCGGCCCTTGACATAGTCGGTCAGGGCTTTGAAAAAGGAACCATCTTCCTTCCCCAGCTCCTTATGGCGGCGGATACCGCAAAGACCGCCTTTGCCGTTGTAAAAGAGTCTATGGCCGGGGTACAGCAGGAAGTTAAGGGAAAGGTGATACTTGCCACAGTAAAGGGTGACATCCATGATATCGGAAAGAACATCGTAAAGGTCCTTCTCGAAAACTACGGCTACGATGTTATAGATCTAGGAAAGGACGTTCCTCCCGAGACTGTGGTGGAAACCGCCATTTCTCAGGATGTAAAGCTGGTGGGACTCTCCGCTCTCATGACCACCACAGTAGTCAACATGGAGGAGACCATACGCCAGCTACGTGAGAAAAAACCGGACTGCAGGATCGCCGTGGGCGGTGCCGTCATGACTCAGGACTACGCCGACAAGATCGGCGCCGACTGCTACGGCCGCGACGCCATGACCACCGTAAGATATGCGGACGAATTATGTGAAAAGGGTTTACTGTAACTAAATATTGAAAACCTCACTAAACTATAGAGATCTTTCAGTAGCCGATGACTTCAAATCATCGGCTACTGATGCTCATCTTCATCATAGTCTGAACTTAGCTGTATTATTGTCGTTTTATCAACCTTGACAAAGATTTTTAACCATGCCACACTTGACTTAGCAGAGAATGATCGTGTTTTTATAAGGAGAATGCTATGCGAATGAACAGAATTATCAGTATGGCAGTGCTGACAGGGTTCCTTGCGCTTACGACTTCATTTACTTCACTTTCCGGGAACTGGCGTCAGGACGGGAATGGATGGTGGTATCAATATGATGATGGCAGCTATATCCATGACGGGATTTATGAAATTGGAGGATCTGTTTATATTTTCAACCATGACGGGTACATATTGACCAACAGGTGGTTCCAGTCCCCGAACACCGGGGATTGGTACTACTGTCAGGGCGGTGGTCAGGTTGCAAAGAACAAATGGATCGGCAATTATTATGTGGGTTCTGAAGGAAAGATGCTGAAGGATACCTGGGTTGGAGAATATTATGTCGGTTCCGACGGTGCATGGGTAAAAGATAAAGATAAGGAGTCAACTTATTCGGGAAGTGCACATGATCTGAATAGTTCAGCGCATTTTGCAAAGATTAATGGTTCTTCAAATGAAACAAACAGTTCCAGTTCCTTTACCAAAGGCTGGATTTACGGTTTCTACAACAATGTGAATCAGACAGGATTTTATGATCATCATTGCGTTCAGATGAACGTCTATACAGATGAGACATATAACTATGATGCCATGTTTTATTTCTCTCTTTATGATATCGGCTCACATAATTATGATTTGTACAATGAGTCTGATCCCAGCGGGGATATTCTTTACGGATACAATTTAGGCAATACTTCCCAGTATTTGAAAAGCGAAATCAATGGAAAAAAATATTACATGACATATGATGGCTACGATACTATAAAGATCTACTGGAGAGACACATCATGGCTCGATGAATATGATAACTGCATTACTTTGAAGAAAGTGAAAGAATACTACACGGATAGAGCGAGAGTAATAACCATGGGCAATAATTCATCTTACGCTTCGGATAATTCTGATTCCGATAGTGACAACCCATTTGCAGATCGTCCGCTCAACATTACGAAGAGCACGGGATACTATGACGTCAATGGTGACCTTGAAACGGCGGATATTACTGTAAGAGAGGGTTAATACTAAAAAAGTACTATATAAAACCATCGATGACCGGCGTATGACCGCTTCATCGATGCCCATAATACACTAAAGGGATCGGTTCTTGTACCGGTCCCTTTGGTATTCCCCCTATTTACTGAAGTCCACCGCATTTCCAAAGAAATCCGTTCCCTTCATTGTACTGACATTTACAGTATACCAGGTCCAGGTGGTTTCGTGGATAACTCCGCCGCCATCATTGACATACTCATACATCCTGATGGAGATAGTGTGATCATCATCCCATTGTATTTCTGCTTCCGGTGCACCGCTAAGCTTCTTTGCCCTGTCCACTATGGTCAGAACTTTTTCTCCGACCTCATCACCTTCTCCCATATCATAATACTCTTTCGCTTTTTCGGGAGTCATACGCATAAGTCCGATATGATCAACCTCTCCCGAACTCCAGGTCACGGTTCCAACCGCATATTCTTCATCCCGGTTTTTGGAAATATAGAAATCACTGAAGTCAATATTCCCAATGTCAGCAACAGTGTGAACAGTCGCAGTTTTGGAATTCCATTTTCCTTTTCCTATGTCATATCCACTTTCAAAAATTGACGGACTTCCGTCTCCCGGAGAAAATGCATCCCAGTTCAGCTTCACCGAGAAATTATAACCATCAGTATCTATCACTGCATTGAGGTATCTTTCATATCCGTTGAAGTGATCGGATCCGGCACTGCACATATAGCATTTCCAGCCACCATTCAAAAGATAAGGCTCATCTCCGTTCACGCGATCCACAAACTGCTCATCGATTGCATTGGGCCACTCGCCTCTGGAGATATTGTATGCTTTGTCGATCAGCCAATCAAAATCCATAGCAAGAGCCGTGTCCGTGGTAGACATTGAATTTGCTATATTTTCCTGGGAGGCTCTGTCTATAAAGTCTGAAGAAGTGCTCTTTCCGTTTTCGTAATCTATGCCGAATTTTGCCTCGAGAAAATCCCGGTTGAAGGTTCCCGCAAAAGAAGTTAAACCGGTTGATGCAACGCATAGCATCATGGCTGATGCTACAGTCTTTTTCATAAAGTTATTCATCATTACACTCCTCTCTCAAATATCTGCAAACTTCCACTCATCAATTAATGATGTAAAGAACAGATTTCACTTCATAGTTTATTTTAATACTATCACTCGGACAATGCGCACACAATCGGCATATTCATTTGGCCTTTAATTATGCAAAAATCAACTTTTCATTTTTCCATCTTGCAAAATCCGACACGCGTGTCTATAATTTAAATCGACACAGGTGTCGAAAAAGGAGTTGAATAAACAGATGTCAGGAAAAGCTGAGAGAACAAAGGAATTGATATTGGATCGGGTCTATCCTCTATTTTCAAAAAGAGGTTTCAAGCAGGTTACCATGAAGGATGTTTGCGAAGTGACAGGTCTTAGCCGCGGTGGACTTTACAGTCATTTTGCAGGTACAGGAGAATTGTTTGAAGCTCTTCTCGGGAAGATCACAGAGAAAGACGCCATGGACTTTCACGGAGAGATCTCAAAGGGGCTTTCTGCCACTGAGATCCTGGAAGGAGCTCTTCGACTTATGGAGGATGAAATGGAACATCCCGAAGACTCCCTGAGTATCGCGATGTATGAATATGCGGAGGTGACCGGCTCAGATGTTATGGAGCATTTTAACCGGATCTGGGAAGAAAAGTGGACCGCCCTGATACGCTATGGCATCGAACGAGGGGAATTCTCAAATGTAAATGTCAGAGAGGTCGTGAACGTGATCCTCTTCTCTTATCAGGGTATCCGAATGTGGAGCCGGATCATCCGAATGGAACCGGAAACTATCCAATCAGTTACGGGGCATATCCGAAACCTGCTTATCCGAAAGGATTTGTAAAACTAAGAAATGTAAGTGATCATGCTTGAAAGTTAACTTTCAAACGAATTTAGAATAACATATACGAATTCCGGTTAAACCGATTCGTACATGATTATGGAGGCAAAAATGAATATGCAGAATAAAAGAATTGCCGTTCTCTATGTTCATGGAAAAGGCGGCAACGCGGCAGAATCCGAACACTATAAAACACTTTTCCCGGATGCGGACGTGACCGGACTTGACTATCACACCGATCTTCCCTGGGAGACCAGTCTGGAAATAGATGCAGCTGTCTCGGAGCTTGCATCCCGTTATGACGATGTCATCCTGATCGCAAACAGTATCGGGGCTTTCTATTCCATGAATGCTGATATCTGTGAAAAGCTGAGCCATGCCTACTTTATCTCTCCGATGATCGATCTAGAGAAACTCATCCTGAATATGATGACATGGGCAAATGTTACCGAAGAAGATCTGAAGCGTGAAAAGACCATTAAAACAGACTTTGGCGAAGATCTTTCATGGGATTACCTTTGTTACGTACGGGAGCACCCCATAAAGTGGACCGTCCCCACTGATATCCTCCGCGGATCTGAGGACAAGCTGTCTACTGCTGATGCCATCGGGCACTTCGTCAAAAAAACAGGTGCCCGCCTCACTGTCATGCAGGGAGGTGAGCACTGGTTTCATACAAAAGAACAAATGGAATTTCTGGACAAGTGGATAACAGACACAGCACCCCTTTAAGAAGGCACCGCATGCCTGAAGCCTAAACCAAGCGGATGACAGCATTAATTTCATCAATATGTCACCGGATATACCTGAAATACTTATTTACACTTTATTCCATCAAAAAACTTGACTGCCCCATCTATATCCGACTGATCCGGGTGCTTTTTGTTGATACCTCCGATGATCTTAAACGGTCCGAAGGTATCAAATCCCTTACAAAAATAGGTTCCCAGATACTCGCATTTTCTCTCATCAGTTATCTTTTTTGCAGAAGCATTCTGATTCTCTCTCGGATCCCCCGCTGTATGAAGAAAGAAAACCTTTCTTCCTGTCGGGAGCTTACTTTCGAGATACTCCAGGATCTGCGGATAATATTTACTGAAAACTATTCCGGATGCGATTCCGATACACTCATACCTGGAAAGATCCTCATCTTTTTCATGGATAATGTCTATGGTATCGATCTGATTTTCTTTTGCGATGGCGTCTACAAGCTTTTTGGTATTTCCATGATGTGTCGATGCATAAATTATTGCTGTTCTCATGATATTCTTACTCCTTTTCAAAAATTTTCTAACTTCAGATTCAATTATATGATTTCAGCTCCCGAACTTTTTTCAAAACACCTAAAACTGCCGTTTTTACATTGTTTTAGCAAAAATGGCGGAACGCATACCGCTCCGCCATCTGTCATTTAAAATAATGTCTGTTTCCAATCACCCGCAGTATTCCCAGCTGTCACTGTATTCATCGTAACAGTACATGGAATCACTGTCTTCATCATAATAGTACATGCTGTCTGTCTCATCATCATACAGATAGAGATATCCGTCATCATAGCAGTACCATAGCTCCTCCTCATAGTCATAGATCCAGTCATCATAGCAATCATCAGTATCGTTGCAGTAATTTGAACCGTAGTATGAGTTGTTGCCACCATATAATCCGTTGTCATAATATGAGTTATAGCCCGGATCATATCCGTAGTTGTAACCATAGTTCCCACCGTAACATGAGCTATAGTCATAACCATACTGGCAGGAACCGCCGTTACTGATATTGCAGCCGTACTCACTCTCGTAGTCTCCCCAGCCGCCCCAGTTGTTCTCAAAGCCATAATAATCGTAGTAATCATTATAACCGGAGCTGCTCACAAATCCCTTGAGCCAGTCTATATACTCATTATCCAGCCCGATATCACTGTAAACCTCTTTTAGCCGGTTATAAAACTCATAATCACCATAGGGAAGAGATACCGCAAGTCCCGTCAATTCGTTTTTATCCGATGTATGACCATAGTAGGCCACCGCCGCCTTCAGGGCAGAGATAAGATTCTTCGCCTCATCACTGTTTTTATCGATGCTCTCCACCAGCGCAAGGATATCGCTGATATAGTAATCCGCCAGTGTTACATAACTGTAATCAAAACCCCAGTTATCAAAGTAACTCCTGCCCTTGGCCTTGTGGACCTTACTGTAATTCTTCTTTAAAAGCGCAGCCTCATTCTTATATGCAAACGCCTTCCATGCCTCAAAAAGATCCTTTGCTGTGGCGACATTGAAAAGTCCCACGCAGGCCGAACCGCCGCCGTAGCTGTTCTCGTTGTCGGAAATGATGGCGTCTACGATATATTTTCCGAGAAGAGGCGTTGCCATGCCGGGATCCTTCTCAAATTCCTTCATCCATCCTGTGTAGTCCCAGCCAAGTCCCGACTCAAAATCCTCTGACAAAAGGGCATACTTACAGTAGGGGGCCAGAGCATAGCAGGTCTCCATGCTGGCCATGATACAACAGTCCATGCCAATGATATCGAAATGTACATCATCATTTTCCGAAAATGCTTCTGCCATCTCCGCTATGGTGAGGCTCTCTGTCTCGGACTGCCACTCATCATATCCGAAGCCATAAACAGGCCCTCCACCATGATCCCAGAACAGGAACATGTAACGGTCTGCCGGGTACTCGGATTTACAGAAACCGATAAATTCGGACAAAGTTCTCTTATCCGTACAGTCAAGCTGCCCCAGTCTGTCTCTTATGAGCCTGAGATCGCCGTTCTCTATCTTATAAGTCTGGGCACTTCTCGAAGATATACCGTAATCCTGCCAGCGTCTCGTTCCCATAGTCTGTATGATGACATTGACATTATCACCGATTCCTGAAGCGATCATTTCAGATATATCTACCGTCGCCTCTCCCGCCTCCGTCTCAAGATCCGAGCCGTTGACATATACCATGATGGTAGCCGACCTGGCACCTGTTCCCACAGAAACAGTATCCACATTTACAGCTCCCGAACTGCTGACCTGTTCTTTATGATTCGACGTGCTCACCTGAGACTGAATCTGTTCCAGCATAGTCTTTTTTCCGGAAGTTCGTCCGCTCACCGTCCGTTCAGAAGCTGTCTGTCCTACTGCAGTCTGTTCTGATGCAGTTTGTCCTACCACAGTCTCTTTTTCGGTAGTCTGCTCAATCACCGTCTCTTCTGTGCTTTTCTCTTCACCATCCGGCCAAAGCAGCAAAATGATGAACATGATACCTAAGGCTGCCAGTATGAAAATCACTATTTTCTTTATTTCTTTCCACATAACTCAACACCTCTATACTGAGAAAAGCTGTCATGAAGTGAGCTTCAAAATTCAACTCAGAATCATCCCTTTTAAGTCTAACTTTATTTCGATTTTTATTAAAGAAAAAACTGCCGCTTTAGAGAATTTTCTCTAAAACGACAGTCTTTATGAAATCACGTTTTCTTATTCTTCTTCATCCGACTCTTCAAATTCCTGATCGCCAAAGTCGTCCTCATCGAACTCTTCGCTGTCAAACTCCTCATCGTCGAACTCCTCGTCATCGAAGAACTCTTCATCATCAGGCTCATCAAAGATGGTCTCATAGTATCCCGCTGTCTCGAACCCGTCATCATCATGATCTGACAGCATCCATTCCATCATTTCTTCTATCTTGTCATGACTTCCGTCGAAGCGGTCATGCACGTAGAACAGCGAAAGAACATCCTGACTGAGCTCCATTCCCGGAATCTTATTATGGAATGTCTCTATCATGTTCCATAAATTCACTGAATCATCATACTCTATATCCATGATAAGTACATTCAGTCTGTCCGGATTATAATAACAGTGGATCATACCTCCCACTGTATCCTCTCCAAAAAGATCCATGTATATCTGTCTCATGGCCTTTGCATTGAGTTCATCAGCATCATTCAGGTACTTCTCGGGATTTTCAACAGCTACACGATAATGGCTGAAGGCTTCATTCTTCAGCTCCAAAAATTCAAGCGTATCTGCTATCGCAGTCTCGATAGTCACATCATTCTGTTCTGTATATGATTTAAGGATCTGCATATACTCATCCGGGAATTCCATCTTAACACCCATAATAAACCTCCGATTTTATATATGTCTCTTTACACACTTTTATCATTTTGTGCGTATATTCTATATCTATATTCACATACCTGCAAGCTCTGCCATGAACATATCATAGTAGTCATCCTGTCCCTCAAGCTTAGGTGAATTCTCTCCGCCGCCGTTTGTGGATCTCTTGATGGCTGCATAAAATTCCTCTCCGTATGTGAGGATATCCATCTCGTACAGCTCATAGCCCTCTTCACGGGCTATATCGCAAAAAATCGATAAAGGATTTTTCTCCTTCTGTGTATCCAGAAGTCTCTGCCTGAATGTTCTGTCCTCCAGGGCTTTCTTTCGAAGTGCCGCCATTACTGTCTCAACATCCATAATAACCTCCCATTGTAAAACATCTCCCAAAATATATGTATCGATACTCCCTTAACGATTTAAACATGATCCGGTCAAATTACAGATCACTTCTCATCCAGCTTTTTCAGAACGTATCTGGTTATAGCCGCACCTATCAGACTGCCGATAGTAAGTGCTGTAGCTGCCAGAAAAGCCGGTTTTCTCACATCCGCTCTCACCGGTATCTCAAACTCTCCGCCGTTCTTGCAGATAAGTCCGATCTCTCCGTCCGCAATAAGATACGACTCTCCGTAAAGCATCTCCTTGTTTGATCCTGTATCCTTTCTGATATAGGCACCGTCAGTCAGACAGTAAAAAGCCCTGTTCATGCTGTCCGGATATGTGATCTCTTCGAACAGCTTTTTGCCGTCAAGTACTGAATCTATGGTCTGATTGTAGTGGGGAATGACATTGGTATCAGTGAGACCGAGCCCCTCTATGAAACGTTCGTAATTTTCATCCTTGGCTTCTCCTGCAAGCTCCGGCTGGGCATAAACCACATCGGCGCAGTTCATGGTACCCGCACTTATGCCGATTACTATGCCTCTGAAGCTTCTGATACGCTCCTTCAGATTTATCTTCCTGAACCAGGCATTTTCAGTAGGTACATGACCTCCCGCAAGTATAACCACATCATAGCATCCGATGATCTCTACAGTCTTCTCGTCTCTTGCATCCAGAACATCGATCATGTCCATGCTGAGGCCTGATTTGTTGAAGGCGTCAAGGTAGGTCTGAGCTATGGCGCTGTTCATCTCTGCAGCCTTCGGATCTGACGAAACAAGGAGACATTTGCTGTGCTCCTTCCAGTCTTTCTTCAGTCTGTCCACGAAATTATTGCTGTTATCAAGTTTTTCAGGCAAGCCTGTCTTTCGATCGAACCCGCCCGGGGTAGATGTCAGATATATGATCATTTAGAATATTTCCTCCAGGGTATTGGTATCATTCTATTATATCCCTTCATGATAAGCCATGATATCAGGTAATTTCCTACCAGAATGGCCATGGTCCAGAGCACGGATCTCACCAGAGACTGCTCACGTACACGAAGGAAGAAATAAGGTCCATCGGCAAGTCCCGCCGCATTCATCGCTATAAGTATCACAGCATAGATAAGTGTAGGAATTATAGCATAGACAGGCGCCTTCTTAGGAAGAGGCTCCGATATCTCCAGAAACAGAAAACTAAGCAGGGATAAAACGGGAGCCAGTACATGATCTATGGGATGCACTCCCTTCAGGAGCTGGTCTGCGTAACCTTTCTTCGGTCCCAGAACAAAAAGCACCACCAGAAATGTAAGCATTAAACAACAGGTACTGATATATCTTATCATAGTGATCCATCGGGGCATTTCCGATGACCCCTTATAATGCTGCATCATATAGGTGGAAACGAAGCCGCTGGTTCTGCCCTTGGACAGCGCCGGAAGCATGAACACCACGAAAAGTCCGCTTACTATGAGGCAGAGAACATTGGAACTGTCGGTATAATATATGAACATTTTTAGTCCGTCATGAACTCCGAAAGTGTAATTCAATCCTATAAGCTCCATCACCACCAGCATGATGTGAATAAACAGAGCCGTTCTCAGTTTCTTATTTTCCATTCTAAACAATCAAGGCCCGGCGGGTCCCCCGTCAGGCCTCTCCTCCTTTTCGATCGGTTTTTATAGATATTTCAAAGTTACCGGCTGATAGATATGATACCCCACCTGAAGAGGCATGGGAAGTACTATATCTGCAAAGGTCTCCAGCCGTATCCTGTCTTTCCTCAAAACAGCAGCCTTCTCACTGTGTGGGCGTCAAATGTCACGTCCTTCACTCCGGTGGTCTCTATCTGGTAAAGTGCGTTGGCCGCAAGATGCTCTGCCGCCTGCTCCAGATCTCTGCATCCCGTCTGATTGCGATACTTTTCAAGTATCACATCTATGGCCCTGTCCTCTACGACACACTCCTCCGGCCTCATACCCATTCGCTTCAGTACCTTCGGAAGTGAGAATTTCCTGAATATGATTCGTTTCTCCTCCGGCGTGTAATCCGGTATATCTATAACTGCAAATCTGCTCATGAGGGGATCTGAAATCCTGGACTTGTCATTGGCGGTAGCCACAGGATATACCCCGTTGGTCGGGATACGGCACTCGATATAATTATCCGTGTATCCTATATTATCAAGCAGCGTCAGCAGTGCATCCGCAGGATTTCCGTTCACACTGTTCTTATCGGCTTTATCCAGCTCATTTATTATAAAAACAATGTTGCTGGAGCCGCTTTGTGTAAATGCCTCCATTATGCGTCCGGCCTTGGCATTGGCATAAACCCGGGGACTGCCGGTCAGAGCCTCGGAATCGTGGATGGCACTCATGTCGAGACTTGTCCATGGAAGTCTCAGGATCCGGGCTACCGCATAGGCAAGCTGGGACTTTCCGATGCCCGCAGGTCCCGCAAGGAGAAGACCGTAGGCAGGAAGGGTGTGGGTCCTGTTTATCTGGATAATGGTCTCCATGATGCGCTGCTTGACGCGCTCGAGACCAAAAAGCTCTTCGTCAAGGATCTGTCTCGCCCTGACGGGATCGATGGAGGCGAAATACTCACCCTTCCAATGTATATTCAGCACCATCTGGAGAGCTCTTTCCGCGTGGCGGCGCTCTTCCGGCGTGATGGTTGACGACTTGATCAGGTTAATGCTTCTGTCTGCCCATGCCTGCATGTTCTTCGGAAGTGTGTGTCTCGCGCAGGCAAGGTAATTGAGCATGGAGTTCAGGTCACGGAGATCCTGCTGTCCGGATTCTGCGGCCTCTTCTTCCATATCCTCATCCTCAGGCGCCTCGCTTTCGGAAAGCCTCTCTATCACCATCTGGAGAAACCTGTCACGTTCAGACTGGATCCCGGAACCGTCAGGAGTCACTGCCCTTATCTTATAGACGCAGAAGCCTTCCTCACGGCTCTCTCCTGTGAGTCTCACGGATACATGATTTTCCCCGAGCCATTTCTCAAGCTCCACAAATCTCTTGTCTATGGTGAGGATCTGATGGTTCAGGTCTCTGCCATCCTTGTCCAGGCCGCTGACATTGGCCTCTACCGTGCCTCCCGTATAGGCAAAGGATGTGCCGCGCAAGGGATTGACAAAAACTCCCACAGCCTTCCGGGGAAGCTTTTCCGCTCCTTCCTCGAGGATCATGATGGGAGAATCCGGACTCATGATCTTATCATCCCGGGACACCACCTGCCAGTTTTCCGTAACTCCGCCTTTTCCGGCCTCACCGGAGACTGCGTCTGTACCTTTTTCAACCTTGTTAAACTCAAATACCCTGTCCGCCATAATTATCTCCTATATTGCAAAAAAGAGGTTCCTTGGAACCTCTTTAAAAACTATATAAAAAACTTTTTACATCATACCATGGCAGTTTTCCAAAGTATAGACTTATTCAGACTATAGTGCAGCCGATCTGCTCAAGTCTCTCCCATACAAAGTTCTGAGTCATGGAACCTGTCTCCTCAAGCTCCTTGAGAAGCATCTCTTCCTTCTGCTTTGTCTTGATGGTGTTTTTGTAGACTTCCTCAGCGAGCTCAGGCTTGATAAATACGATTCCGTCCTGATCACCTACTACGATGTCTCCCGGATTAACCAGCTGGCCTCCGCATACGATAGGAACATTGACCTCTCCCGGACCGTTGAAGAAAGGACCGTTAGGGCTAACTCCCTTTGCGAAAACAGGGAAATCAAGCTCTGAAAGCACCATACTGTCACGAAGGGCACCGTCACAGATTATTCCCGCAGCACCTGCCTTCATGGCATACTTTGTTGTGACCTCACCGATAACAGCTCTGTCCTCAAATCCACCTGCATCAATAACGATAACATCGCCAGGCTTAACATACTTAAGAGCAGCTCTGAACATAAGATTGTCTCCGTGAGGAAGCTTGATGGTAAATGCTGTACCTACAACAGTCTTTCCTGTGAATGATGAGATCTTATGAAAGACCGCCTGAGTTCTGGACATGTTATCATCAAGATCTGCAACCTGAAGTCCCTCAAAAAGCTCAACCAGTGACCTGTCAGGTCTCTTGAAATCTGTTATTATCTGACATCCTATAGACATATATTTTCTCCTTACTTATATATAAAACTCTGTTTGGCGTTCTTACGGTGTCATACTATAGTTCTTTACATTTCATTTGAAAAATACAGCTTTTTTATATACTATTAGTTTTATTAATAATATTGAACGCAATTTACATTTATTATAGCGATTGCCTATACAAAGAGGTCCTATCATGATCACCATAAAACAGATGAAATATTTCCTTTCCGTCTGCAGAACGGAAAATCTGAGTAAATCAGCCAAAGAGCTTTTCGTTTCCCAGCCGACACTGTCCGTTGCCATCAAGGAACTGGAACAGGAAACCTCTACCCACCTTTTCATGCGAAAGGGAACCCATATAACATTGACAGAGGCCGGAAGAAAACTCAGAGACGAAATAAAAAAGATCATGGAGCACTACAACAAAATGAGCTCCATGATCGAATCCGGCATATTAAGCACTGACTATCTCCGCCTTGGTTACTCCACCATCATCGGCAGCGAATCCCTGCCTCTTATATACAGAAAGTTCACCGAAAGCTATCCCTCCATCCATCTCGAGGTCTCAGAGGGAGCCGGATGGAACCTTCTACAGAAGCTTGATGAGGACGAGCTTGATGCAGTTCTTACTGTAGAGAATTATTCTCAGGAAAGCCTTTGGAAGAAAAGATTTGAAACCAAAAAGATAAAGCCGTCTATCCTTGAGTACTGTGTAAGTGAAAAAAGTCCCCTTGCAGGCAAGGAGACTATAACACTTGAAGAGATCTCAAAGGAACCTCTCATTCTGTTCGATCAGGCCTTTCCTCTTTCCGGCACCATCGAAAATATCTTCAGTGAACGGGGCTATGACCTGAAGGTGGTTCTCAGGAGCTCCCAGATCTTCATGGTATCCCGTTTTATAGAGGAAGGGCTCGGAGGCGGTTTCCTCCCGGCATCGGCCTGCCGCGAGAATCTGAAGCTCGTTCCTCTGGACTGTCCCGAACTCACCCACTCTTCCGGCATGGAAGCAAGAGTCTACTGGAAAAAGCATTCTGCCCCTGACCGGCCGCTCTCACTGTTCCTTGATCTTCTAGATTCCCTAATGTGAATCAAAAGGGACAAAAGCCTATCATCCGCGTCAAAACAGACTGCTGTCACTGTCTATAGCCTTTATGATTCTATTCGTCACCATCAAAAGTACAAAGCCAACTATACTCTGAAGGAAGGATGCGGCGGCGGAAAAGCTGAAATTCGCCTGCTGCATCAGCGCCTTATAGACGTACACGTCAAGGGTCTGCGTCACGCTCTGCAGAGACCCTGAATCCAGCGGAACCTGATAGAACAGACCGAAATCCGAATTCAGTATGGTTCCGATCCTGAGTATAAATATGGTACAGATGGTCGGACGAAGGTGAGGTAATGTTATGTAGCGTACCCTCTGTAAAAATGTGGCCCCATCCAGTACTGCCCCTTCATACAGAGAACGGTCGATAGCCGTTACTGCGCAAAGATATATGATCATGGCATACCCGGCCGACTTCCATAACTCGGTAACTATCAGTATGAATCTCCAGTATCCCGGAGACTGATACCACTGTATTCCCTCCATACCGAACATTCTCAGAAGATGATTCACCTGTCCTTCATTGGTTGCCAGAAATGCATACACCAGATATCCCACTATCACCCATGAAAGGAAATACGGAAGGACCATAACAGTCTGTATGAAGCCTTTAAACCTCACACTGTGTATCTCCGTAAGAAAGATCGCAAGAAATACAGGTATGCCGATTCCCAGAATGATGAAGAAAAAGTTATAAAACAGTGTGTTCCATATGATTCCGGGAATATCCGATGAACGAAGCAGAAAGTTAAAGTTCTCAAGCCCCACCCAGGGACTGTTCACAAAAAGATTTTTGATCAGGAACTCTCCCGGCTTCGGTGTAAACCGCTTAAAGGCAAAGAATATACCGAACATGGGCAGATAGAAGAATCCGAGATACCAGATAATGGCCGGAAGAGACATTAACATAAAAATCCTGTTTCTCTTCCCGGTATATCCGAAGACTCCTGTATCAGGCTTTACCTTATCTGTATGAGCTGTCACTCTGACACCTGACCCCCTTAAGGAGAATCTGCTTACTTTCTTCCCAATCACTGCCTCATCTTTATCTTCAGTACCGGGCAAGGGACGTATATTTTCAGTCTTCTCCTCCTGACCCACGAACTTTTGTGTTTTAATCCCTTGGGTCATGAATGATTTTTTATCAGTTTCCGCCATCACTCTTTCCCTTCTCTGTGGTCTGTTCCTTCCTGCTGTTCCATTCTGAAAGCTGACTCCTTATATCCTGAAGCAGCTCATTCATCCCGGCGGCCTCCATTCGTCTCTTTATCTCAGGAAGCACCACATCAGGATCACTGGTGCCGGTCCTGAGCTCCGCCCCATAATCACTGTATATGGCAAGGAGTGCTGCGATGATATCCTCTTTTCCCGTCCGGTCATAGGCAAAACCGTTTATGGCACTCTGTATTCCCTCGGTTTCGTATTCCTCAAACACTCCCTTCCACTGGTCCGGGTCCGAAAGAAATGTCCTGCTTACGGATTCCACAGAGGCAGAAGCAGAAGGACCTGTCTGATACAGCATCAAGTTGTATCTGTCCCGCCCCGTACTGCTCCTAAGAACCGTACCGTTGTCGAGGTATTCAAAATGCTTACCCTCTATGCCATAGGCAAGGATATCCCTGAATTTCCTGTCCGTACTGATTAGCTCGATATACTTAAGACATGCTGCCGCATGCTCCTCGTCACAGGCTGCGCAGATACCGAACATGGCACCCTGTTCGCTGGAACGTGACAGATAAGGGCCGTCATATATGGAGGTCTTGACATTGAACCCCCACTCTTCAGGATTTGAAAATCCCTGATAGCCTTTCCATGCAACTCCGAAGCGCACCGGAATGGACTTATCGGCGACAGTTGAATCGATGGTGGCTGCATCCGGGTGTATGTAACCCGCCTGATACCATTTATGGAAAAGCCTGAATCTGTTCACCAGCTCCTCACACTCATAAAACGGAACCACATCATCACCTTCCTGTCCTTCTCCGAAGGGTAGAACTATGATGGGATTTACAATGCGCTCAAGAAAATTGAGATAACCTGCAGGTCCGGATTTAGTCATATCAAGAGGAAACTTATCGGGATGATCCCTTTTATACGCTTCAAGGAAGGGTTCAATGTCTTCGAGTTTCATTCTCTCGGGAATCAACATCCCCTTCTTTCCTTCAAAGTAATCAGCATTGAGACGGAACATCTCCTCCGCTCCCATGTCCTTAAGAAGCGGTACCCCGTATATCCTTCCGTTCACACCGGCACAGGTCCAGTAGGGATCAACATACTCATAAAGCTTCGGAGTCTCCTTCTTTACGAGATCCGTGATGTCATAATACAGTCCCGCAGAAGCATTTTTATCGAAGTTGTTGACCCAGGAGGATGTAAAGACCATGTCATAATACTCTCCTGATGCCATCATGAGATTTATCTTTTCTGTGGTCTGGAATTCGAGATCCACCGTGACGCCGATCTTTTCACGGGATACAGCATTGGCAGCTTCCATCACCTCTTTGATATCGAGAGGAATATCTCCTCCCTGATATGTCACAACTCTCAGTTTAATGACTCCATCATGGTTCTCCTTCTGTCCGCATCCCGAAAGCAGTAAAAAAACCACCGGAATAATGACTACGAAAAAACCTCCCGCAATCTTCTGAAACAGTCCTTCATTCATATATAAATGTCCTCTATCTCCTAGCTGCACTAATCCCAATGTCTCCATCTGATCAGGAATTTCCTTATCCCTTGATGGCCCCTATCGTCATTCCGTTCTTCAGGAATTTATGGAAAAACGGAAGCAGGATCATTACCGGCAGTATAACTATGACCACCATGACCATGCGAACCGTCACAGCCGGAGGGGTGTAGACTGCGGCGCCTGACATATACTGGGCATCTCTCGACAGCCTTTCGATGCTTCTGTCCATGTTCACCAGCACATACTGCAGCGGATAAAGCTCCGTGTGATTACTGTCCAGATACAGAAGTGACGGATACCAGCTGCTCCAGTAGGAAAACATCTGAAATACCGATACCGTCATGATCACAGGCTTAGAAATGGGAAGTACTATCAGTCTGAAGGTCTGGAACGGGTCACAGCCGTCCAGCTCCGCAGCTTCTATCAGTGAATCCGGGATAGAAATATGAAAATAATTTCTCAGGATCATGATGTACCATGTGGAGCAGAGTCCCGGCAGTATCAGCGCAAGATATGAATTTTTCAGATGGAATATCTGGGTGTTTACCATATAAGAAGAAACCAGCCCTCCGGAAAACATCATAGGTATCATAAGAAACAGAAGTATATGTCTCCTGAATCCGAACTCCTTCCTGGATACCGCATAGGCAACCGGGCACATGACGAGAAGACCTGACAGGGTACCTGACAGGGTTATAAAAACAGAATTAAAAAAAGATCTGAGGAGATATTCTCCGGAGTTAAATAGATAGCGGTAAGCGGAGAACGAGAAGCTCTTTGGAAAAAAGCTGTATCCAAGCTCCGTTACACTCTCTTCAGAAGAAAAAGAAATGATGATGACCAGCAGTATGGGAAGGAATATCAAAAGAGCAATCAGTAAAAAAAACGCGCTCATGAATATATTCACTGTCCCTGAATAGGCACTTTTCTGTGGAATAATATATATGTCACGGCCCTTAGGATTATTGTCACTCATTACAGATCACCTCTGGTCTCTGCTCTTATATATCTCCATATCCAGCTCTCCCTCGCTTTTGGCTACGATCGCGGATACCGCCACATCTCCGAGACAGTTGCTCATGACTCTGAACATTCCGCAAAGGGAATCTATACCCATCACAAGACCTATAGCTTCAACCGGTACGTTCATCTGTGACAAAAGAACCGAAAGACAGATAAGTCCTGAACCCGGGATGCCCGGTGCTCCCATGGAAAGAACCACGATGGATATGATCATGGAAAGCATGGCTCCCTCTGTAACAGTAACGCCATAGATCCTGGCAAGAGCCAATGCAAATACAGCCAGATAGACACATGTTCCATCCATATTGAGAGTTGCACCAAGAGGAATGGATAATGAAAAAATCCTCTTGCTGATTCCTAACTTTTTCTCACATGCTTCCATGTTTATAGGGATGGAGGCATTGGATGAGGCCATGGAGAACACCTGAAGCATGGATGGTGCATATTTCTTTATAAAGTACCCGGGGTTGATCCTCCCCATCACCACCATGAGGATGCAGTAAAATGCCATCATGATAATGAGTCCCAGTATAAATGTTCCCATCATTCCAAGAACCGACACCATGGTTCCCACACCCATAGTCAAAATCATAGACATTATGGAGCAAAAGACAGCTACGGGCATAACCTTGACGATCATTTTTGTGACATTCAGGAACAGGTCATTGCAGGCGCTGAAAAACACCCTCAATATATCTGAATACTTGCCGAGATAGCCTGTTGCAATACCACACATCACAGCCATGAATATAAGCTGAAGCATATCCGATTTCAGAAAAGGATTAATGATATCGGACGGCACGATTCCTATTATAGTATCCTTTATGGAAACATCCATGGTTTTTGATGTTATTGAGGACGCATCTGCAACCATAGACTCCGCCAGATCTGAGTTACCGGGTTGTATAAGAAAGAAAATACCGATACCCACTGCCACTGCCACAAATGTTGTGAAAAGATACATCACTATGATCTTTCCCCCTATTCGTCCCAGAGCGGAAAGATCCGAGAACTGTACGATACAGGAAATGATCGAAAAGAAAACCACCGGCGCAACGATCATCTTCAGAGAATTCATGTACATGGTCTTGATGGGAATAAGAAGCATGCTGTTCAATGTTTTGTTGAGCTCATCCGGAACAAAGGACGAAAACAGTATGCCGAAAACTATGGCAAGGACCATGGCTCCAAGAGTCCTGTACAGGTATGTCCTCGGTGACCGTACCACAGTCATCCTTATATAATTGACGCCATTCACATGTGTGTACCTTATATCATCCGTCATGGCTTTAAGGATGATATTTCTTAAAGCCTCCTGAATGTCGTCTCCATTATCCACATCCTCCAAAAGGGATGTCGATGCCATATTGTCTACAAGAGAATATTCCTCTCCGGCCGCTATAAGTTCTATGTTGACATTACCGAATTCTGCTTTGAATACTACAGTTATCTCCCCGGCATCTTCCCCATTCTTCCTGTGGCTGATGAGACTGTCTGCAGCCTCTTCCACCGCAAGAACAGCCTTACCTTTGTTTCTTTTCTCTGTTCCGCACTCGTCAAGCTTATCATTTATAAACAGTGTCAGCTCACCGATACTTTTGATATCTGCGCTAAATTGTTTTTTTACTATCATAAATTGCCCTTCTGCTACTATATGTTTATGATTGATACCCATTACTTATCCCATAAATAGTTATATCGGCAAATTTTTAGAATTATTAATTTAAAAATCATTCCGGCGATGGCCACAGTCCCCACGGTATCCAGATAAAGCGGCAGTTTAAAGACCGTAACCTGAAAGTTCAGCGACAGGTTCAGCATAACTCCGGCGATGCACAGTATGACCGCCATTATATTGGATCTGTTTCGTAATAACTCTTTAACCCTTTCAGCTATCATCAAAACCTCCGCCGTTTATACTGATCAAATGAATAAAAAAAGAGCAAGGCCCTATTCTGAGGCCTTGCTCCCGAGCCTTCAAAAATGAACATACCTGTACATTTATTTTCGGCTGTTTGATCTTCCTTTATATACGGGAAATTATAAAATTTTTATTTAGTGTGATAACATCACTGCTTATAATACTCCAGCAGGAGATTTCTCTGGTACTGAAGCTCTTCGATATCGCTGAAGCCGTTCTCCGGTATATACACCAGTCCCACAGCATATCTCGTTACTGCTGCAAGCATGAGATGGAGTGTCTTGCTGAACACCATCTCCTCCGGCTCGTCTGTACGGATGGTATGATCCTGCTCCGCTTTTATATATATCAGATGAAATGCTGTCCTAAGGTCACGGATTATTTCTTCATAAGGCTTCATGACATCACGGTCAATATCCTCAGACTGTATGTAGATATTGAAAAACTGGTTGAATCTGAGCAGATCTCTGTGATTCCTGTACAGTGCCAGAAACGAGTCCAGATAGAAGCCGAATACTTCTGCCGCAGTCATTTTACTGAGATTCATGTTCGGGACCCTGTTTCTGTTTTCTTCCCGGACCTGCATCCACTTCCAGGCAGCCACCGCCACTACAAGTATCGGTTTTGACTGAAAATAGCGGTACAGTGTCATGTCCTTGTAACCACTGGCTTTTGCTATCTCTGACATGGTAACAGATTCTATGGTTCTGGTTGAGAACAGCTCGTAACTTTTCTCTAAGAATGTATTCCGAGTTACTTCTGTTCGTGTCTGATCTTTCTTTCTGCCGGCAATTCCCAAATTCAACCTCTCTTCCATGAAGACAGCTCGCATCTTCAAGTATTATTTTTATTAAACCTCAGAATCCCTTCTTCTATACTCCGTGCCAAACGTCATCCCCTCACATACGTAACCAGGATAGTATATTACATATGACTCTTTATGCCAACCATTCTTAGCTTAATGTCTCTGCCATCTGCACTGAGCACCGCTCCCCCTGACTTCTTTGTCATCTCATATTCCTGAAAAACGATTCACGCAACAAAAAAATGCCAGTATTACCAACATTTCACTATGTTAGTAATACTAACATTTTCGGTCAGAGGTATCAATCATTTTCGAGAGTATTCTCATCGACCAGATATCTGGGTCTCTGTTTCGATTCGAAGTACATCCTTTTCCATTACCCCTCCAAACCGACTATCATAGTCTCGGCTTCTTTTTTTCTGCTGGGAGAAGCAAACCAGTCCTTAAATGTATCGACCAGCAGATATTCACCATCATATATGGCCCCCGGGTGAAACTGTATTTCTACATCTTTCCCGTCATATCTCCTGTCATTTTTGATCACCTTTATCAGAGGCCGTAGATTTTCCGTAAACATCCTGTCGGTAAATACCACTCCTATGTATTTACCTGCTTTTTCCCACAGCCCGGCTTATAACACTTATATCCCATACAGCAACGCGTTTACTATGGCTGCTGCGATATTGGAGCCGCCCTTTCGTCCCCTCGCGACTATCAGCGGAATGTCTCCGTATTCCGGTTCTTTCCTGAGCTCCCATATGAGTTCCTTCGCCTCAACCACATTTACAAATCCAACGGGAACGGCAATGATTCCCGCAGGTCTCAGATTCTCCTCGCGGATAAGTCTCTCCAGCTCAATGAGAGCTGTTGGGGCATTTCCGATGGCGAAGATAATGTTAGCGGAAGCAGGCGCCACCTTTCCGGCATCTGAATCCTGATAAGAGTCAAACTTGATCTTAGGAAGGTGCTTCGCAAGTCTCGCAGCCTGTTCCATGCTTACAGTAGCCCGGGTGACCCCTCTCTTTTTGGCTTCTTCCGCCACCTCGGGATCCGACATGAAGCATCTTAGCTTTCCATCATATTTCGCCATCGAAACCTTGCTTATCCCCGATCTCGCCATCTCGGTATCCGTCACAACCGTGGCTCCTGCTGAAAGTGCAGCTCTCATTCTCTCTACTGCATGCTCAGTAAAAACAAGATTTTCATAATAATCGAAATCTGCCGATGTATGTATGCATCTCTCTATCACCGGAGCTTCTACAGCCGGAAGCTTAACTCCTCTTCGATCCAGCTCCTCCCTGATGATCTCCATGCTTCTACGCTCTATATCCTTTGGCTCAATATGTTCAAACCTTATGTTCTTCACACTGCTCTCCCTGTACGACTTCATATATACTCAATCATACCATATTTTTCTTTTCCTTCGGCTTTGAAAACTGTTTTTCAACATAATGAAATGACCGTATCAAAAAGAAAGCCACCTTTATGAGGATTTCACAAAGGTGGCTTGTTTTCTGTATCAGTTTTAACTTTTTATCGCCAATGTTTATTTACCGGCATTTGCTGCGGCGCTCTCACCTGCAAGAAGACCTGAGGCATAGCAGAATCCGAGACCTGAACCGCCCTGATAGTAAGGCGTGCTCCAGAGGTCTGCATCGGCTCCGCACACATAAAGGTTCGGAATAGTCTTTCCGTCGGAAGTCAGGGCCGCAAGGTTTCCATCAGTCTTGATTCCGCCGAGAGTCAGCCATGCACCGACATTGTACTCGATCATATAGAAAGGACCTGTCTTTACCGGAATAAGGTACTCCTTAGGAGTATACATCTGGTCATCCACTCCGCTATCGCAGGCTGCATTGTAAGTCTCCACTGTCTTTACGAGATTCGGCATGTTGAAGTGCTCAGCCAACTCCTCGATGGTATCCGCCTTGTAAGCCCAGTTCTGGGATACAGCCTCTTCAAAATCGTCATAGATATTGTCAAGAACAACACCCTCAAATCCCGCAAGAAGAGCCATTCCCATGTTTGCCTTTGCGCCTTCACCGAGGAAATCAATGACCGGTGTGGTGCTTATCCTGTCCATAAATGCCTGATCGACGATGGTGTAATAAGTGCTCTCGCGAAGGGCCTGCTCGCCGCTGTACATGGTGGCTTCGCACATACGACGCTCATCCATGAAACGGTCACCTGCTCTGTTCACCAGCATCAGTCCGAAATTCGGGAAATAGAAGGTGGCATTTGTTCCGCGGCCCGGTGCCCATGAGAAGGTCGGAGTTGCCTTGAAGTTCGCCGCACCCATCTCATTCATGGAAATGGAGAAATTCTTGCCCATCTGGGCGCCCGCATTCTGAAGCAGTTGAATGCCTTCGCCGTCATTGTAAATGCTGTCCTGAGGAACCAGCTCGGCACCGCCATAGTATTTGGCAACCATCTCCTTGTTCTGAAGGAAGCCGCCGGTACATACGATAACGCTCTTTGCACGAATCTTCACGGTATTTCCGTCCTTGTCTTCGGTGAGCACACCTACGATGGCATCGCCCTCCCTCAGAAGATTGGTAACCTGGGTGTTCCAGCGAAGCTCAACGTCCGGTCTCACCTCAAAGATCTTCTCAAGGTATGGAACACGCTCAAGTCCGTCAACCATATATACATGTCCGCCGCGGCTCAGCCAGTCTGTAGCCCCCATGGCAAACGGGTATATCATAGGCATTCCGCTGTTAATGACTATGTCGATGGCACGTCCGCTGACCTCCAGCATGTTTCTCACGAGACGGGCATTGCACTGATAGTTGGTGCCTGCCATGATATGCTCAAAAGCCTCCTGCTTCGTGAGGTATCCATCATACTTAAGCTGCTCGCTGGACTCAATGTGCCATGCACCTGTGGTGTTGACATTGTTGGTGCCTGCGAAACCGGACGCACGGTCAAGGGCGATGACCTTGCAGCCCTTATCTGCCGCGCCTGCTGCCGCAGTTGTTCCCGCAACACCGATTCCCACAACGACTACATCTGTCTCCTCTTCCTTTGAAGCCTCTGCCTCATCATAAAGAAGTGTTTCAAACTCTACAGACTTTCCCGCTGCTGCATCAGGTGCCAATGTTTCTGCCGAAGCACCTGTTGTTTCCTTTTCTTTCTCTCCTGCCGGATGGCTCTCCGCCGGAGGTATCTGAGGTCCACAGGCAACTGTCACTCCCATAGCTGCCACCGCAGCGAGACCTCCCTTTAGAAATGAACGACGACTGATTTCTTTCATGATACACTCTCCTTTTCAGCAGCCACACATCTCACATTTACCTTCCGGGCTCTCATTACACTTACAGCTTTTGTTGCATATAATCTTCAGTTTCCAGAGTCCATTCTGAGCAGTATGTGGCTTTCCCAATGACTTATATCTCAATTCTAAAGTCTACAGTTACTGAAGAGTCAATCATGATCTGATACTTTTTTAACATTTATCCATAAATGATCGTATCTCCGACTCTTCCCATCTCTTCTTGAAGTCAGTATACGTTTTGAAATGACCGGTTCGTCCTCAGAAATAACGAGTCTCTCCTTATCCAGAAGCTCATGTATGAATCTCCGGCTTCTATCAAGACTCTCCTTTGTAATGGTGAAATCTTCATTTACCTCTACGATACAGTGAACAGCCGGGCGCTCGGCATATCTTCTTACATTACTTCCTTCAAAGAAGCTCATATTCAAAATATCCGATTCAAACATTCCCACGCCAAGCTCCGGCTCTGGTCCATCTTCATCTTCCAGATACTCTTTGGCAGAGAATCTGAGTACTGAATCGGCATAGGGGATCTCAAATACTGAATTTTCCGGCCAGCTGGAGGGCTTTCCGTCCCTGACCTCCAGGGGCATCCAGATGATAGCAGGTCTCACGGTCAGTTCACAAAATCTCTCCGCTCTCCTGATATCCAGTGCATCGTGGCTTCTGTGCCGAAGGAAATGAAGGAGTCTCATGCTTTCATGTATCTCTCTTTCCAGCTCATCACAACGCTGGTCCAGTATCCCGACTTCATCCTCACTATGCAGAAGCCTCAGTATCTCCTCCTGAGTCAGACCGCTTTTTCTGTAATTTCTGTAATCTAAAATAGTCGATACGTCGGACATGCTGTACGACCTGTATCTGCCTTTTCTGCCTCCCGAGGGGGATATCACCCCCTGCTCCTCCAAAAAACGTATGCCGCTTGGAGACAGCCCCGTCATTTTTGCTATTGTTCCGATTTTGAATTCCATGATCTTTACAACTCCACACCGACTCTTGCCTTTATCCCGTCATCATAGGGATGTTTGTCCTTAACCATATTGGTGACGTAATCCGCCATGGACAGGATGGTAATGTCGGGGCTTCGTCCAGTCAGTATGACCTCCACATTTTCCGGTACCCGCAGGAGAAAATGGGTCAGAAGGTCATGATCAAGCAGCTCTTTGTTCACCGCATCCAGTATCTCATCAAATATAAACATGGCTTCTATATCCGGTTTAAAGGGCTCCGATTGCATGATGACTCCGGCCTTCCTTTGCCTTTCTTCAGAAGCTATCTGTTTTTTTACCTGATTTTTCAGACTTATCTTCATGGTTTTGATGGCCTTTACGAACATGGCATCACAATCTTTTCTGGTTATCTTCAGCTCTTCGTAAGACATCTTTCCTGTCCATCCAAAAAAATGCTCGGGGAAAAGCACCAGTACTCCCGGAATCTTCTCCAGAATACTGATCTCGCCGGACATGCCGTCCTTCAGGAACTGACAAAAGACCACCGGCACATTATGCCCGGCGGCCCTTACGGCAGCACCTACAGCCGCCGTGGTCTTCCCTTTTCCGTTTCCCTGATATATATGAATCATTTTTAAGCCTTTCCCTTTTTGGATTCCGATATTTTCATATCATCCGAAGCCGTAAGCAGACTACTGTTTTTCCAGCCCCATGATCCGATACACTTTATCCATATCCAAAGACTCTCTCAGCACTGAAGCCAGCTTATCATACTGCTCCTCTTTGAAATCCTCATACCGTATTTCTGTTATATTATCGCGGTTTATCCCTTTCTTCTCGAATAAGATCCGGAGAAATGCTTCCCTCAGTTCATCACTGTCGAAGAATCCGTGAATGTAGGTTCCGAAGACATTTCCGGCAGAAACATTAGCCGAATCCTCCGAACATACGGCATGAGTCCTTCCCATGTGGATCTCGTAGCCTGTGACAGTCTGCCCGTTAAGCTTCGAAAATTCACCTGAGAGTCCTGAAAGCTCCGTAGTCACTCTGGTTCTCGTTTTCTCCTCCGAAAATTCTGTCACCAGAGGTAAAAAGCCAAGTCCCCGGGTAGTTGTCCCTGGAGCTGTCTCTGCACCGAACTCATCCACGATGCTTTCGCCCAGCATCTGATAACCTCCGCAGATCCCGATTATCATAGTCCCGGCATGATGCTTCTGCCTTATTTTCGCTTCAAGTCCCGTAGCCCTGAGCCACTCCATATCCCTTATGGTGCTTTTGGTTCCCGGAAGGATAATGAGATCAGGCTCTCCCAGCTCCTTCACCTTCGTGACATATCGAAGTGACACTCCGGGCTCTGTAGAAAGTGCCGTAAAGTCTGTAAAATTGCTGATCCTCGGAAGGCGGATCACCGCTACTTTGCACACATTGACATTCGAATCCGATTTTTTACCAAAATATCTTCTGACATCCAACTGCTCCGAAAGAGAATCCTCATCGTCTATCACCACATCCATATATGGCACGACTCCGAGAATCTCCTTCCCTGTTCTGTCCCTCAGGATATCGAGACCGGGATCAAGTATGGTCTTATCGCCTCTGAACTTGTTTATGATAAGCCCCTTTATCCGTGCCTTTTCATGATCCTCCAGAAGCTCAATGGTTCCATAGAGCTG
Organism: Lachnospiraceae bacterium JC7; assembly: GCA_000513555.1. Classification (GTDB taxonomy): domain Bacteria; phylum Bacillota; class Clostridia; order Lachnospirales; family Lachnospiraceae; genus Oribacterium. The sequence continues at coordinate 133,797 of ALYD01000002.1, forward strand.
AGCAAAAACTCCGCCCCTGTCTATATCACCAACCAGCAGCACCGGCGCATCCGCAAGCTCTGCCATACCCATGTTGACGATGTCATCGTCCCTCAGGTTCACCTCCGCAGGACTCCCCGCTCCCTCGATCACGATGATATCGTAGTCCTCTGAAAGCTTCTCATATGCCTCCCGAACCACAGGGATCAGCTGTTTCTTATGTTTGTAATACTCCCTTGCAGTCATGTTGCTGCTGACTTTTCCGTTGATGATCACCTGAGAACCGACGTCCGTGGTGGGCTTCAAAAGTATGGGATTCATGAGAACCGATGGCTTAATGCCTGCGGCCTCTGCCTGAACCACCTGAGCACGCCCCATTTCAAGCCCTTCTTCTGTTATGAAGCTGTTCAGCGCCATATTCTGAGATTTAAAAGGAGCCACTCTGTATCCGTCCTGATGGAAAATGCGGCAAAGTCCTGCTGCAATGAGACTCTTTCCTGCATTGGACATGGTCCCCTGTATCATGATGGCTTTTGCTCTTTTCTTCTCCATTAGTTGTTCCTTTTTTTCTTTAAACATGATGTAAGTATTAAAAGTCGATATAGAATAGTTTCGCGTTGCTGAAAACGCCAACACCTATATCAAAATATTTGATTTCGGCATCAATAACAAGTTTAATCTCATTTGTAAAGCCTTTGGAAATTCACTCAGAACCTATTTCCGGGAATCAGCTCTTCTCCACCAAAAAATGATTTTCTGCTACCATCATCATTTGTTAAGACGAAACCTTCATCACCGGCTTCTTCCCAATGAAGATCCCTTTCAAAATATCTGTTGCCGCCTATCGTTGATCCAGGACTCTTATAGGCCTCCCGGTCCTCATGACTGTGATATTCGTGTTTCAGGAACTCGGAACCTTCATCGGCATAGATCGAAAACTCAAAGGTATGTTCCCTGTCAGGAAAAGTAACGAGATACCCGTCATTTGTTTTTTTAAATGACAGGTCATTAATATTACTGTCACGTCTATCTGTTACCTTTATTTCTCCCTTTTCATCCTTCTCTGACCAATAGATTTCCCTCATAAGGATACGAATATCCGGATCATCCACCTTATGAAAACCGTATCGGTAATAAATCGTCTGTCCACTGTAAGTGGCTATATCTTCATAAGGATCCTTAAGGTCGAAACTGTTAAAGTAGATACCTTTTTCTTCTCTCTCCTTCGCCCAGAAAGCCATATGGTAATTCTCCAGAACGACTTCATCCGGAACTCTGATGAGACCTCCGATCTCGATCTCAGGCCTTTCGTCTTTATTACGTACAAATTCATCAAGGAGCTTGCGGACGTCATCATTGCCGGCGTCATCCAGCTTCAGGACCAGCTCTCCGGGGAGCCATACTCCATCCGATAATATGGCTTTAAAGATCTCGCTTTTTCCACCCGTGGGAATGCGAAATCCGATGCTCAGTCTGTTTACATCACAGTTTTCCTCATATTCTTGAAGACCGAGTATTTCATAAACGTAATCCTGACACACTTCGTTAAACAGGGTGTTGTCATATGCGATATATACCCCACCCGCTAATGTATCCACGAGATAGTCACGGGTTTCACCCTTATCGGAAAATGTTCCCGTAACAATATCTGTAAGAAAATGTGGCCCACTGGGAATCATATTTACATATCCATCGGCAGAAAGAACCTTGGATCCTGTCATATGCTGATCCAGCCATTCCTGCATCTGCTTTCCGCCGGTTTCTTCCAGTTTTTTCTTGTCTTCCTCCTCATACTGGGGACCGTGACAGCTTGAAAAACCGCATGATACAAGGAAGATCACAACTACGAGACTTGCAAAAAACAGTAGTCTTTTATTTCTCATTCTTTGATATAGAAACATTTCTTTCGTCTCCGTTTTGATTGAAATCCATCTGCTCCTTATCTGTATTTAAAATCAGTCTTTCAAAATATAAACCGTATTCTTTTTCGATGCTTTCTAAATTATCAAGAGTATATCTCGATAGATCTGTTCCCTCGGGTACATAAACATTCATACCGACTACGATCAGATCTGTTCTATCTCTGTCCCTGACGAACTCCTTTACATCTCCATCGGAAAGCACAAGATCGGCCGGCAAATACCCATGAGACTCCACATTAGTCAGCCAGAATCCCAGAGCTCCTTCTTTCAGTTTATCGTTTGTCTCGACTCCCTGTTTATCAGCCTTATCAACCATGATCCAATCATCCATTCCCATTGAGAGCACGAATGACATATTGCTGTATTCAGACTTATCCAATATCAATTCATCTACTCCGAGACTTTCTTCTACAAGGGACCTGCATTCATCAAAAAACTCCTGTCTCTTTTCTCCTCCCGGATCAAGGTACAGTTCCCCATTCTCTATATTCATCAGGTAATCGTAGGTTTCTCTGCCGTCTGAAAACTCTCCCTCCACAAAGCCTGTCAGGAATATGGGGCCGCCGGTAAGCTGACAGAAGCTGTTTTCCATGGATACAGCCTTTCCGTTTGGACAGTTTACACCTATCCATTCCTCCATCTTTTCTTCACCAGTCTTAAGTTCATCCGCAGCTTCTTCTTTTGTATAATGCTCCCTTAGTTCCTTTGTCATGTCCACGTTGCAGCCTGTAAGCATCAGGCCGGACACTGTAACTGTAAGAAAACCGATTATTATTTTTTTGATCCCTGTCATATGAAACTAATGCCCTCCTTTACTTCCTTCATTTACTTGGCTGCATAATGCGTCGATTAAAATCAAAAACAGTGCTACTGTATTACGGATTCCTGAGGAATCCGCCGCATATACATTATATTATTAAATCAATATTCCCATCTACATTTTCATGTTCTTCCATGTCTCTATCAGCTCGGCATTTTCATCATGCTTTCGTACACAGATTCTGAAGAATCTTCTATCAAGTCCTGAAAAATCCCCGCAGCTTCTTATGAGTATACCTTTTTCTATCAGTTTTTCTTTAAGATCAGCACCATCTTGAGATACTCTGAAAAGAATGAAATTAGCTTCTGATTCGATATTATATATCTTTTCAGCAAGTCCGTTTCTCAGGATTTCATCAATCAGAAATTCCCGTTCTTCTTTTATCATTCGTCTCGTTTCCTTGAGATAATCACCATCGGAAAGAGCTGCCACACCCGCCATCTGCGCCGGTGTATTTATCTCCCATGGTGTCATGGTTTCTCTTATTCTACTGATCAGCTCCTGATTTTCAGTAACCAGATATCCAAGCCTCAGCCCCGGCATACCATATATCTTTGTAAATGCCCGGAGGACGATGAGATTCCTCCAAATGTCATTCTCTGCATCAAATCCGCTATATTTAGCTCTATTTTTTTCATTATTAACTATTCTGCTTTGGGATCTTAATTCAGATCCCATACTACATTCAGCCGTATTGGAGAACGATTTTGCAGTATTCCTATTACGTTCCGTTAAATCCTTTTTCTTCGATCTTTTTCTGATCTCCGGAACCATGGAATACTCTTCTTCACGGGAACTGAACGGCAGGAAACATTCATCCACTATGATCCAGATTGAGTTCTTCTTACAGACTTCGTAAATGCGTAGAAGCATTTTTTTTGGAATCATCCCTCCGTCAGGATTATTGGGATTACATAAAAAAACGGCAGACCCTGCTGCCATATTTTCTATCTGATCAATAAACTTCTCCAGTGTTTCATCATTAAAACTGAAGGAGTCCTTCTCGTAAAGAAAGAACTCCTGAACCTCTGAACCACTCATTATCGCCGCTTTTCCGTATTCTGAAAAAGAAGGTGCCGGAACCATAACCTTTTCCGGTCTAATCACCTGCATGAGCCGATATATGAGATCCGCCGCACCGTTACCGAAAAGCAGATTTTCTCCATCAATTCCGATATGCTCCGATACCGCTTTTCTCAATTCTCTCTGATCCCAGTCGGGATAAAAAGTACTTAGTTCCACACCCTTTATAGCCGCATCTCTCGCTCCACCCGGCATCCCCAGTGGATTAATGTTTATCGAGAAATCCAGTCTTATATTTTTTTCGTAAATGTCTCCACCGTGATGATATTCCAATGTCTATCTCCTGTATTCTATGATCTCACACCCATCCAAACCTGTACATCACAGCTCTCATAATACTGATACCAACTATGTATATCATGAAAACCGCAAGATACATCACTCTGTTGGCGGTCTCAATGTCTTCAGGCATCACTTCGCGAAGCTTATCGCCTATCTCCGGCTTCTTCACAAGCTTTCCGAAATACCATGCATCACCCAAAAGTGTGACTCCCAGAGCGCCCGCCATTACGGCTTCAGTCTGCCCGGAGTTTGGACTTGTGGACTTCTTCGCATCTCTCATCCAGATCTTAAATGCATTCTTCCAGTTAAGATTAAGGAATAAAGCTGCAATCACCATAAAAAGTGCTGTTACTCTGGCAGGAATAAAATTCAGCACATCATCAAGTCTCGCCGCACAGGTTCCGAAATATCGATATTTATCGTTTTTATATCCGATCATTGAGTCCATGGTATTGACGGCTTTGTAGAACCAGCCACCTGCAACTCCGAAAACCATCATGAAAAGGAGGGGTGCAACAACACCGTCGGAAGCATTCTCAGCAACCGTCTCAACTGTTGCCTTCACGATACCGGACTCATTCAGACGTTTGGTATCTCTTCCGACTATCATGGAAACTGCTTCCCTTGCGCCCTTAATATCCCGCTTTTTAAGTGCATCATATACCTTCATGGATTCCTTTTTAAGCTGCTTCATCGCAAGCATCTGGTAGGCAAGAAAAGCACTGATGGCCCATGATATGGTCTCACCGAACATTTTACTTATATTCAGTATCACAAGAGGTATCACCGTAAAAACAACCAGCATGATAAGCACCAGTATGCCCCCGGCGATACGTTTTTTTGTCTTGTCCTCTTCCGGTTCATCGGAAATTTTGAATATTTTTCTTAATGTCTTCTCCAGCCACTCGATGGCACGACCCATGGCCATGACAGGATGGAACCAGTTATGCGGATCCCCGAAAACAAGATCCAGTATAAGTGCCATTATGAGTATCATTATTCTCTCGTACATATGATGTCCTTCTTCTTAGTCCTGTTATGAAATCAAATTATTTTATCCAGTACGGCTGGTATCAACTCCACATTTTTACTTCTTCGAACCTGATATCCCCTTCAGGATCCAAGCTTATCTCAGCCTCATAACCCTCTCCCGGCTTCAGGCCCCAGTCGAAGTAATCCTTATGAGGCTCTGAATATTTATCCATGAGCGCCATGATGGTCCCGCCATGAACAACCAGCGCAAATGAAGACTCTGATGAATTCCTTATCCGAGGAATCACTTCCTTCTCAAAGGCAGAAACCACCCGCCCGATGAACTCAGCTTTGCTTTCGCCTCCCGGAAACGGTGATTCTCCCATAGAATCAATATATCTTTGGTATGCCGCCTTATGTTCAGGATCCGGATCCTCATTTATCTCCTTATAAGTCATGTACTCGAAGTCACCGAACTCCATCTCCCGAAAATCCAGAACTACCGTCTCAGCATTGGCCGAGAACATCTCCGGAAAGAGACATTCCGCAGTTTCTCTGCACCTACGCATCGGACTGATGAATACTTTTTCAAACTTTAACCCTCCCGGTAGGCTCTTTCCCCTGATTCTGTCTTTTTCTTCCGGAAGAATACCCTCGTCAGTTGACCCAACATAACGATGCTCCTGATTTCCTTTTGTCATTCCATGTCGTATAAGCAATAATTTCATTAATCCCACCAAGCTACTTCAGCCTTTGAGGAATCCCGGCCAGCAATCTGTAGACTCTGTCAGCTCTGGATGCAAAAATACAGCTCACGCGGCCTACAGCCTCACGCCATTCACGTTCCTCTCTGTCCATGGGCACAACTCCTGAGCCCACCTCTCTCATAATTATCACGATTTCCCGCTTTTCCGCAGCGGAATCAGAACCACTATCCTTTATTCCCTCTGATTCATCACCTGATACTCCGCTGTCGTAAGAAAAAAATCCCGCTTTATCTCCGATCCAGCTCTCAGCTTCTTTAACAGGATCTTTTCCCTGTTTCAGCTGCTCGCGGATTCTATATTCAAAATCATCGATCAATTCCGCCTCAGGAAATTCTTTTCTGCAAAAGCAGTGTTTTCCCTGACACATACCACCTAAAACCAATATCATTTTTCACACTGCTCCCGATGTTAAACTATCCACGATGCAATGACATTAAACATCAATATCAAAAGTTCGCAGTTACAAAGAAAATATCCGCAGAGATCTCCTGTAGTGCCTCCGAACTCGGGGACTATCCTAAATCTGTATCTGAGAAAAGAAACTGCTGCACCGATACTTGTCGCAACGGGATACAACACGGAATAATTCAACATCCATGAGAACATGAACATATCTGCTATAGTCAGTACCAGATAAAAAAGAAGCACTATCTTTACACGGCGATCCGCACTTTCTGCAAATGCACTTACCATTCCATCCTGCTTCGCCTTTTTAAAGCTCACAACACTGAGACCGCTGAGCTCACGGGAAATCAGAAATCCGAAACATACCGAGATCATTATCTTTGCATTCATAGCAGTTGCCAATGCAAATGTCCCCAGTATGTACATCACTCCATAAATGACACCAAATGCTCCCACATGAGGATCCTTCAATATGGCAAGCTTTTTCTCCCTGTCACCGTAGCTGTGAAGCGCATCTTCAGTGTCAAACAGTCCGTCCAGATGTATCCCGCCTGTAACCACTATGGGAATAAGCACAAATAAAAATGCCGTAATTATGTTATATGTTTGAATTTTTCTTGCAAAATGCCAGACAATATACTCTAAAACAGCAATAACCAAACCTATAACCGGAAAGAAACACATGGCATATTTCATGCTCTTTTCATTCCAGTCCGCTTTTGGCATCGGTATTTTTGAATATGTTGAAAAAGAGATAAAAAGAGAATCTAACATCACTAACTCCTGTTCACTTCTATTTTGTTTCCGTTCAATTCCTCGATCACCACACTATCATATGTCAATCCTATCCCTACGCCAGCAGTCTGATATGATGTAAACACACAATCATTAAATACGGTATGCATCGAACCATAGTCCGCATGTACAACATACGCGCCTCTGTCATTTAACTCTATTACATCCTCCGGATGTGAGGATATAAACCGGATATTTTCTACAGTACCGTTTAGCCTGAATTCTGCTGCAGGTGATGCATAGTATCCGGAATTACTTTCTACAACCACATCTCCCACGCCAATGAAGCTTATGTATCTCTCTGCGGACAACATATCCGAACAGGCGGAAAAACCATCATATCTGCCTTCCTGCATATAGATAGTAACCTTATTTAACTCACTGTCATTACAATTATCAATAATGTTCTGGATGTCATCTTGCGGTGTGACTGTATAACATGTTGCGGCCATACCCCGGATGGAAAACAAAGTGCAAATTGAAACTAACACAACTGACGTTTTTAATATATTCATGTGATTTAGCTCCTTATTTTGTCATTGACATCTCATATTTGAACCAGACGTAGAATTTATCAAAATATCAAACTTTAAATCAAAACAGGAATTCCGGCGACCACTTCAACTACCTGATCTGCAGCTTCTGCGATTTCACGATTTATAAAAGATAATCCTTTCAAAAATCCCATGGTCTCTTCAGAGTATTGAGTACCGTCACTGTAAAGCTCATTACTGACCACGATCAGAGCTCTGACACAGGAAGCAAGCTCTCTCAAAGGACCGGTAATATCATGGGGATGCCCATCTGTCTCATAGCACTCATTGGCATAGAGATTGGTGAGATCTTCGATAAGCACAACTGCATCGGAGAGGCAGTTGTCTTCATGGAAACTGCCTCCACCTATATGATCACAGTGTATGACTGTTTTTTCATCATCTAAAGAAATTCTGCCCTTTTCCGGATTCCGCCTCTTTCTTATGAAGCCTGATTTTTCTCTGATTCCACTGATTTCTCCCATAACACGTCCTATATCTAAAGGTCTTTCTATGGTGACAAATCCCTTTCCGGCCCGCAATGATCGATGTCTCTCGATGCGTTTTTTCGTATCCGGATCATCATAAGGAAACATGGTGGCGATGTAGTACAGTGAGTTCACCTCCTCACTCTTTGCCAGCGACACCGCCAGAGCTTCGGCATATTCAGATTTTCCCGAACCGGCCCCGCCGGTAATTAGATAATACATATCGATTTATACTCCAAAACCACTGCTCAAATTTATCCCAAACATGTAATATCCTACTTGAACCTGTGATATGCCGTTACATCAATATCTTTAAAGGTCCCCATCTTATTAAACGCGTCAACTGCCGCCGCAAGAAGCGGTATCAGAAGTACTGCTCCGGAACCTTCCCCCAGAGACATCTCCGCATCTATGATGGCCCTGAGATCCATCCTTTCTAGAGCCTGTCCGGCCAGTCTTTCCCTGGAAATATGTGATGCGAACGCATAATCACTGATTCTCTCATCGATCATAAATGCACTTAAGGCTGCCGCTGTTGAAATTATTCCATCGATAATTATCGGTACTTCATGCTCCACTGCTCCGATGAACATTCCTGCCATGACCGCGATCTCCAGTCCACCGATCTGGAACAATGCCTTCTCCGCAGCTTCTCTGCTGAAAACCCTGTATCCTTTTGATCCCTCACTTAATGATAGCTTTTCAAGCCTTTCAAGTGCCCGTCTCACAACATCCTGCTTTCTTCTGAGACCTTCCTCGCTGAGACCGGCTCCGTATCCCACCGCCTCCTCAACACTTGCTCCCATGAAATAAGCCAGCAATGCCGCAGTAGGTGTAGTGTTCCCGATACCCATTTCGCCGGTGGCAATGATATCATAACCTGACTCTTTCAGTTCCCGGACTATATCCCGCCCGAGCTGAAGTGCCTTCCTTCCGGTCTCTTCGTCCATTGCAGCCTCTACAGCGATATTCCCGCTGCCGTTCATAAGCCGCCTGTCATTGACCACATCACAGCGGATTTTCTGAAAGTTGAGTGAATCTTCCGAATCACTGTATCTCGGCCCCATCATCCCCACATCAACAGTGTAGACATCCACATCATTACCTTTCGAAAAGATACTTGTGGTGGTCATGCCTTTTACGAAGCTGTCCGCGACCTTCCTCGTGACTGAACTGTCAGTCTGGGTAACTCCCTCCTTCACGCAGCCGTGATCAGCGCAGAGCACCACCAGCGCCCGCTTTTCTACAGAAGGTTCAAGTGTCCTCTGAATCCCGCAAAGCTTTATCACATGCTTTTCAAGAACACCGAGACTGTCGATGGGCTTTCCTATGCTGTCCCATTTCTGCTGCGCCGCTCTCTGTATCTGAAATCTCTCACAGTTTTTCATAAAATTAAATATCGCCTCAGGATTACTGTAATAATAAAAATGTGGCCAGCCCGAGGACATGCTCCTGTCATAGAATATCCCGTCGTATGTCTTTCTTTCAGTCTTTGTCTTTCCGGTTCCCGCCGATGGTTTGCTAATGCTGAATCCCGCTCCGTTGTCAGCACAATCAAATCTATGGAACTCGTGACCTCTCAGGACCATTCCAGCAGGCCCGAAAAGTCCGGCTGTCTTTGTCTCAGCCTCTACATATCCGAAACGCACAAGCCTGTCTTTCTTTCTGAGCTCTCCGGAAAAAACTCCGCACATTTCATAGCCGGCCTCATCCGGTTTCATGCTACTGTTTCCTACTCTACTGTTTTCTTCTATGCCCTCAGTATATATCAACTTATTTAGATACATATATCCGCCACACTCGGCAATCAGCGGTATACCTTTCTTTACCGCCTGAGCGACAGAATTCCGCATGGAAACATTGGCAGAAAGTGCCTCCGCATAAAGCTCAGGATAACCTCCGCCGATGATGAGTCCGTCCAGATCTTCGGGAAGACTCTCATCATGAAGGGGACTGAAACCAACAAGCTCCGCACCCATTTTCACAAGAAGGTCTTTATTTTCCTGATAGTAGAAACTGAAGGCTTCGTCCTCCGCAATTCCAAGTTTGACAGTACGGGACAGTTTACCCATTTCAGGTATTTCTGTCGAAACACTTGAAGCATTCTCCGAAGCCAGCCGGATGATCCCGTCTATATCTATGTTCTTCTCTATCGTCTCCCCTAAAGCCTCGATCCATGAAGTGAATCCGGCCATTTCCTCCGGAGAAATGAGTCCCAGATGTCTGGAGGGAACATTGTATTCTTTGATCTCAGGAAGATACCCAAGGACCTTTACCTCAGGGCATGCATCCTCGATAAGCCCCTTAAGTCTTTCATAGAACATAGGGGAAACTCTGTTCAGGATGACTCCCCGTATCCCTGAACCCCTTTGATGCTTCGGAAAATCCAGCATTCCTCTTATGAGGGCTGCGATCGAAACGCTTCCCCCCTTACAGTCCATGATGAGAACTGTGGGGCTTCCGATGATACCGGCAACCTCCCATGTTGAGCCCCTGGTTGAAACTCCACCGAGACCGTCATAATACCCCATCACACCTTCAATGACTGAAATATCCGCACTCCCGGCTCTCTCCTCATATAATTGTCTCAAAAGCTCCGACTCAACAAAAAAGCTGTCCAGATTCGCAGCGGCCACCCCCAGAACCTTTCTATGAAACATAGGATCGATATAGTCGGGACCACACTTAAAGCTCTGTACCTTCAGTCCCCTTTTTTTGAGTACATGAATAAGACCACATGTCAGTGTGGTCTTTCCTGATCCGCTTTTGTCTGCTGCTATAACTACGCTATGTTTCATTAATAAAATCCTTTGCACACAAATCCTTCGAAGAACGACTGGCCGAATATGATGGCCATATTTCCATCTCAGATTTTTATTGGGGAGAACCTGTCACCAGATCATGAACATATCAGATGCCATACAGGGTATCTTTGAGTATGACTGAGAGCAAGCCTTTACGGCTTGCTCTCTTTTTATCTTCTTGAAATTCTGGTGATGGTTATAGGATTCTCCGCATGGTGCATGTGGTAGCTGCCCCTTCTTTCAAGACCGGTTGCCTGAATCTCAACCATTTCAAAATTATAGTCAGTAAGCCTTTTCTCTATCTCAAGGACCTCTGTAATTGACTCAAGTGTCACCGTGTTTATGACAATGACTACATCAGGGTTGATCCCCACAGCCCAGTCAACTATCTTCTGGAGATTGCCCTTGCTACCCCCGATGAAAACGCAGTCCGGTATAGGCAGAGGCCCCTCGTTGGCAACATTCTTTCTCTCACCGGGCTTCTGCATCTCCATTTCAGAAAAACACTCCGGTGCCTTGCCGCGGACTATTCGGATATTGTCAACCCTGAACTGATATCGATTTCTTTCGATGGTATCAATGGCATCCTGATTTATCTCAACTGCGATAACCTTACCCTCAGGACTGGCGAGACCTGCTTCTACTGCCATACTGCCGCTGCCTGAACCTATATCGTAAATTATACTGTTTTCACGAATTGCCATACGGCAAAGGCTGAGGGCTCTTACATCTCTCTTTGTAATAGGAACTCCGCCTGTCCTTTCAAAATGCTCATCTCCGATACCATATGAACGAATCGGTGTAATGGCATCGTCATTTTCAAAAAGAGCGATGGCGAGACGATCAAACATCTTGCCTCTCATCTCTCTGGTCTTTCCAACAGTAAAGGCCTCATCAGGATAACTCAGTCTCTCACCGACTATTATCTTGACAGAACTTAATCCGAACTGAATGAGCTCCTCGGAAATATTGGAAACAGTGTCCTCACTGCCCAGAAGTGCGCAGACGAATTTGTTCTCGCGGATAAGAGGTATCATGTCCTTATGACGTCCGTGAAGGCTGACCAGCTTAACATCCGCCATGCTTATGGAACGCTTGCTTAGGAAGTACTGAATGCTGGAAACTCCCGCATAGTTCCTTATCTCGAAGCTCTCGGATCTTTCCTCATCCTCAGAATCATCGTTTCCCACAGCACCTGAGGCCTTTAACAGGGCTTTTCTCAAAGGAATGGCACCACTGTATACACTGGTATCTCCCGTAAATACCGCGGAGATCACCCTCTTTTCAGGATGAGTAAGGATGTAATCAAGCATATCCTCTGTCTTCACAGCCTCATAGGTCTCGATCTTTGTTCCCGAAACAGCGTCGCCGGCTGTTTTGAGGGCACGGCTGGCACCCATAAGCACATCTGAATTTCTTATGGCCTCTATGGCCTGAGTTGTCATCATCTCAGGACTTCCGGGTCCTACTCCTATAAGATTTACTATTCTCATTCTGCCTCCTTACACTTGTTTCTCATTATCGCTGCAAACAAAAATTTCTTTTATTTAATCATGGAATCACAAAATATAATTTAATAAAAACAGTATTTAGTTCTACCATTTTCTTAATCTCATTTACTGTCATTTACAGCATCTCCAGAAAATCAATCACTTCCCGAAGTCCTATTACCTGATACCAGTCTTCACTCGGAACCATGGCCTGAGCCGGGCGACCTATGACCAGAACTCTTACTCCCAGCTCTATGGCTGCATCGCATTTTTCGGGAAATCCTCCGATCTCACCGGAGTCCTTCGTCACCAGAAAACCTGCGTCCGCATATCGTAGCTGCGCAAGATTCATATCCACTCCGAAGGGTCCCTGCATAAGTATCAGCCTGTCTCTCCTGAATCCAAGTTTCGTACATTTTTCAAGTACATCAACCGTAGGCAACGCTCTCACATAGCAGTACTCGGAAAAATCCGGAATCACGGTATACTCCTGAATCTCCTTTGAACCGGTGGTGATCAGGATATTCTTTTTTCCGCCGTAACCCTTATCAGTACTTTTCCCGGCACCTTTAACGCCAATGCTGCCGATATCGATGTATCCGCTACTTCCTTTATCAGTATCACCGCTTTTTACATCGCTGCTGTATACGGTCTTCAGCCACTCCGCAGCTTCCTTCACTGAATCGAAATAAGCAAACTCACTGCTGCCTCTCTCCAGCATCTCTCTGCCGGAAAGTCTTCCGTAAGGCCTGTGCACTCTTATGCATCCGACGCCTACAGCTTCACAGGCCCTCGCGATATTCTCGGTAACAACATTAGCATAAGGATGTGTCGCATCTATGACCAGTATATCTCCGGCACTTTTCCCCTGTGCTTCCGCATCAAGAACCGCCCTTCCGAAGAGCTCAGCCATCTGATCTCTATCCAGCCTTCCGATATGAACATTGACATGCTTCTCCTTCTTCAGAAGACTTGCACCGTAATCAGTAGCCACGAAGACATCCGTTTCCAGAAAATCGTGGGAAATCGGATGTCCCCGGAAATCCGATCTCTGTATATGTGGTCTTTTGGCTTCAGACAAAAAACCATCCGGCTCTGTCGGATTTCCGAAGGCTTTTTCCCTGGTCGCGTCAGGAGACCTCAGCCCTGCCATACTTTTTTCTTCATTTATTTCCGCGATGCAATTCGCTATCTTCCGTCCCTCTGTGGTGCCTCCAAACAAAAATATATGCATTAAAGTCTGTACCCCCTGGGTGTCACCATCCTCGGACCGTCCGGGGTCTCAATCACCTTTGTGGTGGAATTACCTATGAAAATGGTGGTGAGCATATCTATTTCCGGCTGCTCCTTTTCGTTCCCCAGTCCTTCCAGCTGATGAAGCAGAAAGATCCTGCTGCGACAGCCATCCCTGCCTATATTTCTCACATACCCGGTAACTGTGTCCTTCGGAAGTATGGAACCGAGAATCTCACAGGCCCTCTTGAACTGTTCATGTCTCTTATGACTCACGGGATTATAAATAACGATAACGAAATCTCCCTCTGCTGCTGCTCTTAGGCGCTTCTCGATGACCTCCCATGGAGTCAGAAGATCAGAGAGACTTATGACACAGAAATCGTGCCCCACGGGTGCTCCCAGAACTGCACTTCCGCTGAGTACCGCAGAAAGCCCCGGAACTGTTATGACCTGAACACCCTTGTACTTTTCCTTTTCAGACATTTCATAAAGAAGTCCCGCCATACCATATACCGCTGCATCACCTGAGGAGATAACGGCAACATTTTTACCTGATACCGCAAGGTCCATGGCATGCTCACATCTTTTCTCTTCCTCACGCATTCCGGACACAAAAAACTCCTTTTCCGGATACTGCTTTTTCAGTATGTCGGCATAGGTCTTGTAACCAACTATCACATCAACTCCGGAAAGAATCTCTCTTGCTTCCAGTGTCTCGTACTTTATATCTCCGGGTCCGAATCCAACAGCGTATACTGTTCCCATTTTTTCCCTCCGTTTCAACAATACATTTATCTTATAATTTTAACGTATAAAGAAAAGGACTGCAAACCACCACACTGACGATTCGCAGTCCTGATATTTACTTTCCCGGCCATAATGTTATCGCCCAAATGATATTTCATCATCTTTTTTCAAACTTAAGGATAGGATGTCTGTCCCCATCAAAAATTCCATACACGGAAAATAACAGGGATCCGACCAAAGCCATGATGAGATCATCCATGGTATCGATAAGTCCGATGTCGATATATCCCGGAAGAATCTGTCCCCCTACCACAACATCACTTATATTATCAATGGATTTCAAATTTCCGGTATTTCCGGCCAGCAGATAGGAATCTATTCTGGAAATGAAAACATCTTTCTGCATATCCAAAAGCCATATCTTATCAGCCATATACTCTGCTATTTCCCATAGAACAGCGATCAAAATCGAAAGAGAAATACCGAAAATGATATTTCGAATCCGTGTTTCGATATTATTTCCACAGGTCGTGCGGTAATCGACTTTACTCGAATTCGTATATGCCCCACCAATTGAGTTTGAAAGTTCACTTTCAAACTTATTTCCTTCAGACAGATAATAGAATCCAAACATCGTGAACAGAAAGCCTTCAACACAATGCATCATATTATCCCACCAGGGAAAATAAAGATATAAACCGAAGCAGTATCCTATCGTATGTCCCAGCGTGTAGAGCACTGCAAAACAATAAACAGGCCATGGAATCAGCATATGAAAAATCAGTTCCATCCCTATGGGAATCATGGCCAAGAACATGGTGACAGTCACTATTATGGCATTATCCGTATTCTTAAGGAGCAGATAATTTAAAAGTAAAAACAGCAAAACCGCTTCTGTAAAGAGAAGATATATTATTTTTCCTTTTCTTATTTTCAGTCTCTGGTACAGTCTCTCATTCATTCCCTTTTCCTAACCGAATACAGTTGCATACCCATCTTCAATGATTTTAATCAGCCGAAGCCCAGTGCTCTCGGTAAAAATCCCAACCAGAAATGAAGCATCCATGCACTCCATATATTCCTGTCTCTTTCATAAAGAATTCCTGTAATAAAACACAGTATTCCGGCGGAAACCATATAATAAATTTCAAAATGCATATGGTAAATACAGAACAGTAATCCTATATAGATCAATGTGCTCCATTTTTTTCCACCCATGGCTTCTTTGACATTATCCTGCCATAGGGGCTTGATCAAAAGCTCCTGCCACAGTGAACTGACAGGGAAGAACCATCGAAAATGCTGATCAAGATAAAGAGCAAAGAGAGGTCTGGCAAGAAAGACCGGATCCTTTGCATTCTTATAAAGCCTGTAAGCGAACAAAACTGAGGCATATATAATTATTATAGCCACTGTTTCTATGATTTCCCGTTTAAAATTACATTCTTTTCCGATCTTAAAACAGGAAAAGGAAAAAGATAATTTTCCACATGACACCAGAATGACTGCAATGATGGTTATGATCACCATGAATATTTTTATCAGTAAATTTTCACTTCCGGGTATGGTATATCCCGGTAAATAACGTTCGCATATCTTATTTGTAATAACCAAAATAAGAATACTCACTAAACTTAATATAAAAATCGATCTCTTCTTATTCTCTTCCTTTTCCAATTCCGTCTTCCTTTTATTCATACCTTTTCTTTTTACTGAAAATCCATGAAATAAATATTCCGATCATAAACCAGCCGGCAAACACCAGAACAGAGCCTGCAAAAAAACGCTTTTGAAATATCCCATTGTATAACCAGTGACCGGGAAAAATCGCAGATGCTGTGTCCCAGATTTTTGCCCAGTCCGGAAGCTCGCACAGAAGTCCCGAGAAAAGCGAAACAGCCATGGTACTGACCGGGGAAATCAAAACAAGATTTGAAAATTTACCCGATATGCAGCATATGATCAAAGCCAATGTGGCGGATGAGCATATATAGATTCCAAAAGCCAGAAATACCATAAGGGGATTACCGTGACCGCTTGTCGCAAGTACAGGAATGAATCCAAGTAATGCTACAACAACTCCGGGAAGGGATTGGAAGGTAAAAAGCAAAGGTATCTTTCCGTTTTTTACCGCCACTCTTCTTAAAAGTCCGGTACTGGAATAATTACACATCCATGTTCCGCTTATACAAAGATAAAACATGGCAAACGCAGCATACCATCTGATGCCGAAAAATGTCTCTTCCTTTTGTACTATACCTTCCTTCCCCATTACGCTCTGTATATCCAAAAGAGACTCTTTTTTCCATACATCCTTAGTTTGACGGCTGAACTCGTTGAGATCCTCCTGTTTAACACCTTCTATTTCTCCGATTCTCTTTTCCGCCAGCTTTTCAGACCATACTTTTATGACATCATTAATCACCATTTCGGTAAAAGTCGTCATATTATAGGAGTCAGCCATTACGGTAATCTGAACCAGTGATTCATATTCACCCTTAGAGATTTTTTCAGAAAAATCCGGAAGGATTTCAATCATGCCCTGAGCTTTGTTGCCGGCAACCTCTTTTACTGCTTCATCGTAGGTTGTTAAATTAAATTCAAAGCCCTCTTCGGAAGACAGAATATCTATGAGATGTTCTCCGAGCATACCCTTATCTTCGTTTACGATTTCTATAATTATACCATTAACACTTTCATTATCACTGTATCGGGAAATATATATCGAAACAACCACGGCCAGAATTATAACCGCAAGGGAAGAAATATCCGTAAGAAGTGCTCTGGTTCTGCCTTTAAGCAATGCAAAATAATTCATACCGCACTCCTTTTTCTGTACATAACGAACCCGGCAACAGAAAAAATCAGAAATGCCGCCAGCAGAATAAGCATATCATAAGTATAACGTTCAACCATAAGATTGAACATTGCATTGGAAAAGATACTTACACTGGCTCTAAAGGGAGATATCCGCATCAAAAAAGAAACTGCTTCCGGAAGATCAGTCTTGTCCGATAAAAATGCCACCCCCGCTATGGATGCGGTTCCGAAATAGAGGCCTCCCCAAAGAGCCGATTGTCCGCGTTTAAATAAGGAACCTGTCAGTACCGCCAAGGCAGAAAATACCAGAGAAGTTAATAACATTCCCGGAATTACGGATAATGCAAAATTTAATGGTATCTGTCTCAATGCCCGTGCAACCGGAAACATTATCAAAAAAGAAAACATAATCAGAACTGCTCCGGAAATTATTCTGGAAACATAGTATGTAAACAGTTTTTTGGTAGGAACACTTCTCTTATTAAATATTTCTGTAAGATCAAGGCTCGTAAGATAAATGATGGGAAATGAAGACAGATATGCACAAGTGGCAAAAAGAAGTGCTATGGCAAATCTGAAGTGATAGTCTGCTCCAAACAGGAAAATCCCGTTTTTTCCTATAACTCTTCCTCGATGAATAAAAACAGTTTGCAGATCATTGACGCCGCCATCCCAGATCCTTATTATCTCTTCCTGACTTAATCCTAGTTTTTCCGCGATTCCTACAGCGATATTCACAAGCCTTATTCCCTGTCCAAAGACCGACATGCTGCTTTTTATTCCGGAATAGAATGTCAGTGCATCAAAGGAATGGGCCGGGGAATAGTAAAATTCCAAAACCGCTTTTTTCCCGTTCATTGAATCATTATATGTATCAGGCGGAATATATAAAAAAACCGAAACCTTCCCTTCGTCCACCAGACGCTCGCCTGTTTCTTTGTCCTTTACAGGATAAACCGCGACATTACCTTTCCCCACTTCATAATTAACGATTATATTCATCAACTGATTAACACTTTCGCTGTCATCTTCGTTGAGAATGGCACCGGAGAAAAATGTTTCATTTCCATCCGTAAGTATGGGAGCCAGGAACAGTGCAAACATCAGGACAACAGGAATAGGCGAAAGCATGGCTATAAAAGCCGTCTTTCCACGGCCGAAGAGTCTTTTTATATCATATAAAATGAATAAAAAAGGATTCATCCGATAAAATGTCCCCCTTCAATTCTTAGGAACCGGTCTGTAAGAGGCAAAAGAACAGTTGGATTGTGCTCAGTCACGATCATGGAACATCCCTTTTCCTTTTCTGCTCTCAAAAGATGTTCGATACACTCTCCTCCGTGGGCATCTATTCCGGCCAGTGGTTCGTCCAGTAACAAATAATCATATTTGCCCATCAAGGCAACAGCCAGATTGACTCTCCTCCTCTGTCCGCCGGAAAGTCGGTCAACCCGCTTTCTTTTGAAATCCGTCATTTCAAGTTCATTAATGAGATATTCGGCACGCTCTATATTTTCTTTCCCCTTAAGAGATGACCATGAATATAGATTTTCCAAAACGGTCAATTCCTCAAAAAGAACGATATCCTGTGGCACATAAGCAATTTTTGACTTTGCCGGCTTCCCCTTCAGACCATCCACGATCACTTCGCCCTCATCAGGTTTAAGAACCATGGCAAGCATGCCTAAAAGTGTGCTCTTCCCGCTTCCGTTCGCACCAAGCAATGCTACGATCTCTCCTTTTTCAAGTGTAAGGGAAGCATTATCCACTGCCGTATATTTGCCGTATCTTTTAACGAGACCTTTTGCTTCAATCATTTGTCATACCTGTTATCTGTTTCTGAGTATAAGCGAAAGAACATATGCCAAACGGATAAGTGAATTTCTGTTTCCTGTATCAGCAAGACTCGAATCAATTTTACCTAAATCACTCAGGGTTTTGGCATGAATGTTTTCTTTTAACATATCAAGATCCCTTCCGCAATCAATGCCGGATTCCGAAAGGAACATCGGAGCACTGATTTTATCGGACCGGAGTTTTTCTCTGTTATAGGTCGTGGTTATTTTAACATGACCTTCCTTTGTTTGTGTCTCGGTTATAAATGTACCTTTTCCATCTGATATTTCCTGACTTACAGAGCCTGTAAAATCGTCCTCCTCAAGATGGATCTTACCTGTATCCTTTTTTCCTTTATGAATAGTAAAGCTTCCGCTTAAATTACGATCATCACCGTTAATAGTTCCTGATTCATTGATAGTTAATGAAGATTCACCGAAATTTATCTTTGTCAGAACATCATAGCCCGAACCCGTGGAATAAACTCCATCCTCATAATAAAAGCCTTTTCCTTTATCAGACGGAATATCCAGAATGGTCTGTTTTTCTTTTCCGGTATTATAACCACTTAAATTTATGCTGTATGAGTCTGTGCCATTGGATGAACTGATAACTACCCCAACAGGTTCATTTTTGTATGAAAATGTCTTTACTGTCACCTCAAGGTTATCATTCTTTTTATCGTTTTCACCCTTTTCTCCAAAAATATCCTCCGTATCGATATCCATACCGTTTGACATACCTACTACTATGATATTCTTCATTCCTTCAAGAAGATCTGTGGCTTTCTGACCGCTCACAGTAACACTCACTGTATCGCACTGTTGTGTTTTTCCGAAAACGGTATAATCTTCCTTGGATTTTTCGAATTCTTTTTTGTCTATATCGAGAAGCGGACCCTCCAGAAAATCGTTTACCTGTTTTTCCCAGTCAACTTCATTTTCCGAAGACATCCCCGTAAGCATGAGGGTATATCTGTCCATGGCCTGATAAGCTCCAAGTGACTTTGCACTGTCATCTCCCAACTCATACCTGACCATTGGAGAAGTTGTGTTTAGCGGGGAATAAATAAATTCATTTCCGTTATAATATATGCCTCCTGTTCCGAGAGAAGTGTCAGCCATACTTACCGATAAAATATATGAGGTATCCCCGTTTCCGGAATCATAGCTGTATGATTGTGTCAAATTATAACTCTGATCTTCACCGCCTACTGCATCCGATTCAACCGTTGTAACTTTGGTAGTGGTATGTGAATCCTTTGTGTCATCCATTCCGAGATGAAGCATTATTTCAACAGGTTTCGAGCCGAAATCTGTAAATCCGTCACTGAAATTTCTGGTAACATCCACAATATTCTCCGCAAACATCGTTTTGGGATCTTTAAACATTCCCGGTAAGAACCTGATGGCGCAAAATGCCCCCACACCAAGAACTGCCACAACAGCTATAACGGCTCCGATTCCAAATACTATCCCGGAACCCTTCTTTTTCTTCGGCTGAACCGTGCCATATCCCATATCAGACTGGCCATACATGTTGGGCTGGCCATACATATTCGGATGTCCCTGCATGTTGGGCTGACCATACATATTCGGCTGCCCCTGCATACCGGACTGCCCATACATATTCGACTGCCCCTGCATACCGGACTGACCGTACATATTCGGCTGCCCCTGCATACCGGACTGCCCATACATATTCGGCTGCCCCTGCATACCGGACTGCCCATACATATTCGGCTGCCCCTGCATACCGGGTTGACCGTACATATTTGGCTGTCCCTGCATACCGGACTGATTCTGTGTCTGCTGTATATTTTCTCCTCTTTGTTCCTGTGTCATGTTTTCCAGAGGAGCCCCGCACTTTCTGCAAAACTTCATAGTATCATTAACCGGAGCGCCACATTTCTTACAAGTCATTTGCATAGTATCCTCCCTACCGGATCATATACTCGTAAACACTTTTAACTGTCCCTTCCATTTGTCTCTTCACAAGCGTTTACTTGCTATATATTCGAACAACAAAACTCCATATCTATTCTTTATTTCGGCAAAGATAAAATTTTTATCAACCCGTTTAGACACATAAGACATGAAAATGTCTTTGGAAGGTCTGCCCGGAAAGATTATTAATTCCTGCTCACCCGGAGACAAAAATCACCTCTATTACAGCGGAAAACAACACTGTACCAGAGGTGATTTTCAGATAATTCTGTATGCCTCTGTCACAGAGGTTTTTTTAGTCTGACTATACGACTTGCAGATATTTATCCGGATGACATTACTCCAGCTCCATCCCGCCGAGAAACTCTTCGATTATAGAATCCGTAGCCATCTGCTTTTTCTCATCAGCACAGTAGGATGTAGAAATTTTTATCACAAAGATATCATCATTTCTTGGAACAAAATAGTTCACATATACATGTTCTCCGTCTTTATAAGGACCGTCACTCACAAGCGATGTGCATCCCTCGATATCTTTAAATGTTACATCATCCGTCCTTACAAGGATCGCATTTTCATCGAAAAGATTAGATTTGAGTTCGGAAACTGCACTGTCCATATCAGAACCGTTTCTGGAATATATTTCCATCAGGAAGTCATTCCAGTCATCGCTGTTCACATTTGTAAATATATCGGCACCGTCCATCTCATGTGCGCAGATCTCCCGCATATCAAACTGAGCTGTGTATGCGAAATTGCCCGCATAATGAATCTGCTGGTCTTCTTCTCTGGTTGGGGGAGCATTCAAAACAGGCACCGGCGCCCATCCATACTCCTGATACTGAGTGATGTACAGCCCGTTATTGTTGATATAGTTTGCCAATGTCTCACTGAGATACTTATCACGGTTAATGCAGGCATCAAGATATGCAGCCTTTAAACCCACTGATCCGAAAAGCTTATCAAGGGAGGCATCAAAGCCGGAACCATCCTCCAGAAATTCAAAATCAGTAACCATCGGTCCTCCTTCGGATGCATCAATATGTGCTATTCCTCCGAAAGAACTGCCGCTGCCATCTATAAGGGATGTATTGGCTAAGAGATATCTGTGTATCACATAATCTCCCCATAACTTCACGTCCTTCGGATCACTGTCATCTACCTTTAAAACGTTGGGCACGCATATGGTGAGATCAGATCCCACATCCCCAAAACTGTTCTCTACAAGAAAATGGCAGACACCGTCTGCATAATCAGCCCAGTCCTCAGGACCATAGTAATGAAATTCCGGAAGGGGTAAAGTTGGATAATCGATCTCCGCATCCTTTGATTCCTCTTCCCCGGTCTCCTCAGTGGATTCTACAGTAGTCTCTTCGGTTTCTGCCGGAGCAGTTGTTGTTTCTTCCGCAGTTGAAACAGCTTCTGTTGTCGCTGCCTCTGTTGCATCTGCATTCTTTTGAGATTTCTGACATCCGATCATTCCAAATGCAATCACAAAAACTGTCATTGCCAATGCTGCCTTATTTCTCATACTACCTTCCTCCTATAAAACTCACACCGCAACAGCCACAGCCAGTGTCACGTTCCCGTAGATCTGTTTATTCACCAGCACCTTTTCCTGGCCGTTTTTTGACGCAGCATAGGCTGCTGCCCTTTCGCAGACATTGGAAACACCCGTAACGCTCTGAACGAAGGCGCTTGCCGCGAAGTCACCGTCAACCGAGCGGAGCTCCTCCGCAGAATATGTGATGAAAGGTATTTCTCTCTTATAACTAAAGGTCAGTATCCCCTGCTCATTCTTTTTTATGTCAATGCTTACAAGCGCCGCCACCGCCGAAGGCTCGATTCCGGCGGACTTAAGGCAGTTGTCATAGGCCTTCATAACATCCTCTTCAGAAACACCCTTACGCGCTCCTATCCCGACATATACCCGCTTCGCCGTGAGCCTCAGTCCGATGGCATTGAATGGTCTGATAACCGGCTCCTCATAATCAAGAAGTTTAGACCGGTAACTGATGACTATATCCGCCTTATCGATTTCTTTCGATGATACCATCTCTGCTTCCCCGATACCCGGTCTCTTCCGGAGATTCTCCATGCTAATGTCACTGTATATCCGTAATTTCTCGCCTCTCAGCACCTTCGCCGCAACTTCCTTTGCCTTTCCGAAATCGGAAAGTATAAATCCGTTTTCCTTCGCAAATACATCTACAGAAAAGGCTCCCTCTATATCAGAAGCTGTGGTGATAACAGGCTCGGCAGAAATGAGTTTCGAAATAAACAATGTAAGTTCATTGGCTCCCCCAAGATGCCCGGAAAGGAGGGAAATAACAAAATGCCCGGCCTCATCAATGACCAGAACCGCAGGATCCTCCGATTTATGTTTGATGAAGGGCGCAATGGCTCTAACGGCAATTCCCGTAGATCCGATAAAGATGATTGCAGAAGCTTTTTCACCTTCTTTTCCCGAACTATACCAAAGTGCCATCAGTTCGCTTAATTCCCTTGGATCTGAAATCTCCGGAAGGGCCTTCGTTTTTGCGTGGAGACCGATATCCCATGTCCTGTCCCCGGGCAGCCCGAAAATATCCCTTGGCAGTCTCTCCGCCCCAAGGCATCTTTCTTTGATGCTTTCCCCCAGACGATATCCCTTTTCTGTAAAAGCGATGATTTCTACTCTCACAAAGCGCCTCCTTTTAGTAATTTCCAATCCAGTCTTCTATCGTGCCGGAATACTGCCATGAATACCTGTTCAATACTATAAGATAAAACCAGGTATTTTATCACAAATTACTTTCCGGTCCTCTCTCCCCTGTAAGCTGTAACAAAATTACGGTCATAGAGCTTCGAGTATTCGTATACTGTTTTATCGTCAATTGCAGCTCCGACTATTATCAAAGCCTGCTTCATATTTCCGTCTTCGCGCCTTGCTTCGTCACGCTGAAATGCCTCAGGTAGCTCTGCCAATGTTGTCCTCACCACTTCCTCATCAGGCCATGTGGCCCTGAACACCACCGCTGTAGGAGTATCTTCACCGTACCCTCCTGCAATCAGTTCATCTCTTACCTTTTCAGATAATGTGGCAGACAAAAACAAAACCATTGTAGCCCGGTGTTCAGCAAGCTTTCTCAGCTTTTCCTTCTCAGGCACCGGCGTCCGGCCCTCCGCTCTTGTGATGATGACTGTCTGAGTCACTCCGGGAAGAGTATATTCTGTTTTAAGTGCTGCCGCGGCTCCCGAAAAGGAACTTACTCCCGGACAGACATCATACTCTATATCATTTTGCTTAAGCCAGTCCATCTGCTCACGTATGGCCCCATATAAGCTGGGATCCCCTGTGTGGAGCCTCACCACCGTCATTTTTTCTCTCTCGGCTCTCTTGTAGACCTCTGTGACATCATCAAGATTCATTTCCTTTGAATCAAAGATCTCTGCTGTTTCCCTGCAATTTGAAAGAAGCTCAGCATTAACCAGAGAGCCGGCATAAATAACTATGTCCGCCTCTCTCAGTAGTCTCAGTCCCTTAACTGTAATAAGCTCCGGATCCCCCGGACCCGCTCCCACAAAATGTACCATTGTTTATCTCCCACTATGTGACATTTATTTTCATTATACCAAAAAGATGTACATAATCGAGACAGCCTATTAGTTTACCAGTCCTTAACAGAGCCATC
This sequence comes from Lachnospiraceae bacterium JC7, assembly GCA_000513555.1. Classification (GTDB taxonomy): domain Bacteria; phylum Bacillota; class Clostridia; order Lachnospirales; family Lachnospiraceae; genus Oribacterium. The sequence goes on from ALYD01000002.1 coordinate 158,396, forward strand.
GAAATATCTGAAGGCATCATTACTTCCACGGCTCTTTGCCGGATACAATTCTGAGACATTGTCAGCTAACTCCACACCTATTCCGGGTGCCTCCGGAATCACCATGAAGCCATCCTTGAATCTAAGAGGTTCCTTGACCATAGCGTCCTCAGCACCATTCAGGCAGAATCCGGGAAGCTCCTGAATGCCCAGGTTTGGAATAGAAGCGCATATCTGGAGGCATGCAGCTGTTGACACAGGTCCCAGCGGATTATGAGGTATGAGCAGAACATCGCTTGCCTCAGCTATAGCAGCAACCTTCTTTGTTGCAGTGATTCCGCCCATTGCACATACATCCGGACGGACATACTGTGCAGCACCTCTCCGGATCAGCATCTCATACTCTTTTATATTTATGAACCTCTCACCTGTGGCTATAGGTACCGGAACCTTAGAAGCCACCTGCTCCATTGTGTCGAGGTTGTCAGGAGTAACAGGATCCTCAAAAACCATAGGGCGATACTTTGCAACTTCGTTTCCGAAGGTTATGGCCTCCGGCAATGTCATTCCCCTGTGATTTTCAAGTATCAGATCGAAGTAGTTTCCTACAGTCTCCCTGATTATCCTTACCTTCTCTACTTCATCCTCTATACGACCGGAATAAAACTCATCATACCCCTCTTTAGCAGACTTCTGCGGCCCATTCACAAATATCTTTGCTGCATTAAAGCCCATCTCCTGAAGCTTTTTATACTCTTCCTTAAGTACTGAAAGATCATTGGTATGCTTCATAACGGAAGCATAGACCCTCACCCTATCCCTCGTCTTTCCGCCAAGCAGCTGATATACCGGTACTCCCAGCGCCTTTCCTTTTATGTCCCAAAGAGCTATATCAATGGCAGATATGGCACTCATTATCACAGAACCCCGGAAATAGGTCGCCCGATAAAGATTTTGTGTTATGTCCTCGATATTAAAGGGGTCCTTTCCCATAAGATACGGTGCAAACTTTTCAATTGCATTAGCAGTGGAGCTGAGAAAGCCCCAGTTACCGGCTTCACCAAGACCTGTTATGCCTGCATCAGTATATATATGCACAAAGAGATAATGCTTTGCATAAATCAGTTTTACATCAGTGATTTTCATTTAAACTCCATTCTGCCATTATTGGCTGTTTGATATTTCTATTTTTATCATAACCGGAAATATTTCTTCATAAGCTCAGAAAGGTAGTCCTCAGCTTCTTTATACTCATCATATAAATTTACCATAAAACCATGATGACTGTTGCTGAAGCATTTATAATTTCCGGGCACTCCGTTATCACGGAGCATAGCATTATATTTCTTTGTTGATCTTGTAAGTGTATCAAGTCCTGCTGTGATGATTTCAGTCGGGAGAAGTCCCTTGATATGCTCTGAATTGCTATAAGTTAAAGATACATCAAAATTTGCTCTTTCTTTTTGATTTGTATTGTAAAAGAAACCATAGTATTCTGAACGAAGTGCTCTCTCATCAATATCTTTTCCATCAAACTGATCTTCTACATTATCTGATGGCATATAACAGAGAATCTGGGCACGAATGTTAAGACCTTCGGCATTATACTTCCTTCTCTCACTTACTGCCGCTATCAGATTTCCTCCCGCACTCTGTCCGCAAAGTACAACATTGGAAGGATCACCGCCCCATCCGGGAAGAAGCCGGGACAGCTCTGAAAGTAATGCTTCTATTTCGATCAATGCAGCCGGATAAGGAGCTTCCGGAGCAAGCACATAATCAACGTCACAGACAAGTATATTCAGCCTGTTGGCAAGTCTTCTGCAGAAAAATATGTCTCTGTAGCCATGAGGAAGTGTCCATCCTCCACCATGGACATTGACCATTACAGGAAGCTTTGTATTTTCTGCTCCCTCCGGTCTCACAAGATATATATGTGTTCTTCCAAAGGATGTCTCCTGATATATCTCTTCAAGGCATGTCTCTTCATCAAGGGAATGCATCAGTTTTTCTGTTTCTTCATCAAAGCCCTTTAACGTATTCCTGAATTCTTCTGCCTTAAGTATCAGCTCTTCTCTTGAGAGCTTTTCACATTCTTTTAAAAATTCTTCTCTTTTCATATCAATATCCTTCCAGTTCAGGCGTTCTTTCTGCCTGAATATCTGAAGTACAGATACATTATCAATAATTTCAAATATTACATGTCATCCCCGTATTTAATTCCAACGCAACAATTGTATTGGGTGCAAAATGCGGGGATGTATTTATAAATATTGTCTCAAACTATCAGATTACAGGCATAACTGTCATGATCCAGCCTATTGTAATCACCGCTGCACAAAGTGCATATAGCCAGCCTCCCTTCAGGAGATCTTTCTGACTGTATCCGCCGTATTCCATCATATAAGGAACAGCTCCTGTTGCCATAGGTGTCATAAAAGCTGTGAGACAGGCAGCCTGAATAAGAATGATAAGTCCAACCGGATTTCCGCCAATCTGCTGGCATGTTGCTACAGCGATAGGGATGAATATAAGCATGGTTCCTCTGTTTGACATGAACTGGGTAAGTACAAAAGGAATGATAAAGAAAACAAGTCCGATAAGGTAATTATTGTTAAGCTTATCGGCAAGAGTACCAATGTGTCCTCCAATCATCTGTCCTGCTCCTGTTCCGGAAAGTGCTCCTGACATGGCAAGTGCCCCAACAACCAGAAGAAGCATGCTCAAAGGTACGGCCTGAACAGCCTCACGCGGCTTCAATACACCGAAAATTATCATAAGAACTGCTCCAAGAAGACAAATCTGCCATATCTGAATCTGTGGCATAACTGTTGCCTGAAGCATAAGAGCTGCGGCTGTTCCGAAGAAGATAAGAATACCGGCAATCTCAGAAATTCCCGGCAGCGGAGCAGTTGCCGGCTTTTTCTTGTCAATTGTTTTGTTTCCGTCGGTTTCAGTGACATTTTTCTCTGCAGGAGTGAACTTATGAGCCAAAAAGGCAGAAAATACAACAGTGAAGATAAGAAGCGGAAGTCGCGCGATCATAGGATCAAAGAACTGAACTTCCGGTATGATTCCTGTAAAGCCTTCAAGTTTTTCATAGTAAGAAGCTATATACCCGTTAAGCTCCGCAGCCTGTGTGGCACCTGTTCCTATAGGAAGCGTACAGCAGGTTGAAATAGCAGTGATTCCAAGGGGTAGAGAGATCTTAGCTGCTGAAAATCCCAAATCCTCTGCTGACTTCAGGCAAAGAGGTGCCACGATACCAAATACAACAACAGGACTCTGTACCATCTGGCTTAAAAGCATTGCCAGAAGGCAATATGCAAGCAGTACCTTTACAAGTGAACCTTTTGCAAGTGAAGATATCTTACGGGCGAGATTAGTGCAGAATGCCGTTCTGTTAAAACCGGCAGCAACAACGCTCATGGTAGCGATCATGATAACATTACTGTTTGAAAAATACGAAAGAGCATCCTTTGCAGTCAAACATCCGGTAAGTGAAAGTGCAACAACTGAAAGCATTGACACAGTGCCAAGACTCCAGGTATTTGTCATGTATCCTATACAAGTAAGTACAAAAATAACCAAACATATTATAAGCTGAGTTTCCATATCATTTTCCCTTTATTCATACTCATTATGTGTGCAATATTTATTTTGTGGCTCATTTATTTTGTTAGTACATACACCTAATATGTGTTAAATATTTTTTTAGACCGATTACTGATCACATATTGATCCGTCGAAATTCAGTCTTGTCATGACCTGATGAGGTCTGAATGGAAATCTGTCTTCAACATCAGGTATAAGTTCAATGCCTATTCCCGGACGTTCCGGAACAGTAAGATATCCATCCTTAAATTCTGCAATCTGATCCACCATGTCACATTGGCGGAGTTTCACACCGGAGCCTGTCAGATGATCCGCAGTCGAAGCAGCATAAGGATTAGGATACTCGGTGATTGCGACATTATCCGTAGCTGCAACGAACTGGAGTACAGCATTGGTCATCACAGGGCTGCATGGGTTATGCGGTATCAGACTCTTATGATGAGCTTCAGCAACAGCTGCTATCTTCTTTATGCCTGTGAATCCTCCGCATACTCCGAGAGATGCCCTCACGTAGCTGCATGCATTTTTCTCAAGCAGCATCTCAAACTCATGATAGGTATTGATTCTCTCGCCGGTAGCTATAGGAATACGGCATTGAGATGCTACTCTACCCATCTCATCGAAATTGTCCGGTCGGATGGGATCCTCCAGGAACATCGGGTTGTATGGTTCAAGTCTCGCAGAAAGCTGTACCGCAAGTCCCGGTTCCAGACGACGGTGAAGTTCGAGGCACAGGTCAACATCTTTACCCACCGCTTCTCTCACCTTTGCTATGCGTCTCTCGGCCTTATAAAGAAGGGCTGTGTTGTTGTCCTTAAAAGGTTCTGTCCTTGGCTCATCCAGATATGGATTCAAATGACCAAGTGCTGTAAAACCTTCTTCTTTTCCACGGATTGCTGATTCCACAAGTTCTTCTTCTGTTCGCCCGGATACATGGTTATATACTCTGACCTTATCTCTTACCTTTCCGCCCAAAAGTCTGTAGACAGGAACATTAAATAGCTTTCCTGCTATATCGTATAAAGCGATGTCTATAGCTGAAATTGCCCCCATCATGGCAGCTCCTCTGAAATGGGAGAACCTGTACATATACTGCCAATGCTTCTCTATATCAAGGGGATTCTGTCCAACCAGGTAATCCTTCATCATAATTATGGCCTGAGCCGAAGCTTCAAGAAGACCCCAGGCTCCACTCTCACCAAGACCTGTGATTCCCTCATCTGTTTCTATCTTTACATAAACCGCACGATTGGCACGGATGACTTTTAAATCAGTGATCTTCATTTATTTTTCCTTTTGTCTGTTTCTTTTTACATTACTTATATATGTTATGTAGTACTGTGATCATGACGATATAAGGGGGATATCTTCATGAAACAGTGCTACACGTCATAACGAAATATATAAAGTTTCTATTCAGAGTTTCTATAGTGATGAGTCCTTAATCCTACACATCAGACTCTGAAGGCTTCCAATACACTTCTGTTTATATCCAGTCCGGCTCCCGGGGCTTCAGATGGTGATACTGTTCCATCCGGATTCATGACTACAGGATTTTGGAAAGCTTCATAAACCTTTGCGTCATACTGAGGCGGATAGAATTCTGCAATGGTCGCATTTGGTACCGCGCAGTCGAGATGTACATGCACCTGTTGCTGGCCATGAGGACTCATATCAAGTCCGAATGCATCTGCCATACCTGCGACCTTCATATACTCGGTGACGCCGCCCATACAGGTGGCATCGGGATTCAGGATACTTATTGATCTCGAATTAATAAGATCTCGGAAGCCGAATCTGGAAACCTCGTTCTCACCTCCGGATATAGGAATAAGAAGCTTTTCAGATACCTTTCTGTATCCTTCGTAATCATCTGCATCAACCGGTTCCTCAAACCAATAAGGATGATATTCCTCAACCATCTTTCCGAATTCGATGGCTTCATAAAAACGATAAGCAGAATTGGCATCAAGCATCAGTTTGATATCATCTCCCACAGCTTCACGTACTGCTCTTACCCTTGCCGCATCTTCTTTAAGTGAAACACCACCAACCTTCATCTTTATAGCCCGGGCGCCCCAGCTAACATACTCCTCCATCTCCTTCTGAAGCTCGGGAAGACCTTTTCCCTCTGCGTAGTAACCGCCGGCAACATAGAAAGGGATCTTTTCCTTTGCTCCGCCAAGAAGCTTATAAAGAGGCATTCCTGCAGCCTTCGCCTTTATGTCCCAGAGGGCAATGTCTATGGCGGACACCGTTTTCATGGAAGTTCCGCGCCGGCCTATGAACTTTGGAACATAGGTGACCTGAAAGATTTTTTCAGTATCAAGGGGATCCATCCCCATAATCTTTTTTCCCATGGACTCTGCAAACTCAATTGCCCATGAACACCCGTATCCCGTGATTCCCTCATCAGTGTCGATAACTAAAAGATTCAATTCATTATGTGTGTAAATGTGCTTACCGTTTGCGATGGGTTTTTCCTTCGGCCATCGATAATGTTCAACTCTTACGTCTGTGATCTTCATATTCTTCTCCAAATCATCACTATAAATATTATTTATTTTATATCGCCTTTGTTTATTTATGAGTACATAATATTCTTGATAATGCTGGCAGTCCAATATATAATCAAATCGAAATCATCAATATTATTGATAACATCAATTTTCTTTATCGTCACATCAAATTTGCTTATAAAAAAGCGTCACTGCCGATACTGGCAGCAACGCTATTAGGGTGAACCATGTTATATGAAAAACTTGATTATGTTATAGCAATCGCAGAAGAAGCTAATTTAACGAGAGCTGCCAAAAGACTGTATATATCTCAGCCAACACTCACCATGTATCTAAACAGACTTGAGGAATCTTTAGGCGTAACTCTTTTTGACAGACGAAAGAACCCCATCAGGCTCACTGAAGCTGGGGCATATTACATAAAAAAAATGAAGGAGATTTCTGACTCCGAACAAGCATTGAGAAACGAGATACGCTCTGTAGAACATCCTCTGGAGAGCTTTTCCATAGGCATCGGGAGAGTAAGAGGCCATAATTGGCTGCCGCCTCTTCTTCGTACACTTATAAACCGCTACCCTCATGTGAACTTCCGAGCGGTACAGGACTCAGAAAAGAATCTGTTAAATCAGTTTCATGCTTTGAATCTGGATATTCTGATAGGCTCTTTTTCAGATGCTGTGCTTCAGTCAGGCGCATCAAAAAAACTTCAAATGAAAAGACGAATACTTTGCAAGGAAGGGATGCTTTTTATCGCTCATAAAGACTATAAGCTTGTTCCTGAGAATCTGAGAAACACCGTTACCCCGAAGTCACCTTATATTATCGATCCGGAAAGACTGAATGGACTTCCATTCATAGCTTCATCTGTAACTACAGGAATGTCATCGACCTTTGATATGGTGTTAAATCTTCACCATATTACCCCGGGACGAATACTCTATATTGATAACCAGAGCACCGGTCTTTCACTGGTCGCAGAAGGTCTGGGAATACAGCTTATAAGCACCGCCATTCTCTCAACATTGGAAAAGCATTATTCTCCTACAGATCTTGATTACATGCTTCTTCCAAACATGACAGCCACCAGATCAAGTTATGTTCTTTGGGCTGCGGAAACAGAAAAATATCAGCTGGTTCAAAGTACCGACCGTATACTTCGTGATGAGATACTGATCCATATGCCTTTTAATGAAATAATCCCTGAAGAACAGACTTTGATCGAAGACCTATGAGATTCTATACCGTACTGTTTTTAGTTCGTGAACCAGTTCAGTAAAATCCGGAACCCTAAGTAGCTTTTATATAATCAGGGCTGTATATCATAGTTTCATTGTTTTGCTGACGGTAAAAACCTAATCAGCGTCTAGCGTGTGGTCACACCCCAAAACAAAAGGAGCCGATTTTATCCGGCTCCCAAAACAGAACTATTGTATTTCAGATTAAAGGTACTTCTTTCCCTCGCCCCAGGCCTTTCCGATCCGCTCTCCCGGAGACCTCACACCCTTCTTAATTTAAATCAGTTATCTTTTCCTAATAAAAATTTGTATGCAGGAATCACTTTTATTATAAAACCATCTTTAGAGATTGTTTGTTCTTCCTCACTGGTTATTATGATAAGGTGACGTGCTCCTTCAGTTTTTTTTGCAAAAGATATCAAACTCTTTGTTTCTCTTTCCTCTGCATTTTCTAAGCTATATGCAACTTGGATAGCACAGTTTTCTTCCGGAATATAAAAATCAATATCTATCCCTGTTTGTGTAGATTTGAAATAGTATACATTATCTCCATACTTACGTTTAAGATATACAGCAACTGCATTCTCCAATAATGTTGATGATTTATCTACAAGAAATAATGACAATAGCCCATTATCGTAAAAATAAAATCTAGGAGTACTCTCTTTTTCTGCAAATTTATTGACATAATTCTTAGTTCTAAAGAGTAAATAGGCATTTTCTGCATATGACACATAATCTATCATTGAATCCGTCGATGTCTTGATTCCAGTAGCTTTTACATTTCCGGCTAGTGTAGTGAAAGAAATCTCATGCATCACTGTTTCAGCTATTTTCTTTATCATAAGCCTGAGTGCCATCTTATTATTTACTTTTTCACGTTCTATAATGTCACCTAGGATAACTTTCTCATAAACGCTCTTAATATATTCTCTTTTGTTGAATAATAGTTGTGCTTCAGGAAAACCTCCACTCATAATATATTCCTGACTGCCTCTGCGGATCTTTGCAACTTTAGCGGTTGTGAGCAGTGCCTTTTCATCATGCTCAATTTTCTTATAATCCAGCGATTCATAAAGTGAAAAAGGCATTATCATTTTGGAAAGGTATCTTCCTCCAAGAATTCTTTCCATTTCGGAACTAAGCATTTTTGCGTTGCTTCCTGTGATATATACATGCTTTTTCTGATCCGCCATTCTTCTGGCAAAATGCTCCCATCCTTCAATAATCTGGATTTCATCAAAAAAATAATAAACTTCTTTAGCATTTGTTAATTCATAAGCAGTCTCAAGGATGTCATTAAAATCATCTTTCGTGAAACCTAATAATCTATCATCCTCAAAATTGACATATACTATCTGTGACCAGTCACAGCCTGCGTCTACGAGTTCTCTCGCAATCTTGTATAGGAGTGTAGATTTTCCAGCTCTTCTAAGTCCGACCAGAATGTAATTGATATTCTTTTCAAAATTATATTCACGATCAATAATCTCGGCATTTTGTATAACCTCAATTTGATCTAAAATTACCTGTTTCAGTATACTATGATTCATGATCCCTCCATTAATCATCCTGCCAGCACGATACTTTTATATTATTTTATCGTGCGCGTACTACATTATCAATATTATTTGTCGTATGCGAAATAAAATGTTGATTTACTAAAAAACCAGGAGCGGACACTCCTGGCTTTTTTAGTATTATTCATTTATCTAATATGCCAAAAACCAACTTAACGTAGACTCATTATTAACATTTTTTAATGAAGGCTAAGCTATCTTTTTTACAGGCTCAATCACAAAAGTTACTGTTTTAGCACTACTATTCCCTTTTTCAAAATCAATGGCTTCTTGTAAACCTTCTTTTAAATCATCAAACAAGGAACTCATGTTGCTACCTCCCAGTTTTAGCTGCCTCTCCGCATTGTCCGACCATCCCGAATCTCTCGGAATAGACAATGACTCCGAACTCCATCTTTCCTTTGATACGGTGCTCCATCTGGAACTCAACTTCCTTCATGATGGATGCCATGACTTTTTCCCTAAGGCCCATTTCCTCGAGTCTCGTGAGCATTTCTTCTGTGGTGGCGGCCTCTCTCATGGCCCTCACCTGCTCTGTCGTTCCTCCGCACAGTGCAAGGTGTGCAGCAAATATCTCCCACCTGCCATCAGCAACCTTACTGTGGGTATTCATTATCCCGGCAGCAAGCTTCACGAGCTTTCCCACATTTCCGATGAGAAGAAAGCGTCCGCAGCCGTAAGAAATGGCAAGGTCTATAGCTTCTCCGATATAGTTCGACACCGTGACACATCTCCCGGGATCGAACCCAAGTTCCTCTGCATAGCGCTTTCCATAATTCCCGGGAACCGCGATTAAACCGGGTTCCGATGCTTCGGAAAGAGCAAGCTTCTGCCTTATTTCAGTCTCGATGGTAGCCACTATTGAGGCCTCAGACATTGGCTCAACTATACCTGTGGTACCCAGAATGGAAATGCCTCCCTCGATCCCAAGCATGGGGTTGAATGTCTTCTTTGCCAGTTCTTCCCCTTCCGGTACTATGACAGTGATAAGAAATATCTCTCTGTGTTCCTCATTCCCTGTGGCGTCAATTACATCCTTTACAGCCCCGAATATCATTTCCCTCGGAACAGGATTGATGGCACTCTCACCTATATTCTGATGGAGCCCCGGCTTCGTAACTACACCTACACCTTTACCACCTGTAAGAAAAAGCCCGGAATCACCCTCACAGCAAAAAGAATGCTTAGGTACATTTTCCGGATCAACTTCTTCGATTCTAACATGAATTTCAGTTCCGTTCGTCACATCAGGATCATCCCCCGAGTCCTTAACAGTGAAGAATTCTGAACAATGTCTTCCACCGGTTCTCCCATTAAAGTCATCCTGACAATTACCGGAACAATGAAAATCCTTAATAGCTTTTTCAGAATCTTCACTTCGTACATCACACGGTTCATTATTATCAGTTTTTCCAGAAACTTTTTCGAAAATTTGAAACGCTTCTGATTCCAAAGACTCTGACAAAAACTGATCAGAATTCTCTTTTTGAACCTTGAGGGAAACTGTATCGCCTCCCGGAAGAGTTATGTTCACCATTTCAGGAACCTGACCGGTCAGAAGATTCAGCATGGCTGCCTTCCCGCAGGCTGCAGCGCAGGTTCCGGTGGTAAGTCCGCATCTAAGTTCTTTCTGATTTTTCCGCACAAATCTGTCCATCTACCTTTTTATTCCTCAAATATCCGTACATGTGATTTTGGGCTCATGCCAAAAAATCATCCGGCTCTGCCGGATTTATATACAATGCTTCAAGCCCGGACTCGGCATCTAAAAATTCAGAATGCCAAAGAAGCGTATTCTGCCATAGCATCACTTTGACTTATAACATATTTACGGTTTGATTTCTCAGAAATCAAACTCCCGAAGCTCTGCGTTCTTTACGCCGAAAGCAGCAAACTCCTCATTGGTCATATTTTCAAAATAAGACATTATAAATCTCGCGATACCGTTATGTGCCACCAGAAGGTATACCTTATCCGGCTCCTTCTTTATATCATCGAGGAGATTGTAGATTCTCTGGGCTACTCTGAACATGGACTCACCGCCCTCATAATCATCGATGAAGTTCTGCTTAGCCAGCTTGAAATCCGCTCCGTCTCTCGGTGTTGACTCCCATTTTCCGAAATTCTGCTCAATGAGTCTCTGCTCCGCCCTCATAGGAACTCCAGTGATTTTTGAGATCTCCTCCGCTGTATCATAGGCTCTGGAAAGAGGTGATGAAATTATTTCGTCGATATGTATCTCTCCCGCATCTATCCTTCTCTTTAGTTCCATAGCAGTCTCTCTCGCCTGCTCATGTCCCTTTTCAGTAAGGGGACTGTCAGTTGCTCCGCATATCTTATTCTCAACATTCCAAACCGTCTGTCCATGACGTACAAAATAGAACTTTCCCATTTCTTTCCTCCACCTACATTTTCCGAGATTAATACCAAAAATTTCAATATTCGACATAGATTCGTTCAGCACTTCTAAACCACTAAAGCTGTCCTTACATGCTCTATGGAAACACAAGCCATTTAAATTCACTTCACGAGGGCTCGGACTATATGATAAGTCCCCTTATGGAACTTATCTCGAGCTGCGTGGGCTGGCGCCACATTCCAGATCCCTGCAAAATCTGTGTCATATGGGCATGTCATATTCCTCTCCATCCAGCTTTGCCTCCAGAAGCCTGTCCTCCGCATCATATACAAGCTTCAGGGAAAAGAAACTGTCCCTCTCCAGAAGAAGCCTGAGGAATATGCGGTCACCGGGCCAGACATTGAGCCCGGAAACCTCTTTTTTATCGATCCACTTTAGCTCTCCTTCATTGCATACCACCTGATTCCCGGTGAATCCGTCCGCCGTGAAAAGATGCATATACTCCGTCTCTGCTCTTCCTGAAATAAAAGTCACTATCCCTCGATATCTCCATGATGTCAATGTATAGCCCGTCTCTTCTCTGACTTCCCGAAGCAGACATTCCTCGGGACTCTCATCCTTTTCGAATTTGCCTCCTACACCTATCCACTTCCCTTCATTCAGGTCGTTTTTCTTTTTGGTGCGATGAAGCATCAGATACTGCTCATCATTTTCTATGTAACATAAGGTTGTAAGTATAGCCAAAATCCGATCTCCTTTACTCTCTTCATATTGACAGCATCTGCGGCAGTATCCAGTAGTGCACTTCCGTCCTTCTGAATCCCTCAGTCATGCCCTTTATTCTGTGATACATGGGCTTGCCGTCATAGGGCCCCTCCCAAAGATCCGCAAAAATGTAGTCATAGTCCCCATCTTTTACAGTCTCCATAAAATCAAAGGCATCTGCCTGTATGATACTTATTTTTTCGGCAATGTCTCTCCCTGCTTCGTCTTTTCCAAGCTGTAGACGTATGTAATTCTCGAAAAGCTCTATGGTCTCTGCCTCTCTCTCGATGACCGTAACAGAAGAAACCGAAGACTTTCTGGCCGTCATATATGCGTAGTACGAAAGCCCGAGACCAAGTGTCAGAAGCCTGCCTTCAGCATTGTCGATATCCTCTTTCATGGTAATGATCTCACCGGGAGACAGACTCATCCAGACAGCTTCCTCAGGCTTATCCTCAGTGATACAGGGGACTTCCAGAGCTTCTCTGAGATATCCGTAATGAGGAATATACATTCCCTCCGACATATCGGGATTTAACTCTATTATTTCACCCTGATCATATGAAAGTGTAGCAAAATGATGATTTCCCAAGGTCAGATCATCGGGAATCATTATATTTCGATAATATGGATCTGTATACACCAGACTCGGTGAAATACCGCTTAAATGGGCATGCAAAATTTCAGAAAAATAGAGCCTTCTGTCCTTATCCTTCGTTAGATAACCGGACAAAACCATGGCCACGTACCAGCCCTCCGGGTCCGTCAGCATTTTCATGTTTCCGATCTTTTGTGCCTGCCTGCGGACCATATCTATATCCGATTCAGTGAAAGGAACCACAGGTCTCTGTCTTGCGATCTCTGCCCGCATATCCTTCATCATCCGGCTCATTCGGTTCTCTTCGATTTTAAAATTATATTCTTTTCTGTCAAAATCATTCATTACGTTATTATGCTGTGGTGTCAAAAGTCGATATCGGAACGTGTCATGAAGCCTATCCTCCACTTTTGTGCAGACACAAATGGAGGAGGACTTATGACACTTATATCATATCATGAAAAAAAGACGGTTTCGTAAGAAACCGTCTTCCTGTTATGTTTACCGAAATTCAATTACTCTGCATCTCTGCTGCTGAGTACAAGTCCCATGGACTCAAGCTTACCAAGGATCTCGTCGATTGACTTACGACCCATATTACGAACCTTTGAAAGATCCTCAAGATTCTTACTGCAGAGATCACCAACAGTGTTGATGCCTGCTCTCTTAAGACAATTATAAGAACGAACACTGAGCTCGAGCTCATCGATGTTCATGTTCATAAGATCGTTAGAATCGCTATTTCCTGCGTCCTCAACCTTAACCTCGCTCTCAACACTGACATCCATATCAGCAAAAAGCTTAAGATGTGAGTCAAGAATACGGGCAGAAAGAGAAACTGCATCGTCAGGAGCCATAGTTCCGTTTGTGGTAACATCGAGAGTAAGCTTCTCTTCGTTGGTACCCTCGATCGGATCGATGACCATATTTACTCTGACTACAGGGCAATAGATAGAATCAACTGCGATGACACCGATAGGAAGATCGCTGCGGTCACGAGTGTTGGCACCGTCATAACCACGACCCTTTGTCATCTTTATCTCCATATAAAGTCTTGCTTCCTTACCTGAAAGTGTAGCAATGACCTGATCCTTGTTTACGATCTCTACTTCTGAAGTAACCTTGATATCAGAACCACGAACGATACCCTCTCCGGCATAGTCAATGTACGCCATAACAGGATCGTCGCTTGATGATGTATTTTTAATTGCAAGCTTCTTTAAGTTAAGGATGATATCGCTGACATCTTCCTTAACACCAGGGATGGATGAAAACTCATGATAAACTCCATCAATTTTTACCTCGCTAACTGCAGCGCCAGGCATTGATGAAAGAAGAATACGTCTTAAAGAATTTCCGATAACTGTACCCTCACCCTTTGCAAGTGGTGCGCATACAAAACGTCCAAACTTCTTATCATCTGAGATTTCCTCAACTTCGAGAACCGGTTTGATTTCTACTGCCATTACCCTACCTCTTTATATTAGAATCGCTGAAACAACATAGTAGCACATGATCTAAGCGCTTAATCTATCGATTTACAGACTACCGCTATTTTTAGAATCAAGCTATTCTATTATAGCGTTTTTTTATTGCATGTCTAGTCTTTTTTGAAAAAAAGTATAAAAAAATGGACGCATTTTATTGCATCCACTTAAATTTGTAGTAAAATAGTATCCTTATAAGCTGTTTTCATTCGAATATGTCTCTTTCGCGACACAAATCGACATCAAACATTCTTTCGCCTTCTGTATCCTCAGGCGATTTCCACCAGGGAACCCGACTCATCAAAATTGAGTGTCAGCTGGCCCTTGAACTGCAGATTACGCTTTTCTATCTTGCTGACTGTCTTGTTATATGTAGCAAAGCGATCCAGAGTATCCTTGTTCTCTATATATAATCTTATATGAGTGATACGTTTTCCCTGAAGCTTTCCCTTAACCAGTTCACCCTTATCTGTGATACAGTCATAGGATACCGTAATATCGGTATATTCGTTGATCTCCTTTATGGCAGGAGAAAGAACTCTCTGCTTGAAATTTCCGAAGGCACTGTATACGTCTGCCATCAGATTCTCTCTCAATGCATCGATCGATATATCTACATGTCCCTTATAGGCATATGACTTCGCAAGCTCATAGAGACGCGGTGAGTACTTGCTGGTCATGGAAAGGATATTGTAAAGCTCGTATTCCGTAAAATTGTTCTGAATTCCGAGAAGGTAGGTCTTGATACGGCTGTCGAGGATCAGACTGATGGTTCCCTTACGCTCATTGTACTCCGGCTCATTGAACCATCTCAATTTGATGACTCTGTTGTCAATGTTTACCCAGAACGCCTTCTCGTCTATGGAATCAATCATATTTCTGAAATCACGATACACATTTTTCGGATCGATACCGCAAAGTCTGGCAAAATCCAATGCCCTGATCTCGTACTTCTTGAACTCTTCCTCACCCGGTTTGATCATGGTGATAACATAGTTTACGAGTTTCTGCTCGTTAGCGGTAAGGTTGTATTTCGCCTTCTGAATAAGCGCGTTATCCTTTACAACCAGATATGTACGCTGATCGTCCATCTTCTGTTTTTGCGTCTTATAAGTTGCCATCTGCAAAACTCCGTTTCACGTTTACATGTCAATATAGTAAAACTCATAACTCTAAAAATCAATGACCGTAATTTTGTTATATCTCTATTCTTACCTGATTTCCCGTCTCAGCATCACGAAAGTTGCATTATCCTTTCATGCCAATGCCTAAGACCGGGCATCTCATGCTTATATTTTTTGTTTTTGTTACCTGTGTTTTTTTCGCGTGCACGTTTCTGTTTAAGCTTAGTTGGTTTTTTATTTGATTTATTTAATATTATATATATTTATATTATTTAATACCAAAAACCGCAGAAATACGTCGTTTTTTGTCCACATAAATAACAGATTTACGGTGACCCATAACAAATTTACGGCGAGGTCTAACACAATGACGGTTAAACATAACAGATTTACGGTCTTAAAAATCAGGGCTTCGTAGTATCGGAGCACTATCCTGTATGATCGTCTGCCATTATCCGGTACCCTTGAAAAAGTCATAATCGTGATATGATTTTCCGCTATTTGACCTTCTGACTCTGAAAGTTGAGTCGATTTTTACGATTGTATCGTCAAATCGCACTAATTAGGACCATCATTTTTGTTTAAATCGTCTTATAACAAAATTACGGTCACAGGAATGATAAGATAACACAATGACGGTGGTTTCGTAAAGAATAATTAAGCCGTAATTTTGTTATAAAAAAGCGCTGTTTTTGGACACATAACATATTTACGGTAGACACACTGGGCTGTGTGGAAAGAAAGATATGATATTTAATTCCGTAAAAGTGACACAATTACGTGTGTATTTCAGTTACGCAGAACGGGTTTTATCCTACATGATTGTTTGTAATATAACTAAAATACGGTATTTATCGGATTAACGTGTTAAAACTTAGGCTGCAATTTCAAATGTAAGAAAAACTTAAGCCGTAATTTTGTTATATATCTCTTAATCTACTGCACTCCTCCGGTTTAATTCTGATTTTCAGGTTCAACGAAGCTTTTCGTAGCCTATTTTGAGGCTACTTATAACATATATACGGTAAAATCCAGCCTGAAAGTATCCTTATCAGCAACATAAAAGACGAAACATAACAAAATTACGGTAAATGAGATATAACAAAAAAACGGTACCACCCCGAAAGGTGATACCGTCATGATGATATAAGTTCAGACCGTAATAATGTTACAAAGTCAAAAGTCCTTACCGTAATTATGTTATATTTTCTCCTTATATCTTTATCTTCTCCAGCAAATTCCTTATATCTTCAGCCGGCTCCTGCTCCTTCAGTTTCCAGACCGCGTTTTTAACAGCGGTGGACGGAACATAATCGTCCTTCAGCCATTCCTCAAGGGTACTGAGAGCCATCTGGCGGTTGGCATTAACAGGACAGTTCAGAGAATAGATAATGAAATCTTCTCCCTCACCTGCTGTGTCTGCAAGGTTCTGCACCAGGAAGCTGAGCTGATGATAAGGGCGATACTCCTCTCCTATACCGAGGTTATCCTTAGGACCGGATGCCATCATCTGAAGAGGAAGCTTTTCTCTGTAGATCGCAAAGAGCTTTCCGAGGGTGTCTGTATCCTTTGGAAGAATGTCTACGAGAGAAGCATGAGTTGAAAAATCCTCTGACATGGCGTTCAGGATCTCATCGCGGCAGTCTATGCCCATACGGCAGGCAAGGCGGAAACCCTTCTTCTCTGCTATGAATTGCTGAACGGAATTCTTTATGGAATCTGAATTCAGAAGCTTTTCCAGGCTGTCACTGAGCTTTCCTGACTCGGCAAATATGTTATTGCTGAGATAATCTCTGATATCAAGAAGCGTTGCCACAGTTTCCGGTGTGTGGGTTCTGTTTTCTGACTGCTTCAGGTATCCTCCTATGATCCCGCTTCTGTCCTTCATGGAGCTTATACCCTGAAGAGAGCCTTCATTAAGAAGTCCTTCCATGATAGGACGGGCCAGAAGATAGTCGTCAGAGTTAAATGCGGGATTTGTAAATACCTTTCCGAGACTGATCTTCTCTGCCACTGTGCGGGCTGAATATGCGGCACCGATGGTGTTCTTCACACCTTCATGGAAGAGCCAGTCCTTGACTTTTCCTGATGTGGCATCTATGTGCTCGACTGCGTGGATCCTTCCCCATCCTCTTGTGTGCTTCGCAAAATCAAGGATGGCTTCGGTTGAGTCCTTCCAGGTCTCGGCTACGAAAATGGAGAAAAGTGTGAGCTCCTCTGAGCGTGCAAGGGTGCGCACAACATCCTTTACTGCATCATTGTCGTCGGTATCCATCATTTCAAGTAAAACAAGTGCGAACTTGAGACATTCCGGGTTACCGGTCTTTACTATGATGTTGGCCGCAAACTCAAAAAGAGCTTCAGCATCTATCGTGTCGGTGTTGTCATTGACCCACTGCTCTATTTTCTCAACCAAAGGCAGCATGCGGCAGTCTTTATCGGAAAAGAAATCGTGAAGATCATAGTCTGCGGCGTCGAAGTCATGCTGTGAAGC
The DNA here is from genome assembly GCA_000513555.1 of Lachnospiraceae bacterium JC7. GTDB lineage: Bacteria > Bacillota > Clostridia > Lachnospirales > Lachnospiraceae > Oribacterium. The sequence goes on from ALYD01000002.1 coordinate 176,151, forward strand.
TTCATTGATGATCTCGATGAGGCCTTCTATCTCGCTGTTGCCGGGCAGATTATGAAAGAGATACATGCCGTCCAGGGCTCCGTCCACGAGACGAACCTTTTCCTGAGACTGTGTCAATGTATCTCCGGAGAGTCGGAACCCTTCCGGGAGCATATCATTTGTCTGGATGTTATCGCTGATCAGTTCAAATAAAGATGTAGACATTGGCCCTCCGTTTAGTATCCAAAGTGTTCGCGCTGGGTGTCGGCATCAAAGATCTTGTTATATGCTGCGGTTCCCTGAATGAAGATTCTGATGAGATACCATTCCACGCCCTTTATGACTACCATCTCACCTACTTCCTTCTTCGCAAAAGGGTGATTTGGAAGATTGATACGTGTTGTGATCTTCTTCTTTCCGTCGGAGATCATTACATAATCACCGACCTGAGCGCCGGATTTACCCTTGAGCTTTGTCTGGTAGAAAGGCTTTCCTGCTGCGCCCGGTTTTCCCTTCGCACCCTTTAAAGCAGGCTTCTTTCCGAAGGAACCTGATCTGTTGCCGCTTTTTGAAGATTTTCCGGAATTTCCGGATCTACGTGTTTGCTTTTCGTTCATTTATTACCTCTTTGAAAAATACAGAAAAAGCTTTCTGCTATTTTATAACAGAAAGCCGAAATAAAAAATACTTATGACTCAAGGAATCCGTCAAGCTCACGCTTGTACTTTGGATTCTGGAGTTTATGTAATGCCTTGTTCTCGATCTGACGGATACGCTCTCTGGTTACGTGATAAATGGTTCCGATCTCCTCAAGAGTTCTTTCGTGACCATCCACAAGACCGTAACGCATCTCAAGGACCTCTCGCTCTCTGTCGCTGAGATTAACGAGGATCTTGTCGAGCTGCTGCTTCATCATTACATTGTTGATATTCTGCTCGGGTGAAATGATCTTATCATCCGCGATGAAGGATCCGAGATCCGAATCTTCATCCTCACCTACCTTGCTGTCCAGTGAAGCCGGTCCTGCATCGTAATTGATGACTTCCTGAATTCTTTCCTCAGGGATATCAAGTGCGAGACTCAGATCCTGTGTTGTAGGCTCATGGCCAAGTTCCAATGCCAGCTGACGTGAAGTCTTCTTTATTTTATTGATAAGCTCAACCATATGTACAGGAACTCTGATGGTTCTGGACTGGTCTGCAAGGGCTCTTGCTATGGACTGACGGATCCACCATGTTGCATAGGTAGAAAGCTTGAAGCCTCTGTCCGGCTCAAACTTCTCGACTCCACGCATGAGGCCAATGTTTCCTTCCTGAATAAGATCGAGGAAATTCATGCCTCTTCCTGTGTAACGCTTTGCGATGGAAACAACGAGACGAAGGTTACATTCTACAAGCTCCTGCTTCGCACTTAAGTCGCCGTTCTTGCATCTTACAGCGAGATCATGCTCTCTTTCCGGTGTGAGCAGCGGATAGCTTCCGATCTCCTTGAGATAGATTCGTACAGGATCGTCTGCAGATATGTTCTCAAGATTGGAAAGAGCCTCCATATCGAGAGATCTTGCTTCCTTGTCTTCTTCGGAAAGATCCTCTTCAGAGATGTCCTCATCAGTGAAGTCATCGTTTCCTGAGCTTATACCGATGCTAATGTCGGCAGCTTCATTTTTTGTGATGGCATCAGAACTGCCATCAAACTCAGTATAGTTTGTATCATTATTAGAAGACACGCTTGAATAATCAAGTGTTTCAACATCTGTAGTTTCGCGATCTTCCAAAACTATTCTATTATCTTCTGACATAAAAAAACCTATATTCTATAATTTGTTGTCTTAAAATAAGACAGCCTTTCTATTTTATTTTGGATGAGGGAAGAAAGCAAGAGTGAATGTATAAAAGGAATTTATGGGGTATATAAAAGTGTATAAGTCCTACGGATTGCTTCGTTGCTGCGCAACTTTCGCAATCCTAACAGGAATCTCGAATTCGCGCTATCGCGCATGAAATCGTATAAAGCCCTACGGATTGTTCCGTTGCTGCGCAACTCTCACAATCCTACAAAAATTCGCAAATCGCTCATGAAAGTGTATAAGTCCTGCGGATTGCTTCGTTGCTGCGCAACTTTCGCAATCCTAACAGGAATCTCGAATTCGCGCTATCGCGCTTATTCTCGATTTCTGTTGTCGTGTCAGATGTCTATGCATACTTGCAAGCAAGCTTGCCGTATGCATAGCCGCCTGACACTGGACTTATACACTAAAAAAACCCTGGTGTGCGGCCAGGGTTCAAAAAGGATTTGATTGAAGTGAGTAAATAACTATTAAGGAGTGTGCATTTATTTAATATATTATTCTCAACTGTCTTTAATATACACAACTCCGGAAAATAGTGATTGAAGAAAAACGAAATCTGATATTATGAAATTCTTAAGACGCAAAAGGTAAATTATTAAGGTAATAAAGCGGGCTGAAATGCGTCAAAAATTAAGAGTTTAGGCGGATATCAGTTCGTTAGTCTCTCCCGTCGTATGCTGAATCTTATTATTTCCTGCATGATAAATGCAAGTATCAGTCCGCCTACCAGTCCTCCGAAATGAGCTGCAAAATCTATGGACGGATCATTGAGCCCTGCTACAAGAGAAAGGAATATCGAAAGTATCACTCTTTGTATAGGGAAGACTCTTCGAAGTTTCGGATTCAGGGCAAAAAGAATGAAAACCGACAAAAGTCCGAAGATGGCACCGCTGGCTCCTGCAGAGATACTGAAAATACCACTGTTCCACTCAAAGAACATGGAGACCATATTGCCGATAAGACCCGAAAAGATGTAAAGCACCAGGAAAAGGAAGTGTCCGAAGTAATGCTCTACGTAGGGGCCTATGGCACACAGTGAGATCATATTTGCTCCGAGATGCTCAACTCCGAAGTGAAGGAATATGGATGTGAAAATACGGTATATCTGACCGTTAAAAAACACATACGGAGTGTATAGGGCACCAAAATTCAGTGCAGTCTGAAGATTTTCACTTCCGCCGCACAGTTCTTCAAAGAGAAAAACGATAACATTTATGCCGATAAGGATATAAGTGGTAAAAGGTATCCATTTGTAATTGATTGTTTTCTGTTCTGTACTCATGAATGAGATTATAACATCATTACGGTAAAATTCGACCCCTAAAATAAAAGGCGATGAAAAATCAGCATATTTTCCATCGCCTTGCATCAGTTTTTAATTTTTATTCCCATTCGGTCACTTCTTCAAGTCCCTTTACCAGTTCCTCAAGGCCTGTTCTGTCCTCTTCTGTAAATCTGGAAAGGCTCGGGCTGTCGATATCCAGCACTCCGACGATCTCTGCCGTAATTTTGTTATGAATCGGAACTACTATCTCGGAATTTGACGCACTGTCACATGCGATATGTCCCGGGAACTGATGAACGTCCTCCACCAGCTGGGTCTTATCTTCTGCCCATGCGGTTCCGCATACTCCTCTTCCCTTTGCGATGTGAATGCAGGCAACATTCCCCTGAAAAGGTCCCAAAACCAGCTGGTCTTTTTTCACAAGATAAAATCCTGCCCAGTTAAGATCCGGAAGGGTGCTTTTTATCAATGCAGAAGCATTGCTGAGTACAGGAATGAAGTTATGATCATCCTCTGCCAGTGATTTGATCTGTGCAGTCAAAAGTTTATAGTCTGTCATGTTGTGTACCTCGGTTAGTAAAAATGTTTTATTACTATACCATACAATTAAATCACGCTCAATCCTTCACTGCAGTAAGTACAGTCGGGATACCGTAGTACTCTCCGCTCCATGTGAGTTCATTGCTGCCGAAGCTTATGATGACATCGCCGCCTGTGGTGGTCATGGTGTAGGTTCCGTCCTGATTGACCGGAAGAGTTATGGTACCTATCTGTCCGTCTTCGTAGGCGATGGAAAGGTTCAGGTTCTTTTCGGTGTCGATGTTGACCTGAAGGTTCAGGATGTCAACTCCGCTGAAGGGAAGCTCCATGCCCATGGACTTCGCGGTGGTGAAGTGATATCTTCCGTTGCTTACATTGGCAGTATCTGTAGTACCGGAAAAGGCAATGTTTTCGTGCGCCTTGTCAGTGAGCACAGAGCGTTCCTGAACAACTCCGTTCATGATCATCGCTCCGTTTTCATTGACAGTATAGCCGTCCGGGGTGGTTCCGCCACACTGCACAGTGCCGTCATCTGTGAAATAATAGCAGGCGGCAAGTCCGTCGCCGTTTGTGTCGATCCAGGCCCATGAGCCTGCAAAGGATGTAACAGCAAGGGATGCTGACGCAAGGAAGGCTGCGATTACAGAAGTAAAAAGCTTTGTCCGTTTCATATTTATGCTCCTTAATTATATTTTAAAACATGATTATCATCGTATTTTGTGAATCGATCAGCGTGTAGTTAAAGGATCTGACATTATCGAGATAATCATATATCTTCTGATTCGTAAAAAGTGAATCCATAAGAGCAGACATGGTCGCTGCCGAGTCTGTACGGAACTGAACGATGTTTCCGCCTGAGGATTGTACCGAACTGACCAGCTCGCCTACAGCTCTGCTGTCAGCCGTATCAAAATACATATCGTTTTTTATGAAATAATTGCCGGATGTATCATTGCATGCAGGAACAGGAATGGTTCCGAGGGCAGAGTGATTGGTATTCATCTGCTGATCCGTCAATCCGAAATATGCGTAGTTAATGACTGATGAAGCTTTTCCGGAGGAAAACCGGGAATCTCCGAAGGTCACATCGAACTGATACCATGATCCGTCCATCAGCACTGCATTCCATGCATGAAGACCACCCTCTGCATAGCCCGTCACCAGGACCGAAGGTATACCAAGCTGCTGTGAAAGATACTGGAAGGTCTTCGCATAGCCGTTACAGACAGAACGGTGATTCAGCAGAACAGATATGATATTCTGATTTTCGTCGGCTCCGGCAACATATTCAGTATTTTCGATTATATAGTCATAAATATATTTTATCTTGGTGTAGTCTGAAGTCTCAGTTCCGTCCGCGTATCCCGGAACGTTTACGAGAATTGACTGGACCACAGGTACCATGGCTGCTTCATAGGAAGAGGCATTTTCCGCACTCATTGAGTACTGACCTCTCACTTTGATGGATGTGACCACTCCGTTTATCATTTCCTGAGTGTAGTGTATACTGCTGGAATAAAAGATCTCAGGGTGATCCGCGACTACATAATTGTAAATTGTATTGAGCTCAGTAGTGTCCAGTGTTGACACCTTTCTTTCTGTCCTCTCGGTGAGGGCCTCGAGGATCTCTCTGTATACAAGCTTTAAATTATCATTTAGAAGATCATAGCAATAGTATCCGTCCAGATCTGAAGTATTCAAGTTGCTGTATACTTCCGATGGCGCTTCGGTACTTTCTACGGAAGACGTCGCTTCAGTCTCTGTTATCTTTTTCCGGCTTTCCGTACTGCTCTCTCCGGCTGATTCCGGTGCAGTTGTTTTTCCGGTTTCTTCTGGCACTGAGACTTTAGTTTCGTGATCATCGAAGATCCCGTCAGTTAAGGAATTTCTGAGCCTGTTATATATAGAAGTGAAATCCGGGCCGGTGACAGTTTCAATGTTTAGATCCGGTACGATTTCCTCCGGCAATCTGATTATGGAAAGTGCAAGCACAACAAGAACAGCAGCGATGATCACACCGAGGCATCCGCAGCCACATCCGCACCCGCCCTGCTTTTTTCTGTGATGATTACCGCTGTAATTTCCGTAACGGTTGTAGCTGCCGTTGTAATTCTGCATTAAAAAGTTCCTTTCGATGTTTCGATTTACTTCATGACTTGAGTGTCATAAATCGATATCGGACTGTTCTATCCGCTTTGCGCCCCCACTTTGTCAGTTCATTTTAGCATATAAAGAGAGATGCAATGTTAAAGTATTTTTTAACATTACACCCCTCTTAAAGCCTTAGTTCATATAGAACTGTGGAAGGCCCTGAATGAATTCACGGAACATCTCTTCGCTGTCCTTAGCGGAATCAGAGTTGTTCTGATTCTGTGAGTCTGAGGCATTGGATGAAGTCTTGTCAGGATTTGCTGTCAATGTTATGGAGATCACCTTTTCGTCGTATGTGCTTCCGTTTGGACGCTTAACTGTAAGGTTGATGGTCTCTCCTGCAGAGTATCTTCCGAGTAGATTCTGAAGATCGTCAAAGCTTGTTACGCTCTGGTCGTCGAACTTCACGATGATATCCTTTTCCTGAAGATCTGAAGATGCTGCGGCTGTGCCCTCAACTATCTTGTAAACATAAACGCCCTGGACCATGCCGTAGGCTTCTGCTGTTGCGGCATCTATGGTCTTTGCCTGAATACCCAGATATCCGCGGTCTTCATCGGAGACCTTGCTTCTTGTTTCCTTGCTTGAAAGTGTGCTGATGATGGCCTTCGCCTTGTTGCTCGGGATGGAATAGCCCATACCCTCAACATCGGTACTTGAATACTTGGCAACATTGATACCGATCAGCTGTCCGTTCATATTAAGAAGAGCACCGCCTGAGTTGCCGGGATTGATGGCTGCATCTGTCTGGAGAAGTCCTGACTCGGTTCCCTTGTTAGTCTCCACATCCCTGTCCTTTGCGGAAATGATTCCGGTGGTAACTGACTGGCCATAGCCGAGAGCATTACCGATGGCTACGACCTGATCTCCTACCTGAAGCGCGTCTGAATCGCCAAACTCTGCTATCTCTATTTTTGCCAATGTTTCTGCCGGGATGTCGCTGAGCTTTACAGCGATTACGGCAAGATCGGCATCTGAATCTTCACCCTTTATCTGTGCGTCTGCAGAAGTACCGTCCACGAACTGTACGCTCAGAGTGGTTGAATCTTCGATAACGTGATGGTTTGTGGCAACGAGAAGCTCGCTGTCTGTCTTTCCGACGATAACTCCTGAACCGCTGGCTGCGGCTTCAGACTCGGATTCTCCGCCCAGACCGAACATGGAATAGCCATACTGCTTATATCTTATGGTATTTGTGATGGATACTACCTGAGGCATGGCATCCTGTGCGATCTCAGAAACCGTTTTGGCTGTTCCGGCAGATGATGCGGTATTTACTGCTGTGGAGTTATTGTTTCCATCAGCCAGCATGGTTGAAGCGCCGGCAGATGAATTATCCTGTACTGTGTTTACGGCAGAAGCATTGGCATCAGTACCTGAAGCTGTTTGAGCCGCCACGTTCTGAGAAGTTGCGAACTGGGCAGCTCTTCCCACGCCCACCATGGCCACGCCGGAAACAGATCCGAATACAAGGGCACTCAAAACTATAGTTGCAACACGTTTTCCTAAATTTCTATACATGATAAACCTCCATCAAGTTGATTTTCACTGGCTTATTGCTGTTTCTTTTGTTTACGTCTTGAATAGTAGTGAAAAAGTGTGACTCAATTTTGTTTAATTGATGGAGATTTTGTGTCGTAATTGTCAAGAAATTGTGTCCTGGAAACTGGACAGTGCAGCTTCATCAGCAGATCAAAAGTCTGAATATATCATTTTAGGGCTGCGAGCTGAAGAAGGCTTGAGATGTGAACGGCAGTAACTCCGCCGAGCTGAAGCCTGTAAAGGACCCGGGTATCATCATCGATAAAGAGATGGGGGGTCTTAAGGCCATCAAATTCCCTTTCAAGAGTCTCTTTCACCATGACTGACTTGTCAGAGTCTCTTGTGAAAAGGATATTTTCAGGTTTGAACAGCCCGGGATAAACACGGTTTATGAACCTGACCTTCTGAGCATCCTGCGTTTTAGTGCTGGACAAACTGAGAATGAAATTTCTGGAACAGTCGGTGCAGGTCTCTATATACTGTCTGATGAATTCGGGACCTGCAGCTGTCTCATATATGTCGTGCTCTTCCACGAAGGCGTCGAATTCATCGTCGCCGCAGACATTGATGCCGTCCGAGCCATAGCCGTAAACTGCAAGAACACCGTCGATGTCGAAAAAGCGGACAAGATCCTTTCTCTTCAAAAGTTCAAGGTCGAGTCCCAGTCTGTAATTTGGATCGAACATAAATAGCCTCTTTTCTGATTAGTTTCTGAATATGAGCTGAAGAAATACTACAGCCACTGCAAATATCAGAAAGCTGAATATTATGGCCTTTCGTGAAATGCCTGCAAGTTCAGGTTTGTTCCTGAAAAGGGCATATCCCAAAAGAATAAAGGATATCATAAAGACGAGCATGACGCCTGATAAGATAAATCCGATAATATCTGTCAGCATAGGTTGATCTCCTCTTTTACTGCATTGATCACCGTATTTTTGTTATATGTATGATATAAGTCATAAATGAAGACCCGATTGATGCCGAAACCTTCACATGCTACAATTACCGGCGTAATAAAGGAAATGAATCCGGCAAAGCCGGCAGTAACTGAGGTGTTTATGAATCAGGAATTAAAATTACTTACCACATTTCATTGCTCCAGATGTAAACAGGTGAAGAAGGAGCTTATGGATGCGGGAATCCCATATGTAGAGTGTCCGGCGGATGATAAGTCAGGCATCGAGCTCGTTGTGAAGTATCGTGTCATGACCGCGCCTGCTCTTTTCATACCGGAATCTGATGAAAGTTACAGATACATAACTGACTTTTCTGAGATTCTGAAATACATTCATGAAAATGCTTAATGCTTCTCTCTCGCGGCAGTGATCTCTTCTGCTGTCATGTGATCAAGCATTCCGTAATCCATATTGTAGGTTACAAATTCGTCGTAGTCGTACATGTCTTCAAATGTTGTCATGAGGAACTCCGGATCCTGCTCATCACGCTCGCCGTCCTCCAGATATTCGTTTCTGAGAATGGAATAAACGTAGCTGCGGGCTTCTGACGGCATGTTCCTTGCAGGGCTTGTGCCCTTGTCCTCACACTGATGGATGTAGCTGTGGATCACTGCGTGTAATGCATACTCTTCATAGATGTTTGGAATGAACTCTTCCTTTGACTTTATTCCTTTAAGAAGAGATATAAATGCTGCCGCAGCGTCAGGCTTTGAATAATGATCCGGGAAATAGAATCTGATATTCTCCTGAAATTCACTGTCATCGGTAGTGACTTTGAGATAATCCTTACCGGAGGCTTCTTCCATGTCATTGATGAGAAGTGACATGATGCGGTTATTTATGAATTCAGAGATGTAGGCATTGGCCTTCTGATCTCTTGTAAATGGTGTTGTGATTTTTAACATAGATTGATTCCTTTTTTATTTGTAAAGAGCCATTAACGAATGTGGGCTCATATTTATATGAAGATTCATCAGAGACGGAAATATGATTTGCAGCAATTGAATCTTGCACTATAGTATAACAAATTTACGGTATAAAGGAACAGAAAAAAGCTGATAAGAGTAAATTCTGATAGGCTGTCCCGGACTATCAGTGAAGGGGGATTTAAATGATTAATAGAGACGATATGCTGGAGCTTACCAGAAGGATGACTTTAAGCAGAAACTGCTTTTACCGCGCGGCGGGTGCCTATATGGATCCAGAGGGTTATATAGATAATAGTTTTAATGTCAACTTCCGTAACATGGGCACACACGATAAAAAGATAAATCTGGAGCTTGCGAAGACTATTCCTTTTTCCAGGACGAATCAGCAGCTCAGGAGCTTTGAGTTTCCCAGGGGGGATATGGCTTATGACAGCATTCACAAGCTCTTGATGGCCTTGTCACAGTATGGGCTGAAGGACGATCTTCTGGTTCAGACATTGTGCGAGCAATTAGCTGAGGGAATTAACATTCCGCAGGAGTACGGAATTTTTGTCTATCATGGCATCTATGATGTGCCTGTAAAGGGTTCTGATAAGGAGGAACAGGGCGAATCTGAAGAGGTATTCCAGTTCATCATTTGTGCTGTGGCAAGGGTGGATGAGGATTATAATGCCGGAAAGCCTGAGCTTGGCTTCCTCTTCCCTGCTTTTGAGGATCGTTCAAGTGATCCGAGCAGAATAGATATTTATTCGCTGGATCCTGAGCACCCGAATGAGGCGTTTGTAAAGAAGATTCTGGGAAAATAAGAAAACAAAAAAGCTTCGAGATCTCTCTCGAAGCTTTTTCTTTTTAAGCCGGGATTCGGACTCGAACCGAAGACCTACTGATTACAAATCAGTTGCTCTACCAACTGAGCTATACCGGCATATTTTGTTTCCGCTGAACGCTTGAATATAGTAGCAAATTATCTATAGTCTGTCAACAGCAAAAATATTTATTTAATTTGATCTTTGATCAAAAGAAGTATCGTGCCCTGAAAACTGTACACCACATGTTTATAACTTACTCTTTAGTAATTC
>ALYD01000003.1 GCA_000513555.1 Lachnospiraceae bacterium JC7
GTCTCCACATGTACTGTCTGTGGGAAATTATCAACCGGACGTACATGTTTAAGCTCATATCCATTGGCTCTCAGATACTTTACGTCTCTTGCCAGTGTTGCCGAATCGCAGCTCACATACACAAGCTTTTCCGGCGCCATCTGTACTATAGTTGAAAGTGCTTTCTCATCGCAGCCCTTCCTCGGGGGATCCACGCACACCACATCGATGCGCTCCTTCGGATGCTCCTCATACCAGTCCGGAAGAACCTCCTCTGCTGCTCCGACATAGAACTCGGCATTCTCTATACCGTTTATCTCAGCATTCTGCTTTGCGTCTCTGATGGCTTCCGGAATGATCTCAACTCCGTATACATGTCTGGACTTACGGGACATAAAGAGTGAAATGGTACCGATTCCGCAGTAAAGATCCCAGACATTTTCCGTACCCTTCAGCTCCGCAAATTCAAGGGCTGCTCCATACATCTTTTCAGTCTGTACAGGATTTACCTGATAGAAGCTGAGAGGCGAGATGCGGAACTTTACATCACCTATATAATCCTCTATGAATCCGGGACCGTAAAGATCAACTATCTTTGTTCCCATGATTACATTGGTCCTCTCCATGTTCACACTGAAGCTTAACGCATCAACTTTCATATCATTTGAACCGGAGCTTTCATTTCCGCCGCAAAGTGATCCCACCAGCGCTTCTCTATGCGGAAGCTCTGTGCCGTTTATCACGAGACACACCATCCTCTGACCTGTGGTGAACCCCTTTCTTATTAGCACATGCCTTACAAGCCCTCTGCCTGTCTTCTCGTCATAAGGCTCGATGTCATAGTTCTCCATCCATCCGATGATACGGTCAAGTATCACCTTGTTATCCGTTACACCCAGGAGGCAGTCCTCACACTCGATGACATCATGGGTACGTCCCGCATAAAATCCTGCGATGATCTTTCCGTCTTTGTTTCTGGAAACAGGAAACTGGGCTTTATTTCTGTAGCGGAATGGCTCATTCATACCTACTATCGGTTCAAAGACCTCATCAAGCAGTTTCTCATCCACTTCCCCTATACGCTGAAGATTATTATATACCTTGTCCTGTTTGAACTTAAGCTGTGCATCATAGCTCATCTGTTGAAGCTGACAGCCACCGCAGCGTCTTGCTATACTGCACTTCGGTTCCTGACGATCCCTGCTCTTTTCGAGCACCTTTACAAGTCTCGCAAAACCATAATTTTTCTTGACCTTTGTTGCTGCTGCAAGCACGGTATCACCAATGACCGTATCCTTTATGAACCACACAAAGCCCTCACCGGTCTTTCCGATTCCCAGTCCTTCACTGGAAAAATCCTCTATCTTCACTGTAAACTGCTCATTTTTTGTCATTTTTTATCTCCCCAAGTATAGTAAAATATCCCTCACGTCAAGAAATGAGGGCCAATGCTTTGACCCTCACATAATCAAAATCATATTAATACGAAAACCCCTGACAGCATCACAGGTCCTCATCAAAGACCTTACCGGCCGCGTTGAGTGTTATACTGTGAACATTGTTCAGTTCAGCCATACTGTGTACCAGAACAGCCTGTCCGGTTCCCGCCTGCATAGCCTTCACCAGTGCCAGATCCGCACACGAAGTATAATCCCAGATCTTATTCAGCTTCTCAGGCTTATGTATGCATATACCCTGTGAAAGCGTGAGCTCCGGAAGTCCCTGAATTCTGATGGCCTTCAATACGTCATCATTGATGTTCCTCAGACGGTCAATGACCATATCATCCGAGAAATCCTCAAGCAAAAGAACAAATTCCGCACCGTCATAACGGGCGACGAACAGATGCTCCGAAGCATATCTCTTCAGTACATTGGAAACCTCAACGAGACAACGGTCTCCGATAGTATACCCGTACATATCATTGATACGTTTAACATTATCGATGGTCAGCATGGCTATACCGAAGGTAAGATCCCTGGCTGAACATCTCTCGAAGAACTGATCCGCATTATCATTGAAGGATCTGCGATTCGGCAGTCCTGTCAGATCATCCTCTACTGCTCTCTTCTCCAGTGCAGCCCTAACATCATAATCCAAGATGTTCATGGTTTCAACTTCAATCAGAAGACTCATGGCACTATTCTGCGCCTGAATAACAGCATTGGTATACTCCCTGAATCTGACCAGCTCTTTTATCTTCATTTCTTTATTCTTGGTAGCGCCATAGAAGTCTATCTTTATGTTACTGAGCTCCTGCTTGAATCCGTAGATATCTGTGTAATTCAGGAAATTCTCCATCTTGGCCACAAGATTATTGAAGAAATCCACATAATCATCATTGGCGGCAAGAAGATTCAGAACAAAGAAAAATTCAAGAATAAACTGCCCCTGGAACTCTCTTGATGAGAAGAATGTTCTCAGCTTCTCGATATATCTTCCATCCCACTTGTGCTCACCGGTAAATTCATTCCAGATAAGATGTGACACTGAAACATAGGGCTCCAGATTCAGATTCTTATTTTCCTGAGCATAGTTATCCATCTGGGTAATGATGTCACCTGCATTGGTCGTATCACCCAGAAGCACATAGCAGCGAACGAAGGAACATAAATGACGCATATAGTACATCGGATAAAATGCTTCACGATTTATGAGATAGAAGAATCTCTCCACCGCAAGCTGATACTTCAGGGCCTCCTGATAATTTCCGATGGTATAACAAATGTCCGAAAGATCCTCATAGGCCTTTATCAGAATATGTCCGAATTCATTGTGTTCCGAAATGTTTTCTTCAGCAATTCGGATCACAGTAGACAGTGTCTGCATGGCATTTGTTTTGTTTCCCTGACGTAAAAATGTACTTCCAAGTAAAGTCAGTGCACGGCACATCTCGTGATATGACTTGGACTCATCAGCCTCATTGATGGACTTCCTGAGATACCTTACGCACTCACCGCAGTTTTTCAGATTATAATAATATCTCGCGATATAGTAGTTGCACAGACTGGACAGCGCCTTGTCCTTTCTTCGTCTTGCAACATTCAGAAGCTCGTTGCTCAAACGTATGGTGATCTCAAAACTCTCTGTCTTGTATTCCTCTAAATTTTCAATCTTATTGATGATATCCTGACTGTAATTTGATGTGTCCATATTAACCCCGCTTATATAAAAACCCCATTTCTGAGGAAAGTACTCATTCTAGTGGGTACATCGACAGAAATGGGGTAAATATTATAATTTGATAAATTTTTTTGTTTTATATTGCGGAATTTAACTCAACGTACCTGAATCATCAGGACTCATCACTCGTCTTACGAAGGTTGGAATCTATCAGACGGTTAAAGCCGATCCATCCATTGCCCTCGGCAGCCTTTCCGTTCTTGTCACCGGCCTCAAGAGCCTCTCTCATGGTCTGAAGCTTGGCATCGACATTGTCCGCAAAGGAAAGGGCCATAGCCTCCATAAGTGCCGGCTTCTTGGGTGAACCGTATTCAAGTTCGCCATGATGTGCAAGGATACAGTGTCCAAGCTCTGCCCCAAGAGTATCCGGGAAACCGGGGATGCTCTTCGCAGTCTCCATGACCTTCTGATATCCGATAATGATATGTCCGATGAGCTGTCCTTCATCACTGTAATCATTTCTCGGGAACGCTGTAAGCTCTCTTACCTTTCCGATGTCGTGGCAAAGCGCCGCTGTTATGAGAAGGTCTCTATGAAGATCAGGATAATGCTTAGCAAAATAGTCGCACACCGACGCCACTGATAATGTATGCTCCGCAAGTCCTCCCACATAACCATGGTGTACTGACTTCGCCGCACTGTGCTGCAAAAATTCTTTATGAAATTCCTTGTCTTCGACAAAGATGGCATTGAGAAGCTTGTTGAGATACGGATTCTTCACAGACTTGATCATCTGATCGAGCTCTCCCTCCATCTCCGTGGAAGAACGCGCAGAAACAGGAAGATAATTCTTCGGCTCGTAGGAACCTTCCGCCGCCACACGCAGCCTCTGTATGCTGAGCTGGTTTGTACCGTTATAAACTGTTACATTACCCTCTACATGAACGTAGTCAAGAACATCGAAATCACTGATTCCCGGAGAATTCGGCTCCCACACCTTTGCATCGACCTGACCTGTACGGTCCTGAAGAGTCACATTAAGGTATTCCTTTCCGTTCTTTGTAAGAGCTGCATTCTTTGTCTTTACGAGATATACATCCGAAACTCTGAGGCCATCATAGAATGACTCTATGAATCTCATACCGGCCCCTGCCGCTTCATTATTTCTCTCTTTAAAAAACTCGTTAATTTCCATTAAATAATCTTTCTAATCCAAAGCAAAAATACGATTGTTTTTCACCTGTGCTGCCAGATCTTTGGATACCTCGGCAAGTTTACGTCGCCCATACTATCATGTTTTTCAACGTCCTGCAACGGTAACGGTGAAATGAACTCTGACATACTCTGCCCCGTTCTGCCTCATTATCGCCACATCCGCTTCATCGCCAACCCGGAGTTCCCTAAGAGCCTCATGATAATCCACCATCTTCCTGATCTCCTTATCATTTATGCCCACAAGAACATCCCCGTTCTGTATGCCAGCGTCATAGGCCGGTGAGTTCTGAATGCTCTCTCGTATATATAGTCCCTCCGGAAGTCTCGCTTCGGTCATTTCCTGAGTCATTTCCTGTGCCTTGAGTCCCAGATATGCGAACTCCGTGCCGTTGGAAATGGTCTCTATGACATCAAGATAGTCCGATATTCCGACTATATGCTCATATCCATGCTCCGATGCCTTTTCATCCGACTTTATCCATCCAACCAGCTCTCCGTCAGTGTTTAAAACAAAACTACCGTAGCTGGGGTCAATGTCTATGTCCGCTATCATATCTTTTATATTCCCGTCTGCACTGACAGTGTTATAGGCTACAGACGCAACGGACCCCACTGTAGAGGAACTGTATACCCCTGCAGGAGCACCAACGGCGATGATCATATCTCCCCTGCGGATCATAGAGGAATCCCCCATGGATATGATCCTGATCCCCTGTACATCCCTGTAGCTAAGGCTGGTCAGCGGAACCGAAACAATGGCGATTCCATCTGCCTCATCTACCGATTTCACAGAGGCACTGTAAGTTTTATCTCCATAGAACACGGCTTCGATGCTTCCCGAATCCCTGGCCACAGTGTCTGAAGTCAGTATCAGCACTTCACCCGAGGTTCTGGCAATGACTACACCTGCCGAACTCTTTCCTGACTTCACAAGCTGCCCGAAGAAATCATTGGCAGTTTCACGGCTCCTTACTTCCACCAGGGAGTGATCGGCGCTTGCTGCCACCTGCTGAAGCGCGCTGTTCATACGTTCATAGTCTTCTACATTATACTGATATTTCCGAATCTCTTCCCTAACCACATTTTCTACCGAAACGGTCTCCTTCGGCACCTCTTCCGTCTCTGGTTCGGTTTGGGTAGTCTCAGGCTCGGTTTCCTTTGTAGTTTCTTCTGTAGTCTCTTCTTCGGTCTCCGCCTCAGAAGTCTCCGGCTCTGTCTCAAATCTCACGGTCTCCGGTTCATTATCAGAGAAATGTCCGGCAAACTTCGGTTCCAAAACAGCGAAGATGCCGGCGCTTAAAGTTCCGAACAAAACAGCAGATAATGTTACTCTGGCATAATGCCTGGCTCTCTTTTTCCAGCTTTCCTGCCGACCCACTATATTTTCTTTAATAAAGTCATTATCGTCCATAAGGAATATTATATACAACTCCCTATAGACAAGCAAGAAAGTGGCAAAAACTTGATGCATTTGCTATACTGAGATGCATGAATGATAAAGCTTTAATTACATTGGAATTTAATAAAATAAAAGAACGTTTAGAGGGGTACGCCAACTCTCCGAAGGGAAAACAGCTCATTCATGAGCTCCTGCCTTCCACAGATATTTCAGAGATAGAGCAGAACCTTCTTGAAACAGATGCTGCCATGACACGTATAGGTCTCTACGGCAACATCTCATTTTCGGGTGTAAAGGATGTGAACAACAGTCTGAAGAGACTGGACATCGCAGCCTCCCTTTCCATATCCGAACTGCTTCAGATCAGCGGTGTTCTCACTGCTGCAGGTCGCGCAAAAGCCTATGCAAGGGATAGCGAGAAATCACAGGAACCGAAAAAGCCGGTTCCAAGAGCCGTAAGGCTTCAGGCCCATTACACAAAGAACAGGCCTGACCCTGAGAAGCTCAAGGAGATCACAGAAGACGACAGTCTTTCAGGATATTTTCGCGAC
This sequence comes from Lachnospiraceae bacterium JC7, assembly GCA_000513555.1. Classification (GTDB taxonomy): domain Bacteria; phylum Bacillota; class Clostridia; order Lachnospirales; family Lachnospiraceae; genus Oribacterium. The sequence goes on from ALYD01000003.1 coordinate 6,268, forward strand.
ATCGAACCTCTTACCCAGATAAACAAAGAGATAACCAGATGCATCATCTCTGAGGATACCGTAGCAGACGATGCCAGTGCAGGTCTTTTTGCCGTACGTAAAAAGAAGCATGTTTTCGAGGAGCGCATACACACCTCCCTTAACAGTATTCTGAACAGCTCGAGAGCTCTTCTTCAGGACGCGGTCATCACCATGAGAGACGGCAGATACTGTCTTCCTGTCAAGGCTGAGTACAAGTCCAGCTTTCCGGGCATGGTTCACGATCAGAGCTCAACAGGCTCCACTCTTTTCATAGAGCCTATGAGCATCGTGAAGCTGAACAACGATATCAAGGAGCTTGAAGCAGAAGAAAAAAAGGAGATCGAAAAGGTTCTGGAAACTCTTTCCGGTTCTCTCATGCCATATACCGAAACCATCCATAACGACATCGAGATCCTTGCACATCTTGATTTCGTTTTTGCAAAGGCAAAGTTCGCGGAATCCATGCATGCCACCATGCCGGTTCTTAATGATAAGTACTACATTTCCATCATCGAAGGAAGACATCCTTTGATAGATCCGAAGAAGGTAGTTCCTACCACAGTTTATCTCGGCAGAGACTTTGACATGCTTGTTATCACCGGTCCCAACACCGGCGGTAAGACAGTCTGCCTGAAGACCATCGGTCTTTTCCAGCTTATGGGACAGTCCGGTCTTTTTATCCCTGCAAAGGAAGGTTCTGAGCTTTCCGTATTTGAGGAGATCTTCGCAGACATCGGCGATGAGCAGTCCATAGAGCAGAGTCTTTCAACCTTCTCTGCCCACATGACAAACACTGTAAAGATACTCGAAAAGGCAGACAGCCACAGCCTCTGTCTATTCGACGAGCTCGGAGCCGGAACTGACCCGACTGAGGGCGCGGCTCTCGCCATGGCCATACTCAACTTCCTTCACAATATGAAGACGAGAACAGTAGCCACGACCCACTATGCGGAGATCAAAGTCTACGCCCTTTCTACACCGGGAGTCGAAAATGCCAGCTGTGAGTTCGATGTCACCACATTGAGCCCCACCTACAGACTTCTCATCGGTGTTCCCGGCAAGTCCAATGCCTTCGCCATATCACAGAAGCTGGGACTTCCATCCTATATCATCGATGATGCAAAGAATCGTCTCCAGCAGGAGGATGTAAAGTTCGAGGACGTTATCGCAAGTCTCGAAGAAAGCCGCATCACCATAGAGCGTGAAAAGCAGGAGATCGAGCGCTACAGAGCCGAGATCGAGGAATACAAGCGCAGAGCCCGTGAGAACTCCAAGGGAGTGGAAAAGGGCCGCGACAAGATACTCCAGAAAGCCCGTGAGGAAGCTGCCCAGATCCTTGCAGACGCCAAGGAAACAGCGGACGGCATCGTTAAGGAGCTCCGAAAGCAGGAGCAGAACGGTGCAGCCACTCTCGATGCGGAAAAGACCAGATCCACCCTCAACAAAAAGCTCAGGGAAACTCAGGCAAGTCTTTCCAGTGCCCAGAAGGTAAAGGGTCCTTCCAAGCCGGTATCAGCCAAGAGTCTTCACCTGGGGGATACTGTTCATGTTGCTTCCATGAACCTGAACGCAACAGTTTCCACACTTCCCGACCATAAGGGTGAGCTCTATGTCACAGCCGGCATCATCCGCACCAAGGTCTCAGTCAGAGATATCGAACTTGTGGATACAGGAAAGGTATCCGGTCCCGGAATCGAAACAGGCGGAAAGCATAAAAAGGGAAGTACTTCCGGCGGCGGCATCCGTATGCAGAAGACCATGGGTATCTCTCCGGAGATCAATCTTATCGGCATGACGACCTTTGAGGCTATACCGGAACTTCAGAAATATCTGGACGATGCTTATCTTGCGCATCTTCCTCAGGCACGTGTTGTTCACGGCAGAGGTACAGGCGCACTTCGAAAAGCTGTTCATCAGCAGTTGAAGAAGCTGAAATATGTCGAGTCCTTCCGTCTCGGTGAATTCGGCGAAGGACAGGACGGCGTAACCATCGTATTTTTCAAGAATAAATAGGTATTTATCGGGGGGAGAAATGGCTGAAAAGCAAAAAATATTAATTGTTGATGATGATACTTCTATATCTGAACTTATCTCTTTGTACCTTGAAAAAGAGATGTTCGATACCATGTGCGCTGAGGATGGAGAAGAAGCTCTCAGGCTTTTTCCCGAGTATAAGCCCAATCTCGTGATCCTTGACCTCATGCTTCCGGGAATAGACGGCTACGAGGTCTGCAGGAGACTTCGTGCCATAAGTCCTATTCCTGTCATTATGCTCTCCGCAAAGGGCGAAACCTTTGACAAGGTTCTGGGGCTGGAGCTCGGAGCTGATGATTACATGATAAAGCCCTTTGAGTCAAAGGAGCTGGTAGCAAGGGTAAAAGCGGTCCTCAGAAGATACACCCATGAGCAGACCATGGAGGCAACTCTGGAATCTTCCCGCACCCATTCTCAGAACGAAGGAGAGGAGACTCTCAGAAGCGGCAGCTTCATAGAGTATACAGATCTGATAATAAACAAAACAAATTACTCTGTATTCTATAAGGGTCACGCAGTGGAGATGCCTCCCAAGGAACTGGAACTTCTGTTCTTCCTTGCCTCATCCCCCAATCAGGTATTCACCAGAGAACAGCTCCTTGACCACATTTGGGGCTATGAGTTCGCAGGCGACAGCCGAACCGTTGATGTTCATATAAAGCGTCTTCGTGAAAAGATCTCCGGAAACACAGAATGGGAGATTTCTACAGTCTGGGGAATCGGATATAAATTCAGGGTCGGATAAAAAGCCTTCCGACATGCGGGAGTCGTCCTACAGGAGGAAGATCTCATTCCCCGCTATCACATGAGCTTTAACTCACATAAAGATTTACGGTACAAAAAAGGAGAACGGATTCCGAATCCGTCCTCCTTTCTTTTTTCCTCTTACCAGAATCTGCTTTCAGGAAATACTTCTGAGATACATATCATGATAACAGACTTATCCTTCACCGTTCTGCTCAGGATAGTAAGCCGGCGGTAAAGTAAATATAAATTCAGTTCCAACACCCTCTGTGGAAACACAGTCAATGTTCTCCCCATGTGCGTTTATGATGGACTTGACTATACTGAGTCCGAGTCCTGTACCGTGCTTGTCCTTTCCTCTTGACTGATCGGCTTTATAAAATCTGTCCCAGATCTTGCCCAGATCCGCCTTGGGTATGCCTATTCCCGTATCCTTCACGGATATGAACACTTTATTTCCTCTTATCCCTGTCCTTATGGAAATTGAAGATTTAGGATTACTAAATTTCAGCGCATTATCGATAAGATTGTAGAGCACCTGCTGTATCTTTGAGTAGTCCGCATAGACCATCTCTTTTTTCTCGGCGAAGGTCAGCTGAAACACCATCTCCTTCTTCTGACAGGTCATTTCAAAGCTGGCACAGACATCTCTAATGACTCTGTTTATGTCAAAATTCGTTCTGCTGAGAAATCCTTTTTTATCCAGCGATCCCAGATTCAGCATGGACTTCGTCAGTTTAGTCAGTCTCTCAGTCTCTGAGATAAGTCTCCTCAGATACTTCTCCTCCAGTTCCTTCGGCACCGTACCGTCAAGTATAGCCTCCAGATAACCCTTTATGGAGGTGAGGGGCGATCTGAAATCGTGACTGACATTGGCAATGAACTGCCTCTGATAGTCATCCGCCTTCGATATCTCATCGGACATGAAATTGAGAGTCTCAGCGAGATATCCCATCTCATCCCTTGAATTTGTCTCTATCTTGTAGGAGTAATCTCCCGCCGCATACTTGGTTGCCCCTATGGTTATCTTATTCAGAGGTCTGTATACGATGATGTAAAAGACCACCAGTATGCCCATGGAAAGAACGAAGATAATAAGAGCCGTCACATATACTATATTGAGTATCTCATACTGCGAAGAAAGTATATTCTGCACCGAATTGTGAATGATCACATATCCGCTGGTGGTATAGGCTCTGGTGACCGGCGCCATGACCGTCAGAACCTCCGAAGGAAACATATCGTGATAATTTCCGACCTCGAATCTGCTTCCGGTACGTGTAGTGTCGAAATTCTCTATCTGCCGGTCCTTATACCCCTTCCGGTTCGCATCGCTCAGTATCTTACCGTTTCTGTCCACTATCCATATATCAACATGAAGAAAGGTGGAGACAGCGTTCATCTGCTCATTGACCACATCTTCACTCAGACTCGTATCCTTGGTCTCTGAATACGTGGTAGCTATCAGCGTTGCCTCGCTGTAGAGACTGTTGGCCTGCTCCTGAAGGAGATACCTGTATGTAAGCCTCGATGAAAACAACGCCACCACCGAAAAGCCAAGAACACCAAATATGATATACGCGGCTATAAATTTGATAAAAAGTGATTTTTTCAATGTTTATCTGTCCACTAAATCTTTATGCGGTCATTCATTGGAAAGCACCATTCTTGCGCTTCCGTAAATGCCGGCATCGTTTCCGAGGGTTGCAAGAGTTATGTCAGCCTTCTCCTTGAGAAGCGGGGTAAGCTCATCATAATGCTTTTTGATTCCATCTATGAGATACTCTCCGGCCTTTGAAACTCCTCCTCCGATAACGTAAAGCTCCGGATCAGCCACCATGGATACCTGAGAAAGTACAAGTGCCAGATATCTCAGGCTCGTTCCGAGACTCTTCTCCGCAAGGGCATCTCCGGCCTTTGCACAGTCACAGACATCCTTTGCTGTTAAAGCATCTCCGAAATCTCTCATGGATGATGCTTCGTCTGAAGCAGCAAGAACACGCTTTGCCTCACGAACTATACCGGTAGCGCTGGCCACCTGCTCGAGACATCCGTGACCGCCACAGTTACACTGCTCCTTTTCATCCTCTCTTACATGGATGTGTCCGATCTCGGCTCCGGCACCGTGAACTCCTGCAACTATATGGCCGTTCATGATGAGTCCGCCGCCTACACCTGTGCCGAGGGTGACCATAAGTATGTTGTCGTGGCCCTTTCCGCCACCCTGCCACATTTCACCGAGGGCAGCAACATTGGCATCATTTCCTGCCGCACATCTGATGTTTCCGCCCATAAGCTCCTGCATCTCCTTTGCAGGCCAGTGATCATGCCATCCGAGATTTACGCATACATGAACATATCCATTAGGCTCAACGGGTCCCGGGACACCGATTCCGATACCTTCGATATCATTGAGCTCTATCTTCTTTTCCGCAAGATGTGCCTTAAGAGAATCCGCTACGTCGGGTAAGATGTATCTTCCTTCCTCTTCCTTTCTGGTAGGAACCTCCCACTTGTCCATAAGAACACCTGTGATAGTAAAGATGCCACACTTTACCGTAGTTCCTCCAACGTCAATACCTACAACATACTGATTCATAACAGCCCCTCCGTTTTATAGTGTTAGTAATATATTTATGTCGTGAGCCAAAGAAGATTTCACTCACTATATAATGCTGCAAAGGTCAAAAAGTTCAAATCCGTACCAGTAAAGACTTGAAACTTTTTGACCCGCTCATTACTTCAGTTTGATAGATTCCATATATCCCGAGCTTCCTATCAAAAGATCCATCCCTAATGGACCTGCTGCCTTGGATATGGAACTGACCTTGGAAATAGACTTATCTATGCTCCCATCAAATTTGATGTTTCCGCCGATATCATAGACTCTGAGATTCTTATCGTTATAGAGGAACACCATGCCCTCATCGATATCGAAGCCTGATGCATTGAAACCGACAGGTACCGAGAATATCTGCTGTCCGTTATCACGATAAAGAATCAGATTATATGCCTCAGGTACGTTTTCGTCAGAGTTCAGTGTCAGGACCCCGACGTACTCACCCGAATATGAGATGGCTTTTATATTGTCCTTTATTTCAACATTCTGTATGATCTCAGGACTCGTAAGCACCTTTGTGCTGAAGAAAGCTATACCGCCATCATAAAATGCCTGTGCATGAATATTGTCAGAAAAATGCACTCTTCCGGCGAGATGTCCGGCGAAATCGTCTGTAAAACCGCCCACCACTCTGTTGCTTCCTGCATTCTGTCCTATCTCATCAAGATTGTAGAATATGACCTTGTTTCCTATAGAACCATTGTCGATGTAGGCAAAAGACGTGATAAGCTCCGTTCCGTCAGGAGATACGGAGATATCCACAGGATATCCGTCACCGTCCAGGATCGACTTTATGGAGATATCAAGTGCAGCGCCCTCTCTCGTGAACACTGTGATATAGCTGGCGGAAGAGTCCTCCAAAAGCGCGTAGGTAACTCCCGTCTCGGATACTGCCAGCTTGTTGATGGGGAGATTTGTCTCCGCCTGTCCGGTGGTACCCGAAGTGTTCATGATGAATATGGATGTCTTTCCCTGATCTCCGATGGCACAATAATCACCGTTCACCGTTGCGTAAGGATTGTTCATCTCGAAGGACTGATTCCAGATGGTCTTTCCTGCGGAATTAATATATGTTGCTCCGTCTCTGGTGACCTTCAGGAAACCATCCGCGTATATCAGGTAATCTTCATAATCCGACTCCACAGCTCCTTCTTCAGCAGTCAGATCCACAGACCAGTTCACACTGAACCCCTGATAACGTCTGTGAAGAAGATAATATATTCCCGCCGCCAGCAGCATCGCTGCAACAGATACCACAAGAATAACCACTATACCCCGTGTCCTCTTTTTCTTACGGGCCTCAGACTCTCTGACATCCTCCTGTTTGAGACGATCTGCGTCAACTATCCTCTTTCTCAGCTCATTTTTTCTATTTTCTCTGTATGTATCAGCCATTAAAAACTAAAATTCCATTCTGCCTAAATCACTCTTTAGGAAATTATCTGAAGATCCTTCTTCAATATAAGCTGGCAGGATATACACCCTTGTTCACCAGCTCAAGCAGGGACTTCTGAACTGCTTCCTTATCCTCTGCGTATGTAACTCCGAACCATTTGTCGTGGTCCTTCAGCACCTTTACTGTGGCCTTGCCTGCTATCATAAGCTGGCTTACTTCCTGAGGAAGGAGATATTCTGACTTCATTTCCTCTCCGTGGGCATCCAGCCATGCCGGGAAATTCTCGATGAGGGTATCCAGGAATCTGGACGGAAATCCGAACATGTTCATGGATACTATGGCATCCCCGTCCACGCGGACCTCGTTTCCGCAGCAATCAGAACCTACAAGGCTTCCGTCAGCATGCTTTGCGATATCATAGGTCTCATTGATCTCCTTGAGATAATCATCATCCCCCATTTTGCAGACACCGCGGTTTACTGTACCATTGTCTGAGAGAGTATTACCAACGATATATCCGGCCATGCACATGTCAAATACCGGAGAATCCTCGTCCATCTCATTCACAAGATAATCATGGATCAGCTTAAACCCTTCCTTTCCGTAGAAGTCATCCGCATTGATAACCGCGAAAGGACAGTCTATAAGCTCCCGTACCTGGATAAGCGCATGGGCAGTTCCCCACGGCTTTGTTCTTCCATCCGGAACACTGTAGCCCTCCGGCAGCTTGCCAAGCTCCTGAAAAGCGTATTCGCACTTTGCGATCTTCTCGATACGATTACCGATTATCTCGCGAAAATCCTTCTCGATATCCTTACGGATGATGAAAACGATCTTATCAAAACCTGCGTCCAATGCATCATGGATGGAATAATCCATGATGATCTCCCCGCTCGGGCCAAGCTTGGCGAGCTGCTTGATTCCGCCTCCGAAGCGGGAACCAAGTCCTGCTGCCATAATTACGAGTGCTGTTTTTTTCATTTCTAATACTCCTCACAATGTGTTTCTCAATATCCGAGCCATGCTCCGTCTGAGCCTACGTGAAGTCCGTCAGGCGTTGTCGTGTTAGTAAGCATCGCTCCATAAGTACCATCATGCTGTTCATTGAAATAGTACCATTTTTCATTTATCTTCCACCATCCGGCAAGCACTGCCCCATAGGTGGAACCCTCTATCGTGTTCAGCAGATACCATCTGCCGTTCACTCTCTGAAGTCCTGTAAGCATAGCTCCGTTTGAACCAAGCAGATACCAGTTTACTCCATCAGGGCATATCCATCCAGTCAGAAATTGACCGTTTCTGAGATAATACCACTCATTCATATACTGCATCCACGTTCCTTCAGAAGAACCTGTTGTTCCGGGGGCATTCTGTAGATTGAATCCGGGGCCGAAAACCTTCTCCGCATCATTTTTCACAGATGTGGTCGAAGATGATGTGGTCAGTGAATTGGATCTGGCCAACGGAATATTGAAAGTATACCCCGATGAGCTCTTATCGTCATCCACTCCGCCGTCACTTCTTATATATTGGGAATTCGCTATGAACTTCCCGCCCTCGCCGCTGGCCTGTGCCTGTACGGATATGTACTTCAGGGTTCTGGTTCCGCTGTTGTAGCTTGAAACATTGACCTTATGCTTCGAGTTCGTGACTGTGGTATGGGTCTCATGATCGTCACCGTCATCATCTTCCCAGTAAATATATACGGAATACTTGTCCGCATACTCTACCTTGTTCCAGCTTATCTCATTGCCGCTCTCACTGAATCCTGAAGGATTCTTCAACACATAGAACGGGAATGTGGTTGCCTTGACACGTATTCGGCTCTCCGTCCTTGACTGGATGCTTACAGAGCTGGCCGCATTGACCTCAACCGCACAGTTCGAAGAAAAAGTGTATCCGTTGGACGGGTGAATGTCTATGGTGTACGTATACGAAGTCTTCGGAGTCTTTCTGTCCCCCGAAACGCTGTAATCATAAACAAAATACGTACCATCATATGTGGCAGGTTCTTCTCCTCCTGCCAGTTCTCCGGCTCCCATGGTGCTTTCCGCGTCCGGTGAAAGGTCGAGCCGGACTGTACTTATCTCCGAAGCGAAGGAGGACAATGCAAACGTAGTCATAAGTACCGCTGTGGTCAGAATAATGCTGCGTAATTTCAACTGTATTACACCCCTTTCAAAATTAAGATATGGTTATTTTTCCGTGTAAATCACATCACCGAATCAACGGGATTCACGTCCCTTAAAAAGCTCATTATATTGTACCATATTTTAATTATTCTCTCAATTTATAAAGGGCCTGCCTTTCCTTACAAATAAAGAAAAGCAGACCCTTTAAATTTATATTACATGCTTATAAGTCCGAAAACGCTGGCAACTGATGAGAACAGTATGATCACAACGAAGAAAGGACAGAGATACTTGATCATGAAATCAAATACCGGCTTACGGCGGAAACGCTTGCCCTCGAGCATTACTTCCTCTGCGATCTTGTCAATGTTGACAACACGTACGATAAGAAGACAGGTACACATTGCAGCTACAGGCATCATTACCGAGTTGGTAAGGAAATCGAAGAAATCAAGGAACTGCATTCCGATAATGGTCACTGTATCAAGCGGACCATAACCGAGTGCTGAAAGTGTTCCGAGAACGATCATGATGACACCTGTGAATACTGTAGATCTTCTTCTGCTCCAGTGAAGCTCATCCTCAAATGTTGAAACTGCAGACTCACTGAGTGCGATAGCTGAAGTAAGCGCTGCGAAAAGGACAAGTACGAAGAAAAGGATACCCATAGGTGCGCCGAGACCCATACTTGCGAAGATCTTAGGCATGGTGATGAACATAAGTGACGGTCCTGCCTGAAGGTTCTCAGCAGCCGCATCACCTGAGAATGCAAATACTGCAGGAATGATCATAAGACCTGCCATGATAGCGATGGCTGTATCAAATATCTCTACCTGCTCTGTAGCCTCCTCGATGGAAACCTCCTTCTTCATGTAAGAACCGAATGTAACAAGGATACCCATTGCGATAGATAATGAATAGAACATTTGTCCCATAGCGGAAACCACTGTCATCCATGAGAAATTCTTGGGATTAGGAATAAGGAAATACTTTATTCCGGCTATAGCTCCCGGTCTTGTCATGGAGTAGCCAGCGATGATTATAGCCAGTATGACAAGTATAGGCATCATGAACTTGGACACTCTCTCGATACCGTTCTGTACGCCAAGATAAATGATGGTAAGAACAGCAAGAGAAAAGATAAGGAAACAAACCTCAACCTGGAATCCATCGGTGATGAAGCTTGTGAAATATCCGTCAGTGGCAAGATTCTCAACACCGCCGCCTACAAAGTACTCTCCCAGATATCTGACTACCCAGCCGCCGATAACACTGTAGTAAGGCACGATAAGGATAGGGATTATAGCATTGATCCAACCGCTCAGGCTGAACTGCCAGCCATGTCCGAAATGATTAAATGCACCTACAGGGGACTTCTTTGTCATTCTTCCGAGAGCTGTCTCGGCTATGATCATTGTGTAACCGAAAGTTACCGCCAAAAGTATGTAAATGATAAGGAAAATTCCTCCGCCGTATTTCGCGGCAAGATACGGGAATCTCCAAATATTTCCCAGACCAACTGATGCGCCGGCAGCCGACAATACATAACCAAGCTTACCGGAAAATTTGCTTCTTTTCTTTTTGTTCATTTTGAGCCTCCAAAAAATATCCTGCCGGGACGAAAAAAATCCCGGGAGCTTTTATACTCCCGGGACGCAAAATCATATCACGCGGTACCACCCGACTTCAGGACCAGGTCCTGCACTCATGGATCTAACAATCCTTATCCCTGTAACGTGGGACCTACGTCAGCCTTTACTGAGACCGGTATCCTGTGAAAAAGATACTTCCCCGTTCAAAGCTGCAGCTCGGGAGTGATAAGCCATCTACCATCCTCGCGATGATCACACCATCCATCGCTCTCTGAAGAGAACCGCTGTAAACACTCTTCTCCTTCAACGCTTTTACGCTTTAAATTATTCAATTACTTAATATAGTCATTATAAAAAATGTTTCAAATGACAATTTTTTATGTTTATTTAAGGTGGCAATAACCTGTAGTAATATTAATAATAAATTGAAAATATCCTACCTTATAGCTCAACATGGTGATATACTTAAAATGTAAGCGATTACAAAAATCATTTTCTGCATCGGTCCCCATTGAACCGGTCATATTTTTTCAGTCTTCTTTCTCAACTAAAAAACAGACTGAAATTACAATTCGGAGGTATTTTATGTCACAGGATATGACAAAAGAACATCCTGACTGCGCTTATTGCACAAAGGGCGAACTGGTAAAAAAATTCGGATACGAAATCTGTGAGCTTCCTGCATCCACAGTTTATCTTTTCAAGGAGCAGAGTCATCCCGGCAGATGTATAGTTGCATCCAAGCATCATGTTTCAGAGATGCTTGAGCTTTCTCAGGAGGAAAGAAATGCTTTCATTGCTGACGTCACTACAGTAGCCGAGGCTATTCACAAGGTATGCTCTCCTGACAAGCTTAATTATGGAATGTACGGAGACACAGGTCACCATCTCCATATGCACCTCGTTCCGAAGTATAAGGATCAGTTCGAGTGGGGCGGTACCTTTGCCATGGATCCTGACAGAACGAAAATAACAGACGAGGCTGAGCTTGAGAAGATCGCTGCTCCTATCCGCGATGCAATTCTTGCAAAATAAAGCTGAACCTTGTCACATGTAAGAGCAGGATTCACTTATAACGAGTCACATAATAAAGCAGACTCCGGCTTTTGTTCAGCCCTACGCTACAAACGTAAAGCTGAACCTAAGCCGGAGCCTCATTTTAAGGTCATATCTCATTTTTGATATACTTTGCCAGCTTCTTCAGAGCTTTCTGGTTGCGTCTGAAGTAGCTGTATCTGCCCACATACTTCACCTCAAGGAATCCCGCTTTAACAAGCAGATCCAGATCATGTGATGTGGTGGACTGTGCCTTTCCCGCTTTTTTCTGAATGTCAGTGACCGAGACCCCTCCCATAAAGTCAATGTCATTTAAACTATCTTCTTTTCGTCCCGGAAAGTACTTTTCCGGATCCGCCAGCCATTTCAGAATGTCGATTCGGGTCTGATTTGCGATAGCCTTAAGCATCATAAGTTTGTTGTCTTTGTTGTCCTTATTGTCTTTTTTATCACCCATATATCTAATTATAAATAACTAATAAAAAAAGTCAAAAATAAATAATTTTTTTGCACAATTCCCCAAAGTTATCAACACGCATTTCTGCGTTTTTAATAATATTTATACTTTTGCACAGACTTATCCATATAATGTGGACAAAAAAAGGAGCCGAAGCCCCTTTTTAGTGATTCTCATAGAAAAAGTCTTAAAAAGTATCCACATTAATTATTTTCAGGATGGGTATAACACTTCTCAAAGAAAATAATTTCCAAAAGATACGATGAATGGACGACACCTTCCGGCGCACGGAATCCACCTTTTTATACGGTGTGAATACACTCATTAAATAACTCTTCTGATGGCCAATATTCTTTTGTATGTTGCGCTGTTTATAGTGATTCCGTAACCGGAACCGAGTGCAGACAGCAATCTGCCGTCTCCTAGATACAATCCCACATGTCCGGAATAACAAATGATGTCGCCTGGCTGAGCCGCAGCAAGACCGGCTACCGGTACTCCAACCGAGCGTAATTCCGATGAGGAGTGGGGTAATGAAATGCCGAAATTTCTGTAAATGCTCATAACAAATCCTGAGCAGTCTGTTCCTGAAGTAAGACTGCTTCCGCCATACCTGTATGGATTTCCTATGAACTGGATAGCGTACTCTATAACCTTTTCTCCGGATGACTTCTGCTCGATTGCAAGAGCAAGTGCTTCCTGGGCGGCGCTTTCCGCCTCAGACGTATTAAGTGCAGCACTATCTGTTTCACCAATGGTTCCTTCCGTAGAAACTGCCCCTTCTTCTATAGAGGAGCTCTCTGCTGCCTTCATTCTCTTTTCATATTCTGCGTTTACAGTTTCTTCCAAAAATGTATTGTCAAAAGTCTTATTTGCTGCAAAAGAAGGTACTGTAAATACTGTCATAGCCAACATTGTTACTGCTACAGAAGCTCTAAGCTTTTTTACACTCCTTGTAAACGGTGCAGAGACAACTCTTTCTATGTTCATCCCTTTAGAAACAGCTTCTGTATTGCCAAATAATACTGTTTTTGTAATCAAAAAATAACCTCCATTGTCACACAACAGAGGCTATTCTAAAACTTAAATATGAACTGGACCTAAAGATAATATAAACATTCCTTACTGTTTCTTAAGCAATTTCTTAGGAAAAACTGTCAAACTTTATAAAAATTAAATAAAATTGACGGATTTGCCTTCTTGAAACAGCCGGTTTTTAGGCATTATTAAAGGCTTTTTGCCTGATTATGAACAAATCTTAAATCCGATATGTACATTTTTTAAAAGTGTCATTCACAGACCACTACTACCGTACCCTTATCGATAAGTCCGTAAAGAGCCTGGGCTCTGTCATGAGGGAGATTTATACAGCCATGGCTTCCGTTGCTCACATAGATATTACCTCCGAAAGCCGATCTCCAGTTCGCATCATGAAGACCTATACCGCCATTGAAAGGCATCCAGTAGTCAACATGTGACTCGTATGTAGGCTTGCCGTTCTTTCCTATAGGACCTCTCAAAACCCTGTCCGTTGTCTTATAGTTGACTGTGAAAAGACCTGTAGGTGTAGCTCTCTCAGGATTTGTCGCTGTACCCGAAACTATAGGGCTCTCCCAGACACAGATTCCGTCCTGATAGTAATATGCATGCTGTGATGATATATCCACCTCAACGAAGGTATTGCCCCACTGAGGCATAGCCCCCTGAGCTGCTGTTGCCGCATATACTGGCGGTCTTACCACCGACTGGAGAGACTGGATATTGGCCATAAGCGCCGCAGTCTCACCCGCAAGATCGATGTAATATCCATAGCTCGTTGCAAGAGACTTCGCCGTACCGTCTGCACTGTTCCATGTCTGAACCCCATTGGCATCAAACATGCCCTTCAGTCCCTGTACATATGCTGCCACCTGATTCTGATCAACAGTTACAACATTTCCTTCATTTCCTGTGACCCATGAAGCTATGGTCATACCGTCCAGCACAACCGTTTCACCTGTAGCCATCTGATAGGTCACCGACATTCCGTTCACCGATGACATCTTCTGCCCTGTAGCCATGGCTTCCGCAGGTGATGTGGCCGCCGCGTTGATGGATGACATATCCATATTGGAATTAACGCCATTGATAGAAGCTATATATGACATCATCTCTTCGTAAGACGGTGCTGCAGTCGGTCCCACCTGTGAAACTGTTGCCGCAGCACTGTTATCGGATGAAACGGCAGTATCTGCATAAGCATTGACACTTACCATGGCGCTTACAGACAACGCGATGATAACTGAACGAAAAACTGATTTTTTCATGATTACCCCCTCTTATAACCTTACAAAAACAAGCCTAGCATAACTCTTTTGAATCCCTCTTGTCTATGACTTAAAAAAAGACATCTTCACGAATTTTTCCGGAACAAAACGGGGGATCCATGGCAATATTATCTTTTTAAATACTCTTCCGTAGTCATAAACTCTACATGAAGCGGCGAAAGCCCCTCAAGTACCTTCAAAACAGCAGCTTCAGTTTCATCATCAAGTCCTGCACAGGCATCTGTAAGGTAAATGAAATGATAGCCCAGATCCGCCCCCTGGAAAAATGTTGACAGTACGCAGCATTCAGCCACCACACCGGTGAGTACGATGTCTCCGCCGTGTACCATTGCCTTGTCTGCCGCAGCCCTTACATATGGCTGTGAAAAGCAGCTGTAGGTACACTTATCGTAATACGGAAACTCTTCCACATATCTTGCGATTTCCGGTATGAACTCATTCATCACAGGATCTTCGTTTATTTCCCGGTTCACTTCATTGTATTCGGCCCAGACTCCGGTTACATCATCCTGCTCCGCCGCGATAAAACGGGTCAACATAGCGTATGGAGCATCATCCTCCAGCTCTATCACTCTATCAAGCAGTTTCGATATAGCTTCAACGGCTTTCGGTACATTTCCGCAGGCCCACGGCTGCCCTGCCGTATAGACCTTCTGCATATCTATAACAAGTATGAGATCTTCCTTCTTCACTCTATTCCCTCCAAATCATTTTCCAGTTCTTCCATCAGAGAAACAAGATGCGGCGAAGTCAATGCAGCCTTATCGAGAACCTGATGATTTCTGAATATCTCGTCAGGTGTTCCGTCGGCAAGGATCTCTCCATGGGCCATGGCGATAACTCTTTCAAAGGACTTCGAAACAAAATCCATATCATGGAGAATGGCTATTACAAGCTTTCCCTTTGATGACAGGTCTCTGATGATTTCTCGTATCTTTTCGCGTCCCTTATAGTCCTGAGCGATGGTAGGTTCATCAAGTATGATAACATCCGTATCCATGGCGAGAACCGAAGCTATGGCAACCATCTTTCTGTCCGAAAGCTCGAGATCATACGGATTCTTCCTTGAGACCCCGTCAAGCCCCACGGTCTTAAGCGCTTCATGGGCCCGCGTTTCAGCCTCTTCACGGGTCATGCCGATGTTTAAAGGACCAAACATGACCTCATCCAGAACATTGTATTTAAATATCTGGTCATCAGGATTCTGGAAAACGTATCCGACTCTGCCAGCCAGCTCCGCAACGGTTTTTGATGCTATATCCTGACCTCTGAAAGTGAGTCTGCCGCTGTCAGGCTTGAGAAGCCCCTTCAGGATACGTACCAGTGTGGTCTTTCCGGCGCCGTTCTGACCGATGATGGCTGTAGGTCTTCTGTCCAGCGAAAGATCGATTCCCTTAAAGATCTCCTGTCCTTCGATATATGAAAAATGCAGGTCTTCCACAGTAAAAGTCCGGTCTGATGATACCAAACTTAAAGAAGTATCCGAAACTGCCCCCTCTGTTGAGCCCGGCTTTTCACCTGTACTTTCGCCCGGAACACCGGTTTCGAGTCCGGTGTTTTTTTCGAGTGATGATATAAGCTTTTTACGATCAGCATTACCGGTTTTTATCAGCTCCAAAAGTTTCTTTCTGCTCACCGGATAATTTCCGTCCGGAAGCCTCAGATCATTCCTTCTCGCGAATTCAGTGTATACAGGAGGCACCACTCCGTACTCCATGAGGTCATCCCTTGAAAAGATCTTTTCCGGAGTATCGAAATCTATAAGCTTTCCGTGATGCATAAGCATTATCCTGTCACAGTACTCCGCAAGCTTTTCTATTTTCTGCTCTATCATTACGATGGTAATACCTGTTTCTGTAAGCTCATCCACCGTGTGAAACACTTCCTCTGAACCTGCCGGATCAAGCTGTGATGTGGGTTCATCAAGGATAAGGATATCCGGATTCATGGCAAGGACAGAAGCTATGGCAACTCTCTGAAGCTGTCCTCCGGAAAGATCGAATGGATTTCTGTCACGATACTCCCAGATTCCGAAACGTTTAAGAACTTCTTCAACACGGGCGTGGATCTCAGCGGGCTCTATACCCAGATTCTGCAGACCGAAACCCACCTCATCATAAACTGTATCCTTGGCTCCGCTAAGCTGATTAAAGGGGTTCTGGAATACAAGTCCGGCTTTTCTGCAAAGCTCAGCCACCGGCGCAGTCTTCGCCGAAAGACCGTCCACGATCACAGACCCGCCATATGCACCTTTATAAAACTGCGGTATGAGTCCGAGAAGGGCCTGAGAAAGAGTGCTCTTTCCCGCACCGTTCTCTCCGGCTATTCCTATGAACTGTCCTTTTTCTATGTTTAGACTTATATCATCCAGAGCAAGCTCAGTTGTTCCCGGATAACGATATTTCAGGTTTTTTATTTCAATCAGAGACATTACAAGCTCCTTGATATTATTTATGAATATTACAGAATACCTGTGGCCCTAAGGATGATGACTGCAAGAAGGCAAAGGATGCTTACCCATTTCATGGTCTGATCTGCAGTGCTGTATGGATGACTGTAAAGGTATGTTTTTTTCACCTTTGATCCAAAGCCTCTTACTTCCAGAGCTATCGCCCTTTCCCTGGTTGATGTAAGGGCAGACATTACCACCGGAGAAATAAGCGGCAGAAACGCCTTTATTCTGGTCATAAGTTTACCCTCGGTCTCCATTCCTCGGCTCCTCTGGGCATCCGAAATGGTATGCATGGTTCCCATCATTTCCGGCACTATCTGAAAGACCGAATTAATGATATACCCAAATTTCGGACTGAAGCCTTTCTTTTCCAGCTCCTCCACCAGTTCAGAGGGGCTGGTGGACAGCACCAGTATAGAAAAGCTCAACAGCATATTCAGGATATTGAAGCCTATATGAGCCGAATACAAAAGTCCCTCTCTGTAAAAGTTCACAGGACCGAGAGAAAGCAGTAGGGAGTCATTGTCCTTATAAAATATTCCCTGAATGAGAAAAATAGTTAATATGATGGTAAATGAAAACGCAATGAGTGGCAGAGCCTTTTTCAGCATACGGGCACTTCCCAGCATACAAATGCTTACGAGGATCGTGATCACGAACATAAAGAGACGGCCGGAGATAAGAGGAATAAGTATGGCCGCCACAAGATAGAACATCTTTGAAAATGGGTGAAGTTTTACAAGCCAGGAGCCATTGTCGGAATACAGTGATATAGATTTCATATTTTAGATATATCCTTTATGAAAAAGCGGCCATGTTGTACATGACCGCTTAAGTTTCAATGTTCGGTTATTATTTTAACAAAAACAATTCATTAATCAAGTGACTCAACCACTGCATTTGCATCATAAAGTGATGTGAGTTTCTCAGGAAGCTTGCTGACAATAAGGTATACGATCACACCTGTGATGAGCTTATCAGGTACATCAACTACCAGCTCATCGAGGAGTGAACCTAACCATACAGGTAAGTTGCTTGCCTGAGTTGCTGCAAAGACTGCATCTCCCCACACATTTCCTGTCTGACCGCCCCAGTAAATGATGTTAAGCGGTGTGGAAACGATAACTGCTGCAAGGCCGCCGACGCAGGCTGTAATCATTGCCTTGGGAAAACTCTCCATAAATCCGAGTCTCGCCATAACTCCGACAGAAACACCTATGAAAAGTGATGTAAGAGCGTAAACCAGAGTGATGTTGTCTCCTGTTGTAAATCCGTAAATCAGGTTGTTGGCCGCACCGCAGATACCTCCGATGATAGGACCGCCAAGGATGGCACCTATGCATGTTCCGATACAATCGAGCCACAGTGGAAGCTTAAGTACCTGAGCAAAAAGCTTGCCGATGTAGTTGATACCGATGCAGGCCGGAATCAGAACGATCACTGCAGTTGAGAAATTAGTTTTGAAAAGCTTACCCATATTTTATCTCCCCTTCATTAAATAATTTTTCATGTTGAACATGGATAAATAAAAACTGCCATTATTATATACTAATTTTAAGAAAATGGGAGTCCTGATTTAACTTATAACAACATCAAAAAAGCCGGAACGCATCTGACGCTCCGGCTTTGCTAGTCATTTACTTCAGGCTGACTGTATCTGTCCTCCATCATTCACCATCTCATTCTTTTGTGAACTCAATGGTTATGTCACATCTTTTCTGAACACCCATTCTTTCGATATAGATGTCCGTCTTCGGTATCCACTTATCGATATAATCATCAAGCTCAGAGGTTCCTTCCCTCTCGATGACATTCTCGATCTGCTGATCATACTCAACATCCATGAATATACGGAGGTCATAGGGATCTCCGAAATAAGGATTAAGACAATATGTACCCTCTATGATATTCAGCCTCTTTGGCGGGATATCTCTCGCGAATTCTGCATCAAAGTCCATGGTGTGATAGTTAAAGGGACGATAGTGAACTACCTCTCCTCTTTCCACAACATCCAGCACTTCTCGCTTGAATCGCTCATAATCCACGTTTCCCCCGACTTCCAGTAAACGCTCTTTTGTTCTCTGATGACTTTGAAGATAAAAATCATCCATGTGAAACAGGTTTCCGCCAAATTTCTCATGAAGATACTTGGAAATAGTCGTCTTGCCTGCTCCAGTACGCCCATCGATGGCAATGATGATACGTTCATCACTGCTTCTTATAAGCTCCTCTATAGCTAACACTGCAGGTAAAAAACGTTTCCGGTTCTGCACCTGCTTCTGTCCCCTGTTATTCATCAACATACCTTGCTTTGTATTTATTTTTGCACAATATGAGTTAAATCATAGAGGTTTGTCACAAAGATGTCAAGCTCACTTAAACCGGCTATATCCTATTCTTCATAAGCTAAATCAGCCTCACTATAATCTTTTTCAAAACAGCTGTCCCGGAAGCTTCTTCTTTTCTTTATACGGAAACGAAGCTTCATAGGCCTCAAAGCCTTCAGGATCCTTTTCACAGCAAAAATACCCTTCCGGATCTGCCCAGGTACCGTGGACACCGTCAAGATATCCCTTCTTTAATTCAAGAACGAGAAGGTAGTCTGCTCCGGGATCATCAGCGTATAAGATTCCTTTCGGTTTTGCCTGAACAAATCCTGACTGCCCGTAAAAATCGATATTTCCTTCATTTATTATGGCACCGAAGCCTAAACTCTTTGCCTTTTCGATGGTTGCATCCAGAAGTATCTTTCCATATCCCTGTCGTTTCTTATCGTTGGCGATGCATATAGGTCCCAATGTTATAGCCGGCAGTGTTTCACCATTATCCAGCTTTATTTCCGAACGGCAATACATGGCCTGACCTATAAGCACACCATCTTCCTCCATAACGAGACCAAGTTCTTTTATATACGCCGGATCATTTCTGAAGCAGTGTACTACATAGTGCTCCCTGCATCCCGGCATATAAACATTCCAAAATGATTCCCTTACCAGATTTTCAACGTTTCTGTAATCTCTTTCTTCTTCAATTCTGATTTCTATACTCAAGGCTTTATCCTCCTGCTTTAATGTTTCTTAGACATCTCCTATAACCTGTATTCCACTATCTCTCGACAAAACACTTCCATATTTCTCTTCCCTTCCGTCAGGCCGAGTACCTGTTTCTGAATTCATTTATCATTATCTTCAGATCCTCTTTTATCCTTTCTCTGTCTTCTCCTCCGTCATCCAGCTGCAAAGCCAGTGAAAGTGAGGCAAAAAGCTCCATGGCAAGTCTTCTTGCCCCTATCTTCTTCGCCTTTTGATTAAGTATATTTTTTCCTATCATTTCTTCGAAAAGATCTTCTGAATACTTTACAGGTCCCATGACTATCATATCCTGATACAGTTTCATCTTTTCCGGACTCTTGAACTGCTCAAGGATAAGCATCTTTCTGAAAGCGGAGGCAAATTCGTCACCACTCCAGAAATCAAACTGATTAACAGTGAATTCACAAAAATCCTTTAGGTCTGTGTTTCCATATTCTTCGGGAGACTCATCATAAGCACTTGCCGGAACACTGTCTTTTTCAGCCCTTTCCCTGTCCAGCTCATACATTTTCTCTATGATACTGTCAAAAATAGCCTGCTTATCCTTATAGTGCCTGTACAGAGCCCCCTTCGTTATGTCCAGTTTTTCTGCGATCATGCTGGTTGATACAGCATCAAACCCACGCTCCGAAAAAAGCTTAAGTGCAGTAAGCAAAATATCTTCCTTAGAAGTTTTCATCCACACATTCCTCCAATAAAATAAACGATCGTTTACTATCATTGTAAACGGTCGTTTATTTTTGTCAACATATAAAATTATAAATATTTCTCTGAGTAAATTTAGTACTGAACCACTCCGAAATACTTTGTCACATCAAACTCAAGGGGATAATATCCATCTCCTGAAACACTTCCGCTATAAACAAGGCAGATATTATCGCCATATGTGAAATAAAGCTCATTTGGCCAGAAATAGTAATCACTCAAGGAATGCACCCTACTCAATGTATTTCCATAACTGTCCATTACATAAAAATCAGGCCCGTAATATCCGCACATATAAAGCTTTCCCGAGGAACTGAATGCCCATGAAGCGCTTCTTCCGCCAAAATCAGGATTCACCCAGTTGATATATCCTGTGTACGGATCGATCATATATACCGCTCCATCAAAGAGCACATATGCATTACCATAGCTGTTGCCGAGATACTGAGCCGCCTCCAGTTCGGTAGCCTGTGCCGCCCCAAGATATGTACTCCACATAACTTCACCGGTATACTCATTGATTCCATCCATAGAAGCATGCTCATAACCGCCATCATACCATGTGGTCAGGTTGATATATGGCTCTGCAAGCGCGGTGATACTTAGGGCCATAACAAATCCAACGATACTGATAATTAGTTTCTTTAACATACTCGTTTGTCTCCTTCCTTCCAAATGACAAAAACATGAGCCGAAAAAACTCCATCAGAATATCTTTCGATTAATTATCCGAAAATATCAATAGAACAAATTAATATCGTTCTAAAAATCACCACGTGTCCAGAGTACATTTCCACTTCATTTCACACTTCACCGTACTCTACCTAAGCCATTACAGCTCCATGACCTTCAGCACCTCTTCCCTTAGCTTCGCCCGCTGATCCTTCAGTAAAAGGTACTCATTGTACTTATAGTACGCCTCATTTCCACACTCGGATATGAACTTAAGGCTGTAGAAGCCTGCATTGATGTCACTGAGGAAGATGACCAGCTCCTGTCCCTCTCCGAAGGCACTGTTGATGAAGGCGAAAGCATTGGTAAGATGATCTCCCGTCTTCTTTATAGAAAGAGCTCTTGCAGATTCCCTCTCTGTGAACCACTGCTTTGCGGTTCCATAAAGAACTTCGTTATCGCCACCGGAAAGAGCCATCTTGTTTTCAAGCTCCTCAAGGGCCAGAAGTGTCTTTTTCTGTATCCTAAGCTGATAACGGCTTAGCATGTGAGCCTTTATGCTCTTCTCCATATGAAGCTTCATAGCGTCATGATTTGTCCGAAGGGCGTCAAGAATATCGCATTTTACTCCTGCCTTTTCAGACAGCTCCTTCAGCTTCTTTACCTCCGAGAAAACTGCTCTCTGTATGTCAAGCTGCTCGGCATAGAGTCTAAACTCATGATTCAGCGTATCCACCATAAGTCCGAGAAGCGACAGCTTTTCATCGAAGGAAGCTGAAATTATCGCAGAAAGATCCTTCGGGAAATTTCCCTCAAGTATAGCCGGAACCTGATATGTTACGCGATACTTGTTGTAAAGCTCATAGTAGGTGGCAAAGTCTCTTGCGATCTCCGGGTCTCCGATATACTGACCCACCAGATCTCTCGTCACAGGAAGTCCCATGTCCTCATAGACCTTAATTATACGGCTCAGGTCCTCCCAGCCTCTTGCGGTAACGAAGTGCTTACCCTCGATGCCGGCCTTAACGGAATAGAAATTCTCCTTCTTTATCTCAAGGTATGCAAGGATAGCTCCTATAACATCCATCTTGTAAGCATATTCCTTCCACACAGAATAGTCCTCAGCTATATCGATTCGCTTCACTCTGTCGAGAGTCACTATATCGAAATCCCTTACTGACTTGTTGTACTCAGGCGGGTTTCCCGCAGTCACGATGACAAATCCCTCGGGAACCCTGTGGGAACCGAAGGTCTTGTACTGAAGGAACTGCAGCATGGTAGGTGCCAATGTCTCTGAAACGCAGTTTATCTCGTCCAGAAACAATATTCCTTCGTTTACACCTGAACGCTCGATCTGATCATAGATAGCCGCGATGATCTCTGACATGGTGTACTCTGTAACGGAGTACTCCTCTTCGCCGTAATTCTTCTTACTGATATACGGAAGACCAATGGCCGACTGTCTCGTATGGTGAGTGATGGTGTACGACACCAGATTAATGTTAAGCTCCTCCGCGATCTGCTCCATGATGGCAGTCTTACCGATTCCGGGAGGTCCCATGAGAAGAACCGGCCTCTGCTTCTCCACGGGTATCCTGTAGGCACCGGTCTCATCCTTCATGAGATAGGCTTTAACTGTATTAACAACTTCCTGCTTTGCTTCTTTTATATTCATATTCTCTCCGCCTGATTATTATTCTTTCAAATATAACTTCATAGCCCAGTCCGGCACATCCTTGTCATTGATATCCCCCATAGGGTCAAAGACAAACGCAGTATCATAATCCGTCTGCTTCTCGGGATACTGACCATAGCCATCTGTAAAATAGAGCATTCCCTTCATTTCCGGAAGCTCCCTCTTTTTCCGAAGCTCCTCAACAAACTCAAATACCGGACGGAAATCAGTACCATAGCCTCCCCTCATCTGGAAGTTCTCTGCATACTCCTCTATCTCCTCAGGTTTCTGAAGGGTCACATCCCTCTGAACCCGATCGTCACACTCGATTATATGTACTCTTATCTGCTTGAAGAAGGTAGTCCTGTTCCTGAGAAGTGCCGCCGTTTCATTAAGGAACTTCTGAACCTGATCCTGCTTTGTGGACGCCGAAGTATCTATCGCTATGACGAGATCCGAGATCCTCCTGTCCTCACAGAACTCATTCTCCTCTATAAGGGGCATGTTCCCGTAAAACTCCATACCGTAGTTGTAGTAGCCATAGTCGAAGCTGTCGGGATCCACCCTCGTTTCCTCTCTCACCACTGTAAGTTTCCTGAGGAACTCTCTAAAGTCCGTTTCCTTTCGATACTGTGCGGCCAGAACCCATCCGAGACTCCCCGTCTCATCCGAGGCATCCTTTGAAAAAGTCTCAAGCTCTGTCTTTAGTCTCTCTGCCGTATCCTTCCAGTTCTCGTCAAGCTCCTCCGGAGAAATGTTATGGAGCGGAGACCTTCTGCCCCCATCCTTTTGCCGGTTTTCTCCGGGATCACCGGACTCTCCCGGTGCATCGCCGGAAGATTCTTTTCCATCGTCTCCCTGAGATCTTCCTGAGGCATCCCTGTCATCCTTTGAATCATCGGATCTTCCATCAGATCCCCCTGATGATCCATCAGATTCATCACTTTCGGAAGTATCGCTGTTATCCTTGTTCTCCGGGGAATTATCAGATGGCGGTCTCATATCACCTTCCGGAGATGAATCATCCCCTTTGTCAGGTCCCTCTTCATCCTCCAGTCTCTTCCAGAACTGGTGGTCACATCTGTAAAACTCCTCATGAAGCCTGAGCCTCGTATCCATATCTATGTTGTTAAGCTTAAAATAGTTATATATCCTCTCAGCTGTCAGAACCTTGCATTCTGCCTTCAGCTTCTCATACCACTGCTCCCTGAAGGGGTATGCCGGACGATTGATAATGTCATAATCCATGGAATCCAGCACCGACTCCACCTGTATATCCGCAGCGAGGTCCCAAAGCTCCTTGTCCTCATACTGATCAGACGTGAACATATGTCTGAAGATACAGTGAAGGATGATGTGAAGATACAGCCTGTCCAGCTTCTGGGGACTCTCCACAAAAAGATGGAAAACAAAGGTCGGATTATAATGTATAGTCCTCGCATCAGTTCCCATCCTCTGGGTGCTTAGATCCAGTGTATATCCCAGGCTGTCCAGAGCTCTCCCCATAAAACGCATGGCGAGGTACAGCTCCGTCCGGGCCTCCGTCAGTATTCTGTTTCCGAAATCGCTAAGGTCCTGATGGGCCTTCATCAGTTTTTTATCAGCCATAAATCTTTTCTCAAAAAATCGATCCAAATACAGTCAGATAGCAGTCTTACCAAAACCAAAATTGCATAAGGGCATCACTGATTATTTTATTAAAGCTCGAACAATTCCGGTCCAAAGGAAGAATTACCCGAATCCACATTTCTGAAGTGTCTGTTCTGGTAATCCATCAATAGCGCAGAGGTAGTTACTGCTCCTTCCTTCGCTGCCATTTCCAGAGCCGGTGCCAATGCCTCTTCCGAAATAAGTTCACACTCCACCATGAACCTTATCCTTTCCTCAGTTCTTGTCTTATCCTGAGGAATCCATATAAGTTCTCCTTCATGTCCGAATCGTGCTGCATCATATCCTGCTATGAGCTTCGGAAGTATCTCAGGACTCTGTTCTCTCAGATAATCCTCATACTGCTTCCTGAACTCTTCACCGAGTCTGTATGGATACATAAGTCTTCCGAAGGCAGCATTGACAGCACTGGCAGGTTCATCATAGGTGAATCTCGGAAACAGTCTGTCGTAACCCGTGAAATCAATATCTGTTCTGGTCACCAGCTGTCTCGTCACATAACCTGAGCCCTCAATATGCTCATGGAAAGCTCTGCTGAAGGTATCCTCCTCGTAATTATCCGCGTAGGACGGGAATGTCAGCGCCGCTGTCACTATAGTCCTTACCTCTGAACTACCGTCCTCAAGCTCCACACTGATCCTTTTAACAGCTTTTTCCGGAAGCTCTGACAGAAGTTCATCCCCACTGAGATGCTCTTCATCCACCGGAAAATGAATCAGTACAGGAATCATGGCATCGCCGTCACCAATCATTTCCTTCAACAGCCTGAAGCTGTTCTTCTTGCTAAAGCTTATTTCCACTTCCTGAAGCTCCTGACACTGACGAAGTGCACCATCATAATAATCCACCACGCTGTCAGTCAGGCTCAGATAGTGAAGATGGTGACAGCTATGAAAGGCATAGGGCCGGATCTTCCTTATTCTGTCCGTAAGAGTCACTGTCTCTATATCGATTCTTGATGCAAATGCTCTGTTATCTATCTCAGTGACCGGAATCTCCGATTCTTCATTGACCATATATTCCGGGATGGTCAGGTTCTTTATGTTTCCTTCATATCCTGTTACACAGGCTATGGTATTTCCTTTATCATTTCTTATTTCGTAAGTTAAACTCATTTATATTTCACTGCCCTAAAATGAGCAGAAATCCTCTCATCTCTTTATATACTATCTCGATTCATTCTTAAGGTAATATAAAATTATATTTTACGCAATTTAAATCTTTGTAAACTTTACTCTATGCGGTTCTTCCTATAATACCACTATATCTCTTTCACCTGAACACGCTTATTCATAAAATGAAGGAGGCCCCTGATGAACCTGATCATCAAAGTCCTCCTTCACTGTATTATTTTGAGATATTCTAACAATTCCTGTTTTACAGGATATATCTGACCTGTCGTAAATTATCGAAAACAGCTTTCCTGCCGAAACTCAGTCCCAAAGTCCCGTGGTCTCATAATCAGGATGGGCCGCAAGCAATGCCTTCAGCGCCTCAGCATTGGCCGCATCTCTCTCAGCCTTTGCCTTCTCTGCCGCTTCAAAAAGCTGATTGTTCTCATTTTTTACTTCCGCAGTTATGGTCTCCTCAGGCGCCTCGATAAATCTGACTCCGCCTATCTCGGTTCCCTGAGTCTCTCCCCTGATAGCAGCTGCCACAAGCTGAGAAAGCTTACCATAGAAACCTCCATACAGATGCACCTTATCAGGCATGTAGTACTCGGGATGTCCTATAGCGAGATTATAACTGTCTATAACAGTAGCACCGAATCTACCGGCAAGCTTAAGAGTAGGTTCAACGGCATTTCTCTGAAGCCCGAAATACTCATCCCTGGCCTCAGGCGGAATTATGAAATAAATCTTCCTTGCCCTGTTGCTCCTTAGATAAGTCTCAACAACCTCCGCGTACTGGTTCTCAAAATACTTTGGAGTCCAGTTATAGGCGCGGATATCATTGGCACCGAACATGAACACAAGTATGTCCGCATCATAGGCAACGCTCTTCGGATAAAGCTCAGTGTCCACATACTCAAGCGGACCGTCATCGATAACATATGAAGCGGTCTGCCCGAAGTTCTTCACTTCATAGTCACTTCCCAGTGCCTTCTGAAGCTGTGCCGGATAGGAATCCGCTTCATTTTCGAGAAGATATCCTCTCGTAAGTGAATCTCCTATACATGCCACTTTTGTGGATGCGAACGCTGTTGTCGCACATCCGCCCGCAACAGTGAGAACCGTTGCCAATATAACTGTTGCCTTAAAGAGATTTTGTATTCTTTTATAAATAAGTTTCATATATAGATCCTTTCGATCGATGTAGTGAAAAGCCACTGCCGCAAATTAAACGACATTCCCCTTTCACATCCTGATATAAAATTAGATTAGCCTTTACGACTTAACAGTTATTCTAAATTCATACTTTTCTCGAAACAAGTATCGATTCTATGAAACCCTCTTACGATTAAATGAATTCTGTCATTCATAAACCCGTCATTTCAATAATATCTGGTTTCTTTCAGACTGAACGCTTCACATCCCTTCTATCATCTGCATAATTCCCTGTGTGACCTTATCGATCTGCCCCAGTACTGACTGTGCCGATTGAATCAGTATAGTATTTTTCTCATATTTTGATTTTTCCTTAGCCATATCGGTATCCCTGATTCGTGACTCCGCTCCGGTTATGTTTTCATCCATGACCTCATTGTTGTTCCGCGAATGCTCCAGCCTGTTCTGCTGCGCTCCAAGACGCGCTCTGTAGAAAGAAATCTTTGAAATGGCATCCTTTATATCCTGCACGTTACTTGGCGCATAGTTTTTTGATTCCGTATAACTGGAAGGTCTGACAGTCGGTCCGATATATTTCTTGGTGTCATACTCACGATACCTTGTTTCATATACATATACCGTTTCACCGTTACTGTTCGTGGTAGTCCCAACTGTAGCCTGATACGGAACCGAATGATGTGTTATCTCATAATTTGCCGGATCATCAAGCAGTGCCTGATCTTCCGCTGAATATACCGGAGTTCTCTGAGTCTGGTAGGTATCGACACTGAAATTTCTTATTCCCAGATCGTCAAGATCTATATAGGGCAGCTCCAGCGGTATACGATCATCCTTCTCACTGCTGCACTGAATCCAGAATTTACCCGGATGTTCAATGTATGTTCCTGTCGTTTTACTGTTGATGGAAACATTACTGTAACTGTCCAGACTGCTTACATCTCTGTAATCATATATAGCTATGGCCGGAGTGTTGCCGTCTATGTTCATGTCCAGCATCCTGTTATAGTGATCCGTTGCATCCACATAGTTCGACAGACTTTCATAGGTCTTGCTGTAAAGTCTGTTGGCTACAGTTTTTGCCGCTTCAGAAAGCGTGATCTGATCTGCATTGGTATCTACCAGGTATGATAAGTATCCAAAAACCGTAGTGGAAGAATCGTCTGCCAATGTCAAAGTCCCGAGGTCTATGGCATTTCCCGTAACTCTTTTTCCGCCGGAATATCTCATGGAGTCCAACGTAAACTCCTGAGTCTCACCACTGTCAAGATTCTTTGCACTGCCGTAAAATGCCACGCCATAATACTGCGGATGTGCAACTCCTGTGGCATTACAGGTCGCACAGGACATACCTATACTGCTTCCAAGCAGCTCAAAAACATCATTATACAGATCTTTCGCCGTAGCCGAACCGGAACCGTCATACTTTGTGATAAGTCCGCTGAAATCGATGACCGCACTCAGGTTGTCATCAAGCTCAGGAGTCCAGATTCCTTTATATGTATAATTGCTGTCTCCCGCATACTTTTCATCCGGCCCATAATAATCATAGGTTGCCGGATTAGTATCGTTTGTACGCTTCACAAAATAAGCATTCTGGTCCTGTACATAATTACTGCCGGAAAGATTGTTTGCAGACATCTCTGAAGAGGACTGTGCCTTTAACCAACTCGGAAGATCCTTTGTAAAGTTTACATACTGGTCCTCATTGTTACGTTTCAAAATCTGTATTTCATTGAACTCAGTTGCATCAGTTATCCTGAGGATCTCCAGCTTCAGTTCTTTGATCTCATTTTGGATCTCACGGCGGTTTTCCTCATTATAGGTTCCGTTTGATGCCTGTATGGAAAGCTTACTGATTCTCTGAAGTATCTTTGTGATCTCAGCCATGGCACCGTCAGCTGTCTGGATAAGAGCGATACCATCATCGATGTTGTTGTGTCCCTGATCCAGCCCCTTGATACGTTCCCTCATACTCTCACTGACAGCGAGACCGGCAGCATCATCCGCAGCCTTGTTTATCCTGTAGCCTGATGACAGCTTTTCCAGATTTTTACTGAGCTCCGTCTGATTGTTGCTGAAATGTCTTAATGTAGTTACCGAAGATATATTATGTCTTATTCTCATGGTAATCCTCCATTTAAACTATTCAACTCCTAACATGATGCCTTCATTATCGAAGGTGAACATATGCCCTGCAATATATACCAGCCCTGTGTAGAAATATCCGTTGGAGCCTACCCAATGAGCATGAAGCTGTCCATCCTCTCCAAGCTGGTAGAATACAGACATATCTCCCGTCGTTATGGGTGAATTGGTCTGGGTATCGAAGAAACATCCCTTTGTCTTTCCATTTTCAGTAACTAAAAGCATAGGGGCATTTGTTACTGAAAAGACCTGCCCGTCAGGTGTTGTAATCTTTGTTCCGTCAGAAGACACAGTACCGACTCCATTGAAGGTCACGCCTGAAATATCTCCGCTCACATAACGAAGTGATGTTTCCTTTCCATCCTGAACCGTAACCGTTGTTTCCACGGTAGCCGTCTTTCCGTCAATGCTTACAGTTGCCGTAGACGTCTTTACTCCATTGGCCTCGGAACTCACTGTTGTGACTGTTGCTCCACTTGAAGACTGGGTTGTGGTTCCATTATTGCTCCCTGTCTGTCCTGAAAAAGATCCTGAACCACCGCCTCCGCCGGAGCCGCCGCCTGATCCTCCACCGGAGCTGCCGCCTCCCGACTGCTTTATGGCGGAAAGAACTGCGCTAAGCTGAACTCCACCGCCTCTCGGAACTATCAGTGTATATGTTCCATCAGCATTCTTTGTGAGAGTTGAGCTTCCGTTCTTTACAGCATCAAGCTTGTACCCCGAAGCTGTCTCAACCTTTATAACAACTTCCTGGGACTCATGAGCAGTATCATATCCCCCCACCAGAGTCGTGCCGGAAAGTGTAATTGTTCCGTTTTCCGCCTTATCTGTTCTTATGATGTAGTTGATGTTTTTGAGGATTTCTTCCTCCCTCTTTCCTGATTCAGAATTTTTCCCTGTAAGCTCATCTAAAATATATGCTTTAACCAAATTTCCTGAATCACTTTTAATCTGCCAGACAGTAACATTCAAGTCACCTGTTTCAACAACGTTTTCTCCTTTAGACTCATATTCACGAGTATAAATTGCTGCGTCTTCTCCTTTTAATGTACCATCTACTATTACATTCACATCGCCAATAGAACCAGTATTTTTTATTCCATAACCATTTGAATATACATCACCTACTACAGTCACATTTGCATCACCATAGTTTTTATTTATTCTTATCCCGCTTGCAGAATCATTTCCATCAGGTGATGTGGCAATAGCTGAAACATTACCATTAACTACTACCGAATTAGAATAGTCAGTATAATTAATTCCAACTAAAATTCCTGTTGCTTCGGCTCCGACTGCATCTTCTTCAGGATTAGCCGATTCTTGCATGATGTTCTGAGAATATGCAACTGCAGAAACATCACCATTTATCACAGCAGAGCCTGGTCCTTCACATGGATATGTTCTGGCTAATATACCTGTAGCTGAAGCATACTGCTTACCCTCTGCAATTACATCAACATTACCATTGACCCTTGCTGTTGACGCAATCGTGCTTACTCCTGTAGAATCGGCAACATTTGTATCTTTGGCTTTTGAACTAACATTCCCCTGTACAACAATATTTCCTCCTTTATAAGATGAGATACCGCCCACATCTCCAAAGTCCTCTCCGGTATTTACAACATTAACATCCCCTTCTATCGTAAGTGATGATTCTTTGAAAGAATAAGCGCCTGTTGTTGCCGCTGTTATATCCCCATGAACATCAACCCTAGAACTTACACATTCAACGCCTTCACCGGTGGAACTGATATCACCGTTTACACTGATATGACTGTCTTTAGCCATCACTGCCGCATTTGAATCTACTCCATCCGGTTTTCCCTTTACATCTCCTGTAACATTGACAGTTGACCCATTCACCGCCACTATGGCTTCATCCCCTGCATTAACATCACCTCTCTGATTTACAGTGGAGCCATTATCAGCAAGGATGCCCTTTCCATCCGTGTTTATATCCCCTGAATGAGTTACTGTGGTATCCTTCTCTATATTTGCAACGGCATAATCCTTCGGATTCTCACTTACACTACCGCTTGTACTTTCCTTTCCTCCAGTATTGTCCATTCCCCCGGTCTCATCCGCCAGAGCACTAATAGGCATAGATAAAGATATGCATACCGCTGTGACGATACCCATGCATTTCATAAATCTTCGTTTCATATTCCGTAATCCTTTCGTATAAAACAGTAAGCCCATCCATTGCTACACGAAAGATATATCGACGCGATGAAATAACATATTACGTTATTTATACCCTACACGTAATATTATTTACCGTATTTATCGTGATACCCCCCAAAAAACATGAAAATAAAAAAAGTCACCAAGCACCTTGCTTGATGACCTGAAAGAAAATGTCAATTCTCATGTTTTTTGCGTTCAATCTCCAGATTCACTCCTAAACTACATCCCGAATTTAATCTTCATGGTCTCCTTTATGACCTGAACGCATTTCTCAAGCCCGAATCTCTCGCTGTTAAGGGTTATATCGTAATTCACCGGATTGGTCCAGTAATTTCCGTGAGTATAGTACTTGTAATAATCCGCCCTGTACTTGTCGGTTGCCGTGATGATCTGATCAGCTTTGTTCCCGTCAACGTTCATGCGCTTCATGACCATCTTACGGGTAAACCGTCTCGGTGCCTCAATGTACACAGAAAGCACGTTATCCCTGTCCCTGAGCACATAGTCAGCGGCCTTTCCAACGATTATACAGCTCTCCGTATCCGCAAGGCGGCGAATGATCTCAGCCTCAAACTCATAGAGCCTGTCATTAGACTTAAAATGTCTCATTTCAGGATTTGGTAGCAGGCGCTTCTCAAGTCTCCTGAGTTCATTTTGAAGATAGGAACCATCCAGCCTTTCGTCCAGCTTTTCAAAATCACACTCATCCCGTCCGGCGAGATTCGCTGCCAATGTCATGATCCTGTGCTCATAACTGTGTATTCCCAGTTCGTCCGCAAGCATCCCCGCGATCTGCCTCCCGCCTGTACCAAAGCCTCTCGCAATGGTAATGACATAATTTTTCATTCAGCACTCCTTTCAATACAGTGACGACAGTGCCACAGGCTCTATTTCCTCCGGTATAGGTATATACTTCTGTCCGACAGTCTGTTCCTTAAAGACTTCTTTAGCCTTCATAAGAAGTTCCGGATCCTCCATCAGACGCATTCCGGCAAGCGCCATGCTCTTTCCGGCGAACAGCATACCCTTATGGGCTACCGAAGATTTGCCCTGTGAAACTATCTGCCAGGAATGCCCCGGAGACATAGGTGCAAATGTTCCTGTCCTTATCTGGGCCGTCGGAGTCTGCCAGCTGCAATCACCCACATCCGTAGAACCCGCCTCGGTTTTCACAAGATGGTTTTTCTCATATGGAATGATGAAATCCCATAGCGCATCCGTTTTGTGCTCCGCCATGAATTTACGGTTTTCAGGCTCAAGGCATGCCGCTGCCAATGCCTCGTACTCTCTGTCCGAGCCCTCCGGTACAGTTTCTGTATATTTCTTTGCAAGCTCCCTCTCTTCGTCTGTATACTCAGGAACCCCCACATCCTGCATGGCCTGATACAGAACCTCTTCAAGTGCAGGATTGAGAACTGTATTGGCACAGGACTTTATGAACTGCCTGCTATGCTTGCAGCCCGTCATAAGGGCGGCACCCTTTGCTATATCATCCACACGCGCCAGAAGCTCAAAGGCCTGCTGCTGTTTCGGAGCTCTCACAAGATAAAGGACCTTGGCATTGCTCTGTACCACATTTGGAGAAAATCCGCCGGCATTGACTATGGCATAATGCACCCTTGCCTCATCGATCATATGTTCTCTGAGAAAATTGCAGCCCACATTCATGAGCTCCACCGCATCCAGAGCACTTCTTCCCAGCTCCGGACATCCCGCCGCATGGGCACTGATTCCTTCAAAACTGTAAAGCACCTGAAAGTTTGCAAGAGAACTCTGAGTAACTACGCGATTCCCTGTTCCCGGATGCCACGTCAGGGCGCAGTCAAGATCCTTAAATGCACCGTTTTTTGCCATAAATGCCTTTCCACTGCCGCCCTCTTCCGCCGGGCATCCGTAGAAAATAACCGTACCTTTATGTCCATCCTGAAGATATGCTTTTATGGAAAGAGCCGCAGAAACTGAACCGACACCCAGAAGATTATGTCCGCAGCCATGACCGCTCTCACCGGGAATAAGCGCATCCTTTTCCAGAACACCCGATTTCTGACTGAGCCCCGCCAGGGCATCATATTCTCCAAGTATGCCTATTCGCGGGGAGCCCTCTCCGAAACTTGCGGTAAATGCCGTCTCTATTCCATAGGCCGGCCTCGTTATTGTGAAGCCTTCCTTTTTGAGAAATTCCGTCATGGCTTCCACCGACCTGGTTTCGTTGTATGCTGTTTCCGCAAATCCCCAGATATTGTCCGCAAGCCCGCATAATTCTTCCTTTTTGTGATCTATCTCCCCTAAATACTTTTCAAAATCCATAGCCCATTCTCCTTTGTCTTTTTATCACGCCTCTTCAAAAAACTTCAGTATGCTGTCCATGGCAACTTTTAGCCCCTTTTCAAGAGAAGATCTCAGTACATATTCCTCTCGTGTGTGTGCCAGTCCCCCGGATACGACACCGTAGCAGACACTCGGTATACCGAGGGAAAGCGGTATGTTGCAGTCCGTTGAGGAAGGCTGACGTTTAGGCAGCTTTCCGTTATATTTCGAGATCATTCCGGATGCTGCTGAAATAAGCTCTTCACGTATTCTTTCTGCTTCATCCGAAAGATCTTCACATGGTCTCTCACCTACCTTCTCTACCTTGACCTCTACACTTCCGTCCTGATACCTTTCAAAGATCTCACGGAACTGTTCTTTCATATAGTTAAGGGACTGCCTCGAATCAGATCTGTATTCACACAGCATCTCAGCATCCTGCGCTATGGTATTAACCGAAGTTCCTCCGGAAATGATACCTACATTGACGGTAGTCTTGCCCTCTTCCGGTATTCTTATTTCGTATATGTCCCGGATCATCAGAGACAGGATATGGATAGCGTTATTGTTTCCGAAATTCGCATAGGAATGTCCCCCCTCGGTCTTCACATTCACCCTGAATCTGCTGGATCCCACAGCACGTTCCACTATCCCGTCCATGGTTCCGTCAAAACTTGTAAATGTCAGGATCCTGTCCCTGTAGTCATCACAGATCTTTCTGGACCCCTTCAGATTACCGAGGCCTTCCTCTCCCGAATTAAGAACAAACAGTATTCCCGCCTCCTTTGTGTGAAGATCATGCTCAAGAAGGTACTTTATAACCATCAGTATGGCGACAACATTGGCCGTATCATCCCCTATTCCCGGACACATCATTTTATCCCCGGACTCTTCATATGGGAGCTCCGTCGTGTCGGGAAATACCACATCCGTATGTGCCATGAACACATGGATCTTTTCATGCCTGTCCAGTTCGTAGGGAAATACGACATTAAGCGCTGAATCGATATATACCCCTTCCGCCCCCAGATCTTCGAGATGAGCTTTGATAAATTCTGCTCTCTTTTCTTCATGATTTGAAGGAGCCGGTATCTTCGAAAGTGTCTTCAGGAGCCTGTATTCTTCCTCCTGATGGTTCGTTATATAGTTCAATATTTCACCGGATAACAATGTTTACCTCCTCTTCTTCTGCCTTGACCTTTTAGCTGATCTGTTCACACTCATCCGTTTTCATATCTAAGGCATGCCACCCTGTGTCCCTTTCTGACTTCTTTCAAAGTCGGCGTAACTTCCGAACACCTTTCAACAGCGTAGGGGCATCTCGTATGGAACACGCAGCCCTTAGGCGGATTCATGGGCGACGGAAGGTCCCCCTCCAGCATTATCCTCTCTTTATGAACATGGGGGTTCACCTCCGGTACTGCGGAAAGCAGCGCCTGTGAATACGGGTGCAGAGTATCTTCGAACAATGTCTCTCCCTCTGCTTCCTCCATGAGATGCCCGAGGTACATGACCCCGATACGATCTGAAATATACTTTACAACACTCATGTCATGGGCGATGAACAGCAAAGATATGTCCTGTTTCTCTCTCAGATCCTGCAGAAGATTGATTATCTGTGCCTGTATGGAAACATCCAGCGCAGAAACAGGCTCATCACATACTATGATCTCTGGGTTCAGTATGAGCGCTCTGGCAAGTCCCACTCTCTGTCTCTGACCTCCTGAAAACTCATGGGGATAGCGGTAAAAATGCTCTGTCCTGAGCCCCATCTTGTGCATGATATCCATGGCGATCTCAAGTCTTTCTTCCTTTGTTCCTATGCCATGGATCTCCAGAGCCTCCATCAGTATGTCTCCCACCTTCTGTTTGGGGTCCAGTGAAGTATAGGGATCCTGAAAGACCATCTGTATCTTTCGTCTCATATCCTTAAGTTCCCTGCCCCTGAGCTCAGTGACGTTCTGCCCCAGGATCTCTATATCTCCTGCCGTGGGTTCCGTCAGCATCATAAGTGTTCTGCCCAGAGTACTCTTTCCGCAGCCGGTCTCTCCCACAAGCCCGTAGATCTCTCCTTTATGCAATTCTATATCAACTCCGTCTACGGCTTTAACGTATTTCTTTTTGCCAAGTCCTGCATTAGCCGCAAAATATTTTTTCACCCCTGTAGCTTTCAGCACTACCGGTGCCTCTGTAATATGACTCATACAGTACCTCCCTTTACTTTATCTGTCTTTCTCCTTATCAACGGATTCAGATCTCATTTATCCTGTGACAACGAGCCTTCTGTGTATCACTCACTTCAAGGAACTCCGGCATTTTTTTCCTGCAAAGCTCTGTGGCATGCGGGCATCTGGGGGCGAATCTGCATCCTTCCGGAATCTGATTGAGAAGCGGAACTGTACCCTTTATCTGATGGAGTCTTTCTCCTGTCTTTGAATCAAGCCTCGGCACCGATTCCATAAGACCTATGGTATAGGGATGCATGGGATGATCAAATATATCCGTTACCAGTCCTTCCTCAACTATCTGCCCGAGATACATAACTATCACTTTAGAGCAGGTCTCTGCCACGACACCGAGATCGTGGGTTATGAGCATTACCCCCATTCCGCGGCGTTTGTTCATTTCCACTATCAGATCCATGATCTGTGCCTGTATGGTCACATCCAGTGCCGTTGTGGGTTCATCCGCTATGAGAAGTTCCGGCTCACAGGCCAGGGCAACCGCTATCATTACACGCTGCCTCATTCCTCCCGACAACTCGAAAGGATACTGATAGAACCTTCTCACAGGATCCGGTATTCCTACATCCTTTAGAAGCTGTATAGCCTTCTCCTTGGCTTCTTTCTTTGTGATGGATTTATGGATGAGCAGGGACTCCATTATCTGGTTTCCTACTGTAAATACCGGATTCAGTGAAGATAATGCATCCTGAAAGATCATACTGATCTTTTCCCCTCTTACATGACGCATTTCCTTTTCCGGGAGATCCAGAAGACTTGAATCATGAAACCTTACTTCTCCCGTATACTTCGCCAGGGATTTCTCATCATAAAGCCGTAATATCGACTGGGAGGTGACACTTTTTCCGCAGCCTGACTCACCTACGATCCCCAGCATTTCCCCCTTGTGAACTTCAAAGCTCACTCCGTCTATAGCTTTTAATCTGCCCCTTTCAGTGTTGAAGGAGGTACACAGATCTTTGACTTTTAAAATGCTTTCTGCCATAACTATCTCCTGTTTCCATTTTCACTTCGATGAGGGATCGATGAAGTCTCTGATCCCGTCTCCCAAAAGATTCAGACCGAGAACTGTAAGCGCCGTAAACAGTCCGGGGAAAAGCACGATCCACCATGCCTGATATATGACCCCCTTACCTTCATTCAGGATATTTCCCCATGACGGCAACGGAACAGGAACTCCCGCACCGAGGAAACTGAGGGCGGCCTCTGTAATGATGGATGACGCAAATACAAAGGTCACCTGAACGATGATTGGCGAGATAATATTCGGAGCTATATGTCTCCAGACTATTCTGAGCCTTCCGGCCCCAAGACACCTGAGGGCTTCTATATAGGTCTGCTCCCGTATAACGAGAGCTCTGGATCTGGCAAGCCTCGCCATATTCGGGATATTGACAACCGTCAGAGCGATGATGACGTTTTTGAGGTCTGCCCCCAGGACCGCCATAAGAGTGATCGCCAGAAGCGTACTCGGTATAGCCTTAAGTCCGTCACAGATCCTCATGAGAATGTTGTCTGCATAAGCATTGGCACTTGCATACAGTCCTATGCCCATACCGAAAAATCCTGACAGGATACCCACTGTAAATCCAACTGTCAATGAGATCCTTGCACCGTACATGACCCTTGAGAATACATCTCTTCCCATGGTATCCGTTCCGAACAGGTGCTCCGTGCTCATGGATTTAAGACGATTTACCGTATCAAGCTCCAACGGATCATAGGGGCTTATTACAGGTGCAAAAAGTGCAAGAAAAATCACGGTACAAACGATTATCAGTCCAAAAACAGCTGCTTTATTTCCGAAAAATCTCCTGTACTTTATTTCCTGCTGCTCCTTCGAAAGTCTCTTCCTCAGCTGCTTTAACTCTTCATTTTTCATTTCCGTCCTGTCACCCGCATATACATTTTCAATGCTCGAATCTATAGTCTTTGTCATGTTAATGTCTCCTTTCTCCGGTATCATCCGACCCTTACTCTCGGATCAACAACACCGTATAAGAGGTCCGCAAACATATTGATAACGACATTGAACACTGCTATCAGAAGTACGATCGCCTGTATGACATAGTAGTCTCTTCTTCCGATGGAATTCACCATAAGCTGTCCGAGACCCGGAATAGCAAACAGACTTTCGATAACTGCTGCACCTGATAGGGACTGGATCAATGCCTGACTGATGACAGTTATCACTGTGACCAGTGTGTTCTTAAAAGCATGTCTGGTTATGACTGAAAATCCGCTTACTCCCTTTGCTCTGGCCATACGAATGTAATCGCTGTTCAGAACTTCCAACATGGAGGCTCTTGTCATACGCATCATAAGTGCCGCATTCATGAATCCAAGGGCGATGGCGGGAAGCAGAATGGATTTTATATGGGCCAAAAATCCTGCATTCATTCCGGCATATCCCGATGATGGAAGCAGCTTTAGCTTTACTGCAAAAATCAGTATCAGGAACAGACCAAGCAAAAAGCCGGGAAGGGATATTCCGAGAAGGGAAATGACTGTAACCGAATGATCTGCAGCTGTGCCCTTATTTGTGGCTCCTATCATTCCGAGAGGGATCGCCACCATAACCGCTATCAAAAGCGCCAGTAAGGTAAGATGTATGGTAGGTTCCAGATGACTGAGGAGCATCCCGGTAACCGGCTGATGGTTGGCTACACTCTCACCGAAATACCCGGTAAGTACGTTTTTTAGCCATATTCCATACTGTACCGGCAGCGGTCTGTCCAGCCCCAGTCTCGCATGAAGAGCTGCTATATCCTCCGGGGATGCCATATCTCCGAGCATAGCTGCCGCAGGATCTCCCGGCACAAGATGCACTAGCATAAAGACCACTATTGAAACAATAAACAGTACTGGAATAACTGACAGCATTCTTTTAACTATAAAGCGTTTCATAATTACCTCCCCTTTCACTACAGCTGATATCTGTTCATGACCTCCCTGAGGTGCTCGCTTAGTTTCTCGTTCTCACTGTAATCAACAGGACAGTCGATAACAGCAGGTCCCTCACAGTGGAACGCTTCTTCCAGAGTCTCTATGAGATGCTCTGTGCTTTCTATCCTGAATCCCTTTGCATGCATGGATTCAGCCAGCATTACAAAATCAGGATTTGTAAAATCAACACAGAAGCTTTCATTGAAGCGGTCATTCTGTTTCCATTTGATGAGCCCGTAGCTGCTGTCATTAAGTATCAGAACAACTATGTTGAGCTTAAGGCGCACCGCCGTTTCCAGTTCCTGAGAATTCATCATGAATCCTCCGTCTCCGGTTATGGCTATGACCCTGTTTTCCGGATGTACCAGCTTCGCTGCGATCGCCCCTGGAAGAGATATGCCCATGGTTGCGAATCCGTTTGATATGATGCAGGTGTTAGGCTTATAACATTCATAATGTCTAGAGATCCACATCTTATGGGCTCCCACATCCGATAAAACTATGTCATCGGGGCCCAGGATCTTTCTGACATCACTTAAAAGCCGCTGTGGCTTCACAGGGAAGGAATCGTCTGTCTTATACACTGCATTTTCAGCTTCAAAGGACTTTTTTATATCGAAGAAGGCTTCCGGTTTTTTCTTTGCATCCACATAGAGAAGCAGCTCCTCCAGTGAATTCTCTATATCTCCAACTACCTCCACCTCAGGCTGATACAGTTTGTTTACATGCGCAGGTCTCGAATCCATGTGAATGATGGTATGCCTGCCATCCACGTTCCACTTCGATGGGGCAAGCTCAACTATGTCATAGCCCACACATATAACGAGATCCGCCATGTCGAGACATATGTTTGGATAGTCTCTCTGTGGGATTCCGATAGTGGAAAGGAAATACTCACTTGTATATGAAATTATTCCCTTTGCCATCATGGTATTTATGACAGGTATATGGAGCTTTTCCGCAAATGCCGTAAGAGCCTTCTCGGCATGGGAACGTACTGCAGAATGCCCCACCAGGATAACAGGCCGTTGGGATCTGTTTATTATGGCTGCAGCCTCCTCCAGCTCATTTTTATCCGCATACTCCTTACCTTTCACGGGTATGTGGAGAAGCTTCTGTGAAACGCCCTCAGGGACCTCTTCCTCCGCCACATCCTGAGGTATACAGATATGAGAGGCTCCCGGCTTCTCACCCTCTGCGTATTTAAAAGCGAGACGCACGATCTCATTCACAGAATTTCTGGACATTATCATTTTGGTTCGCTTGGTGATGGGCTGGAACAATGCCTCCAGATCCAGATACTGATGAGAAGTAAGCGGGATCTTGTCCGTTGATACCTGTGCGGTGATGGCTACCAGGGGTGCACCGTCACCGTTTGCATCTGCCACACCTGTAATAAGATTGGTTGCTCCCGGTCCGAGGGTAGAGAAACAGACTCCTGCCTTTCCTGTAAGTCTTCCGTACACATCCGCCATGAAAGCAGCTCCCTGTTCATGACGGACTATGATGGTCTCTATTTTTTCAGATTTATCCAGTGCTCTGACAAGATCCAGATTTTCCTCTCCAGGAATACCAAAGGCATATTCAACCTGTTCGTGTTCAAGGGCTTTTACAACCATCTCCGCTACGTTCATATCTATCCTCCAAATTACAATATTTCTTCTATTGAACGAAAAAAACGGAGCAAATGATCAGATCATTTGCCCCGTTGCATTCATTATCAGTAACATCTTGTCTCCTAACACCGTATCACCCTGTTTTTCAATTCACAACTGCCTGTTTTTGATGTCAGCCATAACAGAAATTCATTTGTAAGCTCCGGTTAATCGAGTTATGTTATGGCAAACAAATCTATTTGCAACGAAGCAGATTCCTCCCGGAGTCTGCTTTTTTGTTTTAAAAGGAGGTCATTATGAAAAAGAAGAAACTGATCACTATGCTTTTAATGCTGGGGATACTTTCAAACCTGGCTGCCTGCGGTTCCGGCAGTGCACCGGAGACACCATCCACTTCCACATCTGCATCTGAATCTGTAGCTACAGAAGCAGGTGCCCCCGCTGCCACATCTTATCAGGACACACTCCATATAGCAGTCACTCAGCAGGCGCCTTCTCTTGATCTCCATAAGAACAGTTCTCTTATCGCAAGACAGATAATGGATGGTTCTGTATTTGAGAAACTGGTAACTCTTGATAAAAACGGTGAAGCTGTCCCGGAATTATGTGAAAGCTGCTCCCTGAGTGAGGACGCAAAGGAATTGACCTTCACACTGAGATCAGATGTAAAATTCCATGATGGAAGTATCATGACAGCGGATGATGTTGTTGCATCCATGAACAGATGGATAGAAGGCTTCAGCACGGCAAAGACCATGCTCGGTGACGCAAGATTCGAGAAAGTGGATGACAGCACTGTGAAAATAAGCTCAGACAGCTCACTTTTGCTTCTCCCTGAAATGATAGCGGGATCTGCTCAGCCTGCCGCCATCACCACAGCTGCCGCCTGCGAAAGCGAAGATGAGAACGGCTTCTTAAAGGAATATATCGGAACCGGTCCATATGTATTCACTGAATGGGTACAGGATCAGTATATAAAACTCGATCGTTTCGATGACTATTCTTCCTATGGTGATGAGACGAAGCCTCTGGACGGCACAGCAGGCTATAAAGCCGCATTAACAAAGACACTGGAGTATGACATCGTTCCTGATCAGTCCACATCAACTGCAGGCCTTGAATCCGGTCAGTACGATCTTTGTTTCAATATAACATCCGATGACCTCCCGAGGCTTGAATCCAACCCATCTCTTTCCGTAACTTCCTCACAGCAGGGTCAGGTGGCTCTGGTATTTAACCATAAAAAAGGTCCGGGTGCCGAACAATATTTCCGTACTGCCGTAAACACTGCCCTCGACTGTGATGAGATCCTTACTGCAGCCTATGGCGCAGGTTATGAGCTTGGAAGCTGCTACATGGATGCCGGACAGGACGCATGGCTCACCGACGCAGGAGCTGAAAACTATAATATAAAGGATCCTGACAAGGCAAAGCAGCTGCTTTCTGAAGGCGGCTACAGCGGTGAAAAATTCACCATACTGGCAGCAACTCTTAACCACATGGATCAGATGGCCGTAGCGATGAAATCCGAGCTTGAGGCCATCGGCATAAATGT
This sequence comes from Lachnospiraceae bacterium JC7, assembly GCA_000513555.1. Classification (GTDB taxonomy): domain Bacteria; phylum Bacillota; class Clostridia; order Lachnospirales; family Lachnospiraceae; genus Oribacterium. Next base: position 48,201 of record ALYD01000003.1, read on the forward strand.
CGAGCTCAGTATCGTTGATTGGGCGACCCTCACCGACTATAGAAAGGATCCAGACAAATTCGATCTCTATATCACTTCCTTCGCAACCGTTCCTACACCATCTCTCAAGTTATACTATGGCAAGGAATATCCGGGCTGGTCAGATGACCCTAAGCTTACCGAGCTTTTTGATTCCATGACCGGAGCAGTCACCAAAGAAGATGCACAGACTGCATGGGTTGAACTTCAGAAATACAGCTGGGAGTACCTTCCTATCATTTGTCCGGGACATTATCTTGGAAACTATGCATGGAAGAAGGAGCTTACAGGCATCGAAATGGTAGGCACAGGTCCTAAGTTCTGGAATGCAGGAATACCTGTTACCTGACAGTAACTATATAAAAAACAGGCGAAAACCAGCTCAATGGTTTTCGCCTGTTCTTTTATTCTGTCATGATTCCGGAAGCTTTGAGTACTTCCTCAACATACTCTACAGGAATTATCTCCAGCTTGTCCTTTACCTCTGAAGCCACGTCACGAAGGTCTTCAACATTATCCTTAGGGATAAATACCTTTGTGACTCCGGCGCGCTCTGCCGCCATGAGCTTCTCGGGAAGTCCGCCGATGGCATTGACAGTTCCCTCAAGAGAAATCTCTCCTGTCATTGCGATGTGTGGAGAAACCGGACGTCCTGTCAAAAGAGAAGCAAGAGCTGTCGTCATGGTGATTCCCGCTGATGGACCATCCTTAGGAGTTGATCCGTCAGGCACATGTATGTGAAGATCGTTCTCCTTGAACTTTGAAGCAAGCTCCGGGAATTTCGACTTGACCAGTGAAAGAGCGATCTGAACAGATTCCTTCATCACATCCCCAAGCTGTCCTGTTACTACAGTCTTACCTTCACCCTTTGTGAACAGTGACTCTATGTAAAGAATTTCTCCTCCCACCTGAGTCCATGCAAGACCTGTCACAACACCGGGACGCGCCTCATCCTTCACCTTATTATGTGTGAGGGCATGCATGTCGAGATATTCTCTCAGTTCGTCCTTCGTTACAACTATCTTTGGCTCTGCCTCGCTGCACAGAGATGCATCTTTCTTTGATTCAACCGAAACAATTTCTGTTGAATCAGAACCAGCCTTTACCTCTTCGGAAGCTTCTGAAGGAACTACATCAGTTGATTCCTCCTTAACTTCCGGCTTTACCCCGTTCTCTTTCACGAATTTCACCGCAGCGATACGGCAAAGGGTATCCAGCCTCTTCTTGAGTCCGCGGACGCCTCCCTCACGGGTGTAGTCTGAGATAATGGTCTCCATGGCCTCGTCTGTGACCTTTATGTCGCCCTTACAAAGACCTACGGCATCAAGTGCCTTCGGAAGCAGATGCTTCTCTGCTATCTGGAACTTCTCAGTCGGTGTATATCCCTGGAACTGAATCACCTCCATACGGTTGAGAAGCGGTCCGGGAATAGTGTCCAGAGTGTTTGCCGTACAGATAAACAGTACGTCACTGAGATCATATGGCACATTCATGTAGTGATCGGTAAAGGTGTTGTTCTGCTCAGGATCCAGCACTTCAAGAAGCGCACTGGCAGGATCTCCGTTGTAAGAGCTGGAGAGCTTATCGATCTCATCCAGCACCATAACAGGATTCGATACCCCTGCCTTGCTGATTCCATCCATGATACGTCCCGGCATGGCACCGATGTAAGTACGCCTGTGACCTCTGATATCCGCCTCATCCTTCACACCGCCCAGAGAAACTCTCACATACTTTCTGTGAAGCGCCTTGGCGATGGACTTTCCTATGGATGTTTTTCCTGTTCCCGGTGCTCCCACGAATACAAGGATAGAACCGGACTGTTTTCTACGGAGATTCATTACCGCGATCTGCTGAATGATTCTCTCCTTCACCTTCTTCATTCCGAAGTGATCCTCATCCAGAACCTTCTGAGCCTCATCGAGGTCTATCTGCTCGGGCTCTTCCTTCTTCCATGAAAGTCCCGTGACGAAATCAAGGTAATCATAAAGCATTCCTGATTCAGCAGAGTTGTCGCCGTCATTCTTGAGACGATTGAGTACCTTGCCGGCCTCCCTTCTCGCCTCTTCGTTCATTTCCGATTCCTGAATCTTCAGCTCAAACTTACGGACCTCAGAGACCTGTTCAGGATGCATCTCATCCAGCTCCTTCTGGAGGTAGTCGATCTGCTTCTTAAGAGCATTCTCCTTATAAAGCTTCTGATAATCCTCCTGCTGGGACAGTTGTGCATCTGTAGTGACTCTGGTCACCTCTGCATACTCGTATATTATCTTCTCGAGAGCCTCAAATCTCTGCTTCTCCGAATCCATCTCCAGTACGGCATATCTCTCCTCGTTGGTGATGGAGATCCATGAGCTGAGAACCGCCGCAGCCTCCTCGATGGAAGTATACTGGTCAATATGACTCTCCATGATGGAGCCCCAGCGGAATCTGGAAACCAGCTCCTTCAGATCCACCTTGATCTTCAACAGTCTCTGGCGGGCTTCATTGACATCCAGATCCTTGATGCTCTCCCTCTTTACGGTATCTACAAATATCTCATGCTGCTCATTGACCGCGATCTCCTTCAGGTCCACGCGATCCTCGGTCTTGATGATCACATAACCCTCACCGCTTATTTCCTCTATCTTCCCTTCGACTCCGATAGGATAAAAACTATTCTCAGTTATCTGCTCCCGGGTCTGCTGCTCCTTCATAACGAGAAGAGTCACAGAATCTCCCTGATAAACATTGTTCCCTGCTATAGCACGAAACGCCTGAGTCTGAAAATAAATATTTGAATTTGGTAAGACCAGCACATTATAGAGTGGTAATACTTTCATTTATACTCCTGTCTGTTCCTCTCAGGAACTGCGCCTTTCAAGGCTAATGCTTACATCTGTTAGCAATCAATTAAATTGAGTGCTAATGAATAAAAAAAGAATAACACCGGCCTAAACCGGTGTCAATCCATATAGTCTGAGTTCACAAAAAGTTTAGAAAAATATTTTCAGAATCCAAGCTCCTTCACAAGCTCAGGAACTGTGGTCATACCTGTCAGCTTTTCAACATTGGCACCTGTGAAGAAAAGGCCTTCTTCATAGTTTCCTTTTACCGCTTCGATCAGTGCCTTAGTAATACAGTACGGCACCTGTCCCGGATTACAGGTCTTGATGCAACGGGAACAGTGGGTCGGCGGAATCCTTCCGGACTCTTCAAGCCTTTTGATAAGTGGTGTGAACAGTGCTCTTCCGGGCATCCCCACAGGACTGTGAATGATTCTTACATCCTGCGAAGAGGCATTGATAAGAGTATCCTTGTATTCCTGAGATGCATCGCACTCCTCGGTAGCTATGAACCTTGTTGCCATCTGTACTCCGGAAGCACCTGAGTCTCTTGCCTTTTCGATGTCCGACTTATCCCAGATTCCTCCCGCAGCAAAAACAGGTATCTTTCTTCCTATAGCTTCTTCATAAGGCTTAACTGCTTCCACCAGATTTTTCAGTATATCCGTAAGTGTCCCGCAGCTTCCCTCCAGAAGCTCCTTCTCCTTAAATCCAAGATGTCCTCCGGCCTTAGGTCCCTCGAGAACAACAAAATCAGGATAACGATGGTAGTTTCTCTCCCATGACTTCGCTATGACCTTGAAGGCTCTGTCGCTCGAAACTATAGGCGCTATAAGCGCCTCTCCCTCCGGTACATGCTCCGGCAGATCCAGTGGAAGTCCCGCACCTGAAATGACGGCATCCACACCATTCTTTACCGCAGTCTTAACAGCCTCTGCATACTGCTGTGTAGCCACCATGGCATTGATGGCGATCAGTCCCATACCCTCTGAAATTTCCTTTGCCTTCTGAATTTCCTTTTTAAGGGCTCTCAGATTAGCTTCCTCGGGAGCCTTCATGAAATCCTCTTCTCTGTAACCGCAGTCTGCTGTACTGATGCAGCCTATACCTCCGCACTTTGCAACGGCACCTGCAAGCTTCTCAAGAGAAACCCCGACTCCCATTCCTCCCTGAATGAGGGGAATCTTTATCTCTTTTCCGTGAATTTTCAAAAGTGACATATTATCTCCGTTTGCTCATAAATTTTAGCTAAAATTTTTTAACCAAAGCAATTTATAGCTTAATTTCTTTTCATATATAAGTCAAACGGATTTTAAAATGTCTCAAAGCTGCTCTTTTATTTTTTCTATATTGATACCCGCCATGGATATCCTGTAGTCATTATCAATGAAGATGTACTCGTATCTGTCTGTGAGCTTGCAGAGTATCTCAGCAAACCTCTGATCAACACTTATCTTCCAGTCGGAGCTCACTATTTCTTCGTGCCCCTCCTCATTCAGCTCATAACAGTTAAGCAGGAACTTCTCCTTGGTGTAGTCTCTTCCCACCCAGTACTCTCTGGATCCTGTATTTAAATTGTCATAGCCCTCGATGAAAAAGTCCTCACCCAGATCATACTTGACGTAATTATGGAAAGCTGCGGCTTCCACCACCCTTGCCTTACAGCTCCCCCTGAGGTCCAGACATCTTACGACATCAAATCCACGGGCCAGTTCCTTGTCCTGTCCCATATCCGCAGAAGCCATATCTCCGGCATCCTTCTCCTTCGATATGTTTCCTATGGCTCTGTAGGTATCCTCATCCTGCTGCTGGAAGATCCCATAAACCTGTATATTTCTCTTGCAAAGCATCTCCCCGATATCGTAATACCTGAAGACTCTTCCTGTCCTTCCTTTACTGTCTATATATGAATAAGCATTGTTCTCTATATCGCCGTCACCGGTATACGCAACACTGACAGCGCCGTCTAAATCGATAAAACACACCGCAATACGTTTGAATGGATATATAAATCTGCCGTACTTTGATTTTCTGATGAGAAGATGGAGCACTTCCTCAATGAAATCAACTCTGCTCTTTCCTCTCATATTATGCAGTTCTGTGCCTGCCGCAAAGGCGGATCTGCCTCCCAGCAAGCCGCAATCCTCATATGTTATTGGGTGAATATGAATATAAATATCTAACATCCTTGTCTGATCTCCTCTATCCTTGATTAACTATTCACTCATCCCCTGTATTTACTTTATCGACAGATTTTTAAAAAACTTTACCCCCTTATACAAAATCCCTCAGCGGTTTAATATTTATGCCCTCAGCGGTGAGACCTTCTCTCAGCTTCTTCACAAACTGAAGTGCCTTGACTCCGTCTCCGTGAACACAGATGGAATCCACTGTGATATCTATGTCCCTGCCCGTGATGGCTCTTACCTTATGCTCCTTCACCATACGGATAACCCGGCTCAGAGACTCCTCCTCGTCTGTGATCATGGCCCCCGGCTTCTTTCTGTTCACCAGGGTTCCGTCCTCTTCATAGGCTCTGTCAGCAAAAACCTCTGCCGCAGCTCTCAGTCCCATATCCCTGGCTGCCTTGTAAAGCTCTCCCGACGGAAGTGCCATAACTATAAGTTCAGGATCATAATCCCTGATGGCTCTGCAAATAGCCTCCGACTGACCTCTGTCCTTGGCCGCCATGTTGTAAAAGGCTCCATGGGGCTTGACATGCTGAAGCTTCATGCCCTGAGCCTTCAGGAAAGCATCCAGAGCACCTATCTGATACATGGTATAGGCATAGGACTCCTCATCGGAAATAACCATATTTCTTCTTCCGAAACCCATGAGGTCAGGATATCCGGGGTGGACACCCACTGCGATACCGGCACTTTTTGCCTCTTCAACCGTCTTCTTCATGACCAGAGGGTCTGAGGCATGAAAACCTGCGGCAACATTGGCACTGGTTATAAGAGGGATGATCTCCAGGTCCTCTCCCAATGTATAACGTCCGAAGCTCTCTCCCAGATCACTGTTTAAATCTACCTGCATTATCTGCCTCCTTCTGTAAATGCCGCTATGAACCCTGTATCCGCTTTTCCGCTCACGAACGTCAGATTATTCATGATCTTGTACTGAAAATCCAGATTTGTATCCACACCCATAATGACAGTCTCGTCCAGCGCCGCCTTCATTTTCATGATGGCCGCCTCTCTCGTAGGAGCATGAACTATGATCTTCGCGATCATGGAATCATATTCCGACGGAATGGTATAGCCTGTATATACTGCAGTATCCACCCTTACTCCGTTTCCTCCCGGAAGCAAAAGGTTCGTGATCTTTCCGGGGCTCGGCATGAAATGTTTCTCGGGAATCTCGGCATTGACACGACACTCTATGGTGTGCCCCTTAAGCACGATATCCTCCTGAGTGAAGCTGAGCTTTTCTCCTGCCGCAACCCTTATCTGCTCCACCATAAGATCAGTTCCGGTCTCCATTTCTGTGACCCCATGCTCCACCTGTATTCTCGTGTTCATTTCCATAAAATAATATTCGCCGCTCTGATCCACGATGAACTCGATGGTTCCTGCGCTGTTGTAGCCTACTGTCTGTGCCGCAAGAGCCGCATCATGATACATTTTGCTGCGGGTCTCCTGATCGATGGCTGGCGACGGAGACTCCTCTATCAGCTTCTGGTGATTACGCTGCACGGAACAGTCTCTTTCGCCGAGCGTCACGATGTTCCCGAACTTGTCCCCTATGAGCTGTACCTCCACATGCCTGGGGTGCACCACCAGCTTTTCGATATACATAGTGTCATCGCCGAAGGCATTGGCAGACTCCCGCTGTGCGGTGTTAAACGCATCCTCGAAGTCATCCTCGGAAAAGCATTCTCTCATGCCCTTTCCGCCGCCTCCCGAGCTTGCCTTTATCATAACAGGGAAGCCAATGTTTCTCGCCTCCACAAGTGCCGCTGCAGAATCATAAACCGGCTCTTTGGTTCCGGGAACCACCGGAACTCCCGCCTCCATCATTTTCTTTCTGGCAGCGGATTTGTTTCCCATCTCATCGATTATCCAGTATGCCGGACCTATAAATTCCAGATTGTTTTCCTCACATCTTCTTGCAAACTCACTGTTCTCGGAGAGAAAACCGTAGCCCGGGTGGATAGCCTCGCACTCCATATTGAGAGCTGCAGAAATGATGGCATCCATATTCAGATACGAATCTCTGGCAGGTCCCTCACCTATACAGACTCTGAGATCAGCAAGACGCACATGAAGTGCATCCCTGTCTTCCTTTGAGTAAACCGCAACAGAAACGATGCCCATGTCCCGGAGGGCGCGAATTACTCTGACTGCTATCTCTCCGCGGTTTGCGACCAAAACTCTTTTAAACATCTAAACCTCCATAGGAACAAAGTGTTTACAGCTTCTTCACTCTGAAGAGAGGCTGACCGTACTCCACCTTCTGTTCGTTGGAAACCAGCACCGCCTCGATCTCACAGTCATAGTCTACAGAGATCTCATTCATCATCTTCATGGCCTCAACGATACATACCGTCTCTCCAGCCTTTACAGTGTCTCCTACCTTTACGTATGCAGGGATATCAGGTCCTGCTGCAGAATAGAAGGTTCCCACTATCGGGGATGTGATATTCACCTCTGTCTCATCGTCCACTGCTCCCTTATCGCTCTGTGATGCTTTTCCGTCATCTATAGCTGCAGCTGTTACAGTCATAGGTAAAGCTCCTGCTGCTCCTGATATAACAGGAGGATTATCCAGCTTGCTCATGGTGATCTTGAACTCCCCGTCTCTCACTGACATAGTCTTCAGTGATGAATTTTCCAGTATCTTTACAAGTCCCTCTATCTTCTCTAAATCCATCATTGGTTCTTCCTTTCCTTCCATTCCATTTTTTGACACCCTTCATTACCGGGGTCAGCTGAACAGCTTCTCCAGCCTCTGTGCTGTAAGTCGCACTTCCAAAACTTCCTTACAGGGTTTATGAATACGGTTTCTGAACTCCTGAAACTCATGCTCCTCCACCTTGATGAGATGCTGAGCCTCCTCCACCGTTATACTCTTGAATCTTATCTTGTCGTCTATCCGGCGCTGCGCCACCTTGGGCAGATCCACACTTGCCACGGTCCCTATCTTTGCATAGCCTCCGGCCGTCTGATGATCCGCCAGAAGTATGATAGGTTTTCCGTGAGCAGGTACCTGTATGGCACCGAGAGCTATACCGTCGGAAATGATATCCGATCCCGTCTTGCTCTCCACAAAAGGTCCCTCCATACGGACACCCATTCTGTCGAAATTACTGGATATGGTGAACTCACTGTTCAGGAAGGTCTCTATTCCCTTCGAAGAGAACATGTCATCCTGAGGTCCCATGATCACCCTTACTGTTTCCGTACTGTTATCGAACTCATGCAGCGGAAGAGATCTCGAAAGGAAGAACGGCAGATACTTCCTTCTCTTGATCCTGGTGGAAATGTAATCCCCATCATTAAGCTTTCTTCCCTTGAATCCTCCGATTCCGCATTTGAGATTGGTACTGCGTGATCCCATCACCACCGGGATCTGCAGATAATTTGAAAATGCTATGTAACAGGTCCTTCCTGTCCTTGCGGATCCGACCTTAAGCACATCCCCTTTATTTACATATATGGCGGTGTACATAGGTACAGGATCATCATTCAGCTCAGGTCTGAAATCTCCTCCGGTGATGGCTATTATCTGGCTGGAAGTGAATTCCAGTGTCGGTCCTATGAGTGTACATTCCAGCACAGCCTCATTCTCCGGATTGTCCAAAAGCAGATTTGCTATTCGGAAGGATCGTCTGTCCATGACACCGCCCACATTAAAGCCCTGGCTCTGATAACCGCTTCGTCCCAGATCCTGTACGGTGGTGAGCAGTCCGCCTTTTATAACTCTGAAGCCCATTTAGTTTCTCCTTTGCAGTTCCTAAGAAAACTTTATCCCTCTTCTACATTGACCTTGTATGTCCCAGCTTCAACCTCTTTTTTTATGGAGAGATATTCCTCTTCTGATACAGGAACAAATCTTATATAGTCTCCCGCCTCAACAAGTATGGGAACCTCTCTTGATGCGTCATAGGTCTTTACGGGAGTCATGCCCATCAGCTGCCATCCTCCCGGTGAATCCATGGGATAGATGCCGGTCTGTGAACCTCCTATGCCCACAGAGCCTGCCGGTATCTTGACTCTGGGTGCTGCAAGTCTCGGTGTGTGTATCCTTTCATCCAGGCCTCCCAGATAGGTGAAACCCGGAAGAAACCCGAGCATATATATGAGGTAATCCTGACTCGAATGTATCTTTATGACCTCTTCCTGAGAGAGACCCGCATGCTCCGCTATGGTCTCGAGATCAGGACCGTAGACACCTCCGTAAACCACAGGAATCTCCCATACCTTTTTCCTGCCCCCTTCGGTTCTCGATTCCATACGTACTATGGACTCAACTCTTTCCCTCAGAGCTTCATAACTCATGACCAATGGATTGTAGTTTATAAGAAGAGAACAGTAGGTAGGTATCATGTCAATGATTCCCGATATCTGCTGTGCCTTAATGAGCTTTGCCGCCGCCGCGATTTTTTGATTCACCTCCGGACAGATGGTCTGATCGAACACCACCAGTATGGACGAATCTCCCTCCGGCACGATTTTTATATTCTGCATAGATCTGAATTTCTCCTACTTTAATGTTAGCCGCCGAATGAAAACGCATGATCACATGCTTCAGCATTCGACGGCTTAACCCTGCAAAACACTCACGGAACCTTCCATGAATATCTGTATATATTTTACATTTTACCTGTATGAGCCAACAGTCTGAGTTCGGAAAAACTCCTGTATGACTCATGTACATGAATGACTTTCGGATCTACCATCAGCTGAAAAGCTTGCTGAAGTTTCCGAGTGATGTGATTCCTACGTAAGCGGAAATGATAACAACCAGGATTCCCAGTACCAGAAGAACTGTAGGATGCTTGTAATCTGCTCCCATGATGGACTTCTTCTGAGAAGCTACCAGTGAGATACCGAGAGATATAGGAAGGATAAGTCCGTTTACAGCTCCTGCGATGATGAGCAGTGCTGCTGGTGAACCTGAAATGATCATAACCAGTGTTGAAACTGCGATGAATCCTATAACCCAAAGGTTCTCATGATCTGCGATCTTCTTGTCAAAAGTCTTAAGGAAAGAAACTGATGTATACGCTGCGCCGATAACAGAAGTTACTGCTGCGCAAAGAAGAACAAGTCCCGCAAATCTGTATCCGATCTCTCCGGCGCCCTGTCTGAATGCATCTGCCGCAGGGTTTCCGCTGTCAAGAGTCGCACCCTTTGCCACTACACCGAGTACTGCAAGGAAAAGGAATACTCTTACGAGGGCTGCGATGAAGATACCTGTAACCGAACTCTTGGTTACCTCCTTCATTTTGCTCTCACCTGTCATACCCGCATCGATAAGTCTGTGAGCTCCCGAAAAAGTGATGTATCCGCCTACTGTTCCTCCAAGGAGTGTAAGGATAGCCGGGAACAGTGCTCCATAGCCTGTTGAAGGAACCACAGTATTAACAACCGCATCACCTACAGGCGGCTTTACGATGAGGATAACGATGAAGATAACCGCGATCATGATACCGCCGAGGATCTTAACGAGGGTATCCATAACTCCCTTTGCATTCTTGGAAAGGAAAACCGCGATTGCAATGGCACCTGTAAGAACATAACCAACTGTTGTAGGGATGCCCAGAAGAGTGTTGAATCCGAGTGCTCCGCCGCCGACATTACCGATATTGAATACCAGACCGCCGAGAACTATAAGTGCGGAAAGGAAATATCCGAGACCCGGAAGTACTTTGTTCGCGATATCCTGGCCTCTCAGTCCTGTGGCGCAGAGAACTCTCCATATGTTGAGCTGCGCAATGGCTGCCAGAATAACCGATGCCAGAATAACAAATCCGAAGCTGGCCTGATGCTGACCTGTAAAGGATGAGGTCTGTGTCAGAAAGCCCGGGCCGATGGCACTGGTTGCCATGAGGAATGCAGCTCCCAACAGAGCTCCGCTTCCGCTTTTCTTCACCTTGGCTTCTCCATTAAGGTCGCTGACAGACTCGTCTGCACTTAATGCCTGGCCGTTATAATTAAAGACACGATTAAAGACTTGATTTCCTAGTTTCACTTCGTTGTACCCCCTTCTTTTGGTTATATCTCTTCAAATCAATTTTGAATCATAGTTATATAGTAAGTTCAAGTTCGCATAAAATCAACATATTTTTTATTATTTTTTAAATTTAATTAAAAATATGATTACACAGCTTATAACAGACATAAATTTTCATGTCTGTTATAATTATAGGTATTCCCACTCATAATCATAGGTAATTCCTATTTTGTCTTATGCTTTTTTCCCGCTTCACCACACCTCCATAATTTCAGATATACCTCTTCTTCATGATCCTCCTCAGTCTAAACCGGCTTTTATATACAAAAAGAGACCCCAGCAGCAGAATTCCGCCATTGGAGTCTCTTATTTATATAATACGTTTATGATACGTATCGTATCATTTCTCTCTGCACATCCGTTTATTTCGCTTTGTATAGCCCAAAGCCACAGTCAGGCTTAACGCTCCTGTGTCATGTACGAATCTATCATTTCAGAAAGCTCTTTATAGTACCTTCTCGAACACGGCACATCGATTCCGTATTTCCCGGCCTTTCTGATCACCGCTCCCAGAAAGGCATCCAGCTCCGCCTGTCTTTTGGCCTCCACATCTCTCTTTAGAGAGGAAGTCGCATCATCGCTCTGATTGTCCATGCAGTACCTGAACTTTTTCTCTGCCGTTCCCTCAGGGATATTTACACCCTCCCTAAGTCCTACAGCCTCAGCTTCATGCATGAGCTTGTGAAAATCCTTCGTCCACTCTTCATTTCCGCGAACGCCTCCCGTGTTGGTGAGATACCTCGCGGTTATAACATTGAAACCGCAATTCAAAATGAACTTCTGCCATATCTCCGACATGATGTCATCAGTATATCTCGCGTCAAATCCCACCTCTTTAAACAGTTCATATACCTTTTTTGAAGCCTCAACATGACGTTCATCCCTTAACTTTGATCCAATGAACATATGAGTGTAGGCCCCGGACTGTCTGGCCGAATGATCCGAGTCCTTGGCAGTGATGGTATAAATAAGCGAATCAATACATACAGCTTCGGGAAACTTCTCACGTATCCTGTCTCCCGGCTCAACTCCGTTCATCACAGGCATAACGATTGTCTCGGCTCCGATACACGGACGGATCTGCTCACACAGCTGATCCAGAGAATAATTCTTACAGCAGATAAGTACCAGGTCCTGTACAGGTATATCTTCGCCCCGTTCCGCCACAGCAGCCGGTTTCATGGTACTGTCGCCGTAAAAATCACTCTTGAGCGTAAGCCCCTTTTCCCTGAGAGCCTTTCCATGGTCCCCTCTGGCTACAAGTGTAATGCTTTCTTCATATTTTCTTCCTAACATAGCTGCAAGCAATCCACCGATTGCTCCAACTCCCGCAACTGTAATTTTTAAATTCTTCATATTTTGAATAAATTTTATACTTTCTTTATTTGACTTTCACTTAATTAATATTAAAATTATACATAGTAGGATCTAACTTGTAGACAAATCCCCCTTTGTCCATGGGCTGGATCCTTACTTTTTTGTAAAAGTATTCCGAAAGTTTCGAATCGTCCGGGCATATGCCCATTCATCAGTTATTTCTGTTTTTCTTTTTTATTCTGTGAAGCTGCGGTCTCACCACTATTTCCGGCACGCAGGTTCCTTCTCTTACACTTAATGCATATTCCACCGCATCAGCCACGTCTTCCGGTGTAAGATGCGCATCCGTCGCGTCATCAGCTTCAAAATCAGCATTGCGATAAAGTGCAGTATCCGTCATATCAGGCAGAATGGAAGTGACTCCCACTCCGTATTTCCTCACTTCATCAAAGAGGCTTCGGCCAAAGCTCATAAGCCCGGCCTTTGTCGCTCCGTATGCAGCACCATGGGGATTACTGGATATGGCAGTGACCGAGGAAATGTTGATAACATTCCCCCTATTCTCCTTCAGAGTTCTGAGAAGCTGCTGGGTGATGACCATCGGAATCTCCAGATTGACTCTCACTATCTCCTGGATCTTTCCGGGATTCAGTTCCTCATGGAGCCCGTAATAGGCCGCTCCCGCATTATTTATGAGTACCTTCAGCTCCGCATCCGGAAACTTCGCTATCTGCTTTATGACTGAAAGCATCTCTCCGGTCTCCCTGAGATCACAGACGATATGATGAAGCCCGGGTCTCTCGCCATCATCAAACTTTCTTCCGATGCCGTACACCTCATATCCCATTTCCATAAGCCTATAGGCTATAGCTTTTCCTATACCTGATGAGGCGCCCGTCACGATGGCAGTTTTCTTTTTTGTTGTTACACTCATACTATAACCGAATTTCCTTCATAAGATTCATACCAATTTCAACATAGCTGGTATATCGTTTATTTTATATTGCGCAAGCGTCTTAAGTACATCCCCATCTTTCATTCAGACAGAATTGAAACACATGCACGGCCCAGCTCACAAAGAGCATATTTATCTGTCCTGTTCTTCCCAGCGGAAAATACGATCTTCCGGAACGAACTCCCTAAGACGCCCCACCATCCAGTTTTCCATTTCCTCTGTGAGTTTATCACTGTAATGATATACTCCGTGATCATTCTGATAGGGATACTGAACCACCGCACTATCCGGCATGTTGCGTCGCATAGACTTCAGATATTCCTCCGACAGCCTGAAACTTCCCACACTTACATCATTTACCCTGTCCATAGGTATCTCAGAAGTTATCCTGTCCATCATTTTCCCGTATTCAGTCTTCCAATCCGGACAGTAGATCATTGGATCAAAGCACATTCTCACAGTAAAGCCCGAATCCAGGGCCCTTTTAATGCTTTCGATCCTTCCACCGAGACTTCCCGTTCTGTGTTCAAAATGCTCCACTACATAATCCGGTGATAACGTAAAGGCAAAAATAGTCCTTCCGCTTCTGTCTGCCGGAAGTCTTTCAAAGTCAATATTTCCCGCCTTCGTCCTCACCTCTATGGTTAGACCGGGATGAGAAGCCGCGAAATCGATCCACTCACTAACATACCCTGTAAGCGTCTCTATAGCCAGGAGGTCAGTATCATAGGAAACACAGAGATATACAGGATGTTCCGAAAGAAGCGTTTCCACTTCCTTGAATATATCCTGCAGATTCAAAAATATCACCATATTTCCGGAAGGATACATGCCTTTCAGATAACAGTATTCGCAGTCAAAAAGACAGTTCATCATACATGAGGTATAGTAAAAATGCTTATGTCCCATGTTCTGGCAGACCTCCGCTCCCGGATAGACCAGGTTTCCCTGCTTGACCGCAAGTATCAGCGCCTGAGACTCATGCTGCTTCACGTAGTTCTGCTTATGTCTGTTGAACACATCCTTGTAATGATCGATTTTTATTATCTCGGCCTTAGGAAAATGCTTCATTATCTCATCGGCCTTTTCCCTATAATCTCTGTCTGCCAAAACCTTCTCTTCAACATAAATATGAGAAAAGGGCTTATTCAGAAATGATGTTCCTGATAACATCAAGTACCTTCTTTCCATTACGTTTATCCACAGTGGGGAGCACCCCCTCTTCATAGAGTCTTTCCACTTCAGCCATCCAGCTTATCCCGCTGAGGCTTCCGTATTTCACATATTGTGTGAATTGATCCTGCATGACCTTCGAAAAATGTGCATCTCTGATGACTTTTTCCACTGCTTTTTTCTCCGGAACCCCGAGAATGTCCATCCTTTCCTCTTCTTTGGCAGAAATCTCCCGAAGCTTTTCCACATAATCCAGAATCTGTTCCACATTCCGTTCCACAGAATCCGTGACATGAGCCGCCAGAATCTTCACATCGGAAACATCTTCCGAAATACCACTGTCGGTGACCACCCTAAGAAAACTCTGCTGATGAGGGCCCACATAAAACGCTGCAGCCTGATACACTGCCGCCGCCTCCATATCATAGAGCTCATAATCTCCGGCAGCCATATCGAGGAACATCACAGCCCTTTCGGTGAGGACCTGACTACCGGTCACGACAGATGCTTCAGGAATAGCTGTTTCCACCAGCATATCGGGATAAAAACATCTGTCGCTGTTCTGATCCAGCAGCTTATTAAGAAGAAACAGCTCCTTCCCATCATGTTTATGCAGCATCGCCGCAGTTCCTAAGGACAAAAGCTGATCAGCCGATCCTGCATCATATTCCGTAAGAACAGAGGACACCGCCGCCGAAGCATTTATAGGACCTACTCCGGTGATGGTAAGTACCATTTCAGGCCTTATTCTCCTTCCCTTGGAATCCCCGCTGTCCTCTCCATCTGCTCCCGCCATGAGCTTAAGATATTCCTCCGGCACAAACTGCTGAAACCTCGTCATGTCCGCCCTCTTTTTCAGTCCGAACATCTTTATAAGAGGTTTTGCCTCCGGATACAATGCTGTAAAAATGAAAACCATTTATCTTCTCCGCCTGCTTCAAGAATGTCAAAACCGGGAATGACATCCCACTATTACTGTATCGTCACATTATGCCACATCTCAGGCCCCGGTTCTACTCAAAAAATCCCTGAAGAGAATGATATATCAAACTCTTACAGGGATTTTCATGATTCAACTTAATTTTTCAAGGAATCAGAAATTGCCGTTCTGCTGCACAGCCATATTGTTATATGCCGCATTTAACGCATTCGAATTCTTGATGATGATATTGGCCGCGATAAAAGGACCTACACCGCAAAGGAAAGCTCCGAAGATCCACCATAAGAGAATGGTTGTGCCGCCCTCCTGGAAGTTCATACCATAGCGTGGAGCATTGTTCTGAAGGCGATTTCCAAGGTTGTACATCCAGATGTAATCGTAAATTCCGCAGGTAAGGATACCGAACAGGATGTACTCAAGGATTCCCGCTGTCTTCTTTCCATCACCTGCACAGGTGATGTTTACATCCTGTATGATGCAGTGGAGCATGTAGAGATCGTAGATACCGCAGGTAACGATACCAAGAAGTATATAAGCCACGATGCTTCTGTCTGTTGAAAGCATTCCGCCGCCTAAGTTGTTAGGCTGAGGCTGACCGTTTACAGGATTTCCGTTCGTGTAAACGCCATTCTGGTTCACGTTGCTGTAAGTACCTGCATTGGCAGTACTGCTCTTTCCTGACCGGAATTCATCCTTGGCTTCCATAGCCATATCTGAAACAGTCTTCAGATCGTTTTTAAGTACATCCCCGAGGTTGCCGCTCTGAAGTCCTGCCAGAGGATTGATCTTCTTCTCATTGATCAGTACATAGGTTACAACCATCATGGCGATCGAGAATACAACGCTGAGGAATGCTCCAGAGAACATGCCTGAATATGTATATCCGAAGATCAGTCTATTGAATATAGCCGTAAATACTGCACGAACAATAACAGTGAGGATCACGATGATGCCTCCTGCAAGAGCACCCATCATCAGTGGCTGAGCCTTGCTGTCATCCCATTTCTTCCATACGAGGTACATAATGAGAGCTGAGCCCAGAAGTCCGCAAAGCTTGATTACATGGATAAGGAAACTTATTACGCCGAATACAAAGCCGAAGAATCCCTCATCTCCGATTCCTCCGAATATACCGAAAACTCCGCCAAGAACATAAAAGATCTGGAAGAACGAAAGAACAAGTGCGATGATGCAGAGTACCATGCCGGCCGTCATGATTCCGCTCTTAGGTGCTGTAGCAAACTGTGGATTGCTGTAGCTTGTACCTGTATATCCGCCGTTTTGCTGTCCCTGATTGAACTGATTCTGCTGTGAAGCGAACTGTGCAGTCTGACCGCTGAACCTGCCCTGCTGTGCACCATTCTGTGCGGTCTGGCCCTCGAACTGCCCCTGCTGTGCACCATTCTGTGCGGTCTGGCCCTCGAACTGACCCTGCTGTGTGCCGTTCTGTGCTGTCTGCCCCTCGAACTGACCCTGCTGTGTGCCGTATTGTGCGGTCTGGCCGTTGAACTGGCCCTGCTGCAGGTTCTGGTTTGCCGCAGCACCGTTATATGCCCCTGTATATGCAGCCTTCTGCTCCTCAATGCGCTTTGCATACTGGGCAGTAACATTACCGGATGCCTGCTGAGCCGCATCAGAAACAGTATTTCCGAAAGCTGCCGCCGCACCCGCAGCAGCACCTGCTGCGATTCCTGCCGCATTAGCAACTGTGTCAGCCGCATTTCCCGCCGCTGTAGCCACGTTATCAGTAACCTCTGCCGCAGCCTGAGCCGCTCCATCGCTCACCTCACTGACAGCCTCTACCGCAGCCTCTGCTGCAGCACCAACTGTATCAGCCGCAGTCTCAGCAACATTCTCAACAGCTTCCGCAGCGGCTTCAACAGTATTTCCCACAGCCTCTGCCGCACCGGTCACAGCACCCTGAACTGCTGCTTCAACATTTTCTGCTGCTCCCTGAACCTGATTTATCGACGCCTCAGCTGTATTCGCATCGCCCTGAGCGTGATTCTGAGCCTGTAAATCGGCCCCACAGGTAGGACAGAATTTTGATCCATCATTCACTTCGCTTCCGCAATTCGTGCAAAACATAATTACCCCTCTTCCGGTCACCTTCCTTCACAGAAGACGCCCATAAATAATATTTAGCAAATCACAATCGACTCTATACCGATGCAGTCCTGCCATTCAAAACGCAGTGCCGCATAGTCTTCATTGTGCATGCAATCACTTCAAAAAGCCGGAGATGAACCGGACAGCTCTCCATATAAAACCTTCCCACGGTCTGAAGACCACGATATCCTGATCAGGCATAAAGAACATACGGTACAGATAAACTATGATAAAAGCTGAAATAAAGGCCGCAACAAGTATCCTGTATATTCTTTTCGGAAGCTTTTCCCGGATGGCAAATATCAGCACCGCCGGCACCGGCAGTATCCACAGGGGATGATAGTAAAAGGCGCCTTTAAAATCCAGCCTCAGCACACACATCCACGCGCGACTCATACCGCAGCCCGCATCGGATATCCCCGTCATGAACTTTATGGGACAGGTTATACCCAGAACCATCTCCAGAATCAGATAAAAACATATAATGATACCTATCGCTTCAATATCCGATTTCCACTTTCTCAATGTTCCACTCCATTCTTTTCTCATAGCCACCCTCATGTATGTAATGTCAAAGCATCTTAATACATAAAAATAGCTACGATATTCTCATTATACAACATTAATTTTGGCTTAGCGATGTTTTAATTTAAGAGTTTTATTGTTTTTATTAGAAATACATACATAACTATAGAAAATTCAGCATCCTCATATTATAATGCTCATTCGTTAATCAGAAACCGGATTCGGAAGGTCTCTCACAGAAGCCCTTCCGAATTAACTTTTTTGTAACTGTTTTACCTCACTGACATATACATGCCATACAAAAATTACTCAAGGAGGTTTTTATGGAAGTAACCATGACCAAGGGAAATCCGTTCCCCATAATACTGAAATTTATGATTCCGCTTTTTATCGGCAATGTTTTCCAGCAGCTCTATAACATGGCCGATACCATCATAGTCGGCCGTTACGTAAGTGCAGATGCATTGGCAGCTGTCGGAGCTACCGGAAACATCATGTTTCTGGTACTCGGGTTTTCTCAGGGACTCTGTACAGGATTCACTGTCCTCACCTCACAGGCTTACGGCGCAGGCAACTACAAGAGAGTCAAGCGTAGCGTTGCCAACGGCATACTGCTCGCCCTTATTGTCATAGTGATCGTGACCTTACTGTCGGTTTCACTCATGAGCCCCCTGCTTCACGTCATGAACACCCCTGCGAATATCTTTCACGACTCACTCACCTACATAACCATCATATGTCTCGGAACCGTAGCAAGCGTTTACTATAACCTGTTCTCGGCCTTTATCCGTTCCATCGGAAACAGCCGCGTACCTCTTTATTTTCTGCTTTTCAGTGCGGGCCTGAATGTAGGCCTTGATCTTCTCTTCATTATAGTAGGCAAAATGGGAGTTGCCGGCGCCGCATGGGCCACCAATCTTTCGCAGGGAATCTCAGCCATCCTCTGCCTTTTCTATATTCATTCAAAGGCAAAGGTACTATGGCCGGATCCTTCCGACTGGCACATAAACATAACTGACACCCAGCATCAGATGGCTGTAGGAGTCCCCATGGCCCTTCAGTTTGGAATCACAGCTTCCGGAACCATGGTAATGCAGTCGGCCATCAACCTTTTCGGCTCCACCGCCGTTGCCGCTTACACCGCCGCCAATAAGCTCAACAGCCTTATGCTTCAGGAAATGCTCGCCATGGGACAGGCAGTAGCCACCTACTGCGGACAGAATTACGGCGGAGGAGACAGCAACAGAATCAACAAGGGTGTTCACGCGGCCATCGTAATCGAGGTGATCTACGCTATAATTGCAGCACTCCTCTGTAACGTACTTTTGCGTCCGGTAATGTCTCTGTTCTTTGCAGGATCCGGTTCAGCCGGAGCTGCGGCAGGAACCGTAGAAAGCCTCGACACCATATCCCTGATGATGCCGTGGTCAAGCACATACATTCACATCGTGACCATGTTCTATATCCCCCTCAGCTTTATATTCATTTTCCGTAATGCCATGCAGGGATGCGGACATGGATTTCTGCCAATGATGGGTGGTGTTGTAGAGTTCTTTGCAAGACTCATAGTTGCCCTCGTTGCCATGCATATCATGAGCTTCCCTCTGGCTGTCTTCTGTGATCCGGCCGCGTGGATAGCTGCAGGAGTCTTTACAGCAGTTGCCTATACCTTTGTAATCAAAAAGGTCCGGAAAGAGCTGGCAAGAATGCATTGATCCCGGGCTATATCCGTTTTTGGGATCAGATGCATAATTCATTTTCAAATATGATTTTTTTACACAAAAAAAGAAAGGGGTCGCTTCACAGCAACCCCTGTTTTTATAGCTTAACCCTGGAACTCAGTAATTAGTTCCCTTACTTAATTGTACTTCGGTTTGTACCTCTTTTCTTGGATTTCTATTTAAATTATATAAATATCTCTTCGATAAAACTTTTATATCTTATGGATATCTTCTCTAAATAGATTATTTCTTTATTCAGTTTTGATATTAAATTGTAAAATCGACATTTTATTTTATTAATTACTATTCTAATCTTTCAAAGTATTCTTCTTTTCAGATTTTTTATGACCTCCCTTAAAGGTCTTCAACTAATTTATTTTCTGAACTTTTCAGTTATTTATATCATTCGATAACTATTTATATGTCGATTTCTCTTTTGCAATAATATCATCTGGACTTTAGTAAGAAATAATCCGAAGATGCACTTCTCTAATAATTCGAACTGTTTTTCATCGAATGTACGGTTCGATGCCGTTCTCACGTTTTTCTTCTTTTTAAGAGGTCCAGAGGATACTATCGACTGACTGATCTGGTGTCATGTCTTTGTACCTCTTACTTTCTACGATTTTGTTTCGCAGGTTCATCCCCTGCACTTTTGTCAACCGGCCCTTCACCCTTTCTCGTCAAGCGAACTTTTCTGTTGACTTATCTTTTTCTGTTGTATTTATAATAACAGCGAATAAATAATTTGTAAAGGATTATTTTACGGAAAATATTTTCATTTTAATGCATTTTATAATACATTTTGAGTGAAATTTCTTCTTTTTTGTTTCTTTTAGCCATAAAAAAGGATGCCCGACCGAATCGAACACCCCCTTCTATATCGTTATTCATAATACTCATTTCCCGAAAAACTTCAGGATACGGTTTGTAAGCATCACTGCAATATTTTCTTCTTTCACCTTTCCACTGGGAATATCGTCCCATGTACGGACATATCCGGTGTCCGCTTTGGTAAATGTGATTATTTCAGAATTATCGGGAGCAACCATGCCATAAAGCTGTGTTGCCTCGCGATATATAACATCCGGATTCACGGCACTGTCTATCACAGCCTTAAGCTCTCCGTTCTGGAGCTTGAGCTCCTCCAGCTCCGTTCTTCTCTGTTCAATGCCGGTAAGCTTCGTAGATACCAGTGTATCAAGCTTTACACACTGATAGCTTGAGAAGAAGATCACAACCAGAGAAATCACCAGCGCGGTGTAGCACACCCTGTCGATAATGACTGCCGGAATACAGCGGAGAATAGGTTTTATTACGCTTTTATCCTCGGCGTACTCAACCTGAATCTGTCCTGTTCTGGTCCTGTACAAGCGAAGCTGATTTCTGTGTCCTCTTTGCTCTATGGTCACTGTATCGTTAGCAGTCTTCAGTTCTTCCATATCTACAGTTCTTACTGTATTACCGTGAACTACATACTGTTTCACTTTACTGACCTCCTTGCATAATTCTGACTTTTGAAATCTTTCATCCAAAACTATAATTTATATCCACGATCACTGTTACATATATCTAAAAAACCTATCAAATGTAACTTTTCAGTAATTATTATACATGTTTTTTAGTCGTTTTAAACCATTTTTTGCAGAAAACCGTAATTAATTTTGCAATTTCGCCCTTTTCTTCAATTCGCGTATAAAAGGCGTTAAAATTACATAATTCTGTGATTTGCGGAAGAAATATCTTATTTTTATTATTTTTTAACTCTTTTCATACGTATATTTGTATAAATAAGCACAAAAATTAAGACTATAGCAAATTCATTCTTAATATCCTGATACCATTATCAAAATATCTTGTGAATTTAACTATAGTCTTTTATCAAAATTCCAAAATTATTACTTTTGAAATATGTTTTTAATAGCTTTTATACCCTGCCGGAACTAGAACATCCAATAAGGAATCTGCATCTTGTAAATGCTGTTCATCCATGTGGCCCTGTTTGCTCTTTGTATATCCAGCGTATTGATTATCACAGATCTGGTCCTCATGGTTCCCGTACCGTCAAAACTGCCTATGGAGCTCGATGCACTGACAACATAGTATTTTCCGTTCACCATGCCCAGATACATCATTTCATGTCCCTTCAGGAACAATATGCTTCCTATAGGCA
This sequence comes from Lachnospiraceae bacterium JC7, assembly GCA_000513555.1. Classification (GTDB taxonomy): domain Bacteria; phylum Bacillota; class Clostridia; order Lachnospirales; family Lachnospiraceae; genus Oribacterium. The sequence continues at coordinate 70,198 of ALYD01000003.1, forward strand.
TATTATTGAGTATGGATGCCTTCTGTTCATCCGGCAGATCCGTTACATCAAAATTAAATGCATCTGATGCTGCCTGCCATGTTGTATTTCTCGGAAGTACCAGTCCGAAACATCTGTAAACATCCGTCATGTAACCCGAGCAGTCATTAGACGAAAGCATGCCTCCCCAGCCGTATGTCTCTCCGAGCATATTGAAGGCCACTGTGATTATATTCCTTGTGGTAAGAGGCAGATATCCTTCATGTACACCCGCTATGGCACTCACGAGCGCAGTCTCCTTTATATACCTTCCGTCAGCGCCTCTGACGGGAATATAAACCACGTAATTCCCCACAGAGGAACGATTCGTGATCCTGTTTCCTATCGAACCCGCAGGAGCCTGTTCAAGCACTGTTCCCATGGTCAGTACCAGATTTGAGAGCTCCGGATTCGTATTGGACTCAGCAAGCATAAGTCTTGGTCTTGTGACTACGAGACAACGCTCTGCCGGAATATCCCATGCATTTAACCATTCCGACTTGGAAGAGCATATAGCTACGTCTGAAACCTTGACCCATCCGCTGCAGTTTGCAGACAGCGCATAGTACCACTGGCCGTCTGCAGATACAGTCCTGATTACAAGCGGCTCATTCACCCTTACTCCTGACAGGGCATTGTAATCAAAATTCAGATCCCCCTGCTCATCGGTTATTATGGCATCTGTCGGAAATGCACACAGCAGAGACCTCTTAACTGCTATTCCGTACATCGGAGCCATGCTCTGAACCCCAGTCTGGTTCTGGGTATTCAACACTATCGCCTGTATCAGCTCATCACTCAGGATATTTCCGTAACGATCGAAATAGCCCTTTTCCTGATAACTCTTCAGATCCTTCCCCGACTCCTCCAGAAGTCTGGCATTGAAGCTCATTACATCCGTGATCTCACTATAATTGCGGAGATCATTCATGTTTGTTTTCTCGTTGGCAAGATTCGCTGCATTTATCCTTTGTATAGTTCCCTGATCCGCCAGGATCGTATCCGCTTCTCCGCCTCTCAGCATCAGCCAGAACTCCGGTGTATTCATTTCCGCTGTTACATCCGGCATATACTGCACCGAAGCCACAGCATTCATAGGCTGTACAGCCAGCATGAATACCGAAGCCGCAATCGTCGCAACTGTTTTCAGCCCTTTACCCGCCTTCGACATCGCAAAACAGCATTTTGATTTCATAATGCCCCCTCTCTTAAAAACTATCCTACAACGCTTTATATTATACTCGTTTCCGGCGACCTGATGTATCTTTTTGTAGCGTAAAAAGAGCCTCAGGTTATTCCTGAGGCTCTTGAGAAGCGCGAGACGGGGATCGAACCCGCGATCTTCGCCTTGGCAAGGCGACGTAGTACCACTCTACTACTCGCGCATATTCTGTTGAGAGGATCCTGACAACCACTGTCATCAGTTCGAATCTCTCTGAGTGCCCAGAACCGGAATCGAACCAGTGACACGAGGATTTTCAGTCCTCTGCTCTACCAACTGAGCTATCTGGGCAACGCAGCGGGTGATGGGAATCGAACCCACATGTTCAGCTTGGAAGGCTGACATTCTACCATTGAACTACACCCGCGAAGGTCTTTCGCGCCGCTCATTTGTGACGCGAGTGTTATATTACACTAGAAAAACCTGTTTGTCAACAAATAATAAAAAATTTCTAAAAAAGCTTATCTGCTGCGTGTTGCCAGATTGCAATAGTAAATCTTGCCGGTATACGGACGGCAATGTGATTTGTAAATACCCTTTTCGATATAATGCTTGGTCTGTCCCGCATTATATCTTTCTTTCTCCGTAAGAAGTACCCGCACCATCTGATTGTTTTCTTTTATTCCGGTACGCCATACCGGAATCTGCAGCGTGAATTCCTCCTCACCGCAGTTTATAACGATGATGGATACCTCATTCTTATACAGGCGGGCATAAACAACATAGTTGTATCCTGCCATGAGCTTCATCACCGAACCATACTTGAACACATCATATCTCTTATGTACTTCCGACAGGTAGTGATGAAAATCTATAAGCTCCAGATCCTCATGCCCCCATGGGTACGGCCTTCTGGAATCCGGCTCGGTCCAACCGGTCATCCCGGCCTCGTCACCGTAATATAGAGTAGGCGCTCCGGGCCATGTCATCTGCATCATGGCTCCAAGCCTGTACAGAGCCACATTTACCCCCTGATCAGCCTCATATGAACCACAGGTAGCTATTCTTCCCACCTTCATACTGGTTCTGGTCATAAAACGGCTGTGATCATGATTTGAGAGCTGATTCATGGAACACAGTACCGAGATCTCCGGCATACGTGACATATGATAGGTCATGGAATCGAAAAATCTCTTTCCATCACCCCTCAGCCTGTCGTCTCTTGAATCGGAATGCTTCTCCATACCCGTCAGGAACCATGTTATAGGCTCCATAAAGGCATCATAATTCATGATGGTATCCCATTCATCGCCCTGAAGCCACCAGAACGGATCTCCATAATGCTCCGCAAGGATAACTGCATCCGGATTGGCCTGCTTGACAACCTTTCGGAATCTCTTCCAGAACAGATGGTTGTAATCACCCGTATGACCCAGATCGGCGGCAACATCAAGACGCCATCCGTCCACATTGTACGGAGGACTGACCCACTTCTTTCCTACTGACAGGATTTTGTTCTCCAGCTCTTTGGAACCCTCATAATTAAGCTTGGGAAGGGTATCATTGCCCCACCACTTCTCATAGGTGTTGTTCTTCGGCCATGCGCCATCGGAATTGTCTCCGAAAGCAAAGTAGTTATGATAAGGACTGTCCTTTAACTGATAGGCTCCCGCCTGATAATCATTGGACTTATCCTTGTAATTATAGAAATTGGACTTGTTCATCCACTTGTTGTAGGAGCCGCAGTGATTGAACACTCCGTCAATTATGACGCGCATCCCTCTCTTATGACACTCCTGCACGAATTTGAGGAACAGACTGTCACTGGCCTCAAGGTTCTCAAGATGGGTGGTACGCACAGAATACTTGGTGGCTCGTGCATTGTCCGTTTCCCAGTCTTCAACTACAGAACCGCCGTCTTTAACTATCTTTCCGATGTGCGGATCTATGTGATCGTAATCCTGAATATCATATTTGTGATTGGAAGGAGACACAAACAAAGGATTGAAATAAATGACCTGAACTCCCAGATACTGGATATAATCAAGCTTATCCATTACCCCCTGCAGATCTCCGCCATAGAACCTGTGCACATCAAATGGCTCTACCGGTGTTTCCCAGTTCTCAATTCCCTTTACCGCTCTCCCGAGATAGATATACTCGTTGTTCTTTACATTGTTGCTCTTGTCACCATCATAGAATCTGTCGATAAAGATCTGGTACATGATGGCTCCCTTGACCCAGTCTGGAACATGAAATCCCGGCATAAGGTGGAAAGCCAGCTGCGGATTCATATCCGGTGAAACTCCGAGCTGATTATAATGCAGCTCCTCTCCCTGTTTCTCAATGAAAAAGCTGTAACTGAGCATGGCGTTGCCCACGACAACCTGATACTCATAAAAATCGAAATAATCGTCGCTGAAAATACGACGCATACGATCCTTGGTATCGCTCTCGTGGAAATAAATGTAAACAGCGTCTACATCCTGATATTTAGTTCTGAATCGTATTTTCACGGTATCTCCGGGATTCTGCTCTGCAGGTGAACGATAGTCATCGCTTCCCGCTGTGTAGAGTGAATCCCAGTTGATCTCACTCATTGCCATGAAGTTCTACTCTTCTTTCTCACAAATCATAGGACTGAGTGGGACAGGTCATGCCCACAATGCTACATTTATTTATCGAACTCAACTACTCCGATATAAGGAAGATTACGATATCTCTGATCATAATCAAGGCCGTAGCCTACTACGAACTCATCAGGAATCTCGAAACATGAATACTTTACAGGAACTTCCTTCTCACGGCGTGAAGGCTTGTTAAGCAGTGTACATATCTCAATGGACTTCGGATTACGATCCATGAGGAGCTTGCTTAAATGACTGAGTGTGTGTCCTGAATCGATGATATCCTCAACTATCATAACACTCTTGCCCTCCAGCGGCTCATCGAGATCCTTTACGATCTTTACGATACCGCTTGATGTTGTTCCGGAACCATAGCTTGAAACAGACATGAAGTCGAAGGAAATGTCCACATCATGTATTCTCTTCGCAAGCTCGCACATGAACATGGCTCCACCCTTAAGTATACATATCAGATGAAGTGACTTTCCCTTATACTCCTCTGAGATCTTCTCAGCTATCTCAACGATCTTCTCCTCGATTTCTTTCTCAGGAATCAGTACTCTTACATGCTCCGTCATTATTCTTTCTCCTTTTAATGCTTATAATCTCCTGATTTATCCTCAAAACCAGATGCTTTTTTCGATAATCGGCGCTCATTTTATAAGGAAGATCCAGATGTGCATTACCCGGACCGTAGATCAGCCTGTCCATATCACGGAAATGAACTGCTCCCCAGTCTTTGAGCGGTGTCCCTATGCGCCTTATCAATTCGATCATGACATACTGTCTCACCAGCTCAGGATAATTCTTAAGCTCAGTCACAGGTATGGATATCTCCATCCCCGCCTGTCCTATCCTGTCAGGATCCTTCATCTCAGCATATTTATCGACATATTCAGAAGCAAGTCTTACAAAAAAGCCTTCCGCTTCCCTGAGTATATCTGCCGTATGAGCGATATGGGCACTGGCCTCCGGATTGATCTCCCTGAGTCCCGGGAGAATCTCACTTCTTATATGATTTCTTGTGTACTGAGTATCAAGATTAGTCGAATCGATAACATAGGAAATATCGTTATCTTTAAGCTTACTCAGTATATATTCTCTCTTCACCGAAAGCAATGGACGAATTATAAAACCCCTCCTGGGTTCCATACCGGCCAGGCCCCGTATACCTGAACCTCGCACAAGATTATGAAGCACCGTTTCTGCCTGATCATCCATATGATGCGCCACCGCTATAAGGCATCGAACAGATCTTTCACCCTCCGGTTCATCTCTGAACCTGTCTTCGATTTCTTTTCTGGTTTCTTCAAATACTTCGTATCTTAGAATCCTCGCCGCTTCCTCAAGGCTCATTCCCTTTGATCCGGCAAGTCCCGGAGCATCAACAAAAACCTTTTTAAACGGTATATTCCAGTTTTCACAGAGCTCTTCGGAGAAATTCATATCCCTGTCCGCTTCCTCTCCCCGGATTCCGTGGTGGACGTGAACCGCATGAAGCTTATATCCAAGGTACTCCTTAAACTGATCAAGAGCATATAACAGAAAAACCGAATCTGGCCCCCCCGACAGCCCCACCAGTACATGATCACCCTTTTCTATCAGCTGATGGTTCAGAATATAATTCCGGATATCAAGCATCTGCCTGTCCATCTTTGTATCTTTTTTCATGAAATTTTCAATTCCCATATTTACTATTATACCAACAAACTATTATTTCATTAACCTTAAATCCACAGCTAATGACATTTTTCTTAAATTTTTGTACAAAAAAAGAGGGTATACACCCTCTTTGATGCTGAAATTACTTATCCGAATCCGGTTTTATGATAATCTCATCCGGCAATTTAAGACCAAATATCTCTCTGGCCTTTTCCATAGTGAATTCCTTTGTCTTTACGTATATTTTTTTCTGCTCCAGCTCTTCAGACAGTCTCTTCTGCTCATCTATGTCAGCCTGTAAGCTTTCTTCCTGAAGCTGATATTCGTGGGCCTGCTCCCTCAGAGTCACACTACGCACATGAATCGCAAAGGCGATAAATAAGACAACTATCGTAATTCCGATGATCGCCAGACGGTTAGATGTTTCATTTTTATTTCTTCGTCTGTTTTTCATGTTTTTCATCCTCTGTTTGGATTATAAACTCTTGAATTTCAAATAGCAAGAATTGCAGTCTGTGAAGCTCCGGAGTCAGTATCAAAGATACTCATACATATCCTTGGAATCTTCCTTATGAACGGTTTCCTGAATAGCCGTTACCTTTACCTTAACAGACTTTGTACCGAAGGACACTTCGATAATGTCTCCGATCTTAACTTCTGTGCCGGCCTTCGCCACCTTATCGTTTATCATGACACGTCCTGTATCGCAGGCTTCATTGGCAACAGTACGTCTCTTAATAAGTCTTGATACTTTGAGATACTTGTCTAAACGCATAAATCTCCCAACCTTTTAAACTGTTAAATGTTCAAAAAAGGATGGCTGCAATGCAACCATCCTTAATGTTAACTATAAATTCAAAAACATGTTTTTGAGTTCAAAGGAAATTAGTTAACCTTGTCCTTAAGAGCCTTACCAGCCTTGAATCTTGGAGCCTTTGAAGCCTCAATCTTCATTGTTGCACCAGTTCTAGGATTTCTACCCTCACGAGCAGCTCTCTCAGCAACATCGAATGTACCAAATCCAATAAGCTGAACCTTGTCACCGTTAGCAAGTGCATCTGAAATAGCATCGAAGATGCCCTTTACTGCAGCTTCAGCATCCTTCTTTGAAAGATCAGCTCTCTTAGCAACCTCTGCTACTAATTCTACTCTATTCATGTTATTTTCCTCCGTAATACCATCAGATTTAAATTACCCGTCAACGCAGGTTTCCGATGTATCTTATACTTTGTTTCACGTTTGAAATTATATATTTATATATGACTCATGTCAACTAAGAACCGCATAATCCCGCGGTTTTTAGCCTTTTTTGCCCCTTTTGAAAGCATTATTTCAGATAAAAGTAATTTTCATCCGGAAACAGCACTACTTTTTTATCCTTCCGAGAGTACTTTCAAGATGTTCAATAGTCTCCATCATGCTCCAGGTCTTCTCTCTGGTGCTCTGACGAAATACCATCATAGGTGACGCTCCGTTCGAAAATCTCAGCTGTCCGTAATTCTCTCTGATGACTTCAGGGATTGCATCCACCTTAATGTCGGCATTTTTATCAAACAGTATCTTGAACATACCTCTGTCTATATCAGCCTCAGTAACATAACATCTGTGGGCAAGTGCCTTTAGCTTCGCAATATGAAGAAGATTCTCACATTCAACCGGAAGTTCTCCGAAGCGGTCTATGAGTTCATCCTGCATATCACTGTAATCCTCATCTCCCGTGATAGAGGATATACGCTTGTATGTGTCAAGCTTCTGGGCTTCACTTGAAATGTACGAGTCCGGTATAAACGCATCTATATCGCAGTTTATCTGAGTATCAAATTCAGGAATTTCCTCGACCTCTCCCTTTTCTGCCATGACCGCTGTATTGAGAAGCTTACAGTAAAGATCGTAGCCCACTGCCTCCATATGTCCATGCTGCTCCGCGCCGAGAACATTGCCGGCACCTCTTATCTCCAAATCTCTCATGGCGATACGGATACCGGATCCCAGCTGCGTGAACTCCTTAATGGCCTTTAGTCTCTTCTCGGATTCTTCGCTGAGCATCTTACCGCGGCGGTACATGAGAAATGCATAGGCAGTACGGCTGGATCTTCCCACACGGCCTCTTAACTGATAGAGCTGTGAAAGTCCCATTCTCTCTGCATCCTGAATTATCAGAGTGTTGGCGTTGGGGATATCAAGTCCCGTCTCAATAATGGTGGTGGATACAAGTACGTCTATCTCTCCGTTAATGAACTGCAGCATGATATCTTCAAGCTGGCTCTCCGACATCTGTCCATGGGCATAGGAAATCCTTGCATCAGGGCACAGTCTCTGAATATGAGCCGCTATATCGGCTATGTTATTCACTCTGTTGTAGACATAGTAAACCTGACCGTTTCTCGCCAGCTCCCTGCTGATGGCCTCTCTGATAAGCTCATCGTTATACTCCATGACATAAGTCTGTATAGGCTGACGGTCTATAGGCGGCTCCTCCAGAACAGACATGTCTCTGATTCCGGCAAGAGACATATGAAGCGTTCTCGGGATAGGAGTTGCGGAAAGAGTCAGAACATCCACATTCTGCTTTAAATTCTTTATCTTTTCCTTGTGAGTCACTCCGAATCTCTGTTCCTCATCGATTATGAGAAGTCCCAGATCCCTGAACTGGACATCCTTGCTCAGAAGTCTGTGGGTTCCTATGACGATATCTGCCCTTCCGGCTTTTATATCCTCTATGGACTTCTTTATCTGCTGAGGTGTCCTGAATCTGCAAAGAAGGACGATGTTGACAGGGAATCCCTTCATTCTTTCCACGAAGGTGTTGTAAACCTGCTGAGCCAGTATGGTCGTTGGTACCAGATATGCAACCTGTTTCGAATCCTGTACTGCTTTAAATCCGGCTCTTAAAGCGATCTCCGTCTTACCGTAGCCTACATCTCCGCAGATAAGACGATCCATGATCTTATGGCTCTCCATATCAGCCTTTGTGGCATCGATAGCAAGCTCCTGATCCACAGTCTCATCATAAGGAAACATTTCCTCAAATTCCTTCTGCCAGACAGTATCTCTTCCGAACTTGTACCCCGAAGTGTTCTGTCTCGCGGCATAGAGCTTCACCAGATCCTTGGCTATCTCCTTGACCGCATGCTGAACACGGCTTTTGGCTTTCTGCCACTCCGAACCTCCAAGCTTGTTCAGCTTCGGAGCCTTGCCCACATCCTGACTGGCGTACTTCTGTATTCCCTCCAGCTTCGTGGCAGGAAGATAAAGATTTCCTCCGTCACCATATTCCACCTTGATATAGTCCTTGGTGACTCCCTCGGACTTGATACGTTCTATACCTTTATATATTCCGATACCATGATCAATATGTACTACATAGTCCCCGACAGACAGTTCACTGAGCTTCGATATTTTCTGTCCGTCAAATTTCTTCTGCTTGCGTTTCTTTTTCACCACGTTGGCATTGCCGAACATGTCTCCTTCCGTAAGCAGGACAAATTTCTCCTGAGGAAACTGATATCCGCTGTTAAGCACACCGAACCGGACCTGAATTGCACCTCTCTCCGCTTCCTCTCTTGCTGCATGAAGAGCGCCGGAACCGGAACGTCCTGAGCCTCCCGTTCCGGCAGACCCTCTCAGGCTGCCGGATCTTTCGCCGCTTTCCGTTGCCGCTTTATTTTCCGGTTTGATCACTCCACTCTCATAGGATCTGTTTACGGGATCCTTTTCAGAATCCTCCTTTGTGTCAGGACAGTACGCCCTGAGCTCATAGTCCCTGAGATCCTGAGCAAGTCTTGATGCTCTGGTCCTCGATGGACTTAAAAGCACTATCTCATAATTTTCCTTCTGCCAATGTTTAAGATCCTTTATGAGAAGCTCGAAACCGGATTTGTACGGAATAACCTCAGTAGTTTCGAAATGAAAGGACTGCTTCGAATCAAGCTCTTTCAGATTGGTTCCGAGAGTACTGAACGCAACCGTCCTTTTGTCGCATAACCGCTCCATGATCTGATCGATACCATAGATAAGCTTATCAGGATCTTTTTCATCATGAAGTCCCATCCCATTGGCTTCCAGGACCGCGGTGAGCTTTGCATGCTTCTGCATCTCACTGAGACGCGCTTCAAAGCTCTCTCTGAACTCCGTCTCCACCATCTCACCGCGCTCTTTAAGTCTGTCAGGTTCGTCAAGGAAAAAGACATCATCCTCTCCAAAATAATCAAGAAGACTTACCTCTTTCCCTTCGCTGCTGTTTCCGTTTGCCCTGTCAGATGCCGGATATATCTCAGCCTCCTCCAGAGTTTCTATGGATCTCTGGCTTTCCACATCAAAACTTCGTATATTATCGACTTCCGTATCCCAAAACTCTATACGGATAGGATTTTCGGCAGTAAAAGGATAGATATCCGCTATGCCTCCACGGATGGAATATTCCCCCATGGCTTCCACTTCAGTCATACGCTCGTATCCGAGATCCGCGAGCTTTCTGGTAAGAGCTTCCATTTCCATGACCATGCCGGGTCTTATGGATAGAACAGCTTCCGAGAAATTCTCTTTTCCCAGTACCTTGTCCATCAGTGCATCAATACTTGCCACGATGACTCCGCCATCATCCTCCATTAGATGCTTAAGCACTTCAACCCTCTGTCTGGTTATGAGAGTACCCTGAGTATCAGCCTGATAGAAAAGGAAATCCTTTGCGGGATAATACCACGCGTTTTCGGAAAAAGCATGTATATCCTTAACAAACTGCTTCCCCGCAGGTTCATCCTTGACCACCATAAGTTTCCAGTTTTTCCCGGACTTCACCCCTGCATTTTTCGCAGAGACCTGCCGGGCACTGTCCAGCGACACCAGAAGCTGTGCCTTCACCGGATCCACAGTTCCTGTAACCGTTATGGGACCCTTGCCCGAAGCCAGCGCCTGCTGCAACTCTTCATAGACTTTTGTTCTTAAAAACGGATTAACCATGTACCTTCCTTTTATAATGTTTGATCAAAGCTTCATCGGATTATATTTGTTCATTGCGTGTTCGGTTCCGTTGTCGATGATGTCCAGAGCCGCAGAAGCAGCCTCATCATACACTTCCTTCATTATCTTTTCGTCAGTCTGGTTGAACTTTGCAAGAACATGCACCGCCAGATCCATATTATCCGGCTTCATTCCTACACCCACACGTATCCTTCCGAACTTATCTGATCCGAGACTTGAAATAATGGATTTAAGTCCGTTGTGTCCTCCGGCAGAGCCTGAAGGTCTGATACGCATACGTCCCACATCGAGATTTATATCGTCGGAAAATACGATAATATTCTCTGGTTCTATTTTATAAAAATTGGCCAGAGGCGCAATGCAGTTTCCTGAAAGATTCATATATGTAAGAGGCTTGACTACGATTATCTGTTCCATGCCGTGGGCACTATGATAACGAAGCTTGGTATACGCACCGTTAAACTTGGTTTCATTGAGTTTCTCCCCTCCCATCCTGTCAAGAAGAGCATCTATGGCTGCAAATCCGGCATTATGACGTGTTCCTTCATATTTTCTCTCGGGATTTCCGAGTCCGGCAATCAAATACATGTAATATCCTCCGTTTGTTTCTCTTTATTCACCATTCGTGTAATTCAAATAATGTATTTTTCAAATGTCTGTCCCATGGCAGTTTTACACACTGCGAGGCATCATTCTTTTTCATTTTGACTTTGTGCATTTTATATTTTTTATACCTTAAAAGCAAGTAAAAGGGAGTTTTCAATACATGGAAAAGGAGCCGCCGTAAAACAGCGACTCCAAATCATTTTGTTCATGTGTCAGGAATCAAAATCCCTCAGCTTCAGAAATCATCTCAGCCTGATACTTATCAAGGATGATGCTCTGAATTGCGTCTCTTGTTGAAGACTTGATAGGATGAGCTATATCTCTATACTCTCCATCAGCAGTCTTTCTGGACGGCATGGCGATGAAGAGTCCCTTTTCACCTTCAATCACCTTAATGTCATGAATTACGAACTCGTTATCAAATGTAATGGAAACGATGGCCTTCATCTTACCCTCTTTATCCACTTTACGAATCCGCACGTCTGTTACCTGCATATTGCTCCCTTCCCTGACCCCGGTTGTCTTCACTTCGGTCACGTATTTTGGTTGATTTATAAAGAGAAAATGCCATGGAACAGCGCTTTGCGCAGGCATTTTCGTTTGTTTTCGACTATCTCCGAACCACGGATGATCACATCTGGTATCTTACATTCTTCTCAACCACGATCTTTATATCATCAGGCTTACCGATGTATGTAGTATTTGCACGGATAGTATCACGGCTCTCTACGATACAGTTCTCGATAACTGTGTTGTCTCCGATATAAACATCATTGAGGATGATGGAATTCTTGATGACACAGTTGTTTCCAACATAGACCTTACGGAACAGAACAGAATTCTCTACGGTTCCGTTCACGATACATCCACTGGCAAGTATGGAATGTCTAACGTTGCAGTCCGGGTTGTACTTCGCAGGAGGATTATCCTCAAGCTTTGTATATACTCCCGGCAATGTACGGAAGAAATAATCACGTACATCCCTCTTAAGGAAATCCATATTCGTCTTGTAGTATGACTCTACAGAAGCGATATTGGACCAGTATGTCTCGATCTTATATCCGTAGATCCTCTTTACGTTCTTGTAACGTACCAGAATGTCATTTACAAAATCTGTACGGTCTTCCTCATGTGCCTTCTCAAGAAGCTCGATAAGCTGACGTCTGCGTACCACATAGATACCGCAGGAAATGGTGTTTGCATCTGTGGAGATAGGCTTCTCCTCGAAATCAACTATACGTCCGTCATCATTAAGCTTTACGCATCCGAATCTTGAAACGTCTGTATTAGGCTCCATAGTCTTAACAACTACTGTGATATCAGCCTTCTTTTCAATGTGGTATTCAAGAACCTTGTTGTAATCGAGCTTGTAGATACCATCACCTGCAGCAACGATAACATAAGGCTCATGTGAAGCTTTAAGGAACTCAAGGTTCTGGTAAAGTGCATCTGCTGTTCCTCTGAACCAGTCACTGTGCTCCGCTGTAATGGTAGGTGTATAAACATACAGACCTCCCTGCTTACGTCCGAAGTCCCACCACTTTGATGATGAAAGATGCTGGTTAAGGGATCTTGAGTTGTACTGTGTTAATACGGCAACTTTCTGAATATGTGAATTGGACATATTGGAAAGTGAAAAATCAATAGCTCTGAAAGAACCTGCAACAGGCATAGCTGAGATTGCTCTCTTGTTGGAAAGTTCACGCATACGCTTGTTGTTGCCACCTGCTAAAATAATACCTATCGCTCTCATATCTCGCTGTCCTCCTTAATGATTGCTCCGCCGCTTGCGAGTAATCCGTCAGGATAATCCTCTGCTGTTGTAACGCCATAGATAGCGGTGTTTCTGCCGACCTTTACATTGTCAGGGATAACAGAATTCTCTCCGACAGTAACAAGGTCTGCATTGTATACTCTCTGGTCATAAACGCTTGGTGCGAACTCGCCTACACCGATCTCGCAGTTCTTACCTATCTTAACATCCTGTGCGATAACTGCCTTGTCGATCTTAGTTCCGGCTTCAATTACTGCGTTTGACATAACAACGGAATCAGTCACCACTGCTCCCGATTCGATTCTAACGCCCTCACCGATGACCGAATTGTGAACCTCGCCATGGATCTCACAGCCCTCTGCAATGAGACATCTCTCAACATGAGAGTTTTCTGAAATAAACTGAGGTGCAGGATTCTTGGTATCTGTGTAGATCTTCCAGTACTCTTCGTAGAGGTTGAACTCAGGAATGATAGCTACCAGCTCCATGTTGGCCTGCCAATATGACTGAAGTGTTCCTACATCCTTCCAGTAACCGTTGAACTCATAAGCGAAAATACGCTTTCCACCCTGGAACAGATAAGGAATGATATGCTTTCCGAAATCCTCTCCCGGAACATCTTTATTTGTGATGAGTGCCTCGCGAAGAACAGGCCATGAGAAAATGTAGATACCCATAGATGCGAGATTTGACTTCGGCTCCTTCGGTTTCTCCTGGAAGTCGATGATACGGTTCTGCTCGTCGGTAACAGTAATTCCGAAACGACTTGCCTCCTCCATAGGAACCGGCATGGATGCGATGGTACAGTCTGCATTCATAGCCTTGTGGTACTCGAGCATGACCTCATAGTCCATCTTGTAGATATGATCGCCTGAAAGGATCAGAACATAATCCGGATGATAATTATCGATGTACTCAATGTTCTGATAAATCGCATTGGCAGTACCGGAGAACCAATCCGCACCAGTCTGTGACTCATATGGCTGGAGGATAGTTACACCGCCTCTGTTACGGTCAAGGTCCCATGGAATACCGATTCCGATATGGGCATTCAGACGTAACGGCTTATACTGTGTCAATACTCCGACAGTATCTACACTGGAGTTTATGCAGTTTGATAATGGGAAATCGATAATAGAATACTTTCCACCGAAAGAAACTGCAGGCTTTGCGACATTCTTTGTTAGTACGCCAAGGCGTGAACCCTGGCCGCCAGCTAGCAGCATGGCGATCATTTCTTTTTTAATCACGTCATCACCTCATAGTTGTATAAAAAAAGTGTAAAAATTATCAAGCTTTTTTCATTATAGCACCCTATTTCCGCTCTGTTAACTCAAAAATAGTAAAATTAACAATAAGCCGAAGGTTTTGAGCTCTTATTTTGTCAAAAAAATATAAAAAATAGTTGAATTTTATTTTTTGCCCAGATTTTTTAAGAAATTGCATACAATTCTTCTTGCACAAATTATGAGAAACATTGAAAACAGGATATGTTTAAAGTATAATCTTAAATCAATCGAGATTCGGATCCCGATATTTTATTTTTATTAATCAGAACAGGGGAAAATTATGGAAGTTACTGCTTTAAGAGAAATTTTCAAAAATAAAGAGGCCTTCTATGATAAGGAAGTGACCGTAGGCGGTTGGGTTAGATCAAATCGTGATTCCAAGCAGTTTGGTTTCCTTGTCATTTCAGACGGTACATTCTTTACACCGCTTCAGGTGGTTTACCATGATGACATGGACAATTTTGCAGAGATCGCCAAGCTTGGTGTCGGAGCCGCTGCAGTCGTTAAAGGAAAGATCGTTGCTACTCCGGATGCCAAACAGCCATTCGAGCTTCAGGCAACAGAGGTTGCAGTAGAAGGTGCTACAACTCCTGACTATCCTCTTCAGAAGAAGAGACATACACTTGAGTATCTCCGTACCATGACACATCTTCGTCCGAGAACAAATACCTTCCAGGCTGTGTTCCGCGTACGTTCACTCATCGCATACGCTATCCACGTATTCTTCCAGGAGAGAGGTTTCGTATACGTACATACACCGCTCATCACATCATCCGATGCAGAAGGTGCCGGCGAGATGTTCCAGGTAACTACTCTTCCTATTAATGAAGCACCTGTAGTTGACGGAGAGATCGATTATTCACAGGATTTCTTCAATAAGAAGACATCACTTACAGTTTCAGGACAGCTTAACGGCGAGACATTCGCACAGGCTTTCAGAAACATCTATACCTTCGGACCTACTTTCCGTGCAGAGAACTCAAACACTCAGCGTCACGCTGCAGAGTTCTGGATGATCGAGCCTGAGATGGCATTTGCCGATCTTGATGACGTTATCGCCTGTGAGGAAGACATGATCAAGTTCATCATCAAGTATGTTCTCGAGAATGCTCCTGAAGAGATGGCCTTCTTCAACCAGTTCATGGACAAGAACCTCATCGAGCGTCTTACTCACGTTATGAACTCAGAGTTCGCCCGTATCACATATACAGACGCCATCAAGCTTCTTGAAGAGCACAATGATGAGTTCGAGTACAAGGTATCATGGGGAGTTGATCTTCAGACAGAGCATGAGCGTTATCTCACAGAGAAGCATTTCCAGAAGCCTGTTTTCGTAACTGACTATCCAAAGGATATCAAGGCCTTCTACATGAAGCAGAATCCTGACGGAAAGACTGTTGCCGCAGTTGACTGCCTCGTTCCCGGAATCGGAGAGATCATGGGCGGTTCACAGCGTGAAGAGGATTACGACAAGCTTGTTGCACGTATGGAAGAGATGGGCATGGATATGGAACAGTACAAGTTCTATCTTGATCTTCGAAAGTACGGTACAACACGTCATGGCGGCTTCGGTCTCGGCTTCGAGAGAGCTGTTATGTATATCACAGGTGTTCAAAACATTCGTGACGTACTCCCGTTCCCAAGAACAGTTGGAAATTGTGATATTTAATGATTCATCGGGCAGATTTATCTGCCCGTTTTTTATGCGATAAGCACTTTTTTATTTATTATTATTAAGTTAAAATATATCTTATATTATTTTAATTATTTGTAGGAGCAGCAAATGCGTTTTATTCACACATCAGATGTTAATTGGGGCATGGTGCCTGATTCTGATCAGGCATGGGGCAAGGACCGCGCAAATGATATCAAGACCACCTTCCGTAAGATAATCGAGAAGTGCCGTGATTACAGTGTTGACTGCCTTTTCATAGCGGGCAACCTCTTTCATCGTCAGCCCATGAACAAAGACCTTCAGGAACTGAACTATCTGTTCAGCTCTATCCCATCTACACATGTGGTGATCATTTCCGGTGAAAATGACCGCATCAGTTCCAACTCGGCTCTGCTCAGTTTCAACTGGAGCGCCAATGTTACATGGATACTGGGAGACAGCCCCGAGTCTGTTTATTTCGATGATATAAACACCAAAGTATTCGGCTTCTCATATCATACAAGAGAACTTAAGGAGACTGTCATCGATACCATAGAACCGGAAAATGACGGGCATATCCATATCCTCCTTGCCCACGGCGGCGATCAGGATCACATGCCTGTGGATGTAGAGACATTGGCAAAGCTTCCTTTTGACTATGTTGCTTTGGGATATCTCCACAAGCCTGTGGAGATAGTAGAACGAAGAGTCATATATTCAGGCTCTCCCGAGCCTTTGGATCTTAGTGAGACCGGTCCTCACGGCTTTTACTTCGGAGACATCAACCCTATAACCCATAAGGTACAGCGTCTCACTTTCATGGATGCCGCAAAAGTATCTTACATTCCTCTGGAATTCAAGGTAACGGATAAGACTTCCAACGATGTGCTGGTGGGACGTATACTCGGAGAGATCAAGTCAAAGGGTACGGACAATATCTACATGATACGCATCTTCGGAAAGCGTAATCCGGATGTACGTTTCAATCTGACCTCCATCACCCATGAGTACAGGGTCGTCAGCATACATGATGATTCAGAGCCGCAATATGACTTTGCCGCCATCTACAAGGAGCACCCATCCGACATCATCGGATTCTATATACGAAAGCTTCTCAGGGAGGATCCGGATGATATGAGCTATGTTGAAAAGAAGGCTTTGTACTACGGAATCAATGCCTTACTAAAATCTCAGAAGGGTGGTAGATGATCATGCGTTTTATCGACATTCACATCGAGGGATTCGGTAAGTTTCATAAATTCGATTTACAGCTGAAGGATGGCATGAACATCATATACGGACATAATGAAGCCGGAAAGTCCACGCTTCATTCATTCCTTCAGGCTATGCTTTACGGTCTCGGAAGACGTTCCGGAAGGCAGCTTTCAAAAAAATATCAGTCATGGGAATATCCCGATGACTACAGCGGAACTCTCCGCATAGAGCATCTGGGCAAGGTATATCTCATCAGCAGAGATTTCAATATGGACAGTCTTTCCATCAGAAACGAAACTGACAGGACTGACGTGATAAACCCGGAAGCATGGCTAAATGAAATGCTGGACGGCATATCAGAGACAGCTTTTGAGAATACGGTATCCATAGGACAGCTTCGAAGTGCCACCAGCAGGGGCATGATAAACGAACTTAAATCCTGCATACGAAACCTCAATTCCACAGGCGACATGTCTCTCGACAGCTCCAGTGCCCTGCGGATACTGGATAAACAGAAGGAACATCTTCAGTCCAAGATAGTTCCGGATGCCGCAAAGACCTACGCGCAGCTCATAGGCGAGGTCAGAAACATTGAACGGGACATCCAGCAGCCGGAATACGAAAATCAGCTGCGAAAGTTCCAGAACCTCCGTACCGAGGTCCGCACAGAGCAGGTAGACAGGCAGACGCAAAAGGAAGAAATGCTCCAGAAAGTAGCTGTACAGGAAGCTACTCTGAAACAGTCAGGTCTTAAAGATGATATAGAGATCCAGGATACACTGGACAGAGGACTGGATCTTTACGATTCCTACAGGGAAGAGACTGAAAAGAAAGAAAAGCCTTCAAGGATCATTATACCTTCTGTATTTCTGATTCTTGCTCTGTTGAACCTCATTGCAGATATTCTGTTTGCTGCTGCAGGCTCTCCGAAATTTGCCGCAGCACTGAATCTTTCTCCCGAGAAGATTCCCATGATAAAAGAGATCGTTGACAGATCCACTTTAGGAGCCACGGTTCCTGTGGCCATATGCACCTTCTTTTTTGTCCTGTTCTTTATGCTTGGTTCTCTGGCACTTCACAACAATGTCACCAGCGGAAAGAACCTCGCAAGGTCAACAAAGGAGCTCGGGGAGCTTCTCACAAGATATATCGGTTTCTCAGATATTAACGATGAAGCTGTGAATAGTTTCCGGACTCACATGGAAGAACTGCTGAAGGTAAATGATGAGCTGGATACCAACAGGGCCCGGCTTGAGGCTCTCACTTTAGAGATACAGGGGCTCAATGACAACGAACGCAGATATGATGTCGAGCTCCAGAAGCAGAACGAAAAGCAGACTGAGCTGGAAGGCAAGCTCCAGCACCTTGTAAATGTTAAAAACCGTGCGGAGATGCTAAAAAGGACCATTGGTGAGAATGATGCCATTGCAGAAGAGATCGATGCCATCAATCTGGCCTATGAGACCATGACCGAGCTTGAGGCCAACATAAAGCAAAGCTTCGGCCACTATCTGAACAAAGAAGCCGGCGACCTGATTTCAGGCATCACCGGAGGTGTATATGACTCCATGTGGATCGACCAGAACCTGGAGATCTACATGAATACTCCAACGAAGCTTGTTCCTATAGAGGACGTTTCCAGCGGAACCATGGATCAGATCTATCTGGCTCTCCGTCTTGCAGCTTCACGTCTTATGCAGAACGGAAAGCTCGCTGCCCGTTCCGAAGTCGAGGCCAACAGACTACCTCTTATCTTCGATGATTCCTTTGCCATGTATGACGAAAAGCGACTTAACTCCGCTCTTCATTTCATCATGGACATACATAAGGGGCAGATACTTCTCTTCACCTGTCACACACGTGAAAAGAGGATACTGAAGGATGCAAATGATGACTTCAATTTCATTGAGCTCTGAAAATCCTGAAAGTTGAGTGAATTTTTCCGGGCTTTGGACCAAAATTTCTGAAAGTTGAGTCGTTTTTCCCGGTTCCGGCTCGGATTTTTCCGAAAGTTGAGTCGTTTTTCCGGGTTTTGCCTCTATTTTTCCGAAAGTTGAGTCGTTTTTCCCGGGTTTTGCCTCTATTTTTCTGAAAGTTGAGTCGTTTTTTCCCGGGTTTGCCTCTATTTTTCTGAAAGTTGAGTCGTTTTTTCAATTCAATATCATCTGCGGTTCCTGAGGGAGCCGCATTTTTTATGAGAAAGAGCCGGTGCTTTTCTGCACCGGCTCTTTCTCAACTGCCATATTATTTAATCACTTATATCCGCATCCATGGTAAGTTCGATTTTGTATTCAGGGAATTCAGACTGAATCTGTTTTATTACCTCTTCGAAGATCTTTCCCCTGTCCTCTGCGGCAAATTCTATAATAACGTCAAAATTAATGACCTTTCTTATTTCATCGGCGTAAAATCCATGCATCTGAAGCACATGCTCATTGGACATAACTATCTCTCTGCAGCGGCTCAGAATATCCTGTGCCTTATCATTGGCTGTATTTATGGCATAAATGCTGATTCCCTCCATGATGACCTTATGCTCATCATATACCTTGTGGGTGATATCTCTCATAAGCCTGTCCAGTTCTCTTGCACTCATGGTGTCCAGCACTTCTATATGAACTGAACCCATATAGGTGTCAGGACCGTAGGAATGAAGCACAAGATCGTAAGCCCCTCTTACCTCCGGAAAACTTGCGATAGTCATTTTAATTGACTTACTGAAGGAGGAATCAACTCTTTCTCCCAGTATCTGAGACACTGTATCCCGAAGCATCTCAAAACCGGCCTTCATGATGATGAGTGAAATTACAGCGCCGAGCCATGCCTCCAGGGAGATCCCGCTGTAAATGAAGATCACAGCAGCAACCAGTGTTGAAGCTGAAATAACAGCATCAAAGGTAGCATCAGAACCGGATGCGATAAGTGAGTCGGAGTTCACCTTTTCACCTATTCCTTTTACATATCTGCCCAAAAGTATCTTTACTACTACACCGACAGCGATTATGACCAGTGTAACAGCGCTGTAATCCGGTGTCTCCGGATCAATGATCTTTTTTATGGATTCCACAAAGGAAGTAACACCTGCATAAAATACGATGATCGCTATTACTGTTGCTGTGAGATATTCGACCCTGCCGTGCCCCAATGGGTGTTTCTTATCTGGCTGCTTTCTGGCAAGCTTTGTTCCGATTATAGTGATAACGGACGAAATTGCATCCGAAAGATTGTTCACAGCATCAAGCACGATTGCTATGGAGTTAGACATCAGTCCGATGACAGCCTTAAATGTTGCGAGAAAAACATTGGCAATTATCCCAATGATACTTGTTCTTATAATGATTTTTCCACGATCGTTATCTTTACTTAATTGAGCCATAATTCCTCCTGTAAAAACGCCAAGTAAAATTTGAGTATATGAGCATTATATTACCATAGATAAGTCTTTCTCAATGTATATTAATTACCTGATTCGGGAACAATGTGCTAAACTTGGGAATATGTTAATCATCAAAGGCCGGCAGATCGCCGGATCCTTTGGAAAGAGGTCAAAATGAGATGTGTAGTTCAGGTAGTTCAGCATGCTTCGGTAACCGTTGATGATGCTGTTATAGGAAAAATAGGCAGAGGTTTCCTTATTTTTCTCGGTGTTTCTGATACAGATACAGAAGAGTTAGCCGACAGGATGGTAAAGAAAATATGCAGTCTGCGTATCTTCCCTGATGAGAACGGAAAGACCAACTGTTCCCTTTCCGATGTTGGGGGATCAGTTCTTGTAGTAAGTCAGTTTACGCTTTATGCAAACTGTCGTAAGGGAAATCGCCCGAGTTTTATAGAAGCGGGCGCACCGCAAAAGGCTGATGACCTGTACAGGTACTTCACAGAAAGATGCAAAGACTATGTCCGCAAGGTAGAACACGGCGAATTCGGAGCGGATATGAAGGTCGAGCTCCTGAATGACGGTCCCTTTACTCTGATGCTGGATTCTCAGCAGTTATTTAATGAATAAATGCGAAAATGAGCTTTCACTCTTCTATAACTTCTATCCTCAGATAATCAAAATTTACAGGTTCCACAAAAGAATCTGATCTGAAACAGGTTATGGACTTTCGCTTGAACTCTCTGATATTGGGCTCCAGCCAGATTGGTACCGCAAGATCCATATACTCACAGATCTCTTTAAGAGCAGTGAGGACTCTGTCTGTACGTGACATAGTGTAGTCTTCCTGACGGGAAACGCAATCCTTTAGCATCTGACCGTCACGATATATGGTTCCATTCATTCTAAACATATAGATCTCCTCAAATAAGATAGTGATAATAATAGTACATAATTCGTCATCGTTATTCAAACACATTTTCCGGAGGGGATTTTTGTGAAAAACAGTTAAAAAATGGAAAAAATTTCGTTTTGTTAATAAATAATTCACAAAAGAGCTATATGATTGTAGTAGTCTTAATATTATGACATTAGGAGGCGGACGTAATGGGAATGGAGATAGAAAATCCCCAGGCATTTTTGGACGAGGCCAAGGCAGCTATTGCTGAGTATCAGGATGTGAGAACTCAGCTTTCACAAATGAGAGACACTGAGAAACAGACTTCTGCACTTTTGGATAAGACCCGGAAGGAAGTTCAGGACAAAATCGATAAGACTCTGAAGCAGAGAAGCGAAGATCTGACTGCCACTTATGACCGCCAGATAAGTCAGGTGGAGGCCAGACTCAAGAAGAGCCAGGCAGACAGAGAAAAAGCCAGGCAGGAAGGCGTAAAAGGCCGAATAAAGAGTGAGACCGAACCTCTCGAGATCGAGAACAAAGAGCTTAAACGCCAGATCACTGCAGTCATGAAGAAGGACAACGCTCCTATGTTTTACAGCACCAGTTTCTTCTATACTCTGTTTCATCCGTCAGGTCTTGGTGAACTTTTATGTTTTCTCTCTGTGTTCATAGTCATATTTGCCCTGCTTCCATTCGGAATATATTTTCTTATTCCGAATCATCAGATCTTATATCTTGTTGCGATCTACGTAGCTGATATATTGATTTTCGGAGGAATTTATGTAGCTGTCATGAACATATCCGGAAGACATGCCGGAGCCGTTCAGCAGGGACGTGATATCAAAAACCGCATAAAGCTCAACAGAAAAAACATAAAGAAAAAGATAAAGCTCATCCAGAAGGATTCCAGTGAAGCAGGCTACAACCTTGAATCTTTCGATGACGAGATAGCCAAGATTCAGCAGGAAAGAAGCGACATCATCAGCCAGAAGCAGAGTGCCCAGAACACCTTTGATACAGTCACAAGAAATATCATCATTGATGAGATAGAGACTGCCGCGAAGCCAAAGGTTGATGAGCTTTCACTTGCATTTACCAATGCAGTGAATCGTCGTTCCGAGCTTGAAACAAAAGAGAAGGAGCAGGCCCTCAATCTCTCCAGAAATTATGAGCAGTATCTCGGAAAGGCTCACATGAGTGCGGAAGCCATAGACAAGATAAAAGCTCTTATGGAAAGCGGTGAAGCATCTTCAATTATCGATGCGGTGACCAAGCTCGATCATCCGGAGCCTGCAGCAGCCGGTGCACCGGCAAGATGACCTTTTCACTCCGGCACGATCTTTATTGATCCGAATAGCGATAAGTATCTGCAGTCATCCATAATGGATGACTGCTTTTTTGTTGAACCATCAGCTTTTGCAATAAAAAATGCGGTTCCCAAGGAACCGCACATGATTTTAAAAAGATTATTCTTTACAGTCTTCCTACAAGTGCCTCTGTAAGAGCTACACAGTGCTCAATGGCCTTTTTCTCGAAGGTAGGGTAATCCATCTGAGCCGAATCGTCAGCCTTATCGGAAATGGCACGGATGATTACAAACGGGACCTTGTTCTGCCATGCTACCTGAGCTATGGCCGCACCTTCCATCTCACAGCACTTTCCCTGGAAATGCTTGATTATCCACTCTTTCGTCGCTCCGTCAGATACAAACTTGTCACCGCTGCATACACGTCCGATAAAGGTATGAATATCTGAATTCACTCTGCGGTTCTCTTCTTCTGCAAAGGCAATAAGCTTATCATCAGCCTTAAACTCCATGGTACCCACTCTCGGAACCTCTCCAAGCTTATATCCGAAGTTTGTGGCATCCATATCATACTGTACCGCATCCTCGGATATAACGATGTCTCCGATGTCGATATGAGCATCCAGAGAACCTGCTATACCGGTATTTATTACACAATCAACATTATAACGGTCTATAAGGATGGCAGTGCATGCTCCGGCATTAACTTTACCGATTCCGGAACGTACAACCGTAACGTCCTTTCCGTTAAGCTTTCCTGTTACAAACGAAAGTCCGTTGTGTTCCTCTGTCTTCGCATCGGTTATAGAAGCCTTGAGCTTCTCAACCTCTTCATCCATTGCTCCTATAATTCCTATCATACTTTCTCCTCTGTTTCAGACGGTTTATACGCCTGAATAATGTTTTAAAGTAAGTTTTTCACTTACACTTTTTAGCCTGATTCTCCTTGACCACATCTCTCAGGACCTGAATAACATGATCCACACCATTACTCTGATTCGAGTTCTGCATCGCGATTATGTATCCCGATTTTTTGAGATAAACTTCCTTTATTGCATTAAACAGAAGTTCCCTGTCCTTCTCCATCTCATGCTGGTCGAGAACATAGCTGAATCCCTGCTTTTCAAAAGACTCCGCATTAAGTATCTGATCTCCTCTGCTGGCATCCAGCGGCAGCGGTATAAGGATGTTCGGCTTCTTAAGTGCGAGAAGCTCGCAGATAACATTGGCACCCGCTCTCGATATGACCACATCCGCAAGTGCATAAAGATTCCGTAAACCGTTGGTTATGAACTCATACTGTCTGTATCCGGCTGTACCTTCAAGAGAAGTGTCCAGATTTCCCTTTCCGCAGACATGTACCACATCAAAATCCTCAAGTATCCTTGGAAGAAGCTCTCTCACTGCATTGTTGATAGCTACAGATCCGAGGGATCCTCCGATGATCATAAGCACAGGCTTTTTGCCGGAAAATCCGGTCATTTCGAGTCCTTCCTCTCTGGTACCCCTAAGAAGTATCTCTCTGATGGGGGAGCCTGTGAGGACCGCTTTTCCCTCAGGCAAAGACTTTAATGTCTCAGGGAAATTACAGCATATCTTCTCTGCAGCATTAAGGCAGAGCCTGTTGGCAAGACCGGGAGTCATATCGGACTCGTGGGTCACTACAGGAATGTGAAGACTGTGGGCTGCCCATACCACGGGAACCGCAACGAATCCACCCTTACTGAAAACTATGTCAGGCTTTATCTCCTTCAGCGTCTTCCTCGCTTCTCTGTAGCCCTTCAGGACTCTAAGAGGATCAGAGAAATTCTTTATATCAAAATATCTTCGAAGCTTACCTGTTGCGATACCGGTATAAGGCACATTCTCCTTTTCCATCATCTGCTTCTCTATGCCGTCATATGAGCCGATATAATGAACCTCATAACCATCCTGCCTCATCCGTGGCAAAAGCGCGATATTGGCTGTAACGTGTCCGGCTGTTCCGCCTCCCGTCAGCACTACTTTTCCTATCATCTGACTTCTCCTTAAAGTGCTTTCCTGAGTTTTTCACAGGTCTCAGAAAGCTTTTCTGCAGAAACCTCATTAGGCTTCCATAAAACCATCTCTTTCTCAGTACCGTATCTCGGAATGATATGGGTATGGAAATGATGCACTGTCTGACCTGCTGCCTCTCCGTTGTTCTGAACCACGTTGAATCCCTTGGCGCCGAGACCTGAAAGCATAGCCTTTCCTATCTTTCCCGCAAGCGGCATAACCCCTGAAGCGATCTCATCAGGAAGCTCTGTAAGATTTGCATAATGCTCCTTAGGAAGGATAAGCACATGTCCCTCTGTTGCCGGGTTCGCATCAAAAATAACTCTGTAGGAATCATCCTCATAAAGTGTTGTTGTCGGGATAACTCCGTTTGCTAATTTACAAAAAATACAATTATCATCTTTCATGGTCTGTTCTCCTAACTTAAGGAAAGTATTTTTTCTTATTTTAAAAAACTAAAAATATTATAGTATCATGTTTATCCTTAGACAAGTCGTCGCGGATTTATCCCTATGTAATCATTGACAAAATATCCCAAAGCTTTACAATGGGATGTTACAGAAGAATGATCCAAGGTCCCGGGGATCTGTTCTTTCACTCCGGAAAAGACCTGAACATTATATAGAAAAGGAGTATGCCATGTCCATCCCAAAAGACCCTTTTATGCTTATGAGTTATATAAACACACAGCTTCGTGACAATTATGATTCTCTGGACAGTCTGTGTGCTGCCTTAGATCTTGACAGAACATCTCTTGAGAAGACTCTCGCCTCAGCTGACATCCACTATAATTCTTCACTCAATCAGTTCAGATGATGTCAAAGCAGTAAACAGCCTCTCAGCGACCGGTTCCCGAATACATGTTGATATCACAACATAAAAAACCTCTATATCCATGATTTCAAGCCTGAAACCGGATATAGAGGTTTTATTTTTATGATCTTTTTTAATGTCTGTCACTCGATAACAGTGATTCCGTTACATGTTGAAACTCTCATACGGATAGAATCGGTATAGCTGATCTTAACCTTCTTGCCTGTTGACTCCTGAGCGAGCTTTGCAAGAGACTCATCTCCGTCAACTGTGAAACCGAACACATCTCCGTCATCGGTCTTGAGATATACGATACCTGTCTTGAACTGTGCAAGTGTTCCCTTGATCTCAAACACCTCTGAAGCAGGATCCTCCATCATTTCCTCTGTACAGATACGATATGTAACAGCACTGTCTGATCCGAGCTTTCCGATATAAAGTGCCTGAGCGTAATCGCCAACCTTTGCCTCACCTACAGTAGTTGCATATGAAGGAATCTTAAATGTATATTCCTCGCCATCCTTTGGTCCGTCATCACTGTTGATGCCTTCATCCTCACGAATGGTCACAGATTTATCATCGATCTTTACGATCTCACCGTAAACCTGAGGCTCTGAAGAATAATCTTCAGATGTATACTCATAAGGTACTGCCATAACGACCTCGGCTACCTTTGCTCCGTCAGCCGGCACATCAGTGTCGCCCTCGAAGAAGATAGTAACTTCATCACCCGGCATAAGCTCCCAGGCAGGATTTACAAATGCATCTGTTGTATCAACTGTGATGCTTGTTCCGTCTTCATATTCAACCGTAAGCTTTGTTCCGTCCACCTTCTGAACAGTAGCCTGAAACTCCGCCATTCCGGATACATCTACAGGGCCGGCGATACTGCTGTCTCCGTCAACTCCAAGTCCATCGGATCCGGATGTATTCTCTGAGGCTGTTGTTTCCTGAGCCTTTGTCTCTTCCTTCTTTTCTCCGCTGCAAGCCGCAAGTGAAACCACCATCATGGCTGCAAGGGCTGTATATAACCATTTCTTCATAATCTAATCTCCTCAATGTGAATCTAAAAATCAAGCGATATTAAAAATAGCACTAAAGATTTTTTTCTTCCACTGCATTCACCTTAACTCTTTATTAAGTTTTCTTATGACTATGCGGAAAATGGTAGAACTCCTTATCCTTTATGGCATCGGGCAGATACTGCTGCTCCACCCAGTTTCCGGGATAGTCATGAGGATATTTATATCCCACTCCTCTTCCAAGTTCAGCACTCGCCTTGTAATGCGCATCCTGAAGATATGGCGGTATAGGCAATCCTCCGGAACGCTCTACCTCATCCATGGCATCAAAAATGGCAGTACAGCAGGCGTTGGACTTTGGCGCTGATGCAATATATGTGCAGGCCTGGGAAAGGATGATCTGGGCCTCTGGCATACCTACTCGTTCTATGGCGAGAAAAGCATTGGTGGCCACCACCAGTGCCTGAGGGTCAGCATTGCCCACATCCTCGGAGGCACAGATCACCATACGACGGGCTATGAACTTTATATCCTCTCCGGCTTTCAGCATCCTTGCAAGATAGTATACTGCAGCATCAGGATCCGAGCCTCTCATGGACTTGATAAACGCTGAAATCGTATCATAATGATTATCTCCATCCTTATCATAGCGCACAGCTCTTTTCTGTATACACTCCGCCGCCACATTAAGGGTGATGTGTATACGCCCGTCCGGATCCCTGTCCGTAGTCAGTACAGCAAGCTCTATGGCGTTGAGAGCAGCTCTTGCATCTCCATTGGCAGTATGTGAAAGAAAATCTCTGGCCTCTTCATCGATATAACCGTGGAATGAGCCGACTCCCTTTCTTGTATCTGTAAGCGCCCTGTCGATGAGGGTGCCAATGTTTTCAGCCGAAAGCGGTCGAAGCTCAAATATACGTGATCTGGATATAAGCGCGCTGTTCACCTCAAAATACGGATTCTCTGTGGTAGCGCCTATCAGCGTTACCGTTCCGTCCTCCACATGAGGAAGAAGATAGTCCTGCTGCGCCTTGTTGAAACGATGAATCTCGTCTACAAAAAGTATGGTCTTGCGTCCATATCCGCCCTGATTCTGCTTAGCTCTTGCAACTACATCCTCCAGGTCCTTTTTACCTGCCACTGTGGCATTTACGGATTCAAAATCAGCACTGGTGGTACGGGCGATCACCTTGGCAAGGGTGGTCTTGCCTGTTCCCGGCGGTCCGTAGAAAATAATGGAGCCGAGTTTATCTGCCTTTATGGCACGATAAAGCAGCTTTCCGGGGGCGATGATATGTTCCTGCCCTACCACCTCTTCCAGGGTCTCCGGTCTCAGTCTAGATGCAAGAGGTGCTTCGTCTTCCTTATTTTTCTCTGCCATATATTCAAAAAGATCCATATTCTTCCTCCTGATTCATGATACGATCATTGCAAGTCTTATCATGTCACACAAAAACTGTTTAAATTTTAGGAATGCTTAATTACACTTCCGGGTATTAACCCTTTAGTCCCGCTGCCACATCAACTATCATCGGGAATCTGTAGCTGCAGCGCTCCGCATTTTCATTTATCACTATGGTAGGCTGATAAAGATCTATAAACTCCATAAACTTAGATGTGTAGTCTCCCCATACAAATATGGTTTTACGGAAGCTTTCCGCCAGATCATCAAGTATGTAGTTTTCCACATAGGAATCACCTATTACAAGAACAACTTCATCATTATCAGCTTCTTCGCAGATGAAGATCCTGTGACCTGTCCCATCCAGCGGAGTTATTTCCATATCATTCTCCGAGGCTTTGGGATCAGCTATAAGGAACTCCTCCTGCATATCCTCCTCATGTATACCGCCGAAGATGACGGCACCCATATCCTTTTCTGTAATTATATAGTCCGAAGGCTCCAGTACCCGATAGTTACCTCCAGAAGAATTGAGTGTATCCATCAGATCCCTGTATGCGAGATACCCGCCTCTCTCTGTCCAGTGGGAAGGATCCGTATATCTTCCGAATGTTTCACCATCGGTCTTACCGGCCATAAGAATCTCTGTAGTGTCCACAACCTTCACCTGAGTGTTCGCTTTCAGGTTGTCCACGACCTGATCCACCAGAGAAGTTTTCCCATATTGCCTGACTGATGTCATGAACTGTTCAGGATAGATGCTGTGCTTATCCCTGCACTGCATGTAATAGTATCTTATCCCCCTTTGTTCCAATGTCTCTCTTATCTTCTCATATGCTGAAGAAAGCTCATCCAGTTGCTCCTGAGAGTAGAGATTTTTATGCTGAAAATCTCTGAGCATATCCTTTTCAGCATAATTGAACTCTCCGCGAGGTCCAAGATAATAATCAGAACTTCCGGCACCGGCAGCCGAAAGGTTTCTGAATATATGGTACTGGAGCTTGGCATTGGCCTTTACGAACAATGGTCTCAATCCGATGTTGTCGTTTATCCAGTTCTCAAAGTCAGTTGCAAATGTCTTGTTTATATGCCCGTCATCATCCCTTAGGGACGGTCTTTTAGCCAGATATCTGTTCTCATCGTAGGATATGGCGCCATCCTCTCTGTTCACGCTTATTATGGGAACAGAGAGCACCAGCATGAAGGACATGGCAAATATCAGGTTTTGAATCTTTACTTTATTTTTTAAATTCATATTAATAGTAAAACGCCTTTAAAATACATGAATTCTGATCATACAGATTTTTTCGTCAGGATCCGTATACGAACTTCTCGATACGTCACCGTCAGAACTGAAAATATATGAAAGGATTATAGGTTCCGGACACTATCCTCATGGATGACAGTAAAAGAAGCGCCAGAAGTAATATATCTCTAGAAGCTTCATATACCTGCATCTTTGAAGCAGCTTCACACTTCGCCCGGATAAATCCGGCCGCCTTGGAAGGAAGTCCCGTAGAAAACATTATCCCGAAAATCAGCATGGCAGCTGTCCAGCCGTCAAGGTACCACATGACGGAAAATCCGGGCTCTGACCCAAGTGCCCGCCCGAACATGGTCTTAATGTACCAGAATGCCTGGGGCAGCGTATCCGCCCTGAAAAATATCCATCCCATAAGTACCACGAAAAGTGTGTATACATGTCCGAGTACATTCCATATTGAAGAGATCACGAAATTCCGCTTTCTGAAGAAACGTTCCATAAGCATGAACATTCCGTGCCATATGCCCCAGAAAATATAATGCCATGCAGCTCCGTGCCATATACCTGTCAAAAGGAAGATAATAAAGAGATTTCTGTAGGTCACGAGAGTTCCGCATCTGTTCCCACCCAGAGGAATATAGACATAATCTCTGAACCATGTGGAAAGAGATATGTGCCATCTCCTCCAGAACTCCGTTATGGAACGTGAGATGTATGGAAGATCAAAATTCTCAAGAAAATGGAATCCGAACATCCTTCCCAGACCTATAGCCATATCAGAATACCCCGAAAAATCAAAATATATCTGAAGGGCATAAGCGACAGCTCCGAGCCATGCTATAGCCACGGTGTTGTTCTCTGTTCCCTGAGCAAAGATCCCGTCCACCGTCACCGCCATGGTATTGGCTATCAATGCCTTCTTGCCAAGTCCTGTGATAAACCTTCTGGCACCGTAAGAAAAATCTTCAAGACTGACTCTTCTATCATCAATCTCAGTCTCCACGTCGGTATAACGTACTATAGGTCCCGCAATGAGCTGAGGGAAAAGCATTACATAAAGAGCGAGCTTCAAGGGATTTCTCTGTACTGCGGCTCTTCCTCTGTAGACGTCAATGGTATATGACATGGCCTGAAATGTAAAAAAGCTTATACCTATGGGAAGAATGATGTTCCGGAGCGGAATCTGTCTTCCGAAAACATGATTCACAGTATCAATGGAAAAATCAAAATACTTAAAGTAAAAAAGGATTCCGAGGTTTACCGCTACAGTGAGTGTCAAAAGTATCTTTGAAGCGGTATAACAGCCCTTTTCCTTCTTCAAATGTATGATTCCCGCACCAACATAGTTTACGAGTATATTTAAGACTATTATCCACAGGTAACCCATCTGAGACCATGCGAAAAACAGAATACTCATTATAAGAAGCCATATGTTGCTTAACTCTCTTCGGTTCCCGATAACTTTTTTATCGAGAACCATACATATATAGCAGCCTGCCAGAGTAACTGGCAGAAAGCAGAAAAGGAACAGTGTTGAACTAAATACCATCCGGTGTACATCTCCAAATATTATGCAGTAAGTAAGTCGACAGGACTCTAATCCGCAAGTCACAAATCGCTTACAGCATTATACCTAATTACTCAGAACAAATCGAGAGGCTCATGAATACAAAAAGGTGAAGCCCTCACAAGAACTTCACCCGCAAAATACTCTATCAATATACTGTTTTATGTCCGCTTAGGATCCATCACTTTTTTGTCGTTTCGGCAGCTTCTGTTGTCGACTCTTCCATTTCAGGAAGGAATAGTCCCAATGCATCCTTTGCGGCATTTCTGACACCCTCAGATGTGTAGGTAGCTCCTGACACACCGTCTATATCGAAACCATCCTTTTCCACAAGCTGTTTTTCAAGCTCGGAAAGAGCCTTTCCTCCGATTTCAGGAGATTCATCATTTCCGAGTATGGAAGCCTCAATTATATCCTCTCCCTGCATCCTGAGAGTTACCGTAATAGTTCCACCGAAGCCCTCCGCACTTCCGCTTACCTCTTTTATCTCTGAAACCGGTGCCTGGGTAGTTGAACCCGGAACCTCAGTGCTGCCGCATGCCGCAAGTGTAAGTACCAGTCCCGCTGCCGCTGCAATAATATATTTTTTCATAATCTATCCTCCGCAATCTAAACTCCTGATAATCTCTGATGATCAAGAGATGATTTATATTTCAAAAAATGACCATCATCAAATATACTCTTCTTTTATGATGCCAAAGTAATCCTTTGATAACAAGGAATAATCACAAAAAATATTATTACAATTTTTCAAAAACAAAAATCCCTCACGGAATGCTGATCTTCAGCTGCTCCGAAAGGGATCCATGTCTACCTTATTACAATCAAATCACTTTGATATGTTCATCGGTATGTTTCGCTATTAATATTTCTCAAAAAACTATGAGCTTATGATTACTTTGCAAGAGCTGCCTTTACAGCATCCTTAACACCTGTTGATGTTACAGTAGCGCCTGAAACACCATCGAAATCAGCTGAACCAGCCTCAACGATCTGCTTCTCAAGCTCCTCAAGAGCTGCACCACCAACTGTAGGAGTCTCATCCTTGCCCTCGATAGAAGCTGCAACGATCTTGTCTCCGTCCATTGTAAGAGTTACAGTAACGTCGCCGCCGAAGCCCTTGGCTGTACCTGTAAGAGTCTCGCCCTCAGCCTCTGCTGCTACTGTTGTCTCTTCAGCTGCTGCAGTTGTCTCCTCTGCTGCTGCAGTTGTTTCCTCTGCTGCCGCTGTTGTCTCCTCTGCTGCTGCAGTTGTTTCCTCTGCTGCTACTGTTGTCTCCTCTGCTGCTACTGTTGTAGCTGCAGCTGTTGTAGCCTCTGGTGTTGATGTTGAACCACATGCTGCAAGTGCAAGCATAAGACCAGCTGATGCTGTCATCATAACTAACTTCTTCATAATTTTTATCCTCCTAATATTAAACATCATCCCAACTGTTCTTCCGCCATACGGCTCCGGGATGACAATCCGTGACCGATTTTCTCTTCTTTACTCCGAAAATTCGTCACATCTGTTTAAGACAAGAACGTATAATACACTTCACTTTATTCAAAGTCAAACCTAATTTCCGCCTCCGGTAATCCGTTTTAAAAAATCTTAAGAGTCAAAATTTGACACAATTTATTGTTTTTGCTCTATTTCTTATCAAAAGCTATGTATCCTTTTGCATTTTGCACATATAGTATGCATCTTTTCTTTCAAAATAATTTCATTTTATTTATTTTTAGGAATAGTCGAATATTTCTTTCATTTTTATTAAATCGAAAGAATGCAGTCTCTGTATCATTTTAAATTATAAAACAGCTCCCGACTAAAAAAGTCGGGAGCTAATTTAAGCTCAGCCTGCGTAAGCTGCTGCACTGTTACCAGCTATTCTTCCGAATACGATGATATCAGCAACCGCATTTCCGCCAAGGCGGTTTGCACCATGAACTCCTCCGGTTACCTCACCTGCCGCAAAGAGACCAGGAATGACCTCTCCGTTTGTATTGATAACTTCTGCTGCTGTATCGATCTTAAGACCACCCATTGTATGATGGATTCCAGGTGTTACCTTGATAGCATAGAACGGAGCAACTGTAAGATCTATATCGGCTGCAAATGAAGTACGTCCGAACTCAGGATCTGACTTATCAGCCCAGATCTTAGCCCAGCCTTCCATAGTCTCCTTAAATGCATCTGCAGGAACGCCCATAGCCTCGGCAAGTTCCTCATATGTCTCACCCTTTACAGCATATCCTGACTTGTAATAACCTGCACAAACTGCTGAAGCATCCAGCATCTTCTGATCAAGAATGAGCCATGCACTTCCATCTGTCTGCTCGATCTCCGCTGCAGAAACCTTATCTCTTGTAGATACCTCGTCGTAGAATCTCTTTCCTTCCATATTAACAAGGATAGCACCGTCACCACGAACACCCTCTGTAATAAGATGTACATTTCCATCAGCATCAACTGTTACTGTTGGATGAATCTGAATCTGGTCAAGATCAACTGTCTCAGCCTTTACATCATCTGCTGTGGCCATATCGATACCCTGTCCGAGAGATCCTGCCGCATTTGTAGATACGAAACCCTTAAGATCTGATCTGTACTTAACAACTCTGTCCATATCAGCTCCAAAGCCACCTGTTGCAAGAATAACTGCCTTTGCATTTACTGTTACGGTATTTCCTGTCTCACCTTCAGCAACTACACCTACTGCCTTACCATCTTCCATAAGAATCTTGTTGGCTGTTGTGTTGTAGTAAACATCGATTCCGTCTCTGTCCTCCACGTTCTTGGTAAGAACCGGAACAATGTAGGCACCAACTGCTGTTGTCTTGCCTTCAGCGTTTACAGGTCTGTGAATACGATTTACTGAAGCACCGCCGAAAGCTCCAACTGAAGGAAGATCTGCATCATGATCCTTGAGCCATACGATAGCGTCTGCACTGTTCTCTGCCAGAGTCTTTACAAGCTCATAGTCATTGATGCCCTTTCCGCCGATCATTGTATCAAGCTCAAAAAGCTCAACAGAATCAAAATAGCCGTTTGGTGAAGCCTGATACTCATCCCACTGCTTCTGTACTGTTGCGGCAAGCTCCTGAATGGCCTCGTTATCGCCCCATGACTCCTTTGCAGTCTTAAGGGTCTTCTCAACACCATCCGCCTGTTTAAATTCATTCTTATCCTGCTCAGGTGTATGCGCAGCATTAAGTCCGCCTGTTGAACGTACTGTATTTCCTCCGCCCATTGCCTGAGACTCAAGAATTACAACTGACTTTCCGGAATCAGCCGCAGTAATGGCTGCTGCCATGCCGGCACCGCCCATTCCGACTACAACAACATCTGTTTCTATAGACATATCTTCTGCCTGCCCTGCAGCTGCTTCAACCTCTACAGCTTCAAGATCCTCAGGCTTCAATCCTGCCTCTGCAAGAGCCTTTGTCGCAGCCTCTACGATAGCCTTTGAAGTTATGGTAGCTCCTGAAACAGCGTCAACCTCCACGGTATTACCTGCAATCATCTTCGCAGGAAGCTCTTCGATAGCCTTGCTTCCGATACCCGGTGTTTCTCCTTCACCCTCGATCTTCACATCACTGAGCTTTCCATCCTGAAGAGTCAGAGTCACCTTCACCGGAGCGCTCTCACCGCCCTGACCTACAGCAGTGCCTTCAAATGTTCCTGAAACAGCACCATCAGATGCAGCAGCTGTTGTTGTCTCTGCCGCAGTTGTGGCAGCCTCTGTTGCCGCTTCTGTAGCTGCAGGCTGGCTTGAACCACATCCTGCAAGTGATGCTGCCGTCATAGCACCTGCCAGTACTACGGCAGTAGCCGTCTTGCCTAAATTTCTTTTTTTCATAACTTTTACCTCGCTTGAACAAGAAATAATGACCACTCAACCTGTTTATCCACATATATCATCAAAATATATTTTGAATAAATATTTCTTCTTTATACGATTGTCATTATTTAGTCAATCTTTCGACTAACATCATAACATCAGGCAGATTTATTCGCCATTGATAATTTGTTATGTTTTTGTTTTTGAAAGAAATTTTCTTTATTTGGTATGTAAAAATACCTACGGGTATAGATTCAACTGATTTTTTCTGATTTTTTCATAAAACTTTCCATATTTTATATAGCTTATTCCTTTTTTACATTATAATAGCTTCTATAAAATTTCATTGTTTGAAATTTTATAGTATTATGTTTTACTAGTATAAAATCTAATTAGAATATGGGTAAGCAAAATGAATAATTCACAGGAAACATTACAGAAAAACACAAAGCAGAAAATTTCCGATAAGGCTTTCCAGTTGTTCAAGGAACACGGCTATGACAATGTCAGCGTCCGCCAGATAGCCTCAGAGCTTGATATCACCACAGGCGCTCTTTATTATCATTTCAAAAACAAGGCTGATATTCTTATCAATCGTACAGCCGGAAATGAAGACATAATCCGGCAAAAGGCCTATGATCCGGCTATTCCGACGAGAAGAGGTCAGATCATGTCTCTTTTCACAGAACTTATCGCTGATTTCATTATGTTTGAAGGACCTGAGATCTGCTCCATACGTATGCTTGGAAGAGACCTTAATATAAACAGGTCCAAAAGCCTTGAAGAAGTTTTGCTGGATCTAATAAGCGATGCGATCAAAGAAAAGGAGCTGTCCTCTGAACATTCGCCGGAGACTATTGTAAATTCACTACTCTTTACATTTAGAGGTATAGCTTATTGCTGGGCTACGGGCAAGGTACAGTTCGATCTTAAATCAACTTTTAATTCCGAATTATCCAGAGTCCTTGATTACTACAGTTAAACTGTATAACATCCGGAATAGAATAATTTTATATCCGCCTTCATATGTCCGCTCATGTCTGCATGACGTTCATATGAAGGTTTTTTATATCAAAAAAGGTGTATGGGATATCCCATACACCTCTTATATTTAAGCTTTTTATAAAGTCTGAATTACTTAAGAGTAACCTTAGCGCCAACTTCCTCAAGCTTCTTCTTGAGTTCCTCAGCCTCAGCCTTAGGAGCAGCCTCCTTAAGTACCTTAGGAGCAGACTCAACAGCTTCCTTAGCTTCCTTAAGACCAAGACCAGTAGCCTCACGAACAACCTTGATAACCTTGATCTTCTCTGCGCCTACCTCTGTAAGCTCAACGTCGAACTCTGTCTTCTCCTCAGCTGGAGCTGCACCAGCAGCTGCACCTGCAACAACAACGCCTGCAGCAGCAGAAACGCCAAACTCTTCCTCAACAGCCTTTACAAGGTCATTAAGCTCTACAACAGAAAGCTCCTTGATAGCTGCGATAAACTCTTCTGTAGTTAACTTAGCCATTTTAATTTCCTCCATTTAGAAATATCGTGCCTGTAGCACTTATCAAATTTTATAATTTTAAATCGCAATTTACATTGCTTTGTGATCTTTCGACCACGAATGAAGCTTATGCCGCTTCATGATGCCATACGCTTATAATTAAGCTGCTGGCTCGCTCTTCTCTGCAACCTGATTGATAACACGTGCGAAGTTTGCGATTGGGCTCTGAAGAGAACCACAAAGTCTTCCGAGAAGCTCTTCTCTTGAAGGGATAGCTGCAAGAACCTGAACCTCTTTCTGATCATAAAGCTTGCCCTCAGCAACTGCTGCCTTAAGCTCAAGCTTAGGAGCGTCCTTAGCAAACTTTGCAATGATTCTAGCTGCTGCTGCAGGATCATCCTTAGATACTGCAATAGCTGTAGGTCCCTCAAGTACAAAATCAAGCTGTGCGAAATCTGTACCCTCTGCTGCTCTCTTGATAAGAGTGTTCTTGTAAACCTTGTACTGAACACCAGCCTCTCTTAACTGCTTACGAAGATTTGTATCCTGCTCAACAGTAAGTCCGAGGTAATCAACGGCAGTAACAGCTACAGCACCATCAAAAAGTGCCTTGATCTCGTCAACGATTGGCTGTTTAATTTCAACCTTTGCCATTTACGGTTTTTCCTCCTTATAAGATTTTCGTATAAACCTTGCTAAAAGGAAAACCCCATGCCAAAAGACACGGGGTTGAACAAACAAAATAGTTTGTATCTTTCCTCGGCAGGCGTTCTGTCTTACGGTACCTTACGGCACCACCTGCTGTCTTCGGGTTAATACGTTGCGTATATTAACATCCATCAAATGGATTGTCAATAACTAATTTAAAAAATAAATTAAGCACCGAACTGAACAGTATCAAGCTTAACTCCAGGACCCATTGTAGATGTCAGAGTAGCTGACTTCATGTACTGGCCCTTAAGTGTTGCAGGTCTAGCCTTAACGATAGCTGCCATGAGTGTGTTAAGGTTCTCCTGAAGCTTCTCTGTCTCGAATGAAGCCTTTCCAACTGGAACGTGGATGATGTTAGCCTTATCAAGACGATACTCTACCTTACCTGCCTTAGTATCAGCGATAGCCTTGGCAACGTCCATAGTAACAGTACCTGTCTTAGGGTTTGGCATGAGACCCTTAGGTCCGAGAAGACGTCCGATACGTCCTACAACACCCATCATATCAGGAGTAGCGATTACTACATCGTAATCGAACCAACCGCCCTGAATCTTAGGAACAAGCTCCTCAGCTCCTACGAAATCTGCACCAGCTGCCTGAGCTTCATCAGCCTTAGCGCCCTTTGCAAATACGAGGATTCTAACCTTCTTACCTGTACCGGCAGGAAGTACAACGGAACCACGAACCTGCTGATCAGCGTGACGTGAGTCACAACCTGTTCTGATGTGAAGTTCAACGGTCTCGTCGAATTTTGCTGTTGCATTCTTCTTTACAAGCTCGATAGCGTCTACTGCACTGTACTTAACAGCTCTGTCTACGCCCTGAGCAGCTGCATTATATCTCTTACCTGTTTTCATAATCAGTTGACCTCCCTATTACTTCTCTACTTCAACGCCCATAGATCTGCATGTTCCAGCGATCATAGACATAGCAGCTTCAAGTGATGCAGCGTTAAGATCCTTCATCTTTGTCTCTGCAATCTTCTGAAGATCAGCCTTACTGATTGTAGCAACCTTGTTCTTGTTTGGCTCACCAGAAGCCTTCTGAAGCTTACAAGCCTTCTTGATAAGGACTGCAGCTGGAGGAGTCTTTGTGATGAAGCTAAAACTTCTATCAGCATAAACAGTGATAACTACAGGGATGATAACGTCTCCCTCGTTAGCTGTTCTTGCGTTAAATTCCTTTGTGAATGCAACGATATTTACACCATGCTGTCCAAGAGCAGGACCTACTGGTGGAGCTGGTGTTGCTTTACCAGCTGGAATCTGTAACTTGATGTAACCTTCTACCTTCTTTGCCATTGAGGCACCTCCTTGTGGTAATTGCGGGGTAGCCGCCTATAGCGCTAACCCTCCCAAACTTTGTTATCTAAGCTTTTCTACTTCTCCGTATGATAACTCTACCGGAGTTTCTCTGCCGAACATCTCAACTAAGATAGTTACGGTCTTCTTCTGATCATTGATCTCGCTTATTACGCCTACAGTACCCTTCCATGAGCCGGAATTAACCGATACTGAGTCGCCGATAGCGAAGTCTACAAGAACCTCTGACTTTCTATAGCCAAGGGCCTTGATTTCCTCTTCTGAAAGAGGTGTCGGCTCTGATCCTGGGCCAACAAAACCGGTGACGCCACGTGTATTTCTCACAACGTACCAGGTTTCCTGATTCATAACCATGTTTACGAGAACATAGCCCGGGAACATTTTCTTGTCAGTCTTCTTTTCAACGCCGTTCTTCATTTCGATGACCGGCTGCATCGGAACGCTGACTTCAAGAATAAGATCCTGAAGACCTCGGTTTTCGATCGTCTTTTCAAGATCCATCTTAACCTTGTTCTCGTAGCCTGAATAGGTATGAGCTACATACCAACGAGCTGCAGAATTTGTCTCTGACATCGATATCCCCTTTACTTAAGTATAAAGCCAAGTCCCGTCTTCATGATGAGATCAAGAACTGCGATAACAACTCCGATAAGTAAACTTACAACAATAGTGGCTGTTGTTTCCTTAACAATGTCCTGTCTATTCGGGAATATAATCTTATTAAATTCCGTCTTAAGACCCTTGAAGAAGCCCTGAAAACTAGAACTCTTCTTTTCGTCCATTACTTTGTCTCCTTATGAAGCGTGTGCTGTTTACAGAATCTGCAATACTTACGAATTTCCATTCTCTCAGGATGATTTTTCTTTTCCTTAGTCGTGAAATAATTTCTCTGCTTACATTCTGTACATGCTAAAATAATCTTTGTGCGCACGGCTGTTCACCTCCAATGATTCTTAACTCCGCATGACTACGAAATTAGTGCATAAAAAATAGGGCATAGCCCTTTGTTTACCTGCAAACTATAACATGTCCGCATGTAGCCGTCAAGCTAATCAGTCAATTGCTTTGTTATTTAAATTTTTTATTACTGTTCAGGTATTCTATTGTATTAAATTATAATCCCTTATATACTATAGAATATACAAAGAATTTAAGTATTTGCATTGTGAGACAGCATCGTGCAGGATCTGTCGATATGCCGCACATTATTATATTACATAGGAAGAAGGCATTTTATGGATCTACGACGTATCGAAAATATCATTCGTATCGCAGAGGAGAAAAACATAACCAGAGCAGCGGATAAACTTTTTATTTCCCAGCCCGCCCTGAATCTTCAGCTCCTTAATCTGGAAAAGGAACTTGGAACGAAACTCTTCTATAGAAGAGGTAATGAATGGTCCATCACCGAAGCCGGCAGGATCTATGTGGACACCGCCAGAAAAATGATAGCCATGAAGAAGGACTGCTATTCCCGCATCTCCGATATCGCAAAACTCCATAATGAAGAGATAGCCGTAGGTGCTGCCGGAGT
This sequence comes from Lachnospiraceae bacterium JC7, assembly GCA_000513555.1. GTDB lineage: Bacteria > Bacillota > Clostridia > Lachnospirales > Lachnospiraceae > Oribacterium. Next base: position 109,751 of record ALYD01000003.1, read on the forward strand.
AGAAGCCGATTACATGATGACTTCCATCTACCGTGAGTTCCATAAGCTGAATCCTACTGTAAAGCTGCAATTAAACATTATGAAAGGCCTCAAGGCTCAGGAGCTCGTAAAGAACGGCACCATAGATCTCGGCATCATCCTTATGGGAGACAAACAGAATTATCGTCTTCAGTATGAACTTCTCAGCCACGTCGAGATGGTGCTCGCAGTAGCTTCCTCAAACCCGCTGGTAAATGAAGCGGAGTATGAAGAGGACGGAACCAGAGTTATGGATATCCGCAAGTTCAAGGATGTTCCATTCTTCCTCGGCCCTAAGGACTCCACAGAACGTTTCGTTTCTGAGCAGGTATTTGAGCAGGCAGGTTTTGAACCCGATGTGTATATGGATGCCGAGGGCATAAACTATGAGCTCGCTCTGGTGGCAGCCGATGAATGTGCAGCACTCATCGGAGCTTCACACCACGTTGACATCCCTGATGATGTACAGCTTATAAAGCTGAAGACCCACCCTGTTATGAATGCCTACGCCGTTTACAGAAAGGACAAGTACCTTTCAGAACCCATGAGAGACCTTATAGATCTCGCAAGAGACTACTGGACTGAAGACATGGACTGAACAGTTGTCATATATCCGATTTGATCGCCAGAGTAAAACAGTATACCCTTTCCACCCCTGCACTTTTCAGACACCTGCTGGTGGCCTCGAGTGTAGCTCCGGTGGTAAAGATATCATCCACTATAAGTACTGAGCGCATATCCCTCGGGATATGCCCCGCAAAGAAAGCACTGGTCAGATTTTTAAGTCGTTCCGCAGCATTAAGTTCTTTTAATGCTGCGGTTTTTTTATTTCTGTACAACGCATCTTCATATACCGGAATATGAAGTTCTCTCCCCATTATTTCAGCAAGAACCGCTGCCTGGTTATAACCGCGCTTCTTCAGCCTGCTCTTATGTACAGGAACCGGAACCAGGGCATCCACTCCCATGGCTTTGATCCTTTCGCCATATAGTTTAACTGCCATATGACCGTAAAAATCCAGATACTCCCTTGCCCCGGTATACTTTATCCTCGTGATGGAACGGGCAGCCGCATCATTGTAGCTCATAAGTGAATATCCGTATTCAAAACTGAACCTGTGGCGTTTACAGTTCGAACACAGCTCGTCCTCCGCACTTCCGATCTCTCTGCCGCAGACCTTGCACACAGGTTCCTCTATAAAATGTATCTCCCTGATGCATTCAGGACAGATAAGCCTGCCCTTCGGCATCACCGGTTCCTCACATATGGGACATCTTCTAGGGAAAAGCAGGTCTATAGCTCCCTGATAAATCATCTTAGCCAGCATCCGAGATCTCCCTTAAACGTTCAGATAAGGACGAATATCTTTTTGCTTCGGATTCGTTGCTTATCATTTGTTCGAAAATCTGCGGATTACCAACCAGACATACACATCTCTTTGCTCTGGTTACCGCAGTATACAAAAGATTACGGTTCATAAGCATCTGCGGCCCCTGATACATGGGTATGATCACGGCCGGATACTCAGATCCCTGAGACTTATGGATGGTGATGGCATAGGCCAGATCCAGGCTGTCACACTGCTTGAACTCATATTCCACGAATCTGTCATCGAACTTCACCGTAAGAGTCTGGGCAAAATTGTTGATCTCTGTGATGATGCCGATGTCTCCGTTAAACACTCCCTCACCCTTTTCTATAGGTATGCCGTATCTTCCCTTGATCTCCCATATGAGATTGTAGTCATTCTTTACCTGCATGACCTTATCTCCAAGGCGGAACAATGTGCCGTTTATTTCCTTCTCCGGCTTCTTACTGTCCTTCGGATTGATACGTTCCTGCAGAAGCTGATTAAGTCTCTCAACGCCAAGAGCCCCCTTTCTCTGAGGAGTCATGATCTGCATGTCAAAGGGATCAACCCCGAGATAACCCGGAAGCTTATCCAGTATCAGCGCCGTAACAGAGTTGAAGATCTGTTCCGGATTCTGGTTCCTTATAAATAAGAAGTCCCTTGATTTTTTGCTGAGGTCAACACTATGTCCTTCATTTATTTTGTGGGCGTTCACAACTATGTCAGATTCAGCCGCCTGCCTGAAGATATGATTCAGTTTGACTGTTCTGATGACTCCTGATTCAATGATATCCCTTAGAACATTACCTGCTCCGACGGATGGAAGCTGGTTGGCATCACCGACCATGATAAGCCTCGTCCCTTTATGGATCGCCTTCAGCAGTGAGTTCATCAGGAATATATCCACCATGGACATCTCATCGATGATGACCACGTCACATTCCAGCGGATTACGGTCATCCCTCTCGAAGTGACCTCTTATCTGTTCTCCACCTTCATCCCCTTCATCCTCCGGTCTTCCCTGATATTCCAGAAGACGATGTATGGTTGAAGCTGCCCATCCCGTAGACTCTGACATCCTTTTTGCCGCTCTTCCTGTCGGGGCCGCAAGAAGGATGGTCTTCCCTTCATTTGCAAAAACTCTGATTATGGTATTTATGGTTGTGGTCTTTCCTGTACCCGGACCTCCGGTTATAACAAGAAGTCCGGAATTCGCCGCATAGGAAACCGCCTGACGCTGAAGATCGTCAAGTTCTATTCCTTCCTTTTCGGTTATTTCATCGATCTCCCTTTCAAGTCCCTCGTCCTTATCGGTTTCCTTTTCGATATTGAGTTCCTGAAGCTTCGTTGCCACCTGAAGCTCTGTATAATACAAAAGAGATCTGTAGACTCTTACTCCGGGATCCACATTTCTGTTATCGGCATCATAAACGAGGTTTCTGCCAATGCCTCCGCCTTCACCCATGAACCCGGCTCCGCCATTTTCCGCCTCCTTCAGGTACTCATCAATGCTCCTCTTTTTCCCGACAGTTTTCACCATCACCTTTCCCTGCATCTGAAGATCCAGAAGATAACGGTTGATATCATGAACTGTAATATTAAGAAGAGCCTCTGTCGCCTGCAAAAGCTCCGGAAGCGGAAGATAACAATGCCCGTTGCTCTCGGACATGGCAAGGGCATACTGGATACCTGACTCTATTCTAAAATCAGAGTCCTCCTTGATACCTGCATTTCTGGCTATCTCATCACAGGTACGAAAGCCCATACCGTCGATGTCTTCTGCCAGCTTGTATGGATTATCCCTGACGATATCGTACATCTCGTTGCCATACTGAGCGTATATCTTTCCTGCCATATTTATGGAGATGCCGTACTGCTGCAGGAACATAACAGCATGCTGCATCTCTTTTTTCGAATTAACGGACGCAGCTATGTCTATGGCCTTCCTTGATGAAATACCCTTTATCTCGGCAAGTCGCTCAGGCTCTTCTTCAATGATACGCATGGTATCATCACCGAATTTCTTCACGATCCTGGACGCCATGGCAGCACCTATTCCCTTGATGGCACCGGACCCCAGATATCTTTCTACCGCTTCACCCGATTCCGGAGGTACCACCTGATACTTATCTATAACAAACTGTGTACCGTATATCTGATGTGTGGTCTCATGACCGTCAGCCTTTATATTCTCTCCGGGTTCCAGTCCCGGAACGGTTCCCACGAGAGTATAGTCCTTACCCTTCATCACACCGATCATGACAGTGTATCCGGTGGAATCGCTTCTAAATATAATATGATCTATATAACCTTCAAAAAAATCCAATTCTTCGTTTCCTTCTGCAAAACCTGTTTCCTGAGCAGTACTTCACTCCTCATGTCATATACTCTTCAAAAGCCACTGTAAAGGAAAGTCCCTTAATACAGCAAAGGGGCAGCCCTCAAAAGGCCACCCCCATTTTAAATTCAATATTACAGATCGTCATCATCGTTGGCTATATCGATGAACTTACCTGTTCCTATAGCAACAGCTGTAAGAGGATCCTCCGCCAGCATACAGTTTATACCTGTCTTTTCGTGCATCAGCTTGTCCAGTCCGTAAAGAAGTGCTCCTCCGCCTGTCATTACGATGCCTCTCTCGTAAATATCCGCTGCAAGCTCAGGTGGAGTACGCTCCAAAACATTATGAACCGCATTTACTATCATAGTTGCCGGCTCAAGCAAAGCATCCATGATCTCGTCCGCACTTACTACCACTGTCTTCGGAAGTGCCGTAACCAGGTTACGTCCCCTGACTTCCATAGTGATATTCTCCGGTCTCTTACTTGCACAGCCAATGTTTATCTTGATATCCTCTGCAGTCCTTTCACCTATGAGAAGATTGTGCTTCTTTCTCATATATCGCAGAATGGCCTCATCAAAATCGTCACCGGCCACCTTGATGGACTCGGAAACAACCGGACCGTCGAGAGCGATAACCGCAATATCCGAAGTTCCCCCTCCGATATCGATTATCATATTGCCCTGAGGCTTACTGATATCTATGCCCGCTCCGATGGCTGCCGCAACAGGCTCCTCGATGATAGTCACTTCTCTGGCACCTGCATGATATGTAGCATCTTCAACAGCCTTCTTTTCAACCTCTGTGGCTCCGGAAGGGATACACACACAGATCCTGGGCTTTCTCAGAGTACGCTTGCCCACAGCCTTATTTATAAAATGCTTAAGCATCTGCTCAGTCAGGGTATAATCCGATATAACGCCCTGTCTCAATGGACGGACCGCAACAATATTCTCAGGTGTCCTTCCGAGCATAAGACGCGCATCTTCACCGTATGCAAGTACAGTGTTGGTGTCTTTATTGACAGCTACCACTGAAGGCTCCTTAAGAACAACACCCCTGCCTTTTATGTAAACAAGAACACTTGAAGTTCCAAGATCTATTCCGATATCATTTGAAATCAATGAAAACATTAAACTCTCCCATAAAATGCCCTGATAAGCATCAACAATGCACCAAAGGCAAAATGACCCATAATCTTGTATAGTATAATAGAAAGAAGTGGATTTTTAAAGTCAATTTATATGGTAAAAACTAAAATGAATATTAACTTTTTAATTTTATGTGGTTCCTCTGGTCACCAGGCTTACATCAAGCACATTTCTCTCGCTGACCTCTTTGTTTTCCAGGGTGTCCAGTATCATATCAACAGCCTTCCTTGCCATCTCTCTTATGGGCTGATGGATGGTAGTGAGCCTCGGTGTGGTGAGGAGCGCCAGCTCCGTATCATCAAATCCGATTATCCTGAGATCCTCAGGGACCCTTTTCCCCAGCATGGCAGCAACCTGTATCACCTGTGCAGCGATAAGATCCGAACTGCAGAACACTCCATCGGTTTCCGGATATTCATTAAGAGCCTTAATTATGCTCTCATGATACTCCATCTCCTTATATTCCCTGGAATCGCTTGTAAGTACCCTGGCATTGACACCGCTCTTACGGCACACATCCATGAATCCGTCTTCACGCACATCAGCCGGCATCTTGCTCTGCCATACGCTTCCCAGCATCAATAGATTTTTGCAGCCCTTTCTTATGAGCTCCTCTGCCGCAAGCTGTCCTCCCTTATAGTTATCACAAAGAACACAGCCCGTTCCTCCCTCGATAAAACGCTCAATGGTGATAATCGGAAGGTTGAATTTTTTCAATGTCTCCGGCTTAACCTGCTGACTGAAGATAAGCACACCTGCAACAAGACTGTTTTCACACAGCTCCAGCACACTGGTCTCTTTCTGCGGATCTCCTGTGGAGTTGTTGATAAATACCTGATACTGCTTCTCTGCAGCATAATGCTCTATCTCACTGAGCATCTGGGAAAAATACGGGTGAACCATGTGGGGCATGATGACCGCAATGGCATCGGATCTTCCCTTCGAAAGAGTGCGGGCCACGATGTTGGGTCTGTACCCTATCTTCTGCATCGCATCATAGACCTTTTTCTTGGTCTTCTCGCTGATATATCCTCTGTTATTAAGCACTCTGGATACAGTTTCCACTGCCAGTCCGGCTTCTTTAGCCACATCTTTTAATGTTGTTGCCATACTACTCTATTCCCTTTACTGTTTTTTGCGCCATCACCATATGCGGAAATATAAAACATCCAAAATCAAAGCACAGCTTCAATAATAGACTGTAACCCTGATTCCATAAATGTTTTTTATCATATACAACCCATGGCAATGTAACTAAAAAGCCGGACATTTTTGATGTCCGGCTTAATTATACTATATCGTCTGCATTTTTATTCTTAAAAATCACACTAAATACAGTTTTTATAACTATTCATTCTAATTTCTATACTCTATTCAATCAGTCTCTTATTTAACCGCACCGGCTACCATTCCTGCAATGATCTGCTTCTGTAAGAAGAAGTACAGAATAAGTATAGGAAGAAGCGTGAGCACAAGTGCCGCCATGATGAGGCCATAGTCAGAACTATATGTTCCATAGAAGCTGTATGTGGAAAGAGGCAGTGTATAAAGCGGCTTCTTTCCGAGCACAAGACTTGGAAGCAGATAGTCATTCCAGAACTGCATGGCATTTAAGATAACAAGAGTTGCCGTTGTAGGCTTGAGAAGCGGAAATACTATCAGCCTGAAGGTCTCCATTTTTGTACAGCCATCAATGTAAGCAGCCTCTTCAAGAGACTTTGGTACACCGCTTCGAAGGAAGCCCGCATACATGAACACTGACATACTCATGGCAAAGCCGGTATGCATGAATACAAGTGAAAGTCGATGATTAAGCAAACTCATCTGTGCACCGTAGATCGATACCAGAGGAATCATTATGGACTGGAACGGTATGATCATGGATGAGATCATAAGTGCAAATATCAGCTTCGCGATCTTAGTGTTTGCGCGAACGATATAATACGCCACCATGGAAGAAAGTACGATGACCGCCAGTGTGGAAAGTCCGGTGATAAAGATGGAGTTTCCGAAGGCCTTTACAAATTCCATCTGCTTAAAGGCCTTAAAGTAGTTATCAAGGCTCATTCCATGGGCACCGATGATGTCCATGGGAGCTTTGATGATATCCTTCTTCTGCTTGAAGGAATTGACGATGACCATAAAGAAAGGCACCAGGTAAAACAATGCACCTATGACAAGAAGGATATAAATGCAGATATCCTTAACAAGTTTTTTTGTTCCGCCTACACGATCCGCAGCCTTTGGCGAAAGATCCCTGGCGGAAGTATTAGCCTGAGCACTCATCACGCTTCTACCTCCTGCTTCTTACCGATATAAACCTGAAGTCCGGAAATTATAGCTACTACGAAGAACAGGAAAACAGCCTCTGCCTGTCCTATACCGTACTGTCTTGCCGTAAATGCCTTTTCGTATACATGCATGGCTACGAGTCTGGTACTGCCGTATGGCTCACCGCCTGTCAATGTAAGGTTGATATCGTAGACCATGAAGGCTCTTGAAAGAGTCAGGAAGATACAGATTACGAAGGATGGCACCATAAGAGGAAGAACGATGTGTCGCATCTTTGACCAGCCGTAAGCTCCGTCTATGGACGCCGCCTCCAGAACATCCTCAGAAAGTCCGGTAAAACCCGCGATGTATATGAGCATCATATATCCGCTTAACTGCCATACAGTTACGATAACAAGTGCCCAGAAGGCCTTGGTGGGATCTGACAGCCATGACTTTGAAAAAATGGCGATTCCCAGGCTCTTTCCGAACTTTACGAGAAGCTGAGAAAAAACGAACTGCCATATGAATCCCAGAACTACACCGCCGATAAGGTTCGGTGTGAAAAATCCCGCACGGAAAACATTCTGCCCCTTCTTGATCCTTCCCGAAAGGAAATATGCAAAAAGGAATCCGAATGCATTGACCAGAATAACAGAAAGCACCACATACTTAAGCGTAAGCCCCATGGAATTCCAGAAATCCTTATCCTGGGCGAGAGCCTTGTAATTATCAAAGCCCACAAGATTCTTCACTGCCGCAACACCGTTCCAGTCTGTAAATGTGAGATAAAAACCATACAGGAAAGGTATGATGACCACACATACAAAAACGAAGGTTCCCGGAAGTGCAAACATTAGAAAACTTTTTATTTTATCACCGGTGGTACGGCCAAGAGAATTCATATTGATCTGCCTTTCTTATAAATGTTTCAGCTGCTTATTTCTGTGCCTGCCAGTAAGCGTCGATCTCTGAAGCAGCACCTGCACGGTCTGTCTGACCTGCAACATACTTCTGCATAACAGCACCAACTACTGACCAGTGATCAGAAGGAGCTACGAAGCTTGAAGAATAAGTATTTCCTGAAGCCATCTTTGCTACGATATCGCGGCTGAGAGGATCCTTAGGAGCTACAGTGTTGTTTGAGCATGCAGGGATGAGAGCAAGCTTCTCAACAAGTCCCTTCTGACCTGACTCGGAATTTACAAGCCAGTTGATGAACTCAAGAGCTGCCTTCTGCTGCTCCTCTGTTGACTGCTTTGCATCTACCATAAGCTGCTTGGTAGGTGATGCCTGCATTGATGTGTTTGCAAGATCAGCTGAATCATTTCCGAGAACAAATGGAATGAATCCGTACTCGTCGGATGTCTCGGCACCTGCTGTCTCAAGGTTAGGCCATGCCCAGTTACCGTTTGGCCAGAAAGCCGCATCCCCCTCTACAAGATGCATAGGATCCTCATCATAGATAGCGCCAAGCGGATCCTCCTTGTTGTAGTTGTATTCAAGGATCACATCCATTGTGTCCATGAACTGGTTGAAACGATCATAATCCTCAACCTTCTGTGAACCGTCCTTAAGAGCTGCCATGATCTTGTCTGCACCGGCTGTTGTTCCATCGTATGTGTCATAGATATATCCGAGCTGATGTGCACCCAGTGACCAGTCTTCCTTTGAAAGAACTACAGGATTCTCCATACCTGCTGCTCTGAGCTCTTCGCATACAGCCTTGAAGGAATCAAGTGAATTGATGGATGCAGGATCGAAATCCTTTCCGAGAGCGTCCTCGATAGACTTCTTTGAGTAGATAATGCCTCTGCCCTCAACACAGAACGGGAAGCTGTATACCTTTCCGTCGATCTTTGTTGTCATACTGTCGCAGTACTGATTCCAGTCCTGTGAGCTTAAGTCAAGTCCGTACTCTGTTGCAAGTGCGATAACGTCTGTTGTATCAAGAATAGACATGGTAGGAGCTGTTCCTGAGCTGTACATGGAAGTTACCTTTGTGTATGGAACTTCTCCGGTACCGCAGGCAAGAACTTCAAGATTGATTCCTGTCTCATCGGTAAATGTAGCTGCAAGCTCCTCAAGAGCTGTCTGAATCTCACCCTTTGAATTGAGAAGTGTGATGGACTGTCCTGCAAGTTCTGACTTTTCAGCAGGTGCTGCGGCTGTTTCTGTTCCCGCTGCTGTTGTATCTGCAGCTGCTGTAGTTGCATCCTGTGACTTGCCTGTCTCTGTAGTTGTGCTGCTTCCGCATGCTGCAAGTGAGCTTACACATGCCACTGTCATAAGCAGTGCAGCCATTCTGTTCAAGTTCTTCTTCATGATTATCTCCTCTTTAGTCTTTAATGAAATTAATAATGCCAGCTATGTCAACCGCTTGACATTTAACTTATTGCGAATATAACGCTTTACACAATTTCTGTCAATCGCCTAACATATTTTTGTGTATATTGTGCAATAATTAGCGAATTGTTTTGTGCGTTTTTTTGTACAAAAATACCGCTACAAGGATTTCTCCCTGCAGCGGCAGATGGTGTATATATGATTTTGCACAATTCAAGTATAAAATACCTTCAAAAACGAGGTGTCTTTCACCGCATCAAAATATATCTTTGGGTCTCAGGCAAGCTCTGATGATATCTCATAAGAGTAATCATCAAAATCCACCTTAAGAGACGCGGTATTTCCTTTATTCTTCCATGTCATGGTCATCTTTGTACCCTCTGTCTCTACCGAGAAGTCGGCATCAAAGGAGAAGGCCGGACAGGTGTTACGGAATTTAAGCATTTCAACCTGCTTTGAAACCACCTCAGATGAAAGTCTCTTCTCCATCTCATCAATGGAAAGGTTTGTACGGTTGATCTCCTTATGTCCTGCAGGGCCGGCATGCTTCACAGCCTCATGGTCGTTCTTTCCTGCAAAGAGGTCAAGATACCATACCTGCGGCTTACCAGGCATGAACATCTGGATAGCTCTTGCAAGAAGCATCTTTCTGTCATCCTCGCCGAGAGCGCTGTAGTATGTAGCATTGACCTGATAGTACATATTCTTCTTTCCGTGAAGATCCTTTACGAGACCTCCTCTTGAAACGATGGTATCGATAAGGTTCTGGATCTCCTCCTCAGGAAGGATTCCCTTAAGGTCAAGAAGAGGGATACCGTCATGACAGCCCAGCATATTTACTGTACGGATCTTATCCTGAACGAGCTCCTGAGCCCATCTTGCAAGGTCCTTACCGCTCTTCTTCTCTATTGCGTCAATAAGTAGTCCGGGAAGGAAGAAGTCATAGGTCATGTAACCCATATCCGCTACCTTCTTGTATACCTTCTCTCCGTAGCTTGCATGAATCTCAGGAAGAAGTGTCACATGATACTTATCCGCAAGCTCGCGAACCTTTGCAAGAAGATCCCATGTATCAGGCTCATTCATGAAGTTCTTCTTGCCCGGCTCCTTAGGAGCATAGGCAAAGGCGTCGAGACGAACGATGGAGGCTCCGTAGTCTGAAAGAGCCTTGAGAGTGTTCTCATAATGCTCCCATACAAGATCGGACTTTACATTGAGATCCATCTGACCGAGGTACTTACGGTTTGACTCAAGGTAATCGATCACCTTCTCACGATATGCCTCATATCCCTCGAAATCTATCTCTGATGGCTTCTTTCCGGCGTCAAGAGAAGCATTGACCCTCTCACAGATATGCTCTGCTGTGAGGTACTGGATGTCCATGGCACTCATGAGATCCATGGCATCAGGGCGCTTGTAGATAACCTCCTGATAGAATGTATTCCAGTAAGGTACATCTTTTCCGTCAGGCATACGCACCATAAGGATAGGAAGACCCGGCTTACGGAAGAACATGTCCTTTATGTACAGGTCTTCCGGCTGGATATATCCTTCAGCAGTCATCTCTCCCTTGCCTTCCCAGAACTTGTTCCAGTTGATAAAGAAATCACTGTACTTTGAGTTTTCTCCGTTCTTTATGAGATCCTGGAACTGTGGTGAAAGGACAGATGCATGATTCAGAATAAAATCAAGCTTCAGGTTAACTCCCAGCTTACGGAGTCGCTCCAGATCCTCCTCACTTCCCATCTCGTTGTTTATATTGTAATCGATAACTGAAAATCCACGGTCGAGATCAGTATTGAAAATACTCGGAAGAATATAGAAAGACTGGAAAGAATCCTCCATCTCCTTCTTCTCAAGAAATCCCACAACATCGCCGAGGCGTCCGCCCATACTGTCAGGGTAGGCATTCAGCATAGGTCCGTTATCTGTATAATGTTTATCCATCTCAAACTCCTGCACTATTTCCTTAAATCAAAACTGATCCTTCATGAGTTCTGTATATTCATCGAAGCTTATGAGCTCACCGTTCTTTGAGCAAATGATCTTTGCCTTGCATGCCTGAGAGTGGAGCTTTCCCTGCTCGATCTCAAGAACCATAGTTGTAAATGCACTGTCGGTCTTTCCGTCTCTGTTTCTGGCTCTTCTGTGTGCCAGAGTCTCTGCCGGTGTACTGTTAAGAAGAACAGGAATATCCACTCCCTTAAGGAAATCGCTGTTTCCGTGTGTCCACTCAATGATAAGCACCTGCTTATCCGAAAAATCAACATCCTCATACCAGAGGCTTGCTGCATCTCTTCCCATGCGTCTGAGCCAGATGTCAGCTGCGCCATCCTTGAATGCGCTGATGATATTACTTACTTCATCAAAATCTGTCTCGTAAGGTGTTCCGAGATACTCTGAAAGTCCCTTACGTCCACCTGCGAGATATGACTCGAACCATGCATTTCCCTCCGCATGCTTCTTATCTGCATCAGTGTCCTCCTGCTGCCAGCTTCTGATCTCTGCAAATCTCTCGTTTGTGTAATCTCCGGCTTCAACCATGCTTCTTACAGCGCTCTCGCGGAATACGTGAAGTCTCTCTGCATCGTTGTACATAGGAATACGATGAGGATAATTATCACCTGAAAGGATATATGCTCCCACGCCTGACTGGTTAAGGAACCAGGCAAGAACAGATGCGATCTCAGACTTGCCTACTCCTGATCCTCCGCAAACACTCACTACAACACGCTGGTTTTCGTTTTTCTTCATCTTCTCTGCTATTTCCTTTACAAGTACAGGGAAGATCTTGTTAGCCTTTGCGATATGAGACTCTCCGATCTCGATCTTATCTCCCGGCATATCTCCATGAGGAATCTCTGCAGGAACTTCTTTTGTCTCCCATGGAAGTACCTTAAGGATCTCCTCGGCATAATTTTTTGATAACTTATTGATTTTCTGATAATTTGTATTCATACTTTTACTCATATTGTTACTCATTTTATATTTTCTCTCTCCTAACATATGCCATAATATGTTAAGCGGTTGACATATGCTACGTTAACAGATTTAAAAACATCTGTAAAGAGCATCTTGATAAATTTATATCAGATTAATAAAGCTGAATTTTGTGCGTACTCACAAGTGGCAGCTATAAGTTCACACTGCCGGCAGGCTCACGAAACATCCAATCTTTTTCACGGAGGAAATACTATGATCTATTCCATTCTTATAACTTCAGACTATCTTTGGATACCGGTATCACCTGAACAGCCTTTGGAAAAGATCTCATTTATGGTCGGAGATAAACGAATATACGAATTTATGATTCCTGTTTCGAAGGGCAGCAATGATAAGCAGGTATATCCCTTCTCATTCTACAGCCCTGTTCCTGTCGACTCATGGAAAAACCGCGAAATGACCATAATTGGTTCTTTTACAGATGATTTCATAAATGCTGTAAAGCAAAGTGATGATCTTCCGACAGAAGTATCATCCATAGTTTCAACCGGCAAAACCGGGTCTGATGCTTCCCCGGAAGTCTTTCCTCTCGTTCATTTTGCAGCTCCGGGCTGGATAAACGACCCAAACGGCCTCTTCTATAAGGACGGTCTATGGCACCTTTATTTCCAGTATAACCCCTTCGATACCAGATGGCAGAATATGACCTGGGGACACGCTGTGAGCCATGATCTACTACATTGGACACAACATCCTTCGGTTCTCTTTCCCGACGGAACCGGAAGCATGTTTTCCGGAAGCTGCCTTCCTTTGAGTGATGAGCTTCTATCCTTCTTCTACACTTCCGCGGGAGACGCCACAGACTGGGGTAAAGAATATCACTCAACTTTCACCCAAAGAGTCGCCCTCAGCACTGACAATGGAGAAACTCTGATAAAAACAAAACACAAACAGCTTATGAGTGAAATCCATCCCGATGATCCAGACAACCTTGTCCTTTTAGAGCTCGCTCCGGGCAACCGTGATCCCAAGGTCTACAGAGACGAGATAAACGGCGGATTCTATATGGTACTTTTTCTGGAGAAAAACGATTATGCAGTGCTTCATTCCGAAGGCAATGACTTCACCCGGTGGAAACTCACACAGCGCCTGTCCATGGCTCCCGGCTGGGAATGTCCCGACCTAAGACAGCTGCCCTCTCCAAAAGGAAAAAGATGGCTCTTCTGGACCTCCGATGGTTTTTACCATACCGGAAGTTTCGACGGATACTGCTTCACGAAGGATTCAGAAGGCCCAAAACGTGCATATCTTAATTCCCTTGCCTACGCCGGACAGAGCTTCCAGATATACAGACCCGGCAGGAGACCTGAAGAAAGCTCTGCCGATAAGGACGATAGCTTTTATGATCGTGTGGTATTTATACATTGGCTGAGAACCTCTAACAAAGAGCACAGCTTCACCGGGATCATGGGCATACCCAGAGAGCTTTATCTCGACAGTGATGATACTCTTCACATGTCTCCTGTAAAGGAATGGACCGATGCTCTTCGCCTGGTATCTCCCGATGCAGAAACCTTTTCGGAATCCTCTGATGCCGGAATCAAATCTTCATCAAAAGAAAAAAAGAGCTCATGGTCCATTTCTCATGAGGCTCCTTTGGAACTCGATATAACTGAAATCGAAGATGCTATAAGTGTCAATGTCTTCGGCCTCAACATTGATTACTGGTCCGGCTCACATCTCCTCCGTGTGGAAAAGGGAAATGCCGACTTCCATGAAGATCATAAGGACATCACTGTTCCCGATCCTGAGCCTTCCACTGATATCATTTTCCCGGAAGCTCCAAAAGACATACGCCTCATCATCGACAGAGGAATAGTTGAGGTTTCGGCAAACAGCGACTCCTTAAATGCTTTCTTTGAGGTGAACAGCTATGAGCTTAAAGGAACCGTCACCGTTGAGGGATCCTGTTCATCAAAGCTTTACATAATTGCAGGATAAAGTGCTTCTTATGAAGTTTTACTATTTCTCACTTAGCATCAACGCCTTAAGATTTTGTTCTTTTTTACGCATCTTAAGATTTTATGTAGGCTGTTCTTCATAATTGAGTTCATTCTCTTTATATTTAATTTATAAATTTTAGACTTCTTTAAGTCGTGAGACATACTTAAGTCACAAAGCTTCTGTATCATATAAAACAGTTACAGAAATGTAACACAAAAAAAGCTTTTCATACTCATACTCCGGAGTTGTAATACACTCCGGAGCCCCCCTTCATAAACAACGGTCGCTTATGTGTATGATATCGAGTATCCTTCGGGAGCATCCCTATCTAGCATGACCGTTTAAAATATACTTAGTAAGAGTTCTTTTCTCCCCTTACGTGAACTCTTGACATATATAGACTTAAAGCAGAGACAGGAAGACCCCATCGGAGCGAAACAGCTTCGGTGGGGTCATTCGTTTACTATGTTTTTTACATGTCGGATTCTTCCAGCTTCTCGCTTTCCATTTCAATGCGGGCTTCCAGTTTTCCCAGACCTTCAGCGTATTTTCTTGCAGCTTCTCTCAGCTTGTCAAAGTACTCGGAACCACCCTTCAGTGTAGGATTGTTTCTTAGCATACTTCCGACCCACCAGTTCATGCGGCCTGAACGCTCGTCTCCTCCATCCTCCAGTATACGGAGTCTCTCCTCCATACGTCTGCGGTGAAGCTCTAAGCCTTCACGGTTCTCACTGTGTCTTTCCTCATACGCTCTGGTTCCCGGTACCACATTGGCAACCTTTCTTGCAGCTGATTTTCCGGCGCCTACAACAGTTTTTCCGGCTGTAGTCCCGGCTTCAAATACTGTATTGCCTGCTTCCAGTACGGTCTTTCCTGCGCTGGATCCTGCCTCAAGTACTGTACTTCCGGCTTCAAGCACTGTTTTCCCTGCTGTTGTGCCTGCCTCTGCCACAGTCTTCACCGCTGCCTTTGCCGCTGTGACACTGCCGTTTGCAATTGTCTTTGCCACCAGCGTACTTCCTGTAGCGATGACACGTTTTGTCTCCTCTGTCACCACCTTCGCGGCAGCCAGATTTCCTTCGGTTTCAGCGATAGTCTTTACTTCGGAAACATTGGCACGAGCCTGCTCCTGCATCTCGAGAAGTCTAGTCCTTGCCTCTGAGATATTGAGTTTAAGAGCCTGGATCTCCTCACTGTTCTCAGCAAGCTTCTCGATACGCCGCTTAAGATCCAATGCACCGATAACAGAGAATATCAGATCTTCGATAAAAAGAGTGTAAAGCATAGTGACAGCCACAACGAAGCCTGTGTATGTCCAGTCCTCCGATATGGCAGCTACATGGGGATGAATGAATTTCGTGAAAACAAGAGCGAGAAGCCCCCATGCAAGTGAAGCATAAAGACAGATATAACCATGGAAATTAAAGGGATTGTGGCTGTAATCCCACCACTTCATGTGAAAAATATGGTACATGCTCACACCTGTAACAAGCTCAAGTACTGTCCCGACCAGCACTCCCATGATATACACCATATAATGATTCTCCCTGTAGGGCCACGCGAACAGCAGCATCATGATGGCACCCACACCGTATATGGGCAGCCAGGGTCCATGACAGAAACCTCTGTTCAGGGGTCTCAGCTCCTTAAGTGAACAGTATACGGATTCAAAGATCCATCCGAATATGCAGTAAAGCATAAAGAGCAGTGCCCACTGAAGAAGTGTATACTGACTAAATATCGAAAAATTTTCCAGAAAATCGATCATAACAGCTCCTTAGTATTGTGGTGATCCCGTCGGGATAAGATCTGTTTCTTTCTAAAGGGTATCAGAATCAGCTCAAAGATCTTTGTGAAAACTCCCGCCGAAAGCACCACGGATAAAGCAATGCAGAATAGTAAAACAATTATGAGGTCAACCGGCTTACCGGGATCAAAGCATGTTATAAGTCCGGCCGCATAGAGCAGATCCCTGACCGGTCTGTGAAGTATATATATCTGCAGCGTCCTTTGACCCATGAGAGTCAGTACAGGAACCTTGCCGGAAGGCATCCTTTTCAAAAAAGCAAGTGTCATGGCGAAGGCTGCAAAGTACCAGATAAGCCTAAGTATCCAAAGCTCATGAAGTATACCTGTGAAACTTTCAGGATGTTCATGGACTCTGAATCTCTCATACCATACCCCGAATACAGCATCGTGATACGGGAGCAGATGATCATACATAAAGAAGGCTACAGCCAGTACGGAAAAAACCGCCAATGTTTCTATAAAACACCACATGACCTTCACCTGCATCTTACTTTCACCGCAAAGAAACGATTCCAGCCTTTCTGTTCCCATAAAGTGGCCTGCATAAAAGAAAGGTGCAAATGCTATGATCCTTTCAAGAGACAGAAGTTCCCCAAGTCCCCTCAAGTAGCCTCCCGCAAGAGAAAGTATAACCAAAACGAGCAGAAGTAAAGAATCCTTCTTAAACACATGTTCCTTCAGTACAGTAAGAAGCGGAATGAACATATACCAGATGCAAAGCGCCAAAAGATACCACGGAGCCCCTTCTTCGTGAAGAAGATCCGGCCAGGTCGAAGACCTTCCATAGGCAGGAACTTCAGAAAAGAATACTATTATCTCAAATATCACATAAAGCCACAGAGTCTTAAAAAGTTGCCTGTAATTGAAGAACTTTTTCTCTTTTCCGCAATAGATATTCCGGGAAAAAAGACCGGAAATAAAGGTAAAGGCCGCCATATGGAAAACATAGATCACATAAAACAGATTTGTGCATACTCTTGTCCTGCCTTGTAACGGTAAAAGAAAATGCCCTGTCACCACCAGCATTATCAAGATTCCCTTTGCATTATCCATCCTGAGATTTCTATTCACAGACATGTAACCATCCCCTGCAGCCACGATTTTTCAGGCCTTTACAACACAAAAAAGGCCGCCGCCGAAGCGACAGCCTAATTCTATCATCATTTGTTATATGCTTCAATCAAAGCAGTCTGAGTCTTCTTTCCAAATTATCACTCAAGAATAGGAGCAATGGCTGCTGCGAGCTTCTCCTTCTCTGCCTCGGCCTCTGAAAGGTCCTTGCCGAGAGTTGTGAAGTAGGTCTTGATCTTCGGCTCTGTACCTGAAGGTCTTACAACCACAGAAGAACCGTCATCAAGTGTATAAATGAGAACATTGGCCTTTGGAAGACCTGTCTCCTCAGGTTTCTCATAGTCGGTCACCCTGACTACCTTCTTGCCTGCGAACTCTGAAGGTGCTTCCTTGCGAAGACCTTCCATGATGGAAGCCATCTTATCCATACCGCTGAGTCCAGGGAACTCGAAGGAATCAACCTTATTGAGGTAACGTCCGTACTCCTTGTAGATCTCTTCAAGTCTCTGCTTGATGGATGAACCGATGGAGCGATAGTATGCTGCCATCTCACAGATAAGCATGGAACCTACGACCGCATCCTTATCTCTTACATATGAACCTGAAAGGTATCCGTAGGACTCCTCAAATCCGAAGATGAAGCGCTCAACTTCGCCTGCTGCCTCGAGCTGCGCTATCTGATCGCCGATCCACTTAAATCCGGTGAGAACTTCTCTGAGCTCCACGCCATAGTGCTCAGCAACAGCATTGGCAAGAGGTGTGGAAACGATAGACTTTACGGCTACCGGCTTTTCAGGCATGGTTCCCTTTTCCTTACGTCCCGCACAAATGTAATCAAGAAGGAGAACTCCCATCTCGTTTCCTGTAACAAGCTCATATGAACCGTCAGGACACTTCATGGCGATTCCTACACGATCCGCATCAGGGTCTGTTGCAAGAAGGAGATCCGCATCTGTCTTCTTGGCAAGCTCAAGTCCCTTTTCCATAGCTGCGAAGATCTCAGGATTAGGATAAGAACAGGTTGTGAAGTAACCGTTCGGATACTCCTGCTCAGGAACGATGGTGATATCATCGATTCCGATATCATTGAGAACCTTTGTTACAGGAACAAGTCCTGTACCGTTGAGAGGTGTATAAACAAGCTTGAGTCCTGAGCCCTTCGCTGCACCCGGACGAACCTGACGTGACTCGATGGCGTCATAAAGTCCCTGCTTGCAGTCCTCTCCTACGAACTTGATAAGTCCTCTCTCTACACCCTCGGCAAAGCTTATGTACTTTGCACCTGTAAGAACATCTGTCTTCTGGATCTGGTTGTAAACAACAGCTGCCGCATCATCAGTCATCTGGCATCCGTCCGGACCGTAAGCCTTGTAGCCGTTGTACTTTGCAGGATTGTGAGAAGCTGTTACCATGATACCTGCATTGCAGTTATAGTAACGTGTCGCAAAAGAAAGCGCCGGTACAGGCATGAGCTCATCATAGATACGAACATTGATGCCGTTTGCAGCAAGTACTCCTGCCGCTTCACGCGCAAAATTCCAGCCCTTAAGACGGGAATCATAACTGATAGCCACAGTCTGTGTGCCCCCCTGAGT
Organism: Lachnospiraceae bacterium JC7; assembly: GCA_000513555.1. Taxonomy (GTDB): domain Bacteria; phylum Bacillota; class Clostridia; order Lachnospirales; family Lachnospiraceae; genus Oribacterium. The sequence goes on from ALYD01000003.1 coordinate 128,652, forward strand.
CTTTACCCAGTCTGCAACTCCCTGTGTAGCCTGACGAACTACCCAGATGTTCATGCGGTTGGTTCCTGCTCCCAGAGTTCCTCGGAGACCGGCAGTTCCGAATTTAAGTGCCACTGCAAAACGGTCCTTTATAGCCTCTTCATCTCCCTTTATGCTCTGGAGCTCGGTTTTCAGATCAACATCCTGAAGGTCGGCTGCCAGCCAACGCTCATAATCTTCTTTATACATTTATAGTACCCCTCTCATTTTTATTTTAAACCAATAAAACTAACTATAAATATATCAATTTTAAGTTATGCCTTCAAGACTTTGCCAGAGAAAGAAGTACCTCCTTTTTATTTCTGGATGGCACCTTAAGCACCTCATCCAGAAGCCTGTGAAGTACCATACCTATCTCTGGTCCCTTTGGTATACCTATATCCATAAGATCTTTTCCGGTGACCTGAAGCTCACTGAGACTGATGCAGTCACCCGCATCACGTATGGCATCCACATGCTTTCTTGTTGCCCTGATCCTTTCGAGACGTCTTGCAGATTCTTCTCCGCTATACTGGAGAGAAAGACATTCATCCGCCGCAAGGAAATCATAATAGGTATCATAGCCTATTACGGACAGGGTCTTTCTTACCTCATAAATGCTTTCAGGCAGTTCCTCATTGAAAAGACCTGCTATGATACGGGCTTTGTTGATGGTATCGTTATCCATCTTAAGCTCTTTCAGTATAATCTTCGCCTCCTCGGGAACAGCTCTTAAAAATGTCCCCCATCTTATATACCTCTCCTTCGGGATACCGTCAGGTATCCACTGTCGGATGTCCGGATAAGGCGCGCCCTGTTCATTGGACACATCGAAGGCATCATCAAAATGGGTCGAAATATATGACGAAAGACCGCTGTCAGACACCAGAGCTATGTACTCAGGATGATCTGACATCAGAAGCTTCGTGAGCTCCACATTGATTCTTTCCTTGGACACATGCATGAGATTCGGAGCCAGTTCCTTTATGGCCTCATAGGTATGAGGATCAATATCGAAATCAAGCTGGGCCGAAAATCTGAGGGCTCTCAGCATTCTGAGGGCATCCTCCGTAAATCTCTGTATCGGATCACCCACAGCCCTTATGACTCTTGCATCCATATCAGGAAGTCCGTCAAAATCATCCACAACCCCTGTCTTGTCATTGACTGCCATGGCGTTTATGGTGAAATCTCTGCGGGCCAGATCTTCATGAAGCGAAGGTGTGAAGATCACTTCACTGGGATGTCTTCCGTCCAGATATTCTCCATCGATACGGTAGGTTGTGACCTCATACCCCACAAAACCGCCGCCTGTTTTATTTGTGCTCTGATTATCCCAGGCCCCTGATGAAGCCTTATCCAAAGACGCAGTCTCCTTACCCTCCGAAGGCTTGTGTGCCGGCATGAGGACAGTCACTGTCCCATGCTGTATTCCGGTGTCTATGGTTCTTCTGAAAACCTTCTTCACCTCTTCCGGCTTCGCACTTGTGGTGATATCCCAGTCCTCCGGCAGTCTCCCCAAAAGACTGTCTCTCACGCATCCGCCCACAGCATAGGCCTCGTAGCCCGCCTCTTCCAGACGCCCGATTATATATCTTACATTTTCCGGTAATGCTATTTTATTCATCCATTATCCTCTTATTTCGGAATTATATTCCATCGTTTTTCATTAACAGAACCGATGGAAACCCTCAGTCTTTTTCCCTCTGTGATCAGCTTTCTGAAACAACCTTCGCGCTGACCCATCCGGTCGAAGATCTGTCGGCACTTAAATATATCTCATACCATGATCCATCGGAAGCCTTTTCTTCCTTGCCTGTTCCTGTCAATGTCTCTCCGTTCTCTCTGCTTGAAACCACATCATAATCCGTTCCCGGACCTGATCTTATATTGGCAGCATCAACCGTTACGGTATAACTCTTTTCCGACTTACTGCTTTCGGAATTACTGCCGGAAAGCGGAGCTATCCCTGAAATTCCGCCGGAAGACACCCCGATACGGATCATTAAAACTATCGCCGCTATAGCGATAAAAGCAAGAATGAAATACTTTGCCTTCTTCTTTTTATTCTTGTTTTTCAGAAGACCGATACGTTCACTTATCCTATCTATAAGTCCTGAAATACCTGCATCTGAAGGCTTTGCCTCACTTACCTCCATGGCATACTGAAGCGCCTCCTGAAGAGAAGACAGGGAAGCATTTTTATCATTAAAGATAATAAGTGCGCAGTAATGCTCTGCTATGATACGTCTTTCAACATTCTCTTCTGCTGTATCACAGGAAATAAACCTTCTGAAACAGTTTAATGCCTCCGCCGTATCATATATATGACTGCTCTTGCTGATGTGGCACTCCCCGAGAATGAAATCAGCCAGCGGATGTCCGTTTTCGCGAAGAGTACCGGCGATCTCCTCTGCTTCAGCAAGGGATTCAGGATCATTCTTCTCGATACAGCTGTCGGCAAGCTCCGTCAAAGCTGTAAGATCATCCGGGAATATCTCGTCATAAAGATACTGAAGAAGCTCCTCAGCTTTTTGACTTCCCTTATCTGAAAGATCCCTGAGACAATCCTCGGCATTTTTATACTTTCTTTTTTTTATGAAACTGATGGCAAGAAGATAGAGTTTCTGATCTACAAGTCTTGTAATCTCCAGAGTTCCATCCTTTTTCAGAGCTCCTACAGGCAGACTGTCTATTCTTTTCGCTATATCCGTCACTTCACCTTCAATGATATCCACATCCTCTATATCAGGATTAATCCTTCCATCCATATCGGATTTTTCTCCTGATGCCGCGGACCTGAGTCTCACTTCCTCAGAAAACAGATACTCTTCTCCACCGAATACTTCAACGATCATTCTCCGGTCATCTATGTAGTGGAAATAAATTTTTACCTCACCTGCCCGAAAGGCTCTCTTACAAAGATCAATGCTTACATCCTTATCCACAGAAAAATCGGCATTTCCACCGCCATTTCCACAGCCTATCATAAGGTGCATTTCCTTCATGGACCCATCGACTGTATATGAGCGAAACTCTACCTCAGGAATCCTTACTTCATTTTTAAAAAGTATATCACCATAGGCTTCTTTTCTATCAGCATATCTTATGGCGATGCAGACATTAAAATCATTGTGCAGAGCCCTGCTGTATATTCCTGCCGATTCCTCTTCAAGTCTTTGTCTGAGTTCTGTAAGCTTCTCCTGATGGAAGCCTTCCATAAGGCGGATGCCTGCTTCTCTAAGACTGTTCTCCTCATTCATCAAAGCATTGAACTCCACCTTATCCCTTTGGAACAGTAAAATTCTTCCTTCATCAAAACCCATAATCTAAACCTTTCATATACGGTATTATGATTCCTCTAATTGATCATCATAGATTATAGCAGAAAAAAACGGGTCCTCTTATCGAGAACCCGTTTTTTGTCTAAATCAATATGCTCTTCCCCAGTAAACCATCTTTGTGGCAGGCTTTCCGCAGACAACGCACTTGTCGCTTACCTGCTCCTGCTCGAATGGGATACATCTTGATGTGATGCCTGACATGTCCTTAAGCTTGTCTTCGCACTCACGGCAGCCGCACCACATAGCCTTTACAAAGCCCTTCTTTGTATTAACTATCTCTACCAGCTCATCCATATTGGTTGCTGATGAAGTATGCTCCTCAAGGAACTGCTTGGCCTTCTCGAACATATCATTCTGGATCTGATCAAGAACTCTTGCAACCTCTTCGTTAAGGTTCTCAAAAGGAACCTGAATCTTCTCACGTGTATCACGGCGTACAAGAACAGCATGACCTGCCTCGATGTCCTTAGGTCCGATCTCGATACGGAGAGGAATACCTCTTACCTCACAGTCAGCAAACTTGAATCCAGGTGACTTGTCACTGTCATCAACCTTTACTCTGAAGCCTGCCTTTATAAGCTGATCCTTCAATGCATAAGCCTTATCAAGAACGCCTTCCTTCTTCTGCTGGATAGGAAGAACACAGATCTGAACAGGGGCGATACGAGGAGGTATCTTAAGTCCTGAATCATCACCATGTACCATGATGAGGGCTCCGATCATACGTGTTGTATAGCCCCATGATGTCTCATGTACAGGCTTAAGCTGATTGTCCTTATCAAGGAACTGAACGTCAAACGCCTTGGCGAAATCAGAACCGAAGTTGTGGGATGTACCGCACTGAAGGGCCTGACCGTCATGCATAAGAGCCTCGATCGTATATGTTGCTACTGCACCTGCAAACTTTTCCTTCTCGGTCTTCTGTCCTCTTACAACAGGAATAGCAAGATACTGCTCAGTGAAGTCTGCATAGATGTTAAGCATCTGTACTGTTCTCTCCTCTGCTTCCTCAGCAGTTGCATGAACAGTATGACCCTCCTGCCATAAGAACTCTCTGGTTCTGAGGAAAGGTCTGGTTGTCTTCTCCCAGCGTACTACAGATACCCACTGATTGAGAACCTGTGGAAGATCTCTGTAAGACTTAACCACCTTTGCAAAATAATCACAGAAAAGAGTCTCCGAAGTAGGGCGAACGCACATTCTCTCCTCAAGCTTCTTCTGACCGCCTTCAGTCACCCATGCGACCTCAGGTGCAAAACCTTCAACGTGATCCTTCTCCTTCTGAAGAAGTGACTCAGGAATGAGCATAGGCATAGCCACATTCTGAACCCCTGTCTCCTTGAACATCTTATCAAGAACATTCATGTAGTTCTCCCAGAGAGCATATCCTGCCGGACGGATAACCATGAATCCCTTTACTGAACTGTAATCACAAAGCTCTGCTTTTTTAACAACATCTGTGTACCACTGAGCAAAGTCCTCCTCCATAGGAGTAATCTGCTCCACGAGTTTCTTGTCTGCCATATCAATAGCCTTTCTTATCATATATTTGCTTCGGCATCAGCGCACTTCCTTTGTGCCTTGCCTAAGCGGGTTTATTTTGCCCGTTCATTGTAACAACGGCAATTTGCTTTTACAAGACTTTTAAAAAAAAAGCTCAGTCTTCCGGATAGATCTCCCTCAGGTTATCCATCCTGCATCCCATATTTTCAAGGAGAGCATCAAGTATGGTTATAGCCACCATGCACTCCACCACTACATTGGCGCGCTCCACAACAGTCGGATCATGTCTTCCCTTGATGGAAATGGTGACATTGTCACCTTCTTCGTTAGCAGTCTGCTGAGGGCGGGCTATGGACGGGGTAGGCTTAAAATAAGCTCTCAGAACGATCTCAGCTCCATCTGACATGCCTCCGAGGATTCCACCTGCATGATTGCTGGTAACCTGAAAGACCTCTTCGGTCCCGTCAAACTCTCCGTTTGCAAGCATCTCCTCATATTCCTCTTCCTCAAGAGCATCCAGTCCGTTCATGGTTCTGAATTTATTGATCTCCTGAAGTGTAGGCTCCTGCTCGATATCTTCGTTTTCTTCATCGTCCTCCTCAGGAGCGATCTCTATGGCAACAGCCTCAAAACCGTCGTTGTTCTCGGATCCCCGCATCTTGGATACCTTTGTACCGTCTCCTATCTCAACAGCTTTTACCGCCCCTATGGACATGACAGCCTTTGCAAGATTGGCATCCAGCTTATCGAAGACCGGTTCTCCTATACCCGTCGGCATATTGTTCACAAAACAGGTAACCACTCCTCCGGCACTGTCCTGCTCCTCCTTGAGTTCCAGTATCTTTGCATCTGCAGCCTCACGTCCTGCTGCGGTTGTCACATCTATTCCCGCAAGCTCCGTAACTTCCGCGTCAACTGTGATGCCTATTTCAGAAAGGACCTTGGCAGCAACAGCTCCTCCCGCAACTCTCGCAAGAGTCTCTCTTCCGCTGGAGCGTCCGCCTCCTCGGTAATCCCTCAGACCGTATTTCTGAAAAAATCCGTAATCCGCATGTCCCGGACGGAAAACATGAGCGATATCAGAATAATCCTTGCTGTGCTGATCACTGTTTCTGACTATCATGGCAATAGGAGTACCTGTGGTGACTCCCTCGAAAACTCCGGAAAGGATCTCTATTTTATCGTCTTCCTTTCTCGCTGTGGTCTTCTGATTCTGCCCCGGCTTTCTTCTGTCCATATAGGGCTGAATATCGGCCTCCGAAAGCTTAAGTCCCGCAGGACATCCGTCTATCACCACCCCAAGGGCAGGTCCGTGAGATTCTCCAAATGTCGTTATCCTAAACAGTTTTCCAAAAGTATTGCCAGCCATCTGCACCTCTCAAATCTTTATTATAGAATGAGGGGTAAAAACATTACCCCTCATCAACCTATGTTATCCACAAATATCTTCTGTTTTAATGTCTCTTCTCAACGTCCCTGGGGAAGTTTTACCATGCAGATACAGTTAGGCTCGTCAACAGCCACATCTCTCGCACTCATAACAAGCAGTCCATTATCATAATCTGTGCTGAAGAATGTGATGGAACCTGACTCATGGTTCGCAACCGCTATATGCTTCTCATCAGGGAAGATACAGAAATCCTTAGGGTATATTCCTGCTATAGGCAGGCTTCCCTTCATGGTAAGAAGTCCTGTTTCCACATCACGATCAAAGATAGTCACCGTATCGTTTCCTGCATTTGAGCAGAAGAGATGCTTTGCATCCTTATCAGGAGAGAATCGCATCTGTACAGCTGCGATAAGCGGATTATCCGAATCATCTGAATGTGTTGAGATCTCCTGTATCTTCTCAATGTTTATCTCATTAGGGCCCTTGCCCTCGGCAAAACGGTAAACATCGATAACATTCTTGACCTCATACATAAGATAAAGATACTTACGATCCGGTGAAAAACGGAAATGTCTGGGACCTGACTTAAGCTGACAGCGTATTGTGTCAATCTGACGCATCTTACCGTCTGCCTTATCAAATCTGAATACACGTACCTGATCGATACCGAGATCCGCAACAAGGATATACTTCTGATCATCAGTCATTCTTGCGCATGAAACATGAGGACGGAAGGTTCTCTCTGCTACTGAGCCGATGCCTTTATCATATACACCATCGATGATAGGTCCTACTGAACCATCCTTTTCAAGTTTAAGAAGTGTTGCCTTTCCATCATGATAACCTGATACCATGATGTACTCATCATTCTGGTCAATGGCAAGATGGCAGCCTCTCATGCCTCGGATATTTCTTGTATTGAGCTTACTGAGAGCTCCGTTCTCGAGAATACGGAAAGAAACTATACCTTCATCAGCGATGGAATATAAGGTTTTCTGATCTCTTGACGCCACAAGATAGGAGGAATTGTTCACCTCTATCTCTGTTCTTTTTGTCAAAACTCCCTTCTCAACATCAACATCACATACAGTAATTCCCTTTGCATGTCCTGTGTAGCTGTATGAGCCAATATATGCCATGTATTTATCTTTCATGTTATGCCTCTCCTGTCGTCCTGAATTTGGGCGCACTTCTCCATAAAAATATTCTTAATTCTATCACATATTGATGCATTGTTACAATATTATCATTTAATAGATGATATGAATTTGAAGATATAACGTTATTAATCCAAATAAAAAACCCCGCCTGTGCGATGCACAAAAGCGGGATATTAAATCAGTTTTAACTTGATTTCACTGTCTTCCAGCGATTGTTGTATAGAGCGTCCCCCGCAGGTCCAAGATAATGATAGAACTCGGAAGTCTTTAAAAGCTCCTTTGTATCCGGGAATACAGCCTTATTCTCAAGATATTCCTCGTCCAGAAGCTCAAGGGCCCCGACGTTAGGAGTAGGATAAGTAATATATTCAAAGTTCTTTGCGGCCACATCAGGTCTGCACAGGAAATTGATCCACTGCTCGGCATACTCTTTGTTTCTGGCATTCTTAGGGATGACCCAGCCATCGATCCAAAGGTTGGTTCCCTCCTCAGGAATAGCATACTCTACATTTACGTCCGTTCCCTCCAGCTCATCCTGAACATAAAGGATCTCTCCGGAGTAGATAACACCGACAGCCGCCTCTTCGCCTATCATCTTATCTCTTACCTGATCGATAACATACGCCTGAACTATAGGCTTCTGGGCTATAAGATCCTTCATGGCCGCATCCAGCTCCTCCGGATCCTCAGTGTTGCAGCTGTATCCGTTTTTCTTCAGAGACACCATAAATGCATCTCTTACAGAATCCTGCATAAGGATCTCATTCTTCAATGCCGGATTCCAGAGATCAGACCACTTTGTGGGATATGGAATCCCAAGCTCGTCCAGCATTCCTGTGTTATAAAGTATTCCTACCGTTCCCCAGGTATAAGGAACCGCATATTTATTTCCCGGATCGAATTCAGAAGCCATCTTCAGATAATCCTCACCGATATACTTTATATTGGGAATGTTATCGTAGTTTATCTCCTGAAGAAGATTCTTCTGTATCATTTTTTCTATCATGTAGTCAGAAGGGCAGACACAATCATAGATTACTCCGCCTGCCTCAATAACAGGATACATTTCTTCAAGAGTCTCGAAAACGTCATATACAACGTTTATACCTGTTTCCTCCTCGAACATATCGATAAGCTCGGGATCGATATATTCACCTGCATTATATACATACAGCGTATCTTCTACAGGTGTGGGGAGCTCTTCAATGTCTTTCTCGGTAGTACCGCAGCCTACCGCTACTGCCGCTATGCCCGCCGACATCACCACAGCCGCAGTGCCTATAATAAAACGATGTCTGTGTGCCTTTTCAATGACACCTGTCACCTTATCATCCAGTCTCATTATGCCTTCCTCTTTCTCTTTTTTGCCCAGTCCGGAGCATAATTTCCTATCAAAAGCACGATAAATACCGTGAGGAAAATCACAGTGGACAACGCGTACATAGTAGGGCTTATTCCCTTACGCACCTGACTGTATACAAGAGTAGATATGGTATCTATACCTGCACCCCTTGTGAAGTGGGTAATGATGAAATCATCAAGACTCATGGTAAATGCAAGCATAAATCCCGATGTAACTCCCGGCATAAGCTCGGGAAGAACAACAGTAAGGAAAGCCTGAAAAGGTGTAGCACCGAGATCCAGTGCCGCTTCATAGGTCTCCTTGCTGGCCTGCCTTACCTTAGGCATAACGCTTAGTATCACATAGGGAAGATTAAATGTGATATGGGCCATCAGTATGGTATGGAATCCCAGTGAAACTCTGAATGCAATGAAGCAGAGCATCAGTGAAATACCTGTAACTATATCCGCGTTAAGCATCGGAACATTGGTAATGCTCATTATGATGTTCTTTGATACAGGCTTCATATTGTTTATGGCGATCGCAGCCAGCGTTCCGAGAACAGTAGCCACAAAGGCAGAAAGGAATGCGATGATGACCGTATTCCTGAGAGCCGCCATAATGGTTTCATCTGCCCACATGGTAACATACCAGTCTGTTGTGAATCCCGACCACTGGGCTCTTGATCTTCCGCTGTTAAAGGACAGAACCACAAGTGTGGCTATGGGGGCATACATAAACAAAACTATCAGGGAGAGATAGAAATTTGAAAGAGCACTTTTGATCTTTTCCATCAGATAACTCCTCCCTTTCTCATATCGTTCTTGTCTTCAAAATGATTTACGATAAGCATCGAAACGATAACAAATACCATAAGCACGAGGCTGAGTCCTGAGCCTTCATTCCAGTCCGAATCCTGCATGAACTCCTGCTCGATGACATTACCGATAAGATATATCTTTCCTCCGCCCAGCATATTGGAAATGGCAAATGTTGTAAGTGCCGGAACAAATACCATGGTAACTCCCGAAACGATTCCCGGAACTGAAAGGGGCAGGATTATCTTGGTAAGTGTCTGCCAGTAGCTGGCTCCCAGGTCGTAGGCCGCATTGATGGTATTATCATCGATCTTCATCAGCGCATTAAAAAGCGGGAGGATCATAAAAGGAAGAAAGTCATAAACCATTCCGATCAAAACCGCAGCTGTTGTATTTATGAGATGCTGTTCGGGAAGATGCATCGCAGTCAGAATACCGTTTATAACTCCCTTACGCTCCAGAAGTGTCTGCCACGCCAGAACTCTGAGAAGTGAATTCATCCACATGGGAAGTATAAATATAAATACTATCAGGGAACTTCTTCCTACCTTCAGGCTTCTGAGTATCATGGTCAGCGGAAATGCCAGCAGAAAACATATGGCTGTACACACCGCCGACAGTATCATGGCTCTGTACAGAGGTCTGTAGTTTTCCCAGACAAGGATCTGGGCGATATTGTTCAGGGTAAAAGCATTGTTCCTGTCTGTAAAGCCATAATAAACTATGGTCAAAAGCGGAATAACTATAAATCCGACTATCCAGATCACATATGGACCGGCCAGATATCTTGATGTATTATTCTTCAACTCCAAGCGCCTCCTCATCCTCAGATTCCGGCTTGTTCATGACCTGAATGTTTGAAGGCTTAACATAAAGTCCCACCTTCTTGCCCGGCTCATGAAGCTCTGTCGAGTGAATGAGCCACTCAAAACCGTCGGGAGTAGTACATTCCATTTCATAGATCTCTCCCTTGAATATGATGTGGGTCATCTCTCCGTGAAGGATTGCTCTCGGATCATCATCATCGATTATCTCCAGATCCTCAGGACGTATAACAACATCCACAGGCTTGTTTGTTCCGAAGCCCGCATCAACGCACTTAAAGTCTGCACCGAAGATTCTTACATGATAGTCCTCCACCATGATTCCCGGTACTATGTTCGAATCTCCGATGAAATCCGCAACGAAAGCATTCTCAGGCTCATTGTAGATCTGCTCAGGACTGCCTGCCTGCTGGATGTATCCCTGATTCATTACCACCACATAATCAGACATGGTAAGTGCCTCTTCCTGATCATGTGTTACATATATGAATGTGATGCCCAGCTCATTCTTCAGTCTGATAAGCTCATACTGCATCTCCTGACGAAGCTTAAGGTCAAGAGCACCCAGAGGCTCATCAAGAAGAAGGAGTCTCGGCTCATTTACTATGGCTCTCGCGATGGCGATACGCTGCTGCTGTCCTCCGGAAAGAGAATCTATGGAACGTTTCTCGAATCCGTCAAGGTTTACAAGCTTAAGAGCATACTTGATCTTATCCTTTATATAGGCATCTGTCTTATTTTTGATACGAAGTCCGAAGGCGATGTTATCCTCGATACTCATATGAGGGAACAGAGCATACTTCTGGAATACTGTATTGAGCTGACGCTTATTTGCCGGGAGATCGGTAATGTCTTTCCCGTCAAAAAACACCCTTCCCTTATCAGGCTTCTCAAAACCTCCGATGATACGGAGTGTTGTGGTCTTTCCGCAACCTGACGGTCCCAGAAATGTAACGAAACTGTTCTCATGTATGTCCAGTGTCAGATCATCAAGAATAAGCTGACCGTCATAGGACTTGGTGATATTCTGTAACTCCAATAGATTTCTGCTCAAAGCTTTTCCCTCCTGAAATATGTTAAGGCGGCATCCCTTTAATTATGAGAATATAAAAATAAGGCTGGAGCCATAAAGCTCCAACCTTATATAACGACCTATTTAATCCGGTATGCTGATAACCTGAACAGCTTGATACAGAGAAGATTCCCCTTCCATAAATGCTGTCACTTCGGGCCTATCCCTCGGTGATCCTTTATTCTTCTCAAATTCCGTTTTTCGTCTCTTCCAGAGTGCTTACAAAGGCAACTCTATTGATCGTTTCACAAGGTGGAGCAGCTTATGCCCCGTTCAGCAGTTAATCTCAACATCCTCCCCTTAAACATATTAGGCAAGGTATGTCCTGATTATCGGCAAAGCCTTATAAGATACCGCTAAATACTTATAAAATTTGAGTCCTCCTGACCTTTCTATCAGGGCCCACTTTTCATGTATCCAGTCCCCCGGGGAACCTTTGCATGCCGCCGGCTACTCAATCAATAAAATCATTTGTAAAACATCTCTGTTTCACGCATTTTTCCTTTGCGATATTAACAATAAATGCCACCATCGTCAACGGATTTTTTAAAAAAAATTTAAGAATCAGACTACTGAAAAAATCATTTCTCAGATGCCTTTTTACGGGCATGTTTCGCGAGTATCGCTTTCTGTACTTCGTTAAGCTTATACCTGGAAAGCTCAGCTCTTCTCTCATCAAGTTCCTTATGCCCGACATGGTCACAATGTCCGAGTCTGGCTTCTGTGCAGGTCGCGCAGGAACCGTATTTTTTATAATTTATATAAAGACTGCGAACGATAAGCGCAGTGATCGATACCAAAATACCTATAACTATAAAATCTGCCATAGATCCCTCTCTTTTCTGACTCCTGTCTTTTTTACTATACCATAGATTCAACCCTTGGGTATAAACTCTTTTTCCGATTCTTTCCTGTATCTGCCTGATGAAATAATGTTTCTGTCTTTATATCACTGATATGTCCTTATCAGTGTTTTACCCCTATATCTCCGATTATCCTGTATCCCAAAGGATGTATGGCACCACGTAATTTTTCCAGAAGGACCTCCCTGTCCTCTTCTTCAATTACAGTAAAGCCTGCTTCCCCGGATTCGTGTGAGGCAGTCACATCCTTTACCTCAGGAACAGCCTTACGTATGGCATCCTTTATATGGCTCTCACACATCCCGCACATCATACCGTCGATCACTATATGCAGTTTATCTCCTTTATGAAATGTAACGTCTCCGGAATACGAAACCGTCTTCAGCGCCACAGGTCTTTTGAAAAAGCTCATCACAACTCTTATTCCAAGAAGAAACATTACGCCTATGATCAACAGTATGATAATGTCCGCCGAATTAACAGGGACTGAAAAATGAATCATATTTTCTTTCCTCTATTCTAAACAACTATGATCTTGCAGCCATTCTATAAATCGCTTTTAATCTAATACAATTCTTCAATTAAAGAAAAACGGGTCAGAGAATCCTCCGGCCCGTAAATCCTGTATTTTTCAATGTTTTGCCATATCAGGCATTTGCAATCCTGACTGGTGTAACCTCTCTTCTGGTGCTTGTCTCCGGTCTGAAGAGAAGGTAAAGATACAATACCAACACTGCGGCTGCAACGATGGTAAATACGCTGAAAGTAACCTGACCTACAGCGAGACCGATAAGCTGGTAGATCATAAGGCTTATGCAGTAAGCATTGATATTCTGGAATGCGATGGCGAACCAGAACCACTTCCTGCTGTTAAGCTCCTTTGCCATAGCTGAGATAGCAGCAAGGCAGGGTGAATCGAAAATATTGAACACAAGGAACGATACTGCAGCCATACTTGTAGGGAAGAATGCTCTGAACGCAACATTCATTGCCTCATCGTACTCCTCAAGCTCCTCACCGAGACTTGATACAACTGAAAGTGTAGTAACGAGACCTTCCTTCGCAACAAAGCCTGAAAGTGAAGCTGCAACTGCCTGCCAGCTTCCGAATCCGATAGGAGCAAACATCCATGCGAAGACATTACCGATAGAAGCAAGGAAGGAATCCTCAACATTCTCTACAAGTGTAAATGTACCCTCAACAACACCGAAGGCTCCAAGGAACCACATGACAGCACAGCAGAGGAACAGGATAGTTCCGGCCTTCTTAAGGAACGCCCATACTCTCTCCCATACATGAAGAAGAACATTCTTTACAGATGGAATATGATATGCAGGAAGCTCCATTACGAATGGCGCAGGATCTCCTGAGAACATACGTGTCTTCTTCATGATGATGCACATGATGATGACCATTGCGATTCCGCCGAAATAAATTGCCGGAGCGAACCACCATGCACCGCCCATAAGGTAACCGGCGATAACAGCGATAACAGGAAGCTTGGCACCACATGGAATGGATGTGGTCGTTATCATGGTCATACGGCGATCCTTCTCTTCCTCTATGGTACGGGTAGCCATGATTCCCGGAACACCGCAGCCTGAAGAAATAAGGAAAGGAATGAATGACTTGCCTGAAAGACCGAATCTTCTGAACAGTCTGTCCATGATGAATGCAACTCTCGCCATGTATCCGCAGTCCTCAAGGATTGTAAGGAAAAGGAATACTATAGCCATCTGAGGTGCAAATCCAAGAGGTGCTCCGAGACCGCCTATGATACCATCTACAACAAGGGAGATGACCCAATCAGATGCGCCGGCATTTGTAAGAAGATCTGCGAAGAAAGGCTGTATCCATTCTCCAACCAATACATCATTTGTCCAGTCAGTTACGATAGTTCCAAGCGTTGTTACTGAAACATAGTAAACAAGGAACATAACTACCGCAAAAATAGGAAGTGCAAGGACACGGTTTGTGACGATCTGGTCGATCTTATCTGAAGCCGAAAGCTCACCGGCTTTTCTCTTCTTGACTACAGCACCGTCCACAAGCTTCTTTATGTAGTTATATCTCTGATTTGTGATAATGGACTCTGCATCATCATCAAGCTCATTCTCACAGTCAGCGATATGCGCCTCTATATCGGAAAGAGTATTCTTATCAAGTTTAAGCTGCTCAAGGGCCACTGAGTCACGCTCAAAAACCTTTACCGCATGCCAGCGAAGATTTGTCTTATCAACACTCTTCTCAAGGTGCTCCTCGATATGAGCGATGGCATGCTCCACAGAACCGTCGAATACTGCAGGAAGCTCATTCTTCTTTCCTGCCTTTGCAACCTCTATGCAAAGCTGTGAGATCTTGTCGATACCTTCGCCTCTTAAGGCTGAGATCTCAACGATCCTGCATCCAAGCTCTTTTCCAAGCTTCTCGATATCAACCTTATCACCGTTCTTTCGAACCACATCCATCATATTTACGGCTATGACCATAGGAAGTCCGATCTCAACAAGCTGAGTGGTGAGATAAAGGTTTCTCTCGATATTTGTTCCGTCAATTATGTTGAGGATAACATCCGGCTTATCATTGACAAGATAGTTACGTGATACCACCTCTTCAAGAGTATAAGGAGAAAGGGAATAGATACCCGGAAGATCCTGAATTACAACTTCACGATTTCCTTTTAAACGTCCTTCCTTCTTTTCAACAGTAACACCGGGCCAGTTACCAACATACTGATTGCTGCCTGTCAGGGCATTGAACAGAGTTGTCTTACCACAGTTGGGGTTACCAGCTAATGCAACCTTAATTTCCATACTTTTGCCTCTCCTTCTTTAGTAACATCAAGCCATCTCAAGGATGTCAGCATCATCTTTACGTATCGAAAGCTCGTAACCTCTTACGGTTATCTCTATAGGATCTCCGAGAGGAGCAACCTTACGTACAAAAATGTCTGTTCCCTTGGTGATTCCCATATCCATGATCCTTCTCTTAAGTGCACCTTCTCCATGGATCTTGAGAACAGTTGAGGACTGCCCAACAGGAATATTTCTTAGTGTCTTCATTAATTCATCCCCCTTTTTTATTTTAAGAGTCAGTTAATGCTAACCAAAATTAGTGAAAGCTAACCCATACAGCATAAAAAAAGTTATCTGACATCGCTGCATTTCCTGTCATGCTATAAACATCAAATAACCCTACGGCATAATAACAGTGATATTTTCCGATCAGTCAACCATGATCTTCGATGCCATCTGACTGGTGATACCAAGTCTGGTATCCTTGATGCACACGATCACATTTCCTTCGCCTGTATCAGAAATGATTTCCACCTGCTCCCCCGGAACAAACCCGAGATCTGCAAGATGCTGTCTCATGTCCTCTTTACCTGTAACTCTGCTGATCATGTGTCTCCCACCAGCACCAGCCATGGATAATGGTAACATAACTTTCCTCCGGATATACGTAAATCCGGGACATAGCGCCCCTTTTCTCGTAATACTTGTTTAAATTAGCATCAACTAACCGCAAAGTCAAGACTTTGACCTCACAAAAGTTAGTTACAACTAAATAATATTTTTATTAATTTTTTATACTTTTCCACAGTATTTCATCGATATTTTGAAAACATACAATTTATGGTGGTTTTATGCTATACTTGCTAACAATCTGTAGTATCTTTTTAGGATTTCTATGGATGATATAAATTTTGTTAATATTTTATTCTTTACATAAAGAAAGGTGATATTTTATGAAAGCTTATGAGACCCATGAGTCTTCCGAAAACTATCTTGAAAGCATACTCATGCTTTCAATGGACCATCAGGTTGTCCGCTCCATTGATATAGCCAACATGCTGGGCTTTTCAAAGCCTTCCGTATCCGTGGCCATGAAGCGTCTCAGGGAGGAGGGGATGATAACTGTTGACTCCAACGGATACATCACCCTTACAGAAGACGGTATGAAGATCGCCAAGGGAACCTATGAGAAACATATCGTCATCACCAACGTTCTCATAGATCTTGGGGTAAGTGCATATACTGCAGGGCAGGATGCCTGCCGTATAGAGCATGTGCTCAGTCCGGAGACATTTGCACGAATCAAGGATTTCTATCTCAGATCCCATGACGGTGTATCTCCGGAGCTTGATGCCATTAGTGCATACGAGCAGCGAAAGCCCTGATTTACAGGAAATGTATCTCATTCTGAAGGTCCCTGCTATATGAACATATACCTTCACACCTCATCACGTATACAAAAAAGCGTATTTGACTTCGAAAACGGTTACTGCCGCTCAGAAGTCAGATACGCTTTTTATTTTACGGATCATGATATGAATTCACGAAGTGTCTTGAATTCGTTCCGGCATTTACTCACCGGATATGAACTTATGTTATATTGTTTTCTTTGCCGCGAGAAGCCTCATGGAGTTAAGTATGCAGAGTACCGACACTCCCACGTCTCCGAAAACCGCAGCCCACATATTGGCGATACCAAGCGCCCCAAGTATAAGAACCACCAGCTTCACAATAAGGGCAAAGGCAATGTTTTGCTTTGCAATACTCATGGTCTTACGGGCAATGCCAATGGTTGTAGGAATCCTTCTCAGATCATCATCCATGATGACCACATCAGCAGCCTCGATGGCAGCGTCAGAACCAATGGATCCCATTGCGATACCTATATCGGCTCTTGCCAGTACAGGAGCATCATTTATTCCGTCACCTATGAAAGCCAGTGCCGCTTCACCTTCCCTTACATTCCTTTGCCTGAGATCACCCAGCAGTTCCTCCACCTTGGAAACCTTGTCCTGAGGAAGAAGCTCTGTATAAACCTGATCAACTCCCAGCTCTCTGCCTACCGTTTCTCCAACCGTCTTCCTGTCTCCGGTAAGCATCACTACCTTTCTTACGCCGGCCTTTTTCATATCGGAAATAGCCTTTGCCGCCTCTTCCTTGACCTGATCCTTGATAAGGATCGCACCCAGATATCTGATTCCATCGTTTTCCTCAGCCGCAATATAGGATATGGTGGCCGAAGGATCCTTCACTTCTGAAAAACCGATTCCGTTAGCCTCCATCAGTTTATCATTTCCGATAAACACCTTCCTGCCTGAAACCTTACATATGATCCCCTGTCCGGAAACATTCTCTGTGTCCGTAACCAGATTTGTATTTATTTCATAATCAGGAACCTGAGAAGCAAGCTCTTCTCTGATGGAATTTGCTATAGGATGTCCGCTCATGCCCTCAGAAAGTGCTGCCAGTCTAAGGAGCTCGGTCCTGCTTATCCCTTCTTCGCATATTATCTCAGAAACCTTGAAATTACCTTCTGTAAGAGTTCCTGTTTTATCCGAAACAACCGTATCCAGCCCCGAAAGAAGCTCCAGATAATTTGAGCCCTTTATGAGAACTCCGTTGGAGCTTGCGGCTCCGATTCCTCCGAAAAACGCAAGTGGTATGGAAATCACCAGTGCGCATGGACAGGAAACAACCAGAAATGTACATGCCCTGTAGAACCATGTTGCCGGATCACCGGTAATGACAGACGGAATCACCGCCAAAGCTATGGCCGCATATACAACTATAGGCGTATATACTCTTGCAAAGCGTGTAATGAAATTCTCGGTCTTTGACTTCTTTTCAGAAGCATTTTCCACAAGCTCAAGTATCTTGGAGACCGTGGAATCCTCAAAGGCCTTCAACGCCTTCACTCTCAGTAGTCCTTCACCGTTTATACATCCGGATATGACCATATCTCCTGTTCTGACACTGCGCGGTACCGACTCTCCGGTAAGGGCTGCAGTGTTAATAAGAGATTCTCCTGACAGAACTTCACCATCCACAGGTATCCTGTCCCCGGCCTTTATTACAAGAATATCTCCTATCTCCACATCATCAGGATCTACCGTCTCCACAGTACCGTCTTCTCTTTCAACATTGGCTTCCTCAGGAACTATATCCATGAGGCTGGCAATGTTTTTCCTGGACTGTCCCACTGCGTATTTCTGGAACCACTCTCCCACCTGATAGAACACCATTACAGCAACAGCCTCGGAGCTCTCTCCTGTTGCAAATGCTCCCACTGTTGCGATGGTCATAAGCAGAGACTCATCCATAGGCTGTCTGTTCCTGATTCCAAGTATCGCCTTCTTCACCACCGGATATCCGCTGATAAAATACGGTATGAGATACACCAGAAAGCTGAGCAGTCTGTTATCGAACAAAGCAGAACAAACGCCGGTCTTTTCTGCCGCAAGCAGGACAAAAAATATAACTACGCCCGCAAGTATCTTAAGCAATTCCTTCTTCAGTTTTTTGTCCATTATTTCCTCTTTTCAGATAATGCTGATCCTACTCATCCTTCACAAAAGAAGGCATCATACTTCCACAGAAAAATCAGGCTCTATCTTCTTTCCTGTCTCTATTGCAAGCTTAAGGATCTCATCAAACTTCTCTTCATCTGCATCAAGTGTAAATTTCTGCATTACGAAATTAACCTTTGCATCATTTACTCCGTCTATTTTCTTCACTGCCTCCTCAACCTTTGCAGCACAGTTGGCACAATCTATCTCACATTTGAACTTCTTTTTCATATTCTTTCTCCTTTACTCTTCAACATGCTCCTTGCCCATTGCGATGATCACCTTAACATGATCATCAGCAAGGCTGTAATACATGGCCTTTCCATCCCGTCGTGATTTTATCAGCTTACTTGTTTTCAGTATCTTAAGCTGATGGGATATAGCCGACTGGTTCATCTCCAGATCATCACAGATCTCAGTCACGTTCTTCTCTCCCTGAAAAAGATCATACAGGATCTTTATTCTTGTGGAATCTCCGAATACCTTGAAAAGCTCTGCAAGATCACTGAGCTCATCCTCGGAAACGTTCTGAATAAGATGATCTATCTTTCTCTCATCATATTCTTCTGCCATTGTTCGCTCCATTTCTGACATCATCTTTGTCAAAAGCTGATATTTTATCCTGTCATGTAGTCTCATCTGCTCTTTTTGTATGAATACAAACCGGAGCAGGCTTACAATTCCGGGACTCAAATGAATCAACGCTCATATGAATATATTATCATATGTTTTGGCGTTGTCAACAAAAAAAGATGTATCCATTTATTTCCGGATACATCTCTTTTTCAGGCTGATCATCTGAAAAAGGATCAACCTCTGTCATATGAATATCTGCCTGACAGCTGACTCTTTAAACAATTTTATACTAGACCATCTTTTCAGGTCTCACAGTGTTGTCATATTCCTCGCTGCTCATAAATCCAAGGGACAGAACCGCCTCTTTCAGAGTTGTGTTTTCCTCGAAAGCCTTGTGTGCACACTTGGCAGCATTCTCATATCCTATAGACGGACTTAAGCATGTTACAAGCATGAGAGAATTCTGAAGATTCTGCTCCATCTTACTGCGGTTGGCCTTTATTCCCGTAACACAATTCCTCTCAAAAGAAATGATTCCGTCTGAAAGCAGCCTGATAGACTGCATCATGTTATATGCCAGTACCGGCATGAAAACATTGAGCTCAAAATTTCCCTGAGAAGCACCGATACCTATGGTTCCGTCATTTCCCATCACCTGTATTGCTATCATGGTGATAGCCTCGCACTGTGTCGGATTCACCTTTCCCGGCATGATGGAACTGCCCGGCTCATTCTCAGGTATGCTTATTTCTCCGAGACCGCAACGAGGTCCGTTGGCAAGCCATCTGATATCATTTGCTATCTTCATAAGATTGGCTGCAAGACCCTTCAGGGCTCCGCTGGTAAAAACATATCCGTCCTTTGAGGTCAGTGCATGGAACTTGTTGCTGCTTGCAGTAAAATTCTGGGATGTGATTGCCGATATCTCTTCACAGCACATCTTATCGAATCCCTCAGGACAATTTAATCCTGTTCCCACAGCCGTTCCTCCTATGGCAAGCTTACGGAGGTGATCAGAGGCTTCGATAATATGGGCCCTTGATTCCACAAGCATGCCTCTCCATCCGGAGATCTCCTGACTGAATCTAAGGGGTACCGCATCCTGAAGATGTGTGCGACCGATCTTTATCACATCCTTATTCTCCTCTTCAAGACGTTCCATGGTCTTTATAAGACTGTCTATGGCAGGAATCAAATTCTTATGTATAGCTATAACCGCTGCCATATTCATAGCTGTAGGGAAAGTATCATTTGAAGACTGAGACATATTTACATGGTCATTGGGATGAATGTTCAGCTCCGGATGATCATGTACTGCAATATGAGCTATGACTTCATTAAGGTTCATGTTCGACTGGGTTCCGGAACCTGTCTGCCATACCTTAAGAGGGAACTCATCGGGATATCTGCCATCCAGTATATCTCTGCATGCTCCTGTTATGGCCCGGGCTCTTTCAGAAGAAAGCTTTCCCAGCTTCTGATTCGCACTTGCCGCTGCAGACTTAAGAACCGCAAAGGCCTCGATAACTTCTTTCGGAATGGTCTCTGTTCCTATACGAAAGTTTTCCAGAGAACGTTCTGTCTGGGCTCCCCAGAAATGCTCCGCCGGAACCTTTACCTCACCCATGGTGTCATGTTCGATTCTGTATTCCATCTTTCTGCTCCTATCTAAGAAGTTCCATAAATAACAAATAGAAGTATAACATGCAAAAAGGCCAGACATCATAGTCTGACCTAAAAATATGGAATAATTTTCTTATTATTCAATGGTGAGAATATCCGAGAATCCGGTTACATTAAAAATCTCATTTATCTCTTCGGAAACATTTCTGATCACCATGCTTCCCTGCTTGTTCATCTTCTTCTGAGCTGAAAGAAGTACTCTGAGTCCGGCACTGGAAACATACTCCAAAGCAGAAAAATCAAATACCAGCTCCTTTACACCCTCTATCTCTGCATTGACGGTTTCATCAAGCTGAGGTGCAGTAGTAGTATCAAGACGTCCCTCTAAAGCTATATCAAGCTTTGCATCTTCTTTTTTCTTTGTTATGTTCAGCATATTCTATCTCTCCTTTATGTAAATTTGATTAAACAAATTTTATACATCAATCAACCATATACACTGTCACTTGTCACAGACTATGGTCATATCTACCCTGTCCCGTCTTATTCCGACTATAACATCCTTTGCAAGGCTTGCAACGATGGACTTTTCCAGCTCGTCCGCAGCTTCCTGTGCATCCTCAGAATCAGATACATCCTCAAGAGAATCACGATAATTGCTGAGAGACCACATCATGGGCACTCCTGCGGTAGGCATCTCTCCCATTATACCCATACCTATGAAATCATAATATGGCATAGGCGATCCATACTCCTGCTGAAGCTTCATACTTTCATCGAAACTCAATAGTCCGTCCTCTATAATTTCACTGATCTTTCCCATGAAGCCCTTTGCATATTCGTTTTTCTTGCTCTTGGAAACAGACAACAATGCATCTTTTTTGCCTTTATCCATGATGGTCTCTATCTGAAGCTTTAATCTATACTCTTCTCCTTCTTTTTCGATCCAAAAGCCTGCTTCATATTCTCTGGTCATAGCCTTGACCATACCTACGGTCTCTTCAGCCAGTAGTCTGAGATGTATAGCCTTTTTATACTCAAGGTTCTGACCTTTGATATATTCATCCACCGCTTTCAGTGCTTCTGCAGCCATCTCTTCATCGCTGTTGATATTCAATATTTCTGTTTTTTGCATGTCACCCTCTCCTTTCAAGCATTTAACCGAACAAATTGAATATATCTATATTTTACAACATGGCAGCCCTGCTGTACCATTTGTTTTTTTTATCAAATTCCTGTATTTTCTAAAAAATATCCCATCTCATCATGCTCTTATCATAGCGGAGACATCCATATGAACAATCCTCACAGGTAGTACCATCCTGTCCGAGACTGTAGACTGCATGTTCATATTGAATCCGGTTCCGGGAAGGGACCGAAAAATTGTAACCCGACTCATTGAACATCTCCACAGCCCCTTCATCCCTCGAAAACCTGTAGATAATTCCGGTACTCTCAGTGGAGGTGGTTCTTCCTGTTGTTCCGTATGCATCAATGATATATGGTGTTCTTCCGTTGTTGATTATCGCGCCGGGAGTATAGTGTGACATGATGGAATCTCGCCAATACATGGTGGCCGCGAGCTGATTTCCCGCATCCGTCTCTACGGAATAAAGTCTCAGTCCAGTCATGACCGGCACTGTAAAGTCATAGAAGGAATAGGTTTCTTCACCATCTGTATACCACCATGTGGCACAGTAATCATAGCCGCCGTCAAACTCCACAGGATTGTCAGCTTCATCAGGAGCACTCGTAAGTCCCGGCTCCGTCTCGAAATGTACATATCTTATGGTCATCGCCACCATATCCCTTGCGCCATCACCATTAAAATCCGAATAAATGTAATCAATTATCTTATCCGAAGTCTGTTCATATATTGCCTCTGTGAGCTGCTGAGTAGTATACTCCTTCGCCTTATCGGGATAATCCTGAGGAGCCTTTTCAGCACTGCTTCCTTTTTCCGAAGCATTGGCACCTGTACGAAGAGTTCTTTTGGCATTGATGATATCCCTTATCCTCTCCTGATGATCGGAAAGCATGGTCATGGAATAACTCTTTTCATTATCCGACAGCCAGGATTCCGTTACTCTGGCCACTTCGGAATCATTCTTATCCTTTCCGTCTATCTTACGGAGACCTATATCCTTAAGCTTTACAAAATCCCCCTCAGTATCAAAGCCGAAAACGCGATGCTTGCTTACACCGTAATGCGTCACCACATACTCTTCTCCGGCATCCAGTGTTTCCGTTCCTACAGAATAGACCATAGGATTGCCGTTTCCCCCCATAAGCTCATCAACATACAGCTTAAGGTCATCGTTCCTGTATCCGTAAACTCTGAAGTGATAATGTCTGTCTCCGAGATCATAGTAGGCCACAAGCATCTCATCCAGACCATCTCTGTTGAAATCTATAAGCTTTACCAGCCCGATTCCAACCATATCTTTATATCCGTCTTCTTCCCGGGAACCCTGGGAACTCACTATACCTGTCTTTCCGTATTTCTTTTCAAGCCGTTTCAGTTCATCAAGATAAGCACCGTAGGCCTTTCCGGTCATACTTATCACTTCTCCGTTCTTGTCCACTCTTCTTCCGTCAGGAGCCATGGCATCTCTGAGAAGGGCACCATCCTCTCCGACATAATAAATGCCGTCTATCCATTGATCCGTAAGAGCCTCATGTTCCTCATCAAGATAGAACCAGTCATTTTCCCGCTTTACCCATCCGGTATCCTTTTCAGGGTCAGGCGCTTCCGTTTCTTTTATTTCCTCATCAGTATCAAAACTCTCATAGGTGTCCGAATCAAGTATAGATTTCTTACTTATGACCTCAGTACTTATTCTACGGATCCATTCAGGTGCATATCCTCTCTCCACCAGGAACAGTCCTGCCGCAGCAATAAGTGCCGCGATCATCAAAGCATTACCTATACCAAAACTTCTTTTAGACTTCTGCCTGTTACGAAATCCTGCTGTTCTGTTGTTTCTTCCGGTCATCTCATCCTTCAGATTTCGACGCATTACATCCCCCTTAAAATGAGTCATGCAGTTATATTAAGTATACCTGTTTCCGATACTAAAATCACCAGTGCAGGCGGTGCAGCTCTCCAAATTTATTTAGTTTTCCGAACCCGTTCTGTCTGTAGGCCTCATAAATAAGAATAGCCGCTGAGTTGCTGAGATTAAGAGATCTTATATCTCCCCACATCGGAATACGTATACATGATTTCGGGTGCTTAACAAGTATCTCTTCAGGTATACCGGCAGATTCCTTTCCAAACATAATAAAATCATTAGGACCCAGCTGAACATCGCTGTAAACATTCTGAGCCTTTGTAGTAGCGAACCAGAGCTTTGGGAGCTCCACAACGTCTCTGTCCCATGAATCATTTCCGCACTCCTGTTCTGTTTTCTCCCCATTGTTTTCCTCAACACAGAATTCATCGGCAAAATGTATCTCCGGATGTTTTTCGAGAAAATCCTCATAGTCCATATATTCAGACAGCTTCAGTTTCGGCCAGTAGTCCATGCCTGCACGCTTGACATACTTGTCACTTATATCAAAACCATATGGTCTTATAAGATGGAGATTTGTATCTGTCGCCACACATGTCCTTCCTATGGCTCCTGTATTAAATGGTATTTCCGGTTCATGTAAAACTATATTCAGCATTCTCTTCTTTCCTTTTCACGCAAAATCTATTTTTAATATACATGGGAAAAGCGAGGTCCCTTAGACCTCGCCATCCGAAAGTTCATCATGAAGATCATCTATAAAACGTCCGGCATCACTGTATCCCGGAAGATGACCTATGGACTGGTGCTTAACCGTTCTGTACTCATCATTGCTGTGCCAGTAAGGGCAATGTCTCGTCCTGCCGCTGTACATGCGTGCTACATCATCCTCATCAACATCTGCATCGCAGCACCACTCCTCATATTCATCATCATATGTGTAATTTGAACACATCTCACATTCTGACATATCCTTCTTCTTTCTATCTTAGATATAGACTTACTTATTGCTTTTCCCGGAATTTTTCCGGCTCTTCCCACCGGTAACACCCGCTCTTGTGGCCTGAAGTATATCCTCTTTTCCACAGCTCGGACAAAGGTCCTTGAGGAAACACCCTTCACAATCGGGATTTGCCGACTTGCAGTGACTTCTTCCCAGCGAAATGATGTGAGTATTCCATCTTATCCAGTACTCCTCAGGAACTGTTTCATTAAGCTGGTACTCCGTCTCCTCCGGGTCCTTTGAATCCGCAAGCCCCAGTCTGTTGGACACCCGCTTTACATGTGTGTCTACAACGATGGCATTTTTATTATATATATGCCCTAGGATCAGATTTCCGGTCTTTCTTCCGACTCCCGGAAGGGAAGTAAGCTCTTCGATACTGTCCGGAACCACACCTGAATATTTTTCCAGAAGAACTGCCGCACAGGCCTTTATGTTCTTCGCCTTATTGTGATAAAAGCCTGTTGACCTTATATCCTCTTCAAGCTCCGGGATATCCGCCTCTGCAAACGCCTTCAGATCTTCGTACTTTTTAAACAGCTTCTCAGTGACCTTATTGACTCTCTCGTCAGTACACTGGGCACTCAGTATAGTGGCAAACAAAAGCTGCCACGCATTGCTGCTCTTCAAAAATAAAGGCGGCTCGCTTCCGTATCGGGAATCCAGCCTCTCCATTATCTTACGGACTCTTTGAGTCCTCTCCGCCTTGCTTTCACCCTTTACAAACATAGTTCAATGTTTCTGCCTGTAGGCTTGTACTGATAATATCTTACTCCTGCAGCATCCAGCATTCTCTTGCTTGCCTTTGTGGCAGCATCATCGGCATACTTGTCCGAATAGTAGATCAGTGTGGTGATACCTGCCTGAATCAGTGCCTTTGCACATTCATTACAGGGGAAAAGTGTCACATAAAGCTTTGTACCCTCCAGAGATCCGCCGCGATAGTTCAGAATAGCATTGAGCTCTGCATGAGTCGCATAAAAATATTTTGCATTGTATGGATCATCCTTTGCATGCATCTTCGTCCATGGAAAATCATCATCTGAACATCCCTTGGGAAAACCATTGTATCCCATAGACAGTATCTTGTTATCGGAACTTACGATGCAGGCTCCCACCTGTGTATTAGGATCCTTTGAACGACGGGCAGACATCTCTGCAACTCCCATGAAATACTCATCCCATGTTATATAGTCTTTTCTCTTACCGCTGTCTTCCATACCTTTTCTCCTTTATTATTTCACCTCCGGCTGAAAATGAGCCGGTATATATAATTTATTTCTCATCCGCAAGAAGCTCGGTCATTCCCGCAGCCTTTCTCATACGGTTCATAAGGGCAAAACCTACACCCCTGTCGCTGTAACTTTCGGCATAGATCCTGTCCACCTTATCATCATCAAACTCACGAAGCACTCTGAACAGTTCATGGGTCATGGACAAGGGCTCATTACGATGTCCGATTATCTTTACATATGAAGCCCCGGTCTGAGACATATCGTACAGATCCTTGGTTTCATCACAACAGATTATCCCTGTCCTGAGTCCTGACTCTTCATCCTTCTTTACAAGTTCATTGATATAATCGGAAATCAGTCTGTCAGCCTGAAGTCTCTCTTCTTCGCTGACTTCATAATCTCTCTTCTTGAGAAATTTTGTTGTAACAAGAGCCATTTTTGCATTAGGCGCATAGTGACGATATTTCATTCCTGGCGCCTTTGGGTGTATGCCTTCATTCACACCTCCCGCAACTATTGCAGGATCTATCTCCACAGTTCTTCCGAGCGCTTCACTGAGTTCCTCAACAGTCACTGCTCCGGGCCTGAGAAGGGTAGGTACCTCTCCTGACATATCTATGATAGTCGACTCAACTCCTATACCTACCGGTCCGTCATCAAGTATCATATCTATCTTTCCGTTAAGATCATGAAGAACATGTGTGGCTTCTGTAGGACTTGGTTTTCCTGAAGTGTTGGCACTCGGACCTGCTATGGGAAGTCCCGATGCCTTTATAAAGGAAAGCGTGACTCTGTTCTCCGGACAGCGTATGGCTACCGTTTCAAGTCCTCCTGTTGTTTCATAGGGAACTATCTCCGATTTCGGAAGAATGATGGTCAGCGGTCCCGGCCAAAAGGTCTCCATAAGTTTCTCTGCAGACTCAGGAAGAACAGATACCAGCGGATCAACCTCGGCAATACAGGATACGTGTACTATCAAAGGATTGTCCGAAGGTCTTCCCTTCGCTGCATATATCTTTCGACTGGCCTCAGGATCCAGGGCATTTCCCCCCAGACCGTATACAGTCTCTGTAGGGAAGGCTACCAGACCGCCGTTTTTTATTATCTCCGCAGCCTCCTGAACGCCCTCCATACCTTTTACTATTGTTTTCATTACTAACCTCCGGGGTCATGCAGGAGCCGGGTCTCCCCGCGCTCATATATGATCCGCTTTAACTAAATTAAAATCTAAATCAGGAACCTGATACATTATTCAGATCAAGTATGGACCATAAACCTGCCGGCTCCTGTCCAAGCTTCCAGGCTGCAACTCCGCCGCAGCCGCTGTCCTTTATGACATCAAGTTTTAAGCTAAGGGACTTTTCGTCTTCCATCCATACTCTCTTAAGCTTGTCCCCGTCCTGTATCTCTCCGTAATTCTGTCCGACCTCGCTGTTCCAGCTTAGCTGAACTCCGTTTTCCTCAACCCACTGAAGAGCAGACTTTATTCCCATGGCATCTGATGTAGTCTTGTTCTCTGCATCAGTCACCCATACTCTTGTATAGAAAGGAACAGCTATGATCACCCTGTCGGAATCCATCATCTTCTGAGTTTCTGAAACGGCATGATTGAGATATCCTATAGAAGCAACACTTCCGGCTTCACTTCCGGCATAATGCTCGTCATAGCACATGATGATAACATAATCTATGTTCTCTCCAAGCTGTTCGATATCATAGTAACTGTTGTATGAATAGGGAACATAGCAGTCCACAGACAAAATGATTCCTGCCTTACGGCATGCAACAGCCAGTTCCTTCATGAACTGGACATAATCTCTTCCCAGTCTCTCTGGAATAAGCTCAAAATCGATATTTAGACCATCGATTCCTCCGGCCACTGCAGTCGCCACAAGATTTTCCACCAGCTTTCCACGAAGGGCCGAGCTGGTAAGAAAAACAGACTCATCTATATCTCCGCCATCAAAGTTGTTTACCGTAGCCCATACCTGATAGCCCTTTTCATGAGCCTTATCCACATAATCCTGAGTCCAGTAGCAGGTGAAGCTTCCGTCATCACCTGTAAGAACAAACCATGTAGGCGCTACAACATTCATTCCTGTTGCATCTTTCGTGATATCTTCGAGATAAGCATTGGCCTCTGTCAATGTTATCTGATGAAATCCGAGGACCACCTTACTTCCGTCTTTCCGGGTGATATGCTTGTACTCAGGAGCCTTGAATTTGCTTTCGGGAGTCACATCGGTCGTTTCGTTAAGATGGGAATTTCTGAGCCATCCGATATATCCGTTCTCTGTGACTACCTTGCTCCATTTTTCCAATGTCTCAAGGATCTTTACCTTTTCACCTGCCTCCAGATTTGTAAGGACCTTGGACTTTACGCCTCCGAGAAGTCTGACAGACTCTTTTCTCTTTACATCGGCCTGTTTATACTGACTCCAGTCATTGGAAATGAATACCCTCTTGTTTTCATCCTCAAGAAAGCTTTTATAGCTTATATCCGTATACTCTGCCACAAGCTTGATGTTGAGGTAAAGATCGTCTGTGGAGTCGCCCATGCGGATAAATGCTGTCGATCCATCCTTAAGGGTATCTCCCAGCCCGTATTTCACAGTCTCTGTGGGAAGTGTGTAAAGTATGGAATTGAGATCCTTGGCCCAGTAATATCTCCTGTTAAGCTCAGACATCACCCACTCATAAGGTATAAACAGACCTCCGTTTATACACTTCGCTTTTATGGCTGTACCGTCTTCCTTTAAAGCCTGAGTATCATTGAGAAAAAGTGCGACCTCATCGCCGCTTACACCAAAGTACTCTGTCTTATCCGCAGGCTCTCTGGAAGGAGCATACTTCTTGTCATAAAAATAAAGGCCTGTGATCGAAATAGTTAAAAGCAGCATGATCACTGCCACAACAGGAAGTATCTTTCCGCTGCCTCCGGTGGATTTCTTTCTGGATCTCTGTCTATTTCTCAAACTCTTTAATTCTCTCGCCACTATGTCCTCTCCTTGAAGATCACATTACTTCTTTATTCAGTTCCTCAAGCTTTGCAGCCTGATCGGCGGAAATGATAGGATCCAGAAGTTCATCGAGATCTCCGTTCAATATCTTTTCAATAGAATAAAGCGTAAGTCCGATTCGATGGTCAGTGACTCTGCCCTGCGGGAAGTTATAGGTCCTTATCTTCTCTGAACGATCTCCGGTACCTACCTGTGAACGCTTGGCTTCAGCAGCCTCGTTTTGCTTTTTATTATACTCTATTTCATATAATCTGGCGCGAAGCAGACGCATGGCCTTTTCTCTGTTCTGTACCTGAGAACGCTCCTCCTGACACTCGGCCACCATACCGGTGGGAACATGAATGAGTCGCACCGCTGATGAGGTCTTATTAATGTGCTGTCCACCTGCACCGGATGATCTGAACACCTCCATCCTTACATCTGCAGGATTGATTTCCACATCAACATCTTCAGCCTCCGGCATAACAGCAACGGTTGCTGTGGAAGTATGGATACGCCCTCCCGACTCAGTTACCGGAACACGCTGAACTCTGTGAACACCCGCCTCATACTTGAGTCTCGAATAGGCGCCCTTGCCGGTAACGATAAATACAGCTTCCTTCATACCGCCGATTCCGGTCTCATTGGCAGAAACAAGCTCTGTACGGTATCCGCGGCGTTCAGCGTAGTTTATATACATACGGTAAAGCTCATATGCAAAAAGCGCTGCCTCATCGCCTCCGGCTCCTCCTCTTATCTCTATGATAATGTTCTTGTCATCATTCTCATCCTTCGGAAGAAGCAGGATCTGAAGCTCTTTAACAAGCTCCGGCTGATCTGCCTTCGCCTGCTGCAGCTCTTCCTTCGCCATCTCCACCAGATCAGGATCCTTTTCAGAAGAGAGGATCTCAAGAGAATCCTTTTCTGCCTGAACCGCTTCCTTATATCTTTTATATGTGTTTATCAAAGGTTCAAGATCACTGCTCTCACGCATCATCTTAAGGTACTTTTCTGTATCATTAACTATATCAGGCTCAGTCATAAAGCGCTGAATTTCCTCATAATGTCTTGAAATGGATTCAAGACGGTCAAACATATCCATTATTACCTCCATGGTTCATACCCGAACCGAATTTACATTTATTTCTGTATGAACATCAAAATATCACGGGATCTCTCCCGTATCCATCCTATATAACTGTGTGCACTTATAACACTAGATCTGACCTGTGACTACTCTGTCATTATCGCCAAAATCTTTAATTATCATAACATCCCTGAAGCCTGCATCCTTCAAAAGTTCCGAAACCGCTTCTCCCTGATCGTATCCTATCTCAAAGAACACATATCCTCCGGACTTCAGATACCTTGGGCACTCTGAAGCGAGTATACGATAGAACTTAAGTCCGTCCTCCGTTCCATCCAAAGCCATCCTCGGCTCAAAATCTCTCACTTCAGGTTCAAGAGTATCAACTACACTTGACGGAATATATGGAGGATTCGATACTATCACATCATATTTACCGGATACTTCAGAAAACATGTCTGAATGTATCATGCGGACTCTGTCTCTTTCCCCGTCATCCAGGATACTGTCTCTGTTATATGTTGCGATTTTTAACGCATTTTCCGAGATATCCACAGCTGTCACACTCTGAAAGTGACCGAATTTAGCCAGTGTGACGGCTATACACCCCGATCCTGTGCACATATCGAGGAGCTCTGTGCTTTCGTTATCCACAATCTGCCTTCCGGATGTCAACTTATCCACCCGTTCCTTCATATTCCTGTACTTTTCAGGGATATTGTCATACATGAGATTTCCCAGAACACAGTCTATAAGGGTCTCTGTATCGGCCCTGGGACAAAGAACATCCGGTGTCACCCTGAAATCCAGCCCATAAAAGCCCACCGTACCGAGTATCTGCTGTAAAGGCTCTCTTTTCTCACGTCTTTCTATATTTTTCCGAAAAGTTCTGTACGCTTCTTCCAATGCCTCCTTATCCTTAAGCACCTTAGGTACCAGGATTTCCGGCTCACGCTCCTCATATAACAGAAATCGGGCCGGATCTATTCCGAAGGCTGACATAAGAAGAGCCCGCGCATCAAAACGCGGGTCCGGAACATTTGCTTTTTTTAATTTTTCCGCAGCCTCACTAAGGAGACTTCGGAATGTAATTGTCTGCATATTTGTTTTTTTCTCCCGTTAAACTATCGAAGCCTGATCTTTCATAATGATTGCCATTTTTTGATATTTCAGCTGACAGTCACTGCTCTCCTGCAGCATCATTCTCCTGAAAATCAATCCCGAAAGTATCCTTCTCAAATTTACGCCAGTCAAAAACCTTTTCAACCGCAGCTATGGCCACCTCTATCTCACTGTCATCCGGCTCACTGGTGGTAAGCCCCTGCATCCACATTCCCGGAATAAAAAGAAGTCTGGTCAAAGCATTATCATACATACCTACTATGCGGAGAACCTCATAGCTTATACCGGCAATAACCGGAATAAGCACCAGACGGCTTGCAAGCTTAAGCCAGATATCATCAAAACGGATCACCATAAAAAGAAGTATGGAAATAAGCATAACATAAACTATGAAGCTGGTTCCGCAGCGCTTATGCTCCTTGCTTGAAGCTGCAACATTTCTCACTGTAAGAGGAAGTCCGTGTTCAACACAGTTTATGCACTTGTGCTCTGCTCCATGATACTGAAAAGTTCTGGCGATATCCGGGGTCCGTGAAACGATCTTAATATATATAACAAACAATGTGACTCTGATTATTCCCTCGATAAATCCAAGAAGGGACTCATGCGGAAGGAATGGCTTCAGGAAACTGGCTACCCATGCAGGAAACAGTACGAAAAGTACCATGGCCAATGCAAATGAAAAGAACATCACTATACCGGTGATCACCGGTTCAAGTTTTTCTCCGAAGGTATCATCAAGCCATTTTTCAAACTTTCCAGGCTCTTTATCCGCATCCTCAGGATCATCCTCAATAAAAGTAGCACTGTAATTCAGGCACTTGGTCCCGAGTACCATGGAATCCACAAAAGAAAAGATACCCCTTATAAACGGAGCCTTACAGATAGGATACTTGTCAGTCATGGAAATGTAGGTATCTTCCATTACCTCGATGGTACCGTCCGGCTTACGGACACCGACCGAATACTTTGCACCGTTTCGCATCATCATGCCCTCAAGGACTGCCTGACCGCCTATACCGCTGTAAACCTGTCCCATATCCGGCACCCTGCATCCTGCCGCACACACACCATTATCTGTATTTATCTTATCTGTCATATTATCTGCCTTTACATCATCTATATCGATCTTCTTATTTGAAGTCATAATCGTAGTGTTTTTCATGGCAATTAGTGTATACGAAATACCTCTCTTATTCAATAAATCTAATGTGAATTATTTGTTAAGCTTTGTTTGGGATACTATTCATCTTTAAAAAGAAAAAAGAGCACATGCTTTGCATGTACTCTTTCAATCCTGATCTTTATCAGACATCCGGACTGCACCGGATCTCTCCACCTATCAGTTAAGACCGAACTTCTTGTTGAACTTATCGATCTGACCAGCAGCGTTAGCTGACTTCTCCTTGCCTGTATAGAATGAATGGCAAGCTGAGCAAACTTCTACGTGGATCTCTGGCTTTGTTGAGCCTGTTACGAATGTGTTACCACAGTTACATGTAACTGTTGCCTGATAATACTTTGGATGAATATCCTGTCTCATTTTGTACCTCTTTCTACATGGTTTCCAACCATATAAATTCGCATATCTCTCCTGATGAAAAGCTATGCTTAGTTTTAAGTAAAGCTTTATCAAGGTAACACAAAAAGAATAGATTTGCAATACCTTTTTGAAACTGTATCAAACTAACTTAAATCGCCGGATCAGCCTGAGAATCAATATACTCCTAAAATCACTTTACTGTGGTCTGTTGATCTTTATGGCCAGTCTTGAGTTTGTGTTCTGCTGGCGTAATACAGGCTTTCCGTTCACTATGAACTGGCATACCTCTTCGTTGTTCGAGGTCTTATCAAACAGATTGATAACCTCCTCAACAGCTCCTGTCTTTTCATCGTAAGTTCTCTTATGGATGATATCCACAGCATTTCTCTCAAGTTCAGTAAGGAGAAGATCATCTCTGCGGGTACCTGACTTTACAATGTCTATAGCCGGGAATATACGGCGTTCCTGAAGCTCTCTGTTAAGCACAAGCTCCATATTGCCTGTTCCCTTGAACTCCTCATATATTACGTCGTCCATACGTGAACCGGTATCCACAAGTGCCGTCGCAAGAATCGTGAGAGAACCTCCTTCACGCATATTTCTTGCCGCACCGAAAAATCTCTTGGGCATGTGGAGAGCAGCCGGATCCAGACCTCCTGAAAGAGTTCTTCCTGATGCCGGAACCACCAGATTATAAGCTCTTGCAAGTCTCGTCATGGAATCGAGAAGAATGGTTACATCCTCTCCCTGCTCAACCAGACGTTTAGCTCTTTCGATAGTCATCTCAGCAACACGTTTATGATGGGAAGGCTCCTCATCAAATGTTGAGTAGATTACAGTTACAAGTCCGCCCTCAACTTCTTCCTTCATGTCGGTAACTTCCTCGGGACGCTCGTCAATAAGAAGTATGAGCAGATGCATGTTAGGCTCGTTTTTAACTATGGCTTTTGCTACCTGCTTAAGAAGTGTGGTCTTACCTGCCTTGGGCGGTGATACTATCATTCCTCTCTGTCCCTTGCCTATAGGCGCAAGAAGATCAAGGAGTCTCAGAGCTATAGGAGCCTTTTCTCCCTCCACCTCAAGCTTGATACGATGATCCGGGAAAACCGGGGTGAGATGATCGAAGTTCTTTCTCTGTCCCAAAGCACTGAGGGGCTTACCGTTTACTGTTTCAATATAGGAAAGGGCACCGAAACGTTCATTTGGATTCTTACTTCTGTAAAGACCCTTTATAACGTCTCCGGTCTTAAGTCTGTATCGCTTTATTATGGCCGGATTCACATACACATCACTGTCTCCCGGGAGGAAATTGGCAGATCTCGTAAATCCGAAGCCATCCGGCATTACTTCCAGGATACCTCCACAGGGATTTCCTGTAGGAGCCTTCTGTGTCTCGTTATCAAGCTCGTCCGTCTTTTCATTCTCAGCAGCCTTGGCTATCTCGGCATCCCGTTTTGCCATATCCTCGTCTGTTCGATCAGCTGCTTCCTTTTCTATACGACGTATCTCCTTGGCCGGGGCATCCTGCCGGAATGTACCCATGCCATCCCTGGAAACATATTCCTGAATAAGCCCTGCATCAGTTCTGTCATATCTCATTTCACGTTCTGCAGTTTCAGATGGTCTGTCCTGTCTGCCGTAACGCTCCTGCCTGTTCTGACCATCACTCCTAAGCATATGATCGCTGTTTCGAACAGGCTTGACACCATGTATACCTCTCCTGTTCACAACGATGGATTTACGATGAAGATTTGCTCTGTTGTCCTGTCCTCGTTCAGCAGCCGGCTCCGAAGCTTCCTCGTTTCTGGAAACATAAGCGGTTTCAGCAGAGACTGCCGGCTCAGCAGTGAGATTGATCTCCGCATCCGATGCACCGTAAGAAGATTCCGTTTTTTCGGAAACAGCAGTCACTTCACCGGTTTCTTTTGGCTGAGCTGCAGAAATCTCATCTGATGATTCTGGCTTATCTTTGCTCTTGGTATTTTTTCTTACTACAGCTCTTTTTCTGACAGTCTTGGCAGTAGTTGTCTTTTCTTCAGCTTTTTCGGAAACGCCTTCTGATACTGCCTTATCTTCCCTGATCTCAACCTCTTCAGCCTTTTTGGTTGTCCGACGGGTCACGGTACGCTTCTTTGGCTTCTCCTCAGCTGCTGCATCAGACTGATTCTCAATGACATCAGACGACGCATTTTCCACACTGCTTTTAGCTGCAGCTCTTCCTCGAGGCTTTCTTACAGTCTTTTTTTCCGCACCTTCTGAAGAATCCTCTTTTTTGACCGCCTTAGCTCTTGTTCTCTTCACAACAGGCTTTTCGTCAGCTGTCATTTTCTCATCTTTTTCGTCTGCCATGTAACCTCCTTGAAGCGGGCACAATTCTCATAATAATCTTTCTTTTTATTCCGGCACTGATAGTCAAAAAACAACCTTTTTCACAGTGATAACTTACGAAAGAGTACTATGTTTATGTTCAATATACTTTTTTACTTTATATAAATTGGAAAAAACTCTGGAAACCAAGAATGAATTTTCTAGAAAATTTAATTAAGTATTAAGTAAGTATAACAACAAGCTTCTTGTAACGCAAGTTTCATTTTGTTATACTTATCGCGAATTATGGCTAAAATATAAGTAATGGAAGGTAATTATGGCAAGAAATTATACAGATAGACACGCCTCACGCTATGCTGCCCATGGTAACTTCGTGAAGCCTAAAGCAAATCATTCCGGACTCGTTCGTTTTCTTTTTGGATTTTTGATTCCTTATGTTCTGATAAACGGTCTCATACTTCTTTTCGTGATTCAGGCACCTTCTATCGAATCATCAGAACCGGATACCAAGGATTATCAGAATGCTGAAGTTTCCTTTAAGGTCTCTTCCCTTATTCCGCTGAAGTCGGTAACAGCTTCCATCGAAGGTCAGGATGTACCTTTGGAAAAGAACGGTTCCACATACAAGTGCACACTTACAAATAACGGTAACCTTACAGTAACCGCTGTAGCCATCAACAACATGACCAGATCTTCCCATATCCAGATAAATCTTCTTGATGAAGCCAATCCTGTAATTGATGAGGATTCTGTTGTTCTCGGAGTTGGGTACCTTGAATTTGAGGTTTCGGATACACAGTCAGGTGTTGACTGGGATTCCATATATGCTGTTGATAGTCTGGGAAACAATCTTAAGCCGACAGATCTCAACAAAACCACAGGAAGAGTAACTTTCTCCATGGCTGCAGATTCCATTACTGTTTATGTAAGTGATCTCGCAAAGAATCAGGCTCAGGCAAACTTCGCTGTTAACTGATTCTCCGGTTATAGAAAAAACTGTACTGTAGAGAAAATCGATATTATCATAAAAAAACCAGAGGCCGATGCCTCTGGTTTTTTCTTTTATCACTCTCTTTTACGGATGTGCATCACATAGATCACTCATCCGACTCCTTTTCAGTCGGAGCATCCTTATCTGACAACTTATCATCATCTTCAGAATCCGACTTTTCCACAGGCTCAGGTCTGGGTAGTGCCTTCTGATATCGTCCGTATACTCCCACTATTTCGGCAATAACGCTCTTTATGCTGTCTGTGAATGCCCCTTCCTTCATCCTCCACATCCAGTTATTTCCGGAAGTTCCCGGAAAATTGATTCGTCCGTCAGCTCCATATCCCAGATAGTCAGCTGCAGGAACTATAACAGTATCCGCTATGGTACTCATGCTGAGCCTAATAAGCAGCTCCGGCATCACATCCCAGTCATTTGAAGAACGGCTCATATACTTGTAGATATAGTCCCTCTGCCAGTCAGGAAGCGTATCGAACCAGTGCCGAAGTGTGTCATTATCATGGGTTCCTGTATAATATATGCAGTTTGTTGTCACCAGACTGTTGGGAAGGAATGCATTTTCAGGTCCCGAATCCCATGCGAACTGCAGAACCTTCATACCAGGGAATCCTACTTTAGCCATAAGTTCTCTGACTTCATCCGTGATGATGCCGAGATCCTCTGCAATAATAGGCAGTTTTTCGGTTCCGTAATGCTTATACATGGCATTAAACAGTCCCATCCCCGGACCTTTTACCCATTCACCGTTTTCAGCAGTCTCATCACCAAAGGGAATCGCATAATAGGCCTCGAAACCTCTGAAGTGATCGACCCTGAGGATATCATACATTTCGAAACAGTAATCCATGCGATCCAGCCACCATTTATATCCTGTCTTTGCATGCATATCCCAGTCATAAAGCGGATTTCCCCAAAGCTGTCCTGTTGCAGAAAAGAGATCTGGCGGAACTCCCGCCACTCTCTTTGGTTCTCCATCTCTTGTATACTGGAAAAGCTCACGATGTGCCCATGCATCACTTGAATCCGACGCACAATATATAGGAATATCTCCGACTATCTCGATACCACGGATCTTTGCATATTCATGAACCTTTCCCCACTGTTTCATGAACTGATACTGCAAAAAAGCATAAAACCCTATCTCTTCCTTATGGGTCTTCCTAAACAGCTCCAGCTCTTTCTCATCACAGTTTCTGAACTTCTTTGGCCATACATCCCAGCTCGCCCCATTAAAACTGTCTTTTATAGCCATAAAAACACAGTATTCAACAGTTTCAGGTCTTAGATCCTTATAAAGCGCAGAAACATCACCGCCCTGCTTAAGAAAATGTTCAAACGCCAGTTTCAGCGCCTTTGTTTTACTGACATACAGCTTTCCATAGTTCACTGCATATGGGCTGTCTCCATGATCATCCCCGGAATTTCCGCTCACATTATCAGAGACCGCACCATCTCCAAAATCAAATTCTTCCAGTTCCTCTTCTGATAAAAGCCCCTCTCTAACAAGCATATCCAGATCAATAAAATATGGATTCCCCGCAAAGGCAGAGAAGGACTGGTAAGGAGAATCTCCAAATCCCGTAGGCCCCATAGGCAGGACCTGCCATATTTTATTACCCGTATCGCAAAGCATATCAATAAACTTATATGCTTCCTCACCCAATGTTCCTATACCGTATTTTCCCGGGAGAGAAAATACCGGCATCAGCATTCCCGCTTTCTTCATACCATATACTCCAAAAATCAGCCTAAAATAAAGACCCATAACTCCGGAGATCTCCGAAACCATGGGTCTGTGTCATAAGCCAAAATAACTGTACGCTTATGTACTTACCCTAAGGTTATTTCGACATAAGTTCTTATATTTATTAAGCTTTATTTTATCCTTTTCTGCGGCGGGCGACTCCCGAAGCTTTCTTTGGTGCCTTCGGAGCCACAGGTTTTTTTGCACTTAACCTGCTGCCGGCCTTGTTTTTTTCATCAGTCTTTTTTACCGAAGCAGCTTTGCCCGCTGTCTTTTTAACTGCAGTCCTTGCAGTACTTCTCCTTACAGTCTCCTTCTCCTCAGGCTCTTCACATGGAGTGAGCTGATAGATGGTTGTAGACATGGATGGTATATCAATATCTATCGCATAATCCCTCTCATCCCACGAAGCTTTCTTTGCGGAGATCTTCGTGCGCTTAACCATACCGAATCCGCCATACTTCTCATCATCAGTTGAGATAAGAGACTTGGCAGTACACATGAACGGAACACCTACTCTGAACTTGGGGTGTGCAATATTATCGAAGTTGGTAACAACCAGAATGGTCTCCTCAGGCTTATCAGTCTTACGGATGAACATCACCATGGAGAGGTCGCTGTAGCTGCAGTTGATCCATTCAAATCCATCGGGATAGTAGTCAAGCTGCCAAAGTGCAGGATGCTCCTTATAGACCCCGTTGAGATCCTTAACATACTCCTGAATTTCCTTATGAACAGGATACTCCAGAAGATTCCATTCAAGCTCCTGATTCTCCGACCACTCATCGTACTGACCGAAATCCTGTCCCATGAAGAGCAGCTTCTTTCCGGGATGTGTCCAGAAATATCCGTAAGCAGTACGTAAGTTACGGGCCTTCTCCTCAAATGTATGTCCGGGCATCTTGCCTAAAAGTGAACGCTTTCCATGAACCACTTCATCATGAGAGAACACAAGCATGAAGTCCTCTGAATAATTGTAGATCATGGAGAAGGTAAGCTGATTATAGCTTCCCTTACGGAAGAACGGATCTGTCTGCATATAACCGAGGAAATCGTTCATCCATCCCATATTCCACTTGATATCGAATCCGAGACCGTCATCCTTTACAGAGCCTGTGATATTCGGCCACGCTGTAGACTCCTCTGCAATAAGAAGGGTTCCCGGGAACATCTTATGGAACTGTGAATTCAGATGCTTAAGGAACTCTACTGAATCAAGGTTCTCATTGCCGCCATAGATATTTCTGGGTGCCCCCTGTCCCTGACGGCCATAGTCGAGGTAAAGCATGGAAGCTACCGCATCCATACGAAGTCCATCGACATGATACTTATCTGCCCAGTACATGGCACTTCCGATGAGGAAGTTGGAAACCTCATTCTTCCGGTAATTGAATGTCAGTGTTCCCCAATGAGGGTGGCTGGCAAGTACAGGATCCGGATTCTCGTAAAGACCTGTACCGTCAAACTGTGCAAGCCCCCATGAATCTCTCGGGAAGTGTGCAGGTACCCAGTCAAGTATCACACCTATTCCCTCATTGTGCATGTAGTTCACAAAGTACATGAAATCTTCAGGCGAACCATAACGACTTGTCGGTGCATAATATCCCGATACCTGATAGCCCCAGCTTGCATCAAGAGGATGCTCCATGACCGGCATGAGCTCCACATGTGTGTATCCCTGCTTTTTCACATAGCTTGCAAGCTTTTTGGCAAGCTCACGGTAATTGTAGAACTCTGATCCGTCAACCGAGGTTCCGTCTTCGTTTACGAGAGACTGCTTTCTTGCGAAGGATCCGAGATGCACCTCATAAACACTCATAGGTCTTTCCTTGAGGCCTGATGACTTCAGCTCCTTCTTTCTATCCTCCCACTCCTTGTCACTCCACTGGAATTTATCCAGGTCCGCAACTATAGAAGCATTGTTCGGACGCATCTCCATAGCATTGGCATAAGGGTCTGTCTTAAGGAAAGGTTCCTTATGTCGGCACTTGATCTCATACTTATATACTGTACCCGGAGTAAGATGAGGGATGAATATCTCAAATATTCCCGAACCTCCGAGACTCTGCATCATATTTCTTCTTCCGTCCCAGAGATTGAAATCACCGACTACAGAAACACGCTCTGCATTGGGAGCCCAGACTGAAAAAACGACACCTCGTACTCCGTCTATGGTTATAGGATGTGCACCCATCTTGTTATAGATGTCATACCATATACCCGCCTGATATTTCTTTATATCCTCATCAGTATAGACAGATGCAAATGTATAAGGATCCTCTGATTCAGTGGTGGTATCATTGTCGTAAGTTATGAGATAAGAGAACTTGGGCAGTTCTTTTTCCCACTTCTTTTTCATTGGGATGAGTACGGCAAAAAAACCATCTTCATCCGCAAGCTCCATCTGATATACCTTGTCGCCCTGTATCTTAACTTCAATATCCTTTGCTGTCGGTATAAATGTCTGGATCAGAAGACCTTCCGGAATAACATGAGCTCCAAGAATACTCTTAGGATCACCGGTCTCCGCATAAGTCACATCCTCAACATCTGCCCAGTTCATCACATCATATAATTTTTCGGTCATAAGTTCCTCCTTAGTGTTCCGTTACGGTCTCTTTATCTGTTTTTTCTCCGTCCGTTTTCACGCTAACTTCTGTATTTTTTATTAATGATGCTCCTGCATCGGATCCAGCTTTTTCAACAGAGCTATTCTTTTCCCTGTTGCTTCGCACCACTCTGCGGCGCTTCGGTCTGTAGGACTTATCCTTTACAGCCTTAAGAACAACTATAGACCTCGGCTCCACTATCCGTTCATATATATCAAGCTCTGGCTCCTGTCCTTCTGGATACATGCCGTTTTCTTCATCCGCAGCCGTATCTATGACCACTGCCCATTTCTTTCCAACCGGAGGATGGGCAAGAAGAAAATCATGTTTCTCCCAATGAAAGTTATAAAGGACCAGAAATGTATCATCATCGGCATATTCACCGGCATACATTACCCCAAGCTGACGTCTGAAGTTCTCCATCTCCGGCCTCCATGCATTTTCTCCATGAAAACTAAGATCAGGAATACCCACAGATCTGTAATCAAGCTGGCGCAGTGCCTGCGGTTGATGGAATACCTTATGCTTCTTACGAAAAGCGATGATCTTTTTTGTGAACTCGTAGTACTCTTTATTTTTTTCCAAAAGGTGCCAGTCCATCCAGTTAAGCGTATTGTCATGACAGTAGGCATTGTTATTGCCCATTCTGGTATGACCGTATTCATCCCCTGAATTAATAAGCGGCGTTCCCTGACTCAGCATAAGAAGGATGTAGGCATTCCTCCACATTTTTCTTCTTAGGACTTTCACTGACTTCTTACGGCTCGGGCCTTCCTCTCCGCAGTTCCACGAATAGTTCTGGTTGGTTCCATCCCTATTGTCCTCATGATTCTCTTCATTATGCTTTCTGTCATAGGAAAGGGAATCCAGAAGACTCATTCCGGAAACATTGGCCATGTACTGAATGTTCGCCCTGTCCCCGGGATTGTTCCTGATCCGGTTCATGAGCGTTCCGAGCATACTTTCGTCCCCCTTCAGGACACGACGCATATCGTTCTGAAAGCCGTCATTGTAATCCGCAAGATATCTGGGCGCATAATGTCTATAGGCTCCACCATATCTGTCCGCCTGCTGCATCTGCCCTTCCCAGCTGTCGGCCCATATCTTAAACCTGCTGAGATATGGATCTCTCGCGATAACGCTGTACGGTGCCGAACCTATCATATGAATACCATCTATATGATAATTGATACGCCAGTATCGCATGACTGTCGTGATGTAGTCGGGCAGAGTCTCATAGGTAAAATAGAGATCAACTATTACCTCTATATTGTTGCGATGCAGTTCATATACTAATTTTCTGAATTCATTTCTTGGATTTTTATGATC
Source organism: Lachnospiraceae bacterium JC7 (assembly GCA_000513555.1). Classification (GTDB taxonomy): domain Bacteria; phylum Bacillota; class Clostridia; order Lachnospirales; family Lachnospiraceae; genus Oribacterium. Next base: position 170,571 of record ALYD01000003.1, read on the forward strand.
AGAAGTGAAACTGGACTTGGGCGCCAGCTGCATGGCGTCTTTTGTGAATCCCCAATAGTTTATGCGTCCTGTAGGACGAAGCTCAGTTTTGTAAGGATTCTGACTGCCATAATCCGGAAGCATGACTTCATTGAACTCATAGGGCGGCATAAGCTCAACCGCCGTGATCCCCAGTGAAACAAGATACGGTATCTTCTCTATGATCCCCTGAAAAGTACCTCTTACATCCTTGTTTACACCTGAAGAACTGTGAGCTGTAAATCCTCTTACGTGAAGACGGTAAACTATGGTTTCGTCATACGGTATGTCGAGAGGCCTGTCCTTGATCCACTCAGCACTTTGTTCCGGAACAGCCACAGCCTCTGCCACCGGAGTTTTCAGTATCCTGGTTCCATCCTTTAGATAACCGAACTTCTTTCTTCCCTCAAAAACCGTTCCGTTGGGATCTGTGAAGACATGACCGTCTGCCTCATAGCAATAGCTAAGCTCAGAGATATCCTCAGCTACTTCCAGCCTCCAGACATCTCCTATGCGCTCAAAAGGATCAAATGCTATCTGGCGTACCTTTTTATTTCCTTCGTACAGATTTAGATACAGTTGCTCTGTATGAACAACTGCTTCGAATACATATATATTATTTTCTTTTTTTAATCCAAACATTTTGCCCCTGCTTTTGTCTCCCAATGATGCATATGGGGATAGGATAAATCAACTTTTGTATATAGTTGGTTTCAGTATAACATAAATACACAAAAACCGTTACATCCGATTGGGGATGTAACGGTCAAAAACACTTAAATGCAAATATTTATTTTGAATGTTATGTATATTTTTTACAATTCTATATCCAGTTCTATAGGACAATGATCTGAACCGAATATCTCCTGATGAATTCCCGCATCCTTTATCTTATCCTTTATTTTTTCGGATACAACAAAATAGTCTATACGCCAGCCCACATTTCTCTCTCTTGCTTTCATGCGGTAAGACCACCAGCTGTACTCATCCCTTGCTTCCGGATGGAGCATGCGGAAGCTGTCCACATATCCTGAATCCAGAAGTCTTGAGAACTTTGCACGCTCTTCATCGGTAAATCCTGCATTATGATGATTTGTTGAAGGATTTTTGATATCTATCTCCTCGTGAGCCACATTGAGATCTCCGCAGTAAATGACAGGCTTTTTCTCATTGAGCCTGTTAATATACTCTCTCCAGGCATCCTCCCACTCCATTCTGTACGGAAGTCTCTTGAGTTCTCCCTGAGAGTTGGGAACATATACAGTAAGAACATAATAGTCTTCAAATTCTGCTGTAATTACTCTTCCTTCCTGGTCATGCTCCTCTATCCCCATGCCATAAGTGACATTTAAGGGTTCTTCCCTGGTGAACAGGGCAGTTCCTGAATATCCCTTCTTTTCAGCATAGTTCCAGTACTGATGATAACCGGGAAGTTCCAGTTCTATCTGTCCTGCCTGAAGCTTAGTCTCCTGCAGACAGAATATATCTGCGTCCAGCTTCTGAAACTCCTCCATGAAGTTCTTGCCCATAACAGCTCTTAAGCCGTTTACATTCCATGAAATCATTTTTTTCATATAAATTCTCCATTCCTCCGCCTGTTATGGCGAACTCTGTATCATTAAAATAAGAGATCACACATCTCCATTCATCTATACTCATCATGATATTTTAGTATTTTACCATATACTTTCGAAGTGTTACACTCAATACATTATCGGAATGATCGTATATTTTGCATGGTCTCAGGAGGCTTAAACTTGGCAGCAAAAGCAACAGACTTTTCAAACGGCTCAGTGATAAAAGCTATCATGTTACAGACAGTACCTCTTCTGGTAGCTCAGATCATTCAGCTTCTATACAATATAGTTGATCGTATTTATATAGGCCATCTCCCCGGGGCAAACGGTCTGGCCCTTACAGGTGTGGGCGTCTGCTTTCCGCTCATAACCCTCATAACCGCTTTTACCGACTGGTTCGGAATAGGCGGTACACCTCTTTTTTCCATAGCAAGAGGCGAAGGCAAAAACGAAAGGGCACTTAACATAATGTGTCAGAGCGCCTTTCTTCTTATAACTTCATCCATCAGCATCACCATCCTGACACTTATATTTATGAAGCCAATGCTTTATGCTCTGGGTGCCAGTGATGCCACTTACAGTTACGCCCACGATTATTTCACTGTATACATACTGGGAACCGTATTTTTCATGACAGGTTCCGGTCTGAATTACTACATAAGCGCTCAGGGTTTTCCAAGGATCGGAATGATAACCACCGCAATAGGTGCACTTCTAAATATCATTCTTGACCCTCTCTTCATGTTTGTTTTCGGATGGGGCGTTGTAGGCGCGGCCGTAGCCACAGTTATCTCTCAGGCACTCAGTGCCATATGGGTTATCAGATTTCTTCTTTCTGAAAAGGCCATGTTCAGGCTTGATACCAAACGTATACGATTTGACATCAATATAGCCCGTGAGATCATCACTTTGGGATTTGCCAATTTCCTTATGAAATCCACCAACACCGTGACTCAGGCAGCCTGCAACATTACCCTCAGGAACTACGGAGGTGACTTGTACATTGGCGTGTTTACCATCATTAATTCCCTGAGAGACTTCATCACCCTTCCGGGAACCGCCATCACCCACGCATCACAGCCGGTTCTGGGCTTCAATTTCGGAGCGAGAAAGTACGGCAGATTGAAAAGAGGCATCATTTTTGCCTCTGTAGCCGCAAGCTCCTATGCTTTTGTAGTGTGGATACTCATACTTATTTTCCCGGCTTTCTGTATCCGTATCTTTTCCGGAGATCCCGAGACTATCCGTATAGGCACCCATTGCCTCCGTCTTTACCTTATGGCCTTTATTTTCCAGATGGGACAGTTCTGCGGACAATCTGTTTTCTCTGCTCTCGGACAGTCAAAGAAGGCTATCTTCTTTTCGACATTGAGAAAGATAATCATTATCCTGCCATTGACTCTGATACTCCCTCTTTACATGGGTGTTGACGGTGTCTTCGCAGCAGAACCGATCTCCAATGTGATCGGAGGTGTGGCAGCCTTCAGCACCATGCTGGTTACTGTTTACTGGAGACTCCCGAAGAAGGATGGGGAAGTTGCAAAGCTGTAATTATTTCTCATCACACACCTGGAAGATGTAGAACTTTAAATAGTAGCTGTTCTCATCCTTCGCCCCAGAGTATAGGGTGATCAGAACACTGGGTACGGTACTCCACCTGACGAAGACGTCTGTGTACTGAGTTGGCAGCCTCCGCTATGGTTCTTGTGAAGAGCTCAGGGGTCATGAAATGACTGCAGCTGCAGGTGGCAAGATAACCGCCATCCTTTACCAGTTTAATTCCCTGCATGTTTATCTCACGATAACCTCTGATTGCAGCCTTTGTTGCCTCCCTTGATTTCGTAAAA